>VXQZ01000046.1 GCA_009838735.1 Chloroflexota bacterium
TTTTTGTTTTTTTGGTCTCTTGTTTTTTTTTTTTATAACCCCCCCGCGGGTCTCTCCCCCCACGCGGGCGGGGGGGGGCGGGGGGGCCGCCCCCCCCCCCCGCTTCAATTCTCCCCGAACCCATCTCTGCGGCCCCCTCCCTCTCCGGACCCCTCTCCCTGAGGGAGAGGGTTAGGGTGAGGGCCCCGCACGCTACCGAACCCCCTCTTCCCCCCTCCGATGCCCCGCACTTGATGCGGGACCCAGACCGCGATCGCCCTCAACAGCAACCCTGCAACCCCGACAATCATCTCCCGTCAGCGACACCGTCACCCACGCCATACACCCCTCCGACTGTTCTCCCCCGCGGAGCGGGGGAAGCCTGCCCCGCACTTGCCTGCCCCTGGCTTGAACAGGGGATGCGGGGATGTCACGAAGTGACAGAGGGGGTCCTCCCCTGCACAGCGCTCGCTACCCTCATAAGTGAACGTATGTACGACAAGAAGGGATGCCACCCAATGAACCCCGCCCAACGAGCCAAACGACTCCAGGCCCACAGCCTCCGCTGCCAGGGCCTCACCTACCGACAGATCGGCGAGCGCATGCACTGCGCCCACTCCACCGCCGCCAAGTACGTCCGAGACTTCGAGTCCCACCGCTCTGAGATCATCGAATCCCTCGCCGCCGACCTGCTCGTCCACTCCGTCGCCAACCTCCAGCACCCCGACCCCGACCTGCACCAGCAGCACATCAACGCCGCCCGCGAACTCCGCCTCCTCGTCAACTCCCTTGACCAGGTCGAAGACCGCCGCCAGAAGCGAGCCCGCCGCATCGTCATGGAGCAGGAGGCCGACACGATCAAATACATCGAAGCCCTCGACCAGCTCACCGCGACCATGCGCGAGAGCGGCATCGACGACTTCACCCCCTACCTCACCGACCCCGAAGCCTTCCGCACCGAACACTTCACCCAACCTCTGCCCTCTCCTAACCCAGCTGAACAAGATGCCGCATCCACTCCGCTCTCCCCCCGCGCAGCGGGGGGAGATGCCGAAGGCAGAGGGGGGTCCCCGGCCTTAGCAAGCCCCACAACGGTCAATCCAACCCCAACCATCTCCGTCCAGCAACAGCCCAAACCCGACCACCGACCGACCAAACCCGCACAGAATCGTCCAAAATCGAACAAGTCCGAACGCAAATCACACAACCGCCCGCCCGTTCAGGCCCCGCCGAGGCCGAAGCGCAAGAAAGCCCACACCCAAGTCCTCACACCCGACCCGTTGCCGCCCCCAAACAACCGCCGCGAGCTCGCTCCCGACGACCCGCTCGTCCGCAGACTCTTCCGCAACTGGTGAACAACATGCCCCTACGCACTGACCAATACGCTTGAGCCATGACCTCACGTCGTCGAGCCAAGATCGTCGCCACCCTCGGCCCCGCCTCCAGCGATCCGGACACTGTCCTCGAACTCGTCAACGCCGGACTCGATGTCGCCCGGATCAACTTCTCGCACGGCGACGAAACCTCATGGATGCGCGCCGTCGAGTCCGTCCGCCAGGCCCAGGCGGCAACCGGCAAGCCGGTCGCCATCCTCGGCGACCTCCAGGGCCCCAAGATCCGCATCGGCTCAGTCCCCGACGGCACCGAAATCGCGCGCGGCGAACGAGTCGACATCGTCGTCGGCAGCGACGCAGACGCCTCCTACGACGACAACTGCCTCACCGTAAGTTGCAGCTACGCCGCCCTCGTCGACGAGCTCGAGGTCGGAGGCCGCGTCTATCTGCGCGACGGCGAACTCGACCTCCTCGTCGAGGAAATCGACGGCAATCGAATCCGCACCACGGTGCGTGGGGGAGGACTGCTCACCGCTCGCGCCGGTCTGCACGCGCCCGGAGCGGGCCAGCGTCTGCCCGCTGTGACCGACCAGGATCGCGAGCACATCGGCTTCGCCGTCCGGCACGGCTTCGATTTCCTCGCCCTCTCCTTCGTCCGCAGCGCCCTCGACCTGGCCGAAGCCGGCGCCGCCGTGCACGCCGCAGGCGGTGAGGTCCCGTTCATCGCCAAGATCGAAACCATCTCCGCCATCGACGACCTGCAAGAGATCATCGCCGTCTCCGACGGCGTCATGGTCGCCCGAGGCGACCTGGGAGTCGAAGTTGGCCCGGCCGAAGTGCCCGTGCTCCAGCGACAGATCATCGAAGCCGCCGGACGCGCCCTGCTGCCCGTCATCATCGCCACCCAGATGCTCGAGTCGATGGTCCAGCGCCAGCGTCCGACCCGCGCCGAAGCCTCCGATGTCGCCAACGCCGTCTGGGACGGCGCCGACGCCCTCATGCTCTCCGCCGAAACCGCAGTCGGACGCCATCCCGTTGAAGTCGTGGCGATGATGGATGACATCATCCACCGCGCCGAAACCGGTGACGCCGGACGCGCCGCCGTCGCCCATTCGATCGAACTCAAGGCCGACGCCGCTCGCACCATTGCCGTCGCGGTCGCCGCTGCCGTCGAACAACACCCTCAGGTCAAGGCGGTGATCGTCTTCACCATCAGCGGACGATCTGGCCGACTCATCTCCCACGTCCGGCTCCCCGTCCCCGTCCTCGTGCTCGCGCCCGACGACACAACCTTGCAGCGCCTCGCCCTCATGTGGGGCGTCACGCCGCGCCACTGCCCACCGCCAACCGACATCGACCGAATGCTCCGGGAAGTCGAACAAGCCGCCGTCGACGCCCTCGATCTCACCCCCGGCGACCAGATCGTCCTCACCGGAGGCTTCCCCCTCGGCCAGGGAGAACCAACCAACTTCCTCAAACTCCACCAGATCCCACCTTCCATTCCCGGTTCTCATCCCTCTCCCTCTCCCTCTGGGAGAGGGCTGGGGTGAGGGTCCCCCAGACCATGCATAATGATCACCACACCCCAGGAGAGCCCACATGCCCGACACACCGTCCGAACTCGACATCCAAATCGGCGACGCCTGCGAAATCGACCCCGCCGCCGGCCCCATCCAGGCAACGGACAACGTGGGAGAATCCGACCGCGACGTTCTCCTCTACGTCAACGCCTGGTGCGGCGACTGCCGACGCGCCATCCGCTTCCTCGACGAATATGAGATCCCATACCGCACCATCGACCTCGACGACCACCCGGAGGCCTCCGACATCGTCGAGGCCCTCAACCGAGGCAGCCGCTCAGTCCCCACCATCCTGGTCGATGGAGAACACGTCGCCACCGAACCCAGCCGCACCGAGCTGGCGTCGATCTTCGGCATCCGGGAAGAAGTCTCCGGAGGAGTCCTCGGCCGTTTCCGGCGTTCCTAGTCCGAGTCTTCAATCACATGCACATCCGCGGGTGAGATCCTCGCCGTTACCTCGTCGCCAACCGATAGTCTCAGCTCGTCCCAGGTGGCCACCGGAACGTCGGCCGTCAGCGTTAGGCGCCCGCTCGTCAGGTTGCTCCGTACGACCGGTCCTCGCGGCCTGACTGCCCGAACGGTCGCCTGAAGCTGGTTGCCGCTGCCGTCACCGTCTCGCGAGAGCACAATCCGTTCAGGACGAACGCACAGCGTCGCCGGCGCCCCGAGCGCGACGGATTTCGACGTTGATGCGAGCCGCACCCCGCCGGCTCGATAGACGCCGGACTCCGACCGTTGACCCGGCCAGACATTCTCCATCCCCACGAATTCGGCGACGGCGCGGTCTGCCGGTCGCTCGAATACCTCGGCCGGCGGGCCCGTCTGTCGCAAACCACCGCCGATCAACAGCGCCGCGTGGTCGCCCAGTCGAAGCGCCTCATCGCGATCGTGCGTCACGAGCACCGTCGTCGGTTTGGTCTCCGAAACGATCTCGGCAAAGTCCTCCAGCAATCCCTCGCGCGTCGGAGCATCCACACCGGCGAACGGCTCGTCGAGCAGGAGCACTTCAGGCTGCGAGGCAAACGCCCGGGCCAGGCTCACCCGCTGCGCCTCGCCTCCGGAGAGTTGTCGCGCGTGCCGACGGGCCAGCGACGCGATCCCGAAGCGCTGCAGCCAATGCTCGGCCAGTTCTCGCCGCCGCTGCCGATTGACGCCGCGCAGCCGCAGCGGCAACTCGACATTCGACTGCACCGACATGCTCAGCAACAACGGCTCCTGGAACGCCGCCGCCATCCGTCGCCGCGTCCCCACCGGATCAGAATCCATCCGCTCACCGTCGAGCAACAGGCTGCCGCTACTCGGATGCAGAACCAGCTGCAACGCGCCCAGCAACGTCGACTTGCCCGATCCGTTCGGTCCGATCATCACCGTGACCAGTCCGCGTGGAATGTCGAGCGAGCTGATCTCCAGCACCGTCACCCCGCCGCGCTGCACGACCAGATCCCGAATCTCCAGGTGGGCATCCGGCGAAGAAGTCATGTGACCGGCCGACGCTGTTGTACCGCGGTCAGAACCAGGTTGACCAGGAAGGCCAGTACGACCAGCACCAACGACAGAGCGATCGCCACCTCAAAATTGCCGCGCCCCGTTTCGAGCACCGTCGCGGTGGTCAGGACCCGCGTCTCGCCCGCCAGGTTGCCGCCGACCTGCATCGACGCGCCAACCTCCGAGATCGCCGCCCCGAATCCCGCCATCACCGCCGCTAGCAGCCCCAATCGTGTCTCACGCACCAGCAGCCAGAGCACCTGCATCCGATTCGCCCCCATCGCCCACATCTGCCCGATCAAGCGCGGATTCACCGACTGGATCGAGGCCAGCGAAAACCCCACGACCAGCGGCAAGCTCAGCAGGAACTGAGCCACGACCATCGCGGTCGGCGTGTAGATCAGATTCAAGTCGCCAAGCGGACCGGTCCGCCAGAGGATCAGCGCGACCAGCAGGCCGATCACGACGGGCGGCATCCCCATGCCCGTGTTCACCGCAGCGACGATCAGCCCTCGGCCCCAGAACCGCCTCAATGCCAGCACGGCGCCCGTGGGAATGCCGATCAGCAGCGCAATGGCCGTCGCCGCCGACGAAATCGCCAGAGTCCGCAACGTGATCTCGATGATCTCCCTGTCGCCGGCCCACCACAGCCGCGCCGCCTCACGAATCCCGTCCCAGATCAAGTCCATGCGGCGATCCTAATGGCGCTCGCCCCGTTCAATTGGCGGCGCCTCCGCGCGCGGAAATCCCCTCTTCGGTCTCTCCCGCAGCCGGAATGAACAGCGGCTGCCCGTACCGCTCGCGCAGATAGTCGCCGATCATCGCCTGGATGTCGTCTCGGGTGAGGAACGCCGAGAAGGCCTGGGCAGCGACAACGTTGATGCGTCCCTTGTCGCCATCCACTTCCATCACGCTGTAGAAGTTCAATAGCCGCGGGTCACCCTCGACCAGCGGTCTCAGGCCGGCAAGGTCTTCCGACAGTGCCAGGAACGTCCCCCGATCCGTCAGGGCGTAGGCGCCACGCTGATTCGCCACCGTCAGCGTTGCCGACATCCCCTGACCGACGTCGAGATACCAATCGTGCGACTCGCTGCTCGGCGACAGTCCAGCGTCCGACCACAGGATCAGCTCCTTCTTGTGGGTCCCGCTGTCATCACCGCGCGACGCGAAGGTGGCGCCCGACTCGGCAATCGTCCGCAGCGCCGCCGACACGTCCGTCAGCCCGGCGACACCCGCTGGATCCTCTGCGGGCCCCACGACCACAAAATCGTTATACGCTACAAGTGTTCGACTAATCACATCACCCGCCTGCAGCAGCTGTAGCTCGGCTGCCGGCGCATGAGTCAGGAGCACATCCGCATTACCTTCGACGCCCATCCGCAACGCAGCGCCCGTGCCTACGGCGATGATCTTTACCGTGATCTCGTGCTCCGCTTCGAAGATCGGTACCAATTGATCCAACAGGCCCGAGTCCTTGAGCGAAGTCGTCGTGGCGAGAATCAGTTCGTCTTCGTTGTATCCCGGATCGCCGCTGCAAGCAGCCGTGAGCCCGAACAGCACGAACCCGACCAGCGCGAACCAGCCCAGCACGAGCGCTCGGCTCATCGGACCTCCCAGGAGTCGCTATTCGACCTACTCGCCGGCGGTGATCATTCCCGCGCCAACGGTTGCGGACGTCGCCTCATCGATCAGGATGAATGCGCCGGTTTCTCGCGATTCATCGTATGGGTCGACCGACAGTGGCGCCATCAGCCGCAGCCGCACACGGCCAATCTCATTCAGCGACAGCTGCGACGCCGTCAGGTCGTACTCGAGCGTGTTGACGTCCAGTCGCGCGCCGACCTCTTCGACCAGCGCCCGCGTCGTTTGCGTGGTGTGCTTGACCACCAGCCTGTCTCGCTCGCGAAGCGGGACGCGCTCGCTCATCCAGCAGACATGCGCATCGATCGAGCTCGCAGCGATCGGCGGGTGATCCGCCGCAACAATCATCGAGCCGCGACGGATGTCCAACTGATCCGTCAACCGCACGGTCACCGCCATTGGCGGCGTGGCCTCGGCCAGCTCATGGTCGAACGCGTCAATGCCGGCCACGGTCGTCTCCGCGCCCGAGGGCATCACCTTGACCCGGTCGCCAACCCGCAGCACGCCCGACGCCATGGTGCCGGCGTAGCCCCGGTAGTCGTGATACGCCTCTCGCAGAGGCCGGACGACGTACTGCACCGGAAACCGGGAAGCGTGATGTTGCGGCGGATCGGACGCCTCAAGTGTTTCCAGCAGCTCCAGCAGCGGCGGCCCCGGATACCACGACATGTTCTGAGACGGTTCCACGACCCAATCACCAAGCTTCGCCGAGATCGGAATTGCCTGCACATCCGTCACGCCCATCCGACCCGCAAAACGCGTCAGCTCTTCCGAGATGGCATCGAAGACCGGTCGATCCCAATCAACCAGGTCCATCTTGTTGACGCAAAGCACAAAGTGCCGGATGCCGAGCAGATTGGACAGATATGCGTGACGCCGAGTCTGTTCCAGAACGCCGCGTCGGGCGTCGACCAGCAGCAGCGCGGCGTCGGCCGTCGACGCACCGGTCACCATGTTGCGCGTGTACTGCACATGACCCGGCGTGTCGGCAAGGATGAACTTCCGCCGCGGCGTCGAGAAGTAGCGATACGCCACATCGATCGTGATGCCCTGCTCGCGCTCAGAGCGCAGGCCGTCGGTCAGGTAGGCCAGGTTGACGTCGTCCTCGCCCCGCGTGCGAGAGGACCGTTCAATCGCTTCCATCTGGTCGATGAATGTCTGCTTGGAATCGAACAGCAATCGGCCAATCAGCGTCGACTTGCCATCGTCGACCGAGCCCGCCGTGGCCAGGCGCAACAGCGTCCGTTGATCGGGACCAAGCGGATCGAGCGGGTCAGCCAATGATGCCGTCGTCACTAGAAATACCCCTCGCGCTTCCGATCCTCCATCGCCGCCTCCGAGAAACGGTCATCCGCACGCGTCTCACCCCGCTCGGTGATCCGTGTCGCCGCAATCTCGGCCACAACCGCCTCAAGCGTCTCCGCCTCCGACAGCACGCCCGCCGTGCAGGTCATGTCACCCACGGTGCGGAATCGCACTCGAGCGTCGAACGGGTCCTCGCCGGGCAATCGCGGGACGAATTCGGAGACCGGAAACAGCATGCCGTCGCGCTTGAACATCGGTCGGTCATGGGCGAAGTAGATCGACGGGATCTCCAGATCTTCGCGCTTGATGTACTGCCAGACATCCAGCTCGGTCCAGTTCGACAGCGGGAACGCGCGAATGTGTTCGCCCCGAGTCAGCTTCCCGTTGTAGAGATTCCACAACTCGGGGCGCTGGTTGGACGGGTCCCACTGCCCGAATGCGTCGCGGAATGAGAAGATCCGCTCTTTGGCGCGCGCCTTCTCCTCGTCCCGCCGCGCGCCGCCGAACAGCGCGTCGAAGTCGTGCGCAAGCACAGCATCGAGCAATGTGACGGTTTGCAGCCGATTGCGGGACGCTCGCGGCCCGGTCTCCTCAACGACGCGACCCTGATCGATCGAGTCCTGCACCGAGGCGACAATCAACTCGACATCCAGCTCAGCGACACGGCGGTCGCGAAAGTCAATCGCCTCAGGGAAGTTGTGGCCCGTGTCGACGTGCATCACCGGGAACGGAATCCGGGCAGGCCAGAATGCCTTCTCGGCCAGGCGCAGCATCACAATCGAGTCCTTGCCGCCCGAGAACAACAGGCAGGGCCGCTCCAGCTCGGCAGCGACCTCGCGGATGATGTGAATGCCCTCAGCCTCAAGCCAGGACAGCGTGTCCAGTGCCGCCGGTCGTGTCGCCGTCGTGGTCATTGGATCCTCGCAGCACATCAGCTTCAATCATGACAAACATTACTAGATCACTCATATATGAGCATTGGTTACCCTGCGCGCCAGTGCAAGAAAACACACAGGTAACGCAACCTGCGAACGGAGTGGAACCGCCATGTCGGTAGGAACCGTAACTCAGCTCTGGCGATATCCGGTGAAATCAATGGCGGGCGAGCAGCTCTCGGCTGCCGAGATCGATCAGAACGGAGTTGCCGGCGACCGCGGTTGGGCCGTCCGCGAAATCGAAGCCGACGTCACGCGTAACGCTCGGGAGATGCCCAAGCTGTTGCAGTTCGCCTCGGCCTACGCCGAATCCCCGAGTTTCGACCAGCGTTCGCCGGCGGTGACGATCACGACACCCGACAACGTGCAGGTCCAGTCCGCCGACGAGAATCGTGATCAACAGCTCAGCGAGATTCTGGGCCGCCCGGTCACCTTGACTCCGCTGCATCCTGCCGACGACCTCGCCTGGTACGCGCGTGCGCAGATCCCGGAGGGCGTCGACCCGATGCAGGCCTTGCGCCAGTTGATGGGGATGCAAGAGGACGATCCGCTACCAGATTTCTCGGGGCTGCCCCCGGATCTGCAAAACTTCTCGTCCCCACCCGGCACGTACTTCGACTGCTACCCGATCCACATCATGACGACGTCTTCCCTCAACACCCTGGCCAAGGCCGGGGGCGGCGAAGACGTTGACGTGCGGCGATTCCGGCCCAATGTCCTCATCGACACCGCCAACGCTGAAGGGTTGCTCGAGGTCGACTGGACCGGAAAGAAGCTGCGTCTGGGTGAGGTCATAATCGAGCTACAGACGACCACCGTGCGCTGCTCGGTCCCCGCCCATGCCCAGCGGGACTTCGGCTCCAGCCGCGCCGTCGGCCGGGCGCTGATCGAGAACACCAAACAGCACCTGGGCAGCTACTGCAACGTGCTGCAAGGCGGAACGGTCAACGTCGGCGACGATGTCGAGCTGATCGACTAGCCCTCGTCGGCGTCGTTGCCGGCCGGCGGCAGCGCGACCACTTCGGTGTCCGGATGGAACGCCTGCCAGGCAAACCAGAAGTGATCCGAGTGGATCACCCGCGTCAGTTGCGAACCCGCCAGTTCTCCCTCGACGCCCCGGCCAAAGATGTCCCAGACCGTGCCCGTCTGCGCGTCGACAAAGGTCTGTCCGGCCTCGTCGGCAGGGTTGACGCTGAACGTCAGAGCCTGGCCGTCCAGCGTCGATTCGAACACAGCGGTGGTGCCCACTTCCCGCCCGTCTCGCAGGATGCCGGAATCGAGAATCGATAATGCGCCGGGTGTCCAGAAGACCACCAGCTCAATCCCGTCAAACGAGTCATGCAGCACCATCTCCTGCTCCAGCCGCGACCACGCGTAGGCGATCGCTGCCCCTGATGGACCTTCGATGCTGACGACCCGTTCCGCTGGTGGCAGCCGTTCGTCGATGGAATCGCGGTCGAAGAAGAAACCATAGGGTCCACCCCGCTCCGGGTTGTCGTAGCCCTGATAAGGATTCTGGCCGTACGCGCGAAACCAGCCGGTGTCGCGCGACATCACCAGCGCATCCGGATAGGCCGCGCGAAGCTGTCCCACCGTCACCACCGATGCGGGCACATACTTGAGCCTCGCGCCCACCATTGTCCCCACGATTGCCCGGCCCGACGACTGTTGCCACAGCGATTCCGTTTTGCGGTCGTACATCACCAGATCGGAGTTACGCAGCAGGCCCGAAACGCCGAATATGAGGATGTCCTCGCCAATCTGCGACTCAAACGCGATCGCCGTGTTGCACAGGGGGCAGAACGTCACCGTGACAGGGACTCCGCCAATGGTGTCGTTGACGATTTCGTGCCAGGTCAGAATCTCGAGCGGGAATCCTCGCACGTCCCCGTTCAGATTGACCTGCACCAGCGGAACGTTGTCCGTGTAGACCTCCACCGCTTCTTCCAGCGTCCAGTATCGCGGTCCGTTGATCGCCGGAATCGCGTCGCGACCGGCGCCCTGAGACAGCTCCTCCAGGTCGATCAGCCGAATACCCCAGACCGTGCCCCAGTCGAGACCGAAGTATTTTGGCCGCTCTCCGTCGCGGATGATCGGGATTCCCTCTTCGGTTTCAGTTGCGTCGAGCGGCAGGTATGTGACGGCGCCGATCGGCAGCGAGAACTCTTGCTCCTCCTGCTCCTGTTGTTGTTCCTGAGCAGTCCTTACCTCCTGCTGAACCCTTTGCTCCTGGGCCTCCTGCTGCGCCTGTTGTGTCTGTTCCGCCTGGGTGGCGACCGTCGGCTCAGCGGACTCACCTTCTTGCTGTTCGGCCTGCGCGGGTTGGTCCACATCGGACGATTGGCCCGCCGTTGTGCGGTCTGCCGACTGCTGAGCTTGCTGCACCTCTTGCTCGGTCGCCGCCGCCGAGGGTTGATCGACCGACTGCTCGGTCTCGTTGCTGCACGCGGTCAGCAGAAACACGGCCGTGCCGGCAGTGAGCGCCAGCATGCCGACCATTCGCGCCGAGTTTCGTATGATTTTCATAACCCCGAGCATACGCGTCGATCGGGCGCTGAGTTGCCCAATCCGCGTCGATTTCACGCCGTCGACAGAGCGCTCCGGAGTCGATATGACCGCCGTCGAATCGAGTGCCGATCCCCTTGAGGACCGGCAAGCAGTGCTGGAGGCGAATCGCGCCTTCTATGAGGCATTCAATACCCGCGATGTCGAGGCAATGGCCGATCTCTGGCAACGCAGCGACGACGTAACCTGCATCCACCCGCATCGCAATGTGAATCGGGGTCACGCTGATGTCCAACGCACCTGGCGCGCGATCCTGACCAACCCCGATCAACCACGGATCGTCTTCGCCGCCGAGGAGGCACGCGTCGTCGGCGACATTGGCATCGTGGCCGGACGCGAGGTCGTCGCCGGCGTGCCGATCGTGGCGACCAACATCTACCAGCGCTCTCGAAACGCCGACCTGACCGACAATGCCGACACTCCGGCCAACACCTGGCTGCTGATCCATCATCACGGCAGCCCGGTCCTGCACACCGAGTAGACCCAGCCACCAGGGCCCCACGACTGAGCTAAAGGAAAGCGATCATCATGTCCGTCACGCTTGCCAGGGGCGACCACGCCCCGGATTTTGAACTCTCCGACCAGGACGGCAAACTCCACCGGCTGGCCGACTACGAAGGTCAGACGGTCGTGCTCTACTTCTACCCGCGCGACGACACGCCGGGTTGTACCAAGCAGGCCTGCTCGTTCCGTGACGAGATGCAAGAGATCCAGGCCGAGGACGCGGTCGTGCTCGGCGTCTCGACCGACAGCGCCGAGTCGCACCAGAGCTTCCGCGAGAAGTACGACTTGAACTTCCCGCTGCTGGTCGATAGGGACGCCGATGTAGCGACCCGCTATGGCGCCTGGGGTGAGAAAACGTTGTATGGGCGCAAGAGCATAGGCATGACGCGTGCTACCTTCGTCATCGGACCGGACGGCGTGCTGACCAAGGTCTGGAAACGCGCCAAGGCCGCCGATCATGGCCAGGCGGTCCTCAAGGCCCTGCGGACGGGCCGTTAACCGATTCACACTGTCCGCCTAGATCGATTCCCCATGACCCGGTTGTTCCGATTGGCGCTCGGCGCCCTTGTTGCGCTGTCTCTGGCAGCCGCAATGGTCGTCGGCTGCTCTGACGACGACCAGGCACAGCCTCAGCAGCAAGAGCAGGCGGCTGCTGAACAACAGGCCCAGCCTCAACAACAGCAACAACAAGAGAGCGAGTCGGCCGCGCCGGCCCGATCGAGCTCGACCCAGGAGCAACAAGACCAGCAATCGCAACCTCAGGCGGTATCCGGCGATCCGTTGAACATCGTCGTGTCGACGCAAGTGATCGCCGACTGGGTCCGCCAGGTCGGCGGCGACCACGTCGAGGTTCGGGCGCTGGTTCCCGCCGGGGCCGACGCCCACACGCTCGAACTGAGCGTGGCCGACATTCGCGCGGTGGCAGAAGCAGACCTCGTCATCATCAACGGGGCTGGTCTCGAAGCGTCATATCAAGACGCGATCCTCGAGAACGCCGAGCACGTCCTCGACCTGGCCGAAGCAATCGAGGAGGCCGGATACGAACTCGCGCCATTCAGTGCAATGGCGGCGGAGCATGGACACCACGACGAGCATGAAGGCGAAGAGGCCCATGAGGATGAGGATGGGCACGACCACGAAGAGGATGACGCCCACGACGACGAGGAGATGCACGACGACGATCACGGCGCGGCCGAGGCCGTTGGTCGTCTGCTCGTCGCCGACGCCGTAGAAGCGCACCTATCCGTCGTCAACCTCTCGGGCGATAGCGTGAACCGCGGCCTGTTCGAGATTGCGGCCGCCAATGCATCGGTGTACGCCAGTCCGACCCACCGCTACGGCATTGTGTTGGCGCGCGGGCCGGAACCCGACGATGACCGCATCCACATCTTCGACGGCGGAACATTCCTTGTCGAGCACGGCGACCACTATGACCTAGTCACAGAGCGGGTCACCCGCCACCCGCTCGAAATCGCCGAGGAATGGCCGGTCCACTACGTCAACAGCCACGGCTGGACGGCGATCTTTGCCGATACCAACGGCCATGTGATCCTGATCAACGAGCATGATCTGACCAGCTCACCGGGCGACTACGAGCCGATCGTGCTCGAAGCCGGCATTCAGCACGGTGCGGCGTTGGTCATGTCCGATGAACACGTCATCCTCAGTACGAACAACCCGGCCTGTACTGAGTTCGTTCCATCAGGAGACTGCCTGCCGATCGGCGTTGAAGTCCGTACGTTCGACAACCAGGTCGTCTACGACGCAGCTAACGAATCCTGCCCTGGCCTGCACGGCGAATCGCACAACGCGCACGGCGCGGTCTTTGGCTGCTTCACCGGCGTGCTCTTCGTACAGGCGCACGACGGCGAATACGAGCATGAGATCATTCCTTACCCGGCGGAGACTGGCGACCCAGGGGAGTTAGCAATCGGCCAGTACTACGGGCACCATCAAGCCGACAACTTCTTCGGTCCCGCGACCCTCTTCCCTGACGGTCAGTGTTGCGATCTGGGCGGCGTCTGGCTGGTTGACGTGGCCCACGGCGAGATGCGCGAGATATTCTCTGAGCCCATTGCGACGGCTGCGTTCTCAAGCGACGGAGAGATCTTCTACCTGCTCGGGGCCGACGGTGTGTTACGCGCATTCGACGCCCACGACGGCGAGCCGGTCGGGACCGTTCAGTTGGTCGACCCGTTCGAGATCGTGTTCGGTACCCCCACGCCAAAGATGATCGTCGTCGGCGAGTGGCTCTATGTCGCCGACCCGAGCAGCGGCCACGTGCTTGGGGTCCATCTCGAGCACATGGAGATCGAAGAGGAATGGGAAGTCGGCGGCGCACCGTCGAGCCTGGCCTTTGTCGGCGTCCTCGACTCAGGCGGCTCGCCCCACGCAGGCCACGATGAGGACGAACACGGGCACGAGGACGATGGACACGGACATGCCCACCATCACGGTGACGAAGACCCGCACTACTGGTTCGACACCGAGCTCGCTTCTGCGGCCATCGTCGCGATCGCTGACGAGCTCAGCCACCTGAGCCCAGGCGCGGCTGACGTCTTCAGCGACCGGCTTGAGCTCTACCTCGCCGCAATCGAGGAAGCCGATGCTGAGGTGCGAGCGCTGCTTGAGGGCATTAGCGACAGTCAGCGACTACTCGTCACCTTCCACGACGCCTTCGGCTACTTCGCCCGGCGTTACGGCCTGGAAGTCGCCGGCTTCGTGGTCGAGGGGCCGGAGCAGGGTGTCAGCGCCGACGCGTTGGCCGACCTGATCGAGCTGATCGAGCACGAAGGCGTACAGACGGTCTTCCACGAGCCGCAGTTCGACGCATCGATTCTCGACACGGTCGCTGACGAGAGCGGAGCTGCCAGGGGCATCATCTGGTCGCAACCAACCGATGACAACCCCACCTATCTGGGCATCCTCATCGGCAATGCGCGGGCAATCGCCGAGCAATAGCCGAGCAATAGCCGAGAATCCCGCAACGACCACATGGGCGCCCACGGTAATCACCGTGGGCGCCCTGCTTCGTATGTAGACGACTAGCCCTAGCCTGAGCGCATGCCGCCACCACCATCGAAGGACAACCTGGTCTGGATCGACCTCGAAATGACGGGGCTTGATCCAGCCAGAGATGTGATTATCGAGGCCGCCGTCCTCATCACGGACTCTGAACTCAACATCATCGCCGACGGTCCGGACATCGCCATCCACCGCTCGGAAGACGAGCTCCGCGTGATGAACGCCTGGAATCGGCGCACCCACCACGGTTCTGGACTGATCAAGCGCGTCAGGGCGTCGGATGTCACCATCGATCAAGCCGAAGAGCAGGTCCTGGAGTTCGTCCAGGCTTGGACCGTCGAAGGCCAGGCGCCCCTGTGCGGCAATTCCGTTCACCAGGACCGGCGATTTCTCTATGCCGAGATGCCGCGCCTGATCGATTGGCTGAACTATCGGATCGTCGATGTCTCCACGGTCAAAGAGCTGGCCATGCGCTGGTATCCCGAAATGGAACCGTTCGTCAAACAGGAGCGCCACCGGGCGCTCGACGACATTCGTGAGTCAATCGACGAACTGCGCTGGTACCGTCAGCAGATCTTCAGGCCCACCGACTAATCTGCCCGCCCGCGCAGCGAGAAGCGGTCGCCCACACGGCAGCACGCACCCCAGCAAACGTCGCCGACCCGGCAGCACGCACCCCAGGAGGCGTCACCGACCAGGCAGCACGCGCCCCAGCAGATCCGGGCTCTTCGCCGCCAGCCGGGCGGTGGGGGTTCTGCAATATCGGCCAACAGGAACTCAAGCGATGGCAACGTCTCGCGCAGACCATGCGGGCCGAACACGAAGGACAGCACCATCAGTAAGACCGCCGTCAACACAATCGACGGACCGGCCGCCAGATCGAAGTGAAACGACGCGTACAGACCCAGCACCGTCGAAAGCACGCCGACGAGGATCGCCGTCACCATCATCAACTTGAATCGGCGAGTCAGCAGCACAGCGGCCGCTGCCGGCGTCACCAGAATGGCGACCGCCAGAATGACTCCGACGAGTCGGAACGCGACGACGGTTGCCAGCGCGATAAGAACCAGGAGTCCAACCTGCATGAGGCCGACGGGCACGCCCGAGACGGCGGCCACTTCCGGGTCATAGGCCGAGAAGCGCAGCTCCGGTAGGAAAGAGAGCACCAGTGCGGTGACGACAACCGCCAGGGCCGCCATCACGATCAGGTCGGTCCAGGAGGCGCCAAGGATGTGCCCAACCAACAGCGAACCCAGGTCAATTGCGAAGGTGCGTTGCCTCGAAATCAGCACGACGCCGAGCGCGAAGAAGCCCGCGAACATGATCCCGATCGCCGTGTCTTCTCGTAGCCGCCCGCGCAGAGTGAGCAGGGCCACGCCCAACGCCGTCATTACCGCGGCCACGCCGGCTCCCAGCGTGATCAGGACCGCGCCGCCGCCCAGTACCAACGCGACGGCCGCTCCGGCAAGCTGAGTGTGCGCGACAGCGTCGCCGAGAAAGGCCAGGCCCCGCAGGACGACGAATACGCCCACCATCCCCGCAGCCACCGACACAATGATGCCGGCCAGGAGCGCGCGTTGCATGAACTCGAACGACCAGGGGTCCGTCAGCCAGTCCACACGAACTCTTGCCAGGCCTCTACCGACAGTGCGCCATTACCATCAGCCAGAACAGGCAAATCAGCAGGGTGGAGGCGCCTCCATGGTACTTCAGCGACAGGTCACTCTCATTACCGGCGCCTCCAGGGGCTTTGGTCTGGCCGCAGCCGAAGAACTGACCGCGCGCGGGCATCCCGTCATCGCCACGATGCGCAATCCCGACCGGGACGCCCCGAACCTGGCCGACCTGGACTCGTCGCTCGTCGAGATCGCTCGATGCGATGTCACCGACCGCACCTCAATTGATGCCGCAGTCGAGGCCGGACTGAGCCGATTCGGACGAGTCGACGCGCTCTTCAACAACGCCGGCTATGGACTCTATGGCCCGGTGGAGGACATGTCCGACGACGAAGTCTCACGTCAGATGGACACGAACTTCAGCGGGCAGATCCGCATGGCCCAGGCCGTCCTGCCCGCGATGCGCGAGCAACATCACGGCAAGATCATCAACGTCTCGTCGCTGGCGGGCCGGATTGTCGCCCCGTTGATGGGTCTCTATGCCGCCTCCAAGTGGGCGGTCGAGGCCATGTCGGAGGCGCTGCGCTACGAGGTCTCGCGCTGGAATGTTGACGTCACCATCCTCGAGCCGGGCATGTACGCCTCGGACTGGCAGACCACCAACCTCGACGTCGCCGCCGCCGTGCGAGAAGGTCGATCTCCCTATCAGGAATCGGCTGATCACGCGCTCAAGACATTCCGTACCCGAGCCGCCACCCGGCCGGGTTCACGCTCGGTCGCGACCGCCGTCGCCGACATCGTCGAACTCGAACAGCGATTGCCCATGCGCTGGCCGATCGGCGAAGACACGATCCAGACCATCCGGCTCAGGGAAGCGATGACCGACCAGGAGTGGGAGGAACGCGTCCGGGGCGACACGAAAATCTACCGCGGCGCCTTCTTCCGCGGGGTTGAGAATCCGCTGGAGGACAAACCCCGCTAGCCGTGCTTGCCGACCGTCCAGCCCGACTGGGCCAGGTGGGCGTCAGAGAATTCGACCGCATCCGGCTCCAGCTCGTTCGCCAGGGTGTCGTTGAAGCGGTTGAGGAAACCGAACATCGAGATCACGCAGACGATCTCGACGATCTCGGAATCCGACCAATGCATGCGCAGCTCGTCGAATTGCTCGTCAGTGGCGGCGTTGGGCACGCCGCCCGAGTCGCGGGCGACTCGCAGCGCGGCGCGCTCGGCGTCCGAGTACAGGTCGGAGGTCTCGAACGACCAGACGGCTTCGACCCGCTCATACGACTCACCGGCCAGCGTGTGCGCGAAATGGCCGGTGTGAGCCTGGCAATACAGGCAGCCCGCCGTGCGCGAGACAACGTGCGCAATCAATTGCTTCAGTCCCGCCGGAACGCTGCCCTCGCGCATGATCGAGCCGAAGAACGGCTGGAACGCCTCCAGCACCCTGGGACGTCGTCCCAGTACATGGAACGACGTCGGTAGCGTGACTCCCGAGTCGCGCAGTTGTGCCAGGTACGGCGCTGCTTCGATCAGTTCCTCGGTTGTGAGCGGTGTGACGCGGTTCATCTTGTCCTCCAGCGAATCAGCATCTGTTTCGGCTGGTCGGGCAGCGACCAGCCGCCATCGTGTTCTCTCAGCAGCTCGGCCACGGCTTCGCGCAGCGCGTTCAGCTTCTGCGAACCTTCCGACAACCATAGCCGTCTGCGTGCCCACTCCATCGCCTGCTCGGGCGTCTCGAACACGAAACGTTGTCGATCTCCTCGGCGTTCCAGTTCCCGCGCGTCAACCTGCGCGCCTCGCGACCCCAGAAGCTCGATGAACTCGCTCGCGCCGGGCAGGTGGACCTGCTCTTCACCGTGAACGGCAGGCCACACCTGCCAGAACAGCGACCCCGGCGAATGGTCGTACTGCAGGGCCACGCATTCGCGCGATGCCGCGCGCTCCATGGTGTCGAGAAATGCGCCCATCTGCTCGATGTCATAACCGACGTGCGAGATCAATGCGACATCCGCCATGCTCGTGATCTCGGGATCGTCGGAAGGCCAACGTTGATCGCGCAGGTCGACGTTGGTGATTCCGTGCTCGATCTGCAGGTTCGCCATTTCCGCCCGCATCGCCGGTGATGGCTCGATCGCAATGACCTTGCGCACATGCAAGGCAAGCGGCAGCGAGAATCGTCCGGCGCCCGCTCCGATGTCGACCCAACAGTCGTCCGCCCTCGAGATGTCGAGCAGCGCATCCAGCGCCGAATCGCCGATCCGCCGTGGGTCCGCCCGGAATGCCGAAGCCAGCGGACGATAATGGTCGCCGCCATCCCGTTCCTCGCGCACGCGCTCCGCCTGTTCACGGTTGGCCGTCACCCGATCGGCCCAGGCTTGCGTCAATTCCTCTGCCGACGATCGGCGTTCGCTGGAGTAAACTTCGCTCATGACCACCTCACCCGACCTCGAAATCGAGGAACTCCCCAATCTGACCGACCCAGTGCTGATCGTCGCCTGGGAGGGCTGGAACGACGCTGGCGAATCGGCTTCGACGGCGGCCCAGTACCTGATTCAGCAACTGGGCGCGAGGCCGTTCGCCACGATCGATCCGGAGGAATTCTACGACTTCACGGAAGCACGACCGATGGCGCGCTATCGCAACGGCGAGCGCTTCATCGCCTGGCCGGCGACCGAGTTTGTGCATCTACAGTCGCCCGAGGGCGGACGCGACGTCGTCGTCGGCATCGGGATAGAACCGCACTACCGCTGGAAGCGATACATGAGCGCGATGTCGGAGCTCGTTGACGCGATCGGGGCGAAGCTGATTCTCTCGCTTGGAGCGGTCGCGGCAGGGACTCCCCACACCCAGCCGGTTCACGTTCGCGGATCGGCCAACAACTCGGCGCTGGCCGAGCGCTACAACATGCATCCGTCGCGATTCGAGGGACCTTCCGGTATCGTCGGCGTGTTCCACGACCACTGTCGCAGGCAGGGCGTGGGCGGAGTTTCACTCTGGGCGTCGGTGCCGCACTATCTGCCCGGCATCACGAATCCGGTTGGCGCGCAGTCGCTGCTACGCGTGGTCAGCGATATGACCGGCCTCAGATTCGACCTGGAACCGCTTGAGCGCGGCATCCAGCGTTTTCACGTCCAGCTCGAAGAAGCGCTGCAAGAGAACAGCGAGCTGCGCGACTACGTCGCCCGACTCGAGGCGAACAGCCCGATGCCGCGGGCTGAGCCGCAGCCGGAGGGTGAACTGCCCAGCGCCGATGCGCTGATCGCCGACCTCGAGGACTTCTTCAGACAAGGCGGCGACAGCAACAACAACTAGGTTTCCTCTCGTGTCGGCACGAGCGCCTACAGTGGAATCCACGAGGCGACCGGGAATCGGATAGAGCGGTGGTGAGCGATGTCGGATGTTGACCAGGTCAGCGACGACGATCGTCAGCAGGCGTCAGAAAAGAACCTCAACAAGATGTGGAAGTTCGCCCGCAATTTCGCGGAGAAGAGCGGGTCGTACCTGCATCCGCAGGAAGAGATCACCGAGTTCCTGGTCATCGGACTGGCCAAGCACATCGACGACTACGGCCGTCCGCTCTGTCCCTGCAACTTCTACGAGGACAAGGCAGAAGAGGTCAAGGAGTCGACCTGGATCTGCCCCTGCGAGGAGATGCAGCGCTGGAAGTACTGCCATTGACTGCTGTTCTGCGATGAGGAAGGTCTTCCCATCACCGAGTATCTCCCCGAAGACCACGAGGGAATCCAGATCTACGGCGTACGCAAGGACCCGCACCCGGACAAGGGCCGTGCCCTCGGCCGCCTGGAAGAACAAAGCGGCCGCAAAATCGACAAGCGCAAGCGCCGCGACTAGCCCGAACCGGCGGACTGCCACTACGCTCAAGAGAACGAATCGAAACCTCAACAACTGGACAGAGCATGGCCCGAACCTCGAACGTTCACCGCGACCTGAAGCGCCGCAAGATGCACGCGAAGTACCAGGATCGGCGCACGGCGCTCAAGCAGCAGCTCAAAGAGTCGAACAACCCGCGCGAGAAGCAGAACATCCAGTTTCAGCTTCAGGCGCTGCCCCGCAATAGCTCCCCCACGCGACTCAAGAACCGCTGCGCAGTGACCGGTCGGCCCCGCGCCTACATGCGCAAGTTCGGCCTCAGCCGAATCACGTTCCGCGAAATGGCATCACTCGGCCTGCTGCCCGGCGTGCGCAAAAGCTCCTGGTAGGTCTCCCTCCAAGGGGCCCTCGGAAGCCATCACCGCTCGATTCATTCCATTGACATCAATGTTGCCCGGACACCGCGGTGTCCGGGTTGCTCGCTCGGGACTATTTGACACCATTACTTGCGTATTTTGCAAAGTTGTGTATAAACTGCGGCGGTAACGAAAATCCGGCTGTGACACGTTCACGCAGTCGATGATGCGAAAGAGAGTGGCGAATGCCAACCTCCTACTCACGAGCGGCCAGGCTCCAGCTACCGCGTCTGCTGGTGGCGCTGATCACCCTCACGGCGTTGCTGGCTGGTTCGTTCGCTGCCCTGGGCCTCGCGAGCGCGCAAAACGCGCCAACCTTCGACGTCCGTGTGCGAGCGCAATTGCACGAAGACGGCCGAATCGAGTTCGGCCTCCGCGCTGACGGCGAGGTTCTCACGCCGTCACGCCGTTTCCTGCCCGCCGAGCCGCGGATTGGTCGCGTCTACGTCAGCACGGTCGTCGAAAAGCTCGGCGTCCAGCTGCAGGTGATTGCGATTCGACGTGCCGACGGGAGCACCGAGTTCGGCATTCGCGCGGATGGCGAAACGGTCCTGCGCGGCCAGATCTTCCCGGCCGCCACTCGCGAGCTTCTCTGGCTGCAATCGAGCGTGGCCACGGTCGCTTCTCCTGAAGATGCCGGTGATTTGGTCATCTACTCCGGGCGTGGAGAGTCGCTGGTCGGTGGACTCATCGATCGATTCGAAGAGCAAACCGGCATCGACGTCAAGGTTCGCTACGGCAACACCGCAGCTTTGGCGATTGCGATTTCTGAAGAGGGCAGCCGTTCGCCTGCGGACGTGTATTACGGACAGGATGCTGGCGCGCTGTCATTCCTGGCTGAGGAAGCACTCGCTGCGCAGCTTCCGCCCGACATCAGGGCAATGGTTGATCGCAACTTCCAGGACGACGATGGCCGCTGGATTGCAACCTCTGGCCGTGCACGAGTTCTGATCATTTCTCCGGACCGCGTGCCGAACCCGCCCGACTCCGTGTTCGATCTCGTCGACCCCGAATGGAAGGGCCGCATTGGCTGGGCGCCGACCAACGGTAGCTTCCAGGCCTTTGTCACCGCCATGCGCCAGATTCACGGCGACGCTGCGACCGAAGAGTGGCTGCGCGGCATGATCGCCAACGACGTCAAGGTCTTCCCCAAGAACACACCGCAGGTTCAGGCGGTCGGCGACGGGGAACTCGACATCGGCCTGGTCAACCACTATTACCTGTTCCGCTTCGACGACGACTGGCCGGCGGCCAACCACTTCACCGACTCCGGCAATGCCGGCGCACTGATCAACGTCGCCGGCGTGGCGATGCTCGAGGGCTCCTCGAACCGGGCGAATGCTCTGAGATTTATTCGCTTCCTGCTGTCGGCGGAAGGTCAGGCCTACTTCCGTGACCAGACAAACGAGTATCCGGTGGCGTCGGAAATTGATGCGAACCCGCGGCTGATCCCGTTGGACGAGCTCAACCCGCCGTCACTCGCGCTGACCTCCCTGTCGGACCTCGATGGCACGCTCGAGCTGCTCCGTAAGGTCGGTGCGTTGGAGTAACTCATCCTCGCCCTGGGAGCGGCAGCAGCGGTCGATCCAGGCAGTCTTCCAGGCAGCAGAGCGGCAACGATCGTTCCCGAGTGCTACCGCGACCGCGTTCATGACTCAGAGCGAACGCGGCGCCGTCGCGATTGTTTCCTTTCATGCTGAAAAAGTCCGATAACCTCCAGCAATGAGCCTGCTCAGCGAATCGGTCTCAGTGCCCTCCTGGCTTCGACTTCGCATTCCTGGAATCTGGATCCTCGCGCTAGCCGGAGCGTCGGCAGCGTGTATCCCCCTGATCTACCTGATCGTTCGAGCAGCGGAGGCCGACGCGGAGACCTGGTCGAACGTGCTGAACGACGGCACCGCCCGTCTCCTGCTCAACACCGCAGGTCTAACGGTCGCCGTGACTGCCGCTTCTGCCGCCCTGGCCTTGCCGATCGCCTACCTCACGGAGCGCACCGATCTGCCGTTCGCACGCTGGTGGCGATCGATCACGATCATGCCCCTGGCAATCCCTTCCTACGTTGGAGCTTTCGCATTCATCATCGCGCTGGGACCCAATGGATCATTGCAGGATCTGCTGGCGCCGCTGGGCGTTGAGAGCATCCCGGAAATCTACGGATTCTTCGGCGCCTGGCTGACCCTGACGTTGTTCACGTTTCCTTACTTGCTGATCGTAATTCGCGCCGGCCTGCGCGATCTCGATCCGGGGATCGAGGAGACCGCACGCTCCCTCGGCCATTCGGCTTGGAGCGCATTCTGGCGCGTTACCGTCCCCCAACTGAGGATTCCAATGGCAACTGGAAGCCTGCTGGTCGCCCTCTACGTGATTGCCGACTTCGGGGCCGTCTCGATGATGCGTTTTGACACCTTCACGCGCGCAATCTACGTCCGGATTGGCACGTCGTTCGACCGATCGAGCATTGCCGTGCTTTGCCTGATTCTGGTCGCGCTTGTCGCGGTGGTGTTGCTGGTCGACTGGTCGCAGCGGCGCAAGGCTCGCTATCACCGACTCGGCAGCGGCGCCGCTCGGATGCCCAGACTCGTCAGCCTGCGCCGCTATCGCTGGCCGGCGCTGCTCGCGATCAGCGTCGTTTGCGGTATCGCCCTGCTCGTACCCGTCGCCGTTCTGTTTCACTGGCTTTCGGTCGGCCTCCAGGGCGGAGAGACGTTCCCGGATATCTGGAGTGAGGCCCTCAACTCGGTGTACGCGTCCGCTCTAGCAGGTGCGGCGACGGTCGCGATTTCGATTCCGATTGCGATCGTCGTGGTCCGTCGCCCTGGATTCCTGGCTCGCGTCGTCGATCGGGCTTCCTACGTTGGATATGCGTTGCCAGGGGTCGTGGTCGCGTTCGCCCTGATCTTTTTCACGCTGCGCGTGACCCCCAGCATCTATCAGACAATCATCACGCTGGTCTTTGCTTACGCCGTGCTCTTCTTACCGCAGGCGATCTCGGGCTTGCGGACCTCACTGGTCAGGGTGCAGCCAGGGCTCGAAGAAGCGTCCCGCTCCTTGAACCGCTCACCGTGGCAGACGTTTTGCAGCGTCACGTTGCCGTTGATCGCCCCCGGCGTCATGGCGGGGTTCGCTCTGGTCTTTCTGACGACGATGAAGGAACTGCCGGCCACCCTGTTGCTTGCTCCAATTGAATTCGACACACTGGCGACCAGCCTGTGGGGACACCAGGAGGATGTCTTCTTTGCCCGCGCTGCCGCGAATGGACTGTTGCTTCTCGGATGCGCGGCATTGCCGATGATCATTCTGTTTGGGAACGACCGTGGCCTCCGCACCTGAATCCGCCGTCGACTCACCAGCGCTGCACGTCGACCGGGTCTCCAAGACCTTCGGCGACACCGTGGCCGTCCGCGAGGCGTCCTTCGAAGTCGAGCGCGGAGAGATCGTCGCATTGCTGGGACCGAGCGGATGCGGCAAGTCGACGACCCTGCGCGTCTTGGCCGGATTCGAGCATCCGGACGAGGGGGTGGTTCGGATCAACGGCGAGACCGCCGTCGACGCCTCAGTCTGGCATCCCCCCGAACGCCGACGGATCGGCATGGTGCCACAGGACTTCGCCCTGTTCCCGCACCTCAGCGTCGCCGACAACATCGGCTTCGGTCTGTCCAGTGGTCACCATGCATGGTGGAGGCGGCCGCTGCGCCGCTTGCGCGGCGTCGAAGCGCCGCCTCGGGTCCGGGAGATGTTGGAGTTGGTCGGCTTGGAAGACTTTGGCGAGCGGTTCCCCCATGAACTATCGGGAGGCGAAGCGCAGCGGGTAGCCCTCGCAAGAGCCCTCGCGCCGCAGCCGGCGGCCGTGTTGCTCGACGAGCCATTCAGCAACCTCGACCAGAACCTGCGCGCGAGCCTCCGCCTGGCGATGCGCAACATTCTCAAATCTGCCAACACGGCCGCGGTCTTCGTCACCCACGACCGCGAGGAGGCGCTCTCGCTCGCTGACCGTGTCGCCGTGATGCGCGATGGCACGATTGAGCAGATCGGTGCGCCCGACGACATTTACTATCGGCCGGGTACCAGATTCATCGGCACATTCGTGGGCGACGCCAACATCCTGCCCGGCCAACGAGTCCGCGGCGGAGCGGAGACTGAGCTGGGATTCGTCATTCTCGGGAATCAGAGCGCGGTTGAGGGAAGCGACTCATTCGACATCCTGCTCAGGCCGGAACAGCTGGCGCTCAAGCCGACCGACCCCAGTGATCCCGCGAGTGCCAGGGTGATCAGCAGCGAGTACTACGGTCACGATCAGGTTGTGCGCGTGCGTCTGCCCTCGGGCGCTGAGGTCGAGACCAGGTTGCGTACCGAAGTGGTCTGGCATCCCGACGATTCAGTCTCAGTCGTCGTGCTGGACGATGCCGTCGGCTTCCCTCGCTAGCCGACCTGCGAGCATCGAGCCTTACCATGCCAACACCGGTGCGTCCCGGGGGACGCGGTCAGAGGGGTGCTCATGCGGGTTGCATTGATGGTCGAGGGACAGAACGGACTCACGTGGGAACGTTGGCGTCACATCCTCCGGCTCGCCGACCGGCTTGAGTTTCCCTCCCTCTTCCGCAGCGACCACTACTTCACCGGCCCGATCGAGACGAGCCAGCAGGACAGCCTCGAGTGCTTCCTCAGCTTTGTCATGGCGGCTGTAGAGACCTCCAATCTGCGGTTTGGACCGATGGTCACGCCGGTCACGTTCCGCCGCCCGGTCGATGTCGGCCGGATGGCCGCGCAGATCGACCAACTCTCGGGCGGGCGATTTGTGATGGGCCTCGGCGCCGGCTGGAATCAGCCCGAGCACGACGCCTACGGCCTCGACTTTCCGCCGACCCGAGAGCGCTTCGACCGGCTCGAAGACGCGATCAACATGATGCGGGCGCTGTGGAGTCCGGGCCGATCCAGCTACCAGGGGCAGTACTACCAGCTCGACCAGGCGGATTGCTTGCCCAGCCCTGAGCCCGGGCGTCCGCCGATCCTGATTGGCGGAGGCGGTGAGAAGCGCACGATTCCGATGGCGGCGAAGTACGCCTCGGAGTGGAACTGCGTCTCGCTGACCCCAGAGGCGTACGGTCACAAGCGTGACGTCATGGCCCAGGCGTGCGAGGCAATCGACCGCAGTCCGGACGAGATCGAACACTCGATGATGATGTTCCACGCCGTCGGCACCCCGGAGCTGGTCGAAGCCGGGGGCAGATTTGCCCAGGGCATGTTCGGCCGGCCGGGACAACCGCTGGACGAGTTCCTGACCGAGTTCGGCTCGATGGGCCGCCTCGTCGGCGGCGCCGACCAGACCGTCGACGCGCTCGGCCGGCTCGCCGAAGCCGGTGTCGCCGAGGTGCAGTTCCAGCACTTCATGTTCGACCGTGATGACGTCCCCGAGTTCCTGGCCCGCGACGTCGCGCCGCAGGTCGCCGGCATCGCCGTGGGCAGTCACAGCTAAGGAGACCCCGACATGAAGATCAGCGACAACGTGCGGATGGTGCCGGTTCCGGAGGATCAGCCGATGCGGCCGACCTCGACCAACATCTACATCATCGGCCAACGAGGCGGCCAGACTCTGACCATTGACTCGGGCGAAGCGATCGACAAGTTCCGCTGGATGCTGCGCGGCTATCTCGCCGCGATTGATCACTCCGAGATCGGCGTGGCCGCAATCACACACCACCATTTCGACCACTCCGGCAACCTCAAGCACGTCAACGAACATCTCAAGGCCGAAGTGGCCGTGCCCGAGAACGGCGTCCGCCTGCTACGCGGTCGCTTGCCCAAGGAGGGCGTCAAGACGTACTCGGACGGCGATGAGATCAACCTCGACGGAGGCATCCGGGTCCAGGTGATGACTAGCCCCGGCCACTCGGTCGACTCGCTCTGTTACTACATCGAGGAGGAAGGCATCCTCTTCACCGGCGACACGATCCTGGGCAACACGACCACCGTGGTCGGCGACGTCAACTCCTACATGGCTTCGCTGCGCCGGCTGCTCGAGCTGCCAAACGTCAAGGTGCTCTGCCCGGGTCACGGCCCGCTGATCGCCGATACCGAGGAGGCCAAAGCCCGCGATCGGCTCGAGATGTATGTCGCTCACCGCCAGATGCGCGAGGACCAGATTCTCGAACAGCTGCAAGACGGTGAGCCGAAGACCTCTTGGCAGATCATGGAGTCGATCTACGGCGACTCGATCGACAAGCGGCTGCGCCGGGCGGCGGACGGCAACGTCCAGGCTCATCTCAAGAGCCTGCAGAAGTCAGGCGTGGTGAGGGCGTCGCGTGGAGAGAAGAAGCGGCCCAATCCCGCCACGGTCGCCAAGAACAAGGCCAGGGAGAAGGCCAACCGAAAGATCATTCAGCAGGGCAAGCGGCTGGACAAGGCCCAGCGAACGAGGATCCTCGCCCAGCAGGAGAATCCGCCGACGGATCTCTGGAAGAAACCACCGACGTATCAGTTGAAGTAAAGCTCCCCCTCTGGGGGAGCTGCCGCGTAGCGGCTGAGGGGGCCGACCGTGGTTCGCGCAGCCCATCAAGCCAACAAAGGAGCCAACTATGCACTACGGAATCGGAATCCCCAGTTGGATCAACGCCTGGCAGGAGGTCCAACGGGCCGAGGCGGCTGGGTTCACCCACGCCTGGTTCTACGACTCCCAACTGATCTACTCCGACGTCTACGCGGCGATGGCGCTGGCCGCGCATCACACATCGACGATCAAGCTGGGCACGCTGGTGGCGATTCCGTCGAACCGGATCGCTCCGGTGACCGCCTCGGCAGTCGCGTCGCTGAACAAGCTGGCGCCGGGGCGGATCATTCTCGGCATCGGCACCGGATACACCGGTCGCAACACGATGGGCCTGCCCGCCTATCCGATTGCCCGCTATCGCGAGTACGCCCAGCAGGTGCGTGGACTGCTCAACGGCGAGGACGTGCTCTATACCGACGACATAACCGGGCAGGAGCGCTGGATCCGGTTGATCCACGGTCAACACTCGGAGTTCCTCAACCTCGACGATTTCATTCCGATCTACGTGGCGGCAAACGGCCCTCGCGCGATGGAGGTCGTTGGACAGGTCGGCGACGGCTGGGTCACGACCGGTATGGGGCTGAATGCGCAACAGAGCTTCCCGGTGATTGCCGCTGCTGCCGAGGCGGCCGGTCGTTCGACCGAGAAGCCGTACACCGTCGGACTTACGACCGGCCTGGTGTTGCAGGACGGCGAAGGGTTCGATTCGGAGCGGGTGACCCGGATTCTGGGTCCAGGCATGGTCCCCGGAGTTCACGCGATGTGGGAGGCCGCCTACGGTCCCGGCGCCAACCTGGGCATGGACAACCCCGACCTCGCCGGTGAGTACCACAACTACATCCGCGAGTACTCCGCTGCCAAGGGCACGCCCGACGACCGGCTCTACCTCGATGTCCACGAAGGCCACATGGTCTATCTCAAGCCGGGCGAAGAGCGCTTCATCTTCCCCCAGGTACTGGAGCGCAGCCTGGTGGGGACGGGGCCGGAGATTATCGAGAAGATCGAACACCTGGAATCGATCGGCGTCGACAACATCGCTCTGACTGCCAACGACCCTGCCGGCGCGCGCGAGATCATCGACGATTTCGCCCGCGAAGTCATCCACAAGCGCGGATAGGAGCGCACTGATGGAGTACGGACTGCTCGTTCCCACCTACATCGACATGTGGAAGGAAGTCGTGCGCGCTGAGGAGGCGGGCTTCACCCACGCCTGGTTCCCGGACTCGCAGCTGATCTGGTCCGACTGCTACGCGGCGATGGCGCTCGCGGCCGAGCGCACGTCGACGATCAAGCTGGGCACGCTGGTCTCGATTCCTTCGAACCGAATTGCGCCGGTCACCGCCTCCGCGATCGCAACGATCAACAAGCTCGCGCCGGGCCGCACGATCCTGGCGCTGGGTACGGGCTACACCGGCCGCAACACGATGGGTCTGCCGTCGTATCCGGTGCGGAGGTTCCGCGAGTACGCGCAGCAGGTCCGCGATCTGCTCGACGGCAAGGACATCCTGCACACCGACGACGTCACCGGTCGTGAGACCTGGATCCGTTTGATCCATCCCGACCATCCGGATTTCTACAACATCAAGGACCACATCCCGATCTATCTCGCGGCCAACGGTCCAAGGGCGACGGCAGTGGTTGGCGAAATCGGCGACGGATTCGTCACCGCCGGCACCGGACCGTGGCTCGACTCGGCCTTCCCGATCATCGAGAACGCCGCGCGCTCTGCGGGCCGCTCGACCGAGAAGCCGTACACGGTTGGACTGGTCGGCGCGTGCGTGCTGGAGGACGGCGAGGACATCATGTCGGAACGTGTCGTCCATCGGGCCGGCGCAGTGGCGGCGGTCAACAACCACACGATCTGGGAGTCTGAGTACGGCGGCTGGGGCGGCAACCTCAAGGGCGTCAATCCGGACCTCGCGGCTGAGTACAACCAGTACATCACTGAGTACGCCGAGGAGCGCGGCCGACCGCTGGATCGGCTGTATCTCGACGTGCATGAAGGCCACTACAGCTACCTCAAGGAGGGCGAAGCGCGCTTCGTCACCCGCGATCGTCTCGAGGACATGATCATCGGCACGCCCGATCAGATCATCGAGAAGGCGGAGCGAGCGGAGTCTCAGGGGGTCGACCACCTCGCCATGACCGCCCTCGATCCCGCCGCTGCCAACGACTTGATCGACGAGATGGCCCCGATCATTGCGCGAACGGCCGGTTAGGCGTCGTCGATGGAGACGCCGCTGACCTGGAATCTGCCCGCGTCGCCGCCGGCGCCGACACTGGTGCTGACGCATGGCGCGGGCGCGTCGTCGACGCATCCGAACACGACGGCGCTGGCAGAGCTGATCGCGGCGCGTGGTGTGCGCGTGGCGCGGTTCGATTTCCCCTACATGCGCCGAGCCATGGAGGCGGGACGCCGGCCGTGGCCCCCGGACCCGGAGGATGTGCTCGCCGGGGCGTGGGTGCAGGTGATCCAGCAGCTTGCCGAACAGGGCGTGCCGACTTCGAAGCTGTTCTTCGGCGGTCGCAGCATGGGCGGGCGGATCGCCAGCTACATCGCCGACGCGGTCGAGCCGGCCGGCATGGTCTGCATCAGCTACCCGTTCCATGCTCCGAACAACCCGTCATCGGCGATCACCATCCACCTGCAACAACTGGCGACGCCGACCCTGATCGTGCAGGGGGAGCGCGACGAGTATGGGACGCGGGAGGAGGTCGAAGCCTACGATCTCTCGCCGGCGGTTCAGCTTCGCTGGGTTCCGGACGGCAACCACGGTCTCGTACCTCGGAAGCGGTCCGGGCATACGGAAGCGGGGAATCGGGAGCTGGCGGCGGACGCGATTGCGGAGTTCATTCACGCCAGATGACTTCGGCAGGACGGCGTTCGGCGGGCATCTCGCGCATCTCTTCGGGCGCGTAGCCGAGGTAGAGGTAGGCGACGATGCGGTCCTGCTCGCCGATGCCGAGCCAGCGCTTGGCGGCGGAATTCTCAGCCAACGCGCCGGTGCTCCACTTCGTGGCGAGGCCTCTGGCGGTTGCGGCGAGCATCATGTTCTGCACCGCGCAGCAGACGGCGGCGTAGTCTTCCTGGTCGCGGATTGGATCGTCGAGCACCGCCTGCTGGGTGACGGCGACGAACAGGGGCGAGCGCATCAGCTTGCCGCGTGGGTCCTTGGCGAGTTCGCCGCCGCCGGCGAGAATCGCGTCGCACATCTGCTCGCGGGCTGTGCCGGAGACGACGTGGAAGCGCCAGGGCTCGGTGTGCTTGTGATTGGGAGCCCAGCGGGCCGCCTCGATCAACTCCTCGACGACGCTCTGGGCGACCGGTTGATCCGAGAACACACCGATGGTCCGGCGCTCTTTGATTGCGGTGTCGACGTCCATTCCACCAGTCTCTAACCCCCTCTCCCTGGGGGAGAGGGCTGGGGTGAGGGCCCACGCGACCCAGACGCGTGTCCATCATACGATCACGGAACATGATTCGCGCGGGCATCGGTCAGACGTTTGAGGCCTTTGGCGTTGGTCTCTTCCGGCTGCACTGGCTGTTGACCGTGATGGCCTTCATGTCGTTCTCGATGAACTTCACGGTCCTGCCAATCGTCGCCTTCGATCTGGGCGGGACCAACTCGTCGGTGGCGCTGGCGATGGCAGGGAACGGGATCGCCTGGTTCTTCATCGGGCCCTTCGCCGGGGCGCTGACCGACCGCTTGTCCAAGCGCCGGCTGATCGTGCTGGCGCAGACGGCGATTGCGATCAACTACGCGCTGATCGGGTTCTTGATCCTGATCGGCCGGATCGAAGTGATCTGGCTGACGGTGAGCACGCTGTTCCTGGGCGCCTGCTTCGCCTTCACCGGGCCGTCGCGCCGCGCCTACGTGGCCGACATCGTCCCGCCGCGACTGGTCGGCAACGGCGTTGCTCTGCTGCAGACCGGGTTGACGTTCCCGCAGTCGGTCGGTCCGGTGTTGGGGTCGCTGCTGCTGTTTGCGCCATTCATTGGCGCCGACGGCGCGTACTTCATCATGGCTGTGATCCTCGTCGTGACGATTGTCTCGCTCTATCTGATGCCGCCGGGCAGCCCGCGGAACGTGCCGCGCGGATCGGTGACGCGGGAGCTGTTGCTGGGACTGCGGTACGCCTGGCGACAGCCGAGGTTGAGGGTATTGCTGGCGACGCTGCTGCTGGTCTCGGCGACGGCGGGACCGTACCAGAACGTGCTGCCCGGCCTGCTCGAGAACGTCTTCGGGATCGAGTCGAGGAACCTGGGACTGGTGACCTGGCCGATGGGCGTCGGTTCGTTCATCGTCGGACTGTCTGTTGCCGGCGTTGTGGGGACTCGATGGTCGGGCGGCGTGCTGCTGGTGATGAGCTGCGCCTTCGGGCTCGGCGTGGCGCTGCTGGGGATCACGCCCAACGCGCTGATCATGCTGCCGGTGGTCTTTCTGCTCGGGTCGGGTTTCTCGGCGTTCCAGACCCTGAATACGGCGGAGGTGATCCGGCAGTCGGAGCGTGAGTATCACGGGCGGGTGACGGCGCTGACCTTTCTTCCCTTTGGCGTGCAGTCGTTCACCGGGCTCGGCTTCGGACAGCTCGCCGACATGATCGGCGAGCAGGATGTGTTTCTGCTGATGGGACTGTCGTCGATCGCGATCAGCATCATCCTGGGCACGGTCTACCTGCGGATGAAGCCGCCCACAATCCAGGTGCAGGAAGCGGCTCAGCGGGTGATTCGCCGGACCCTGCGTCCGGTGGCGGCGGTGATGCGTCCGCAGAAGTAGGTGGTTGTTCCGGCGCGCGGGGACCCTCACCCTAACCCTCTCCCAGAGGGAGAGGGGATCGGAGGGGACTCTCGCTACAGGTAGCGCTTGAACCACTCGACCATGCGCTCGTAGTACTCCTTGACCAGGGCGGGATCGCCGACGCGCATCATCAGGTGGGAGCAGCCGGGGAAGCGGACCATTTCGGCGGGTTTGCCCCGGTAGCGGAGGCCGGCGAAGTATTCCTCGCCCTGGGAGATGGGGACTCGCCAGTCGTGCTCGCCGTGGAGGATGAGGACCGGGCACTGGACATTCTGGACATAGGTGATCGGCGAGCGCTCGCGGTACCAGTCGAAGTTGTCGTCGGGCATGTCGCCCCACTGGTAGGAACCCCAGGACGGCCCGATGTCTGAGACGCCCCACATCGACCAGAGGTTGACCACCGGCGCACCGGCGATGGCGGCCTTGAACCGATTGTCGTGGCCGATCAGCCAGGTGGTCATGTAGCCGCCGTAGGAGTAGCCGTGGACGCCGAGTCGGTTCGCATCGACATACGGTCGCTCGCAGACCGCGTCCAGCGCATGCAACAGATCGAGCGAGTCCTCACCGCCCCAGTCGACGGTGACGGCGTCGGTGAACTTGGCGCCGTAGGTTGAGGAGCCGCGCGGATTGACGAAGAGGACCAGGTAGCCGGCGCCGGCGATGACCTGGTGCAGAACGTTGAAGCCCTCGCCGAAGAAACCGTTCGGCCCGCCGTGAATCTCCATGACCAGGGGATAGGACTGATCGGGGTCGAATCCGGGCGGAAAGATTATGCCGCAGGGAATCTCCCAGCCGTCGCGATCGACGGTGAAGAACTCGACCTCGCCGATGTCGTGGGCTTCGACGAAGTCCTCCGACGCATTGGTCAGCACGGCCTGCGTGTCAGCGCCGATGGCGACGATCTCCCCCGGAGCGTCAGGAGTCGTGGAGACGATGGCAATCGAGCGGCCGTCGGCGGAGATGTCGAAGCCGTTGATCAACTCGGCCTCGGATCGAACCGCCTCAACCGGTTCGGAGCCGTCCGACCTGACCCGGTAGACGCCCGAGCGGCCGCGGGCGTCCCCGGCGAAGGTGATCTCGTTGTCGTGCCAGACCATGGTGGGCGGGCCGGCGATGGGAAAGAAGCCGGTCTGCGGATTGACGGTGTCGTCGGTCAGGCGGGTGCGCTTGCCGCTGTAGCGCTCAATCCGTTCCAGGTACGGCTGGTGACGCTGGGACATGTCGGTCACTGACACGGCCAGCGCTGAGCCGTCGGGCGACCAGCATGGTTTGCCGGCGGACATCACGCCGGGAGTCAGCCGCTCGATGTGCCCGCCTCCGACTCCCTGGGTTGACATCACACAGAGTTCGGAGCCGAACGGCCGACGCTTCTCACGGTCGACGGTTCGGTCGGCCGTGAACGCAACCCAGCGCCCATCGGGCGAGACGACGGGATGGGCGTGGTTGTAGGTCCCATGCGTGAGTTGCACGGCGTCGCCGGTTACTGCGTCGACGCGGAACAACTGGTGCCAGGCGTCTTCGCGATAGCCGAGCGCATCGCCCCGGTAGTAGGTGTCGCGCACCGCGGTCGTCTTCGAGCCGTCGCGCTGGCCGCGATGCGGGTCGATGTCGACCGTGGCGATCATCCCGGAGCCGTCGGGCAGCCAGTCGAAACCTGCGATTGTGTGCGGCAGGTCGGTCAATTGCCTCGCCTCGCCGCCGTCCGTCGGCAGCAGCCAGATCTGGCGCGTGGCGTCGGGATCGTCGGAGCCCGGGCGGAGGAACGAGAGCGCCGAGCCGTCGGGCACCCACGAGGGCGACGAATCGGACTTGCCGGAGGTCAGGCGTCGACCGTCGCCGCCCTCAAATGCTGCGGCTTCGATCCACGACACCCGCTTGCCATCCTCAACCCGGCCGCGCACGTAGGCGACAACGGATCGGTCGGGCGAGATCGCGGGTGAGCCGACGACCGGCAGTTTGTTGACGATGTCAGGGTCGACGGGAGACTTCATGGATACTTCCTACCGAGGTCGTGAATTTTGGGGTTGGACGCGGTGTTCGCAGTGCGAGGATAGGGTCGGCCGTTGACTGTCGGCGAGTGGCGTTGCGCGAATTTTTTCCTCCGCCGGAAAAACACGAGGAAGTGCAGTGTTTTGCTGGAGATCGTGCGAATGGAGGGTGCAGTTTTGCGCAATTTCGTGATGGTTTTTTCGGTCTGAGACAAGTTCTGAGAGAGTAATGGAGCGCCGGGAATTGCCGAGATCCAGCATCGGATGGCGGAATCCGGTGTTCGGACCCGTTCGGTCCTGTTCGGCTGCGTTCGCAGCATTCGAATGGTTGAGGCGTTCGGAGTGTTCGGTCCTGTTCGGATACGTTCGGTTCTGGACCGGCTGGAGCGAGCAGGTTCGCAAGCTGCGTGGCGAGGTTTGTGCGTTGGCGTTGGCGTTCACGGCGGCAGTTCGTTGGCGTGGGCCGGGATCTGGTCGGCCGATCGTTGTTGGCACCGTCCACAATATCGCTCTGGCGTTCTATCGCCGAAGATCAGGTGTGTTGAATTGCACGCAGGCTCGGGCGGGTGACCTCAACTCCCTCTCCCCCTGGGAGAGGGCTGGGGTGAGGGTCCGACTGATCCTGGCCAGCTGTTCGCGCTCTCACATCGGCCACAGCAGGGCCCTCACCCTAACCCCCCGCATCAAGTGCGGGGCAGGCTTCTCCCGCCGGGAGAGGGGACCGGAACAGAATCAGCGCATGTCTTCAGGCGTCAAGGGAGCTGGCAGGCGGCTGGCCTAGACTCAAGCCACGGATTGGAGTTTGACCATGTCCAGCGTGGCGCGTGACGGGGTGAACATTTTCTATGAGGCCAGCGGCGAGGGGCCGGCGATCTTGCTTTCGCACGGCTACGGCGCGACCTCGCAGATGTGGGCCGGACAGCTCGAGCTGCTTTCGCGCGATCATCGGCTGATCGTCTGGGACATGCGCGGGCATGGACAGACCGACTCGCCCGATGATCCGTCCTGCTACAGCGAGGCCGAAACGGTCGAGGACATGGCGGCGATTCTCGATGCCGAGGGCGTGGAGAGCGCGGTGATCGGCGGGCTGTCGCTGGGCGGCTACATGTCGCTGGCGTTCAACGTGGCCTATCCGGAACGGACTCAGGCCCTGATGCTGTTCGACACCGGCCCCGGCTACAACAACCCCAAGGCTCGCGAGGGCTGGAACACTGGCATGGCGATTCCCCGGGCGGAGGCGCTCGAGCGCGACGGGCTTGCCGCGCTCGGCGGCTCAGAGGAGGTTCGCGTCTCCACGCATCGCTCCGCCGGCGGACTGGCCCGGGCGGCGCGCGGGATGCTGGCCCAGTTCGACAACCGGATCATCCAGTCGCTGACCAGCATTGACAAGCCAACGCTGGTGCTGGTCGGCGAGAACGACGAGCCCTTCCTCGCCGGCACCGACTACATGGTCAACAAGATCCCGGGCAGCACCAAGGCGGTCATCGCCAACGCCGGGCACGCGGCCAACATCGACAATCCAGCCGACTTCAACGACGCGGTCTCGTCGTTCCTCACTTCAATCCCCTCTCCCTGAGGGAGAGAGCCTGTCCCCGCGCAGGCGGGGAGCCAGGGTGAGGGCCCTGCTGCACCGGAACGGGGGACCCTCACCCCACCCCTCTCCCAGAGGGAGAGGGAGTCAGAGCCGATCCCTTCTCCGAGAGGGAGAGGGAGCCAACGTTTGGAGCCATCATGCAGGTCAGTCTCTTCTTCCTTCCCTCGGTCGGAACGCGCGAGGACATTGAAGCCGGTATGGCCGGGAATCGGCCCGAGCTGTACCAGGACATGCTCAACGACCTCTCGGCCTTCGCCAAGGCCGGCGACGCGCTGGGCTACGACTCGATCGGCTTTACCGAGCATCACTTCCACATTGAGGGTTTCGAGGTCTCGCCCAACCCGATCATGCTCGACCTCTTCCTCGCCATGCAGACTGAGCGGATCCGGGTCGGGCAGCTTGGACTCGTGTTGCCGGCGCAGAATCCGATCCGCGTGGCCGAGGACATCGCGATGCTCGATCACATGACCGGCGGCCGGGCGCTGGCCGGGTTCGCTCGCGGGTATCAGCGGCGCTGGGTCGACACGCTGGCTCAGCAGATCCACGGCGTCCACGCGGCCCATCCTGGCAACCACGACGCGATCGACGCCGCCAACCGCGCCGCCTTCGAGGAGCACTTCAACATCATCCGCACCTGTTGGACCGAGGAGATGGTCGAGTACAAGGGCCATGCCTGGCAGATTCCGCCTGAGGGCACGCCCTGGGACATCGAAGCGACCAAGATGTACGGCAAGGGCGTCGACGAGAACAACATCGTCCGCCAGGTCGGCGTCGTGCCCAAGCCGCTGCAGAAGCCGCACCCGCCGCTGTTCCAGCCGTTTGCTTCGTCGGAGAACACGATCCGTTGGTGCGCACGAGAGGGCATCACGGCGATCCTCCCGCCAATGTATCCGGAGTTGCAGAATCGGCTGTACGAGGTCTACCAGGAGGAGGCGGCCTCGGTCGGCCGAACCCTCAAGCCGGGAGAGGGTCTGGGGGTTCTCAGGGACGTAATCATCACCGACACCGACGAGGAAGCGATCGAGCTCTGGCACCACTCGGCCGCCTTCGCCGGAGGAGCCTGGTTTGCCCCCTTCGGCTTCGCCGAAGCCCTGAGACCACCAGGCAAAGAGCTGATGACACTCGAGGAGCAACTGGAGAACGGTCTGACCTTCCTCGGAACGATCGACACGGTGAAGAAGCAAGTCCAGAACATGCTCGACGTGACCCCGGTGTCCTGGATCTTCATGTGGCAGTACAACGGCCTGCTCAGCCAGGGTCAGATCCTGAGGACGATCGAGGACTTCTCGGAGAAGGTGCTACCGGAGTTCGGCGGGCTGGGGAACGCCTGAGCGAAGCCGACGGAAGGGCTCGCCCCTTCAGGGGAGCTGTCGCGCAGCGACTGAGGGGGCGCCGGAACTGGCGAGACTCAGGCCAAGCGATCCATGATCCGATCCAGATTCGCCGGGTCCGAGCGCAACTCGCCGACCGGGAAGCTCCTTACGACCTCGGCGACGGCTTGATTGACCGGGGTTGGGACTTCGACGGACTGGCCCTGGTCGACGACCCAGCCGTTGAGGGCGTCGATCTCGACTCGGCGGCCTCGGATGACGTCCTGGAGGAAGCTGGGGCGGCCGGCGCCGAGAGCCTGGGCTCCCGCGACCAGCTCGGCGTCGAGCTCGGTTGAGTCGCCTCCGTTGGCGACGTCGACGAACTTTTGTGAGTCGATGCCCCAGACGGCTTCGATGTTGTGGCCGTAGGCTCGGCCGACCTTGACGACCTCGGCCGCGATCCGGATGCAGAGCCAGCGAGTCTCCTCCCGGGCGCGGACTTCTCCTGAGCCGTAGCCGGAGAGACCGGCGATTGGGTTGGCCATGCAATTGACGGCGAGTTTGCCCCAGCGTTCGCCCCAGAGGTTGGTCGTCGACTCGGCGCCGGCGACGTGGTTGACGATGGCGGCGATGTCGCGGGCGCGGTCCGAGTCGGAGCCGTCCAGCTCGCCGACCTTGAAGCCCAGCGTGCGCGTGTCGGTACGGATGCAGTGGCCCGGGTCGTACATCCCGCAGCCGATCGTGATCACGCAGCCCAGCGTCCGCTCGCGTCCGACCACGGCGGCGACGCGCTCGTCGTTGATCCCGTTCTGGAAGTCGACGATGGCGCCGTCCTCCCGCACCAGCGGAGAGATGAAGGCGGAGGCCCACTCGGTGTCATAGCTCTTGACGGCGACGAAGCCAAGATCGAAGGGCTCGGAGATCTCCTGTGCCTCATACAAATGCTTCGCATTGACCGGGATTCGGATGTCACCGATCAGCGGGCCGCTCAGTCGCAGGCCGTTCTGCTTCATCTCATCGACGTGCTCGACCCAGTGGTCGAACAGGGTCACGTCGTAGCCGGCGCGGGTGAGCAATCCGCCGACGACACCGCCAATGGCGCCGGCTCCGATGATGCCGATTCGAGTCATGTCCGTGTCCTTTGGGTGAGCTGGCAGTTACTTCCGACGCGGCAGTCGTACGGTCGCCCAGCCCGGCGTGGTCACGCCGAGGCGGTCGTTCTCCAGCCAGACCTCGAGTTCGACCAGGCCGTGCGCGTCGTCGAGGTCGGACTTGCCAACGACCTTGCCGCGCGCGTGGACCTCGTCGTCGGGGATGTTCATCCGCCGCATCTCGAAGCGGAACCTGGACATCCAGCCGGCTGGCCCGGCCCAGTCGGTGACCACCCGGCAGAGCGCGGCCTGGGTCCAGCCGGTGTTGTAGAAGATCGCCGGGTGGCCAGCCTCGGCGGCGAACTCGGGGTCGTGGTGGACCGGATAGAAGTCCTGCGAGCCGGAGACCTGCTCGACCATCTTGGTCCAGTCCAGTGTCAGATCGTATCCCTCGATCAGGTCGCCGACGCGGACATCGTCCCACCAGGACTGGTCGGTCGAGATGCTGTTCGGTGAGGTACGGGTGGTCATAGCGGTCGCTCGCCTTCTTCTGCTTCGACTTGTTCGGGAGTCCGGTGCGTGCACAGCGTGTTGGTGCCGACGGCGACCAACTCGCCGTCCTGGTTGGTGATTCGAGTTTCGGTGACCACCCAGACCGAGCGCGGGTCGAGCTTGATCGACTTCTCGTAGATGTCGGTCACCTCGGTCTGCGAGGCGAGGTGGTCGCCAACCCTGGCCGGCTGCAGGTATTCCCACTCGGTGTTGAGATTGATGTTCCGCTCTCCACGCGTTGGCACCGAAAGCAGCAGGCTGACCTGATTGTCCGAGCTCGGCGGCCAGACGCCCGCGCCGGCGAAGTAGCGAGTCATCACCGGCGGCGCGATGACTGCGCCGTGCTCTGATTGCCGCCCGTACTCGGGATCGAGGAAGAGCGGGTTCGTGTCTTCGACCATGTGGCAGTGGCGTCGGATGCTGTCGTACTCGACCGGGTAGCGTCCGGGAACCACGTCGGTTTTGCGTCCGATCCACTCGCTGCGGACGGCCTCGACATCGTAGGGTCCTGTAACGCGAACCATCAGTGTTCTCCTGTGACAGCGAGCCCTGTCGTGGCTAGGCTGAGGCTAACAGAAGCCGGGGTACGAGCAGACTGGTAGGGATGATCAGCATGTCGGTGATGACTCCAATCCTGCGGATTCGCAAGGTCATTCGGTCAATCGGAGCCAGCGCCGGGCAAGCCGACGAGTTTGCAGATGCGATGAACCAGTATCCGACCAAGGATGACTTTCAACAGCGTCTTGATGCGATGTTCGCCCAACAGTTCAACAGACTCATGTTCGGCACCATCGTGATCGTTGGGCTTGCTGTCGCCATCATCGTCGCATTCAACTAACCCTCGCTCCTCGGACCAAACGGCTCCGGGATAAACGGTTCGTCCCGAGCCCGAAGGAATGCGCCGAAGCCGCCGGCTTCCCGCGCGGCGTCCAGATGCGCAACTTCGGGGCCGTCCGCTGAGGCTTCGACCATCGACGAGAGCATCGAGCCGACGTTGAGCGCGTTGCGCAGTCCCATCGCCTCGAGGCCTCGCGCAGTGATCAACTTGTTGTAACGAATCGAATGCGACGGTACGAGCGCCAGCCGGCGCGCGAGTGCGTCGGCGCGTTCCATCAGATCCTCGCTCGGCACGATCTCGTTGATCACGCCGATCCGCAGCGCCTCCTCAGCGTCGAAGTGGTCTCCAGTCAGCGCGTAGCGATGCGCCGCTTTCCAGCCCGCCAGGGCCGCGAAGAGCACCGAGCTGTTGGAGATCATCCGCACCTCGGGTTGCGCGAACACGGCACGGTCCGAAGCCAGCGTGATGTCAGCGGCCAGCGAATACCAGAAGCCGCCGCCGATGCACCAGCCGTTGACAGCGGCGATGATCGGCTTCTCAAGCGTCATCAGGTGCATCATCATGTCGGGATTCTTGGTCGAAAAGCGGAACCAGCGCTCCAGGTGCTCAGAGACCGGCTGGGTCGGACCGCCAACCTCGCTGTCGATGCCGCCGGCAATGTTGTAGCCCGACGAGAACGCCCGACCCGCTCCGGTGAAGATGATCGAGCGCGCCGACGGATCGGCGTTGGCCAGGTCGAGCGCGTCGTGGAATTCGCGCTCGAGCGCCGGCGTGATCGCATTCAGCGTCTCCGGATTGTTCCAGGTGATCGTGACAACCGGGCCGTCCTGCTCGTAAAGGATGTTCTCGTAATCGGGCATGGCAATGCTCGTTTCCTGACTCTGGCTTCAGCCTGAGTCTACGCGCCGGGCTCGCCTAACCTGCTCGATTGAGGAGGCGTGCATGCCCGGACCGCTCGAGGGGATCAAGGTGCTGGAGCTGGCGCAGATCATCGCCGGACCGTTCTGCGGCACGGCGCTCGCCGATCTGGGCGCCGACGTGGTCAAACTCGAATCACCACAGGGAGACGCCTCCCGCCGGATCGGACAGTTCGCCCCGGGCGAAAGCAAAGCCTTCCATGGACTGAACCGCGGCAAGCGGGGCATGGTGGTCGACCTCAGCTCTGCACAGGGACAGGCAGTCGCTCATCGCTTGATTCCGCAATTCGACGTCTTCGTTACCAACGTACGGCCCGGCGTGGCCGAGCGGATCGCCATGGACTACGACACGCTCATCCGTCTGCGCCCTGACCTGATCTATCTCGAGGTGACCGGCTACGGCACGCGCGGACCAAGCGCCGATCGTGCCGGCTCGGATGTCGTCGTGCAGGCGTATTCGGGTCTACTTGCCGGAGACATGAAGGTGGACGAGCGTGGAGCGCCGGAGCCGATCACGGCGTCCGCACCTTCGGACTACGTCGCCGCGCTCGGTGGTGCGATGGGCGTCTGCGCTGCACTGTTTCATCGACAGCGCACCGGCGAAGGTCAGCGCATTGCCACCACGCTCCTGGGCGCCGGGCTCGCCTTGCAGACCCCATGGGCCGGCGACCTACCTGTGTCTGACGCGATCCTGATCGAGCCGTTGCGTCGGATGATGTCGGAGATGCGCGAAGACGGATCCAGCTATGCCGAAATGATCGAGGCTCGGCGCAGCCGCCCCAACCAGGGCAAGGCATTCCGCATCTACTATTCCGGCTACCCGGTCAAGGACGGGGCGATCATCCTCGGAGCGCTGACGCCGCAGAATCGCGATCAGATTCGCGCCGTGCTTGAGATCACGGACGACCCAACCGACAACGACGACTTCAACGCCATCGGTCCGGACGCCGACGCCATTGTCGCGCGAGTCGAAGAGCAAATCAGATCGACACTGGCAAACGGCACCATGGAGGAGTGGATGGCGAGGCTCGACGCCGCCGGAGCTCCGGCTTCCCCCGTCAACTGGTTGGAAGACATGGTCAACGATCCCCAGGTAGTCGCCATGAACCTGATGCCGACCATCGATCATCCGCTGTCCGGTCCCGAGCGACAGGTCGGCTCGCTGGTCCAGATGTCGAAAACCACGACAGGTTCCGATCGAGCGTCGCCCCCGCTCGACGCCGATACGGACGCAATCCTCCTCGAGCACGGCTTCACGGACGAGCAGATCGCGAGCCTGAGGCAATCCGGAGCAGTCGGCGCATCCCCCGGCAGCTAACCTCTGCCTTCCTCAACCGCCTGGCGCTAACCGAAGTACGATGAACTAAGAACATACAAGCGAACATAACTCGTAGGCGGTTTCCATGCTTCACAAAACTCTCAATCGCACCGCGAACAGTCCTGGACTTGCCCGGATCATTCCTCACATTTCCGCTCATGGCTCAGACATAACTGGACGAATCTGGACAAATCTGGACAGATCTGGACTATTCCGCTCGCCTGAGCGCACGATCCTCAGCAAAACACCGGAGATCCGCACGAATCTCCCAGAATTTCTTCTCCGGGCGGACTCGCCCCGTTCAATTCGAACTGCCAACGGTTTGGGCGTGCGTGCGAGCGGAACTCGGTTGCCTATCCTCGTTCCAGTCGAACGACGTATGTGAGGAGGTTCCGATGCCCGGTGCGCTTGATGGAATCAAAGTCCTGGAGGTCACCCAGATCATCGCAGGACCGATGTGCGGGGTGATGCTCTCCGACCTCGGCGCGGACGTGATCAAGATCGAGTCCGCCGCCGGGGACGGCATGCGGCTGCTCGGTCAGATCTCACCGGGCGAGAGCAAGGGCTTCCACGTCTTCAATCGCGGCAAACGTGGCATGGTCCTCAATCTGCAGGATTCGGATGGGCAGGCCGTCGTCCACCGGCTGATCTCGGAGATGGACGTCTTCCTGATCAACGCCCGGCCGGGCGTTCCTGAGCGGCTGGGCATCGACTACGAGAGCCTGCGCTCGCACAAGTCTGACCTGATCTACCTCGAGAACACCGCCTACGGTCCGACCGGGCCGTCGGCCCACCGGGCCGGCGCCGACATCATCGCCCAGGCATACTCAGGATTGATGGCCGGCGACGAGAAGGTCGACGAGCACGGCGGGCCGGATCTGATCACCGCCACGACGCCGGCCGATTTCGTCGCCGCGTTCACCAGCGCGATCGCGGTCTGCGCGGCGCTGTTCCACCGCGAACGAACCGGCGAAGGCCAGAAGATCGACACCTCGCTACTGGGCGGCGCGATGGTGTTGCAGAACGCCTTCGCTGCCCGAATGCCGGTCTCCGACGCGGTCCTGCTCGATCCAATCCTGAGCGGCCTCGCGGCGGTTCGAGAGCGGGGCGGCAGTTACCGTGAGCTGCTGGGCGCCCGCGGTGGGCTGCGAGCGCTGGTCGGCGGCGCCTTCTTCCTCTACTACGGCGGCTACCAGACCTCCGACGGGGCGATCATGCTCGGCTGCGTCACGCCGCCGAATCGACAACAGGTGCGCAATGCGCTGGGCCTGGAGCCGGGCGATGATCCGACTGATGAGGGCGACTTCAATGCGCTGGCAGACGGGTCGGAAGAGATCGTCGCTCGGGTGCGCGGGATGATCTCGGAGCGGTTCGCTTCGGATACCACCGAGAACTGGATCGCCAAGCTGGACGCGGCCGGTGCGCCCGCCTCGCAGGTCAACATTCCCGAGGAGATGATCGACGATCCACAGGTCCAGGCCCTGGGAATCATGGTCGACCTCGAGCACCGATTGACGGGCCCGGAGACGATGGTCGGCCCGCCGTTCAACATGTCGCGCACTCCGCCCGAAGCTGAAGGAGCGTCGCCACCGTTGGACGGCGACACCGACGAGGTGTTGATCGAGTACGGCTACAGCGCAGAGGAAGTCGCGACACTGCGGTCCTCCGGCGCGGTCGGTTTGCCGGCGGAGGACTAGGAGCAACCATGCCCGGACCGCTCGACGGGATCAAGGTCCTCGAACTGACCCAGATCGTCGCGGGGCCGATGTGCGGCGTGATGCTCTCGGACCTCGGTGCGGACGTGGTCAAAATTGAGTCGCCGCAAGGCGACGCGGTGCGTCTCGTGGGTCAGTTCATGCCGCATGAGTCCAAGGTGTTTCACGTCATGAATCGAGGCAAGCGGGGGATTGTCCTGAATCTGCAATCCGAAGCAGGCCGCGCGGTCGTCCGCCGGTTGGTCCGTGACTTCGACGTGTTTGTGATAAATGCCCGTCCCGGCGTCGCCGAGCGGTTGGGAGTGGACTACCAGAGCCTCAGTGCGGAGAATCCGCAGCTCGTCTACCTGGAAAACAGCGCCTTTGGCCCCGAAGGACCATCGGCCGACCGGGCCGGGGCCGACATTATTGCTCAGGCCTACTCGGGACTTCTGGCGGCGAACGAGAAGCTGGATGAGCAGGGCGGCCCTGCGGCGAGCTCGGCGACCGTACCCGTCGACTACGGCGCCGCATGGACCAGCGCGATGTCAATTTGCGCCGCACTCTTTCACCGTGAACGCACCGGCCGCGGTCAGCGCATTGAAACGTCGTTGCTGGGTGCGGCGCTCACGTTTCAGAACACCAGCGTTGCCAGAGTGCCCGTCAGCGATGCTGACCTGCTCCAACCGTCAATCGATGCCGTGAATGAGATCCGTTCGCGGGGCGGGACATATCGCGAGATGCTTGACGCGCGTAACGGCACACGCACAATGCTTGGCGCGGCTTACTTCCTCTACTACGGCGGATATCAAGCGGCCGACGGCGCAATTATGCTGGGCTGCGTGACCTCGTCGAATCGGCAGCAGGTGCGTAATGCGCTTGGTCTCACCGAGGCTGACGATCCCACGGATTCGGAGCATTTCAATCCGCTCGACCCTGATTCGGCGGAGATGGTTGAACATGCGCGGAAGAACATCTCAGCCCGATTTCTCAGCGATACGACCGCCAACTGGATTGCCAAGCTGGACGCTGCCGGCGCGCCCGCCTCCCAGGTCAACCTCCCCGAAGACATGTTCGATGATCCACAGGTCCAGGCGATTGGCGCGATTGCCGAGATCGAGCATCCGCTGACCGGTCCGGAGCAACTGGTCGGTCCCGTCTACCGAATGTCCGACTCACCGCCCGATGCCAGTGGCCCATCGCCGATCTTCGACGGCGACACCGACGACATCTTGCGCGAACACGGGTACGCCGAGACTGAGATCTCCGCACTGCGGGAGCTGGGGGCGGTCGGCGTGGAGGCAGGTGACTGAGACGGTCAACCGCCGCTGACGGGATATGGATCCGTCTCACTCAGCTCCCGTTGCGACTCTAATATCGAGAACCCGTCGATCTCTTTGCCCTGCCACAACGTCTTGATGTATTCGAGCACAGCGACGATCTCTTCGTGGGACAGCTCATCCTTGAACGACGGCATGTTGCTGCCGAAGCCGATACCGGCGCCACCCTCGCTGACGATGCCGTAGAGCACGCCGTCGGAGTGATGCCAGGTGTGACCCTCGCCGTTGAGCGGTGGTGGCGGCAGGCGGCCATCCTCGTCGCGCACCATCCAGTCCTCGGCGCCCTCGCCGTTCGCGCCGTGGCAGGCGGCGCAGGTCGAGGCGAAGACTTGCTCCCCGGTCCGGGGTCCGCTGACGTCCTCTGATTGTTCCGACGACAACACAGCGACCGGTTCGGGCTCGCCGCAGGCGGCGATCAGGGCGGTCAAGGTGACCAATGCGGCCAGGACGAGCGAGGTCTGAAACCAGCGCCTCACCGCAACCTCCGTGGGCCAATGGTATCCAGTGGCTGAACGGCAGTGGGCAAGTACCCTCGATGCAGAACGAGGCGAGATCGGAGGTCGATCATGGTGCTCCCCACAGCCGCGGCGCGGAACCTCGGCACGGAAACGGCATTTGAAGTGCTGGCGCGAGCGAACAAACTCGCCGCCGAGGGACGATCGATCATCAATCTCGGCATCGGACAGCCCGACTTCGCCACGCCCGACAACATTGTCCGCGCCGGAGAGCAAGCGCTCGCCGACGGCAAGCATGGCTACACGCCCGGCGCCGGCATCCCCGAGCTGCGAGAGTCTGTCGCCCGCGACCTGCAGCGCCGCCACGGGGCCGAGGTCGACCCGGATTCCGTACTCATCACTCCCGGCGCCAAGCCCGTCATGTTCTTCGCCGCACTGCTGATGGGCGAACCCGGCGCAGAGATCATGTACCCAAATCCCGGATTCCCGATCTATGAGTCGGTGATCCGCTTCTCCGGTGCGACCCCGGTTCCGATCGAGCTGCACGAGTCGAGCGGGTTCACCTTCGATCCGGACCAGGTGCTGAGCCAGATCAACGAGCGCACCCGATTGATCATCCTCAACAGCCCGGCCAATCCGACCGGAGGCGTCTACTCACGCGAGCAGGTTGAGCGGCTGGTCGAGGGCCTCGAACGATGGCCGGACGTGGTCATCCTCAGTGACGAGATTTATTCCCGCATCCTTTATGAGGGCCTCGAACACACTTCCTGGCTCAACTATCCGCAGCTCCGCGATCGCCTGATCGTGCTCGACGGCTGGAGCAAGACCTACGCCATGACCGGATGGCGGCTGGGCTTCGGCGTCTTCCCGCCGGACCTCTTCCCCTTCGCCGAGCGCCTGGCGATCAACAGCTATTCCTGCCCCAACGCCGCCACGCAGTACGCCGCAATTGAAGCGCTGGACGGTCCGCAGGAAGCGGTTGACATCATGACGACCGCCTTCGACGAGCGCCGCCAGGTGATCGTGAAGGAGCTCAACGACGTCCCCGGCGTGAGTTGCGTCACCCCGCTCGGCGCGTTCTATGCCTTCCCCAACATCTCCGAAACCGGCATCGACGCCCGCACGCTGCAGGAACGCCTGCTGGAAGAAGCCGGCCTTGCTGTAATCGCGGGTACCAGCTTCGGACACCTCGGCGAGGGCTATCTGCGCTTCAGCTACGCCGCATCGCTCGAGGAAATCGTCGAAGGCGTCGACAGAATGCGTACCCTGTTGGCCAACAGCTAAGGGACCAAGGAGCCGCACATGGCCCGCTTCGAATACATCTCACGTAACAAGCTCGAACTCAAGGACGGCTTCCGCCACGCGACGCTCGGCGAGGTGCCTGGACAGGTCGTCTACGGCGTCCAGGGCAAACTCAAGGAACACTATGGGGTGCCTGAGGACGCGCCGCCGATGACGGCGACGCTCGACCACATCGTCGCCGCGGTCGGCGGTTGAATGTACGGCACGCTGGCGCGGGCAATGTCCGCGCGCAAGGTCGAGTTCGACCCCAACACCTACAAGGCCGACGTTCTGGGAACGATCGAGGGCGAAGACAACCAGACGATCCGGATCACGAAGATCCACGTCATCTTCAAGATTCCGGGCATCGCAGAAGAACAGCGAGCCGCCGCCGAGCGCGCGGTCAAGTTCCACGCCCCCGGCTGTCCGGCGCACGAGAGCGTCAAGGACGCGATCGACATCACCTGGGAAGCCGACTACGGGGACAACTAGTCCTCGACCGGTCGGCGCGCGTTCCAGATCACTTCCTTCGGCAGTGGCCCGGGCTGCGGCTGCGGTTCCGCTCTGGGCCGATTCGAGATGTCGCCGGTGGTGATGTCGATGAAGTCGTCCAACACGAGAGGCTTGCCGCCGATGGTGAATCGGGCGTTCTCGGAGATGGGAAAGTTCCGGTCGGGCTCTTCCGACGCTTCCTCGTCGACTTCCGGGACATCCTGATCCTGGTCCGACATGCCCGCAACCTAGCATGAGCTCATGCCTCGACCCGATCCGGATGAGATCGATTACACCGCGCTGAGCTTTCCCGATCCGCCTCCGGATCGGCCGTTCGTCGCGATCAACATGGTCATGTCGGCCGACGGCCGCACGGTCGTCGACGGCACCGAACGGGGTCTGGGCTCGAAGCTCGACCAGCGCTTGATGCGCGAGCTGCGCGTCCACTTCGATGTCGTGATGAACGGCGGCGCAACGTTCCGCGCTTCGGGCACGTCGGCCCGCCTCAACGATCCCGGGCTGGAGCAGTGGCGCCTGGATCGAGGAATGACGCCCTCACCGATCGCCGCTGTGCTCACTCGCAGCGGAGACCTCCCGCCAGAGCGCAGATTCTTCACCGACGACCGATTTCAGGCCGTGATCTACCTCTCCAGCGCCGCGCCTGCCGCCGTGAGGCGCGAACTGGAGGCCCACGGCCGGCCGGTGGTCAGCGTGCCAGAGGAAGCCGAGGCGGTCGCCGCACTCGATCACATGAAGCGCGAGCTGGGGGCAACCCGAGTCCTGGTCGAAGGCGGCGCAACCCTGAACGGGGAGCTGATTCAGCTAGGACTGGTCGACGAATACTTCCTCACCCTCGCGCCCAGAGTCGCAGGCGGCGACAGCGCGCACCCAGCCGTCCAATGGCCCGGTGAGCCGACCGCGGCGGGCATCAGGCAACTGTCGCTGGTCCACGCCAGGCCCGCGCAGACCGGTGAACTGTTCCTCCGGTACCGCGTCGAGCCTATGCGCGGCTAGCCTTCGCGCACGAGCTTGCTCAGCGAGTGCAGCTCGGCGCCGAGGGCTTTGCCGCGGATCGTGTTGCAGACCTCTCCGACGTAGATGTCTCCCTTTGAGTCGACGGCGATTCCGTGGGGGGCGATGAACTTGCCCGCTTCATCTCCCTCGTCGGGATGACCGAGGAGCGCGAGGCGGTTGCCCGAACGGTCGTAGACGCTGACTCGGTGACCCAGGCCGGGTGCGTCCTGCATCCCGCCCATTTCATTCAGTTCGCCGATGTAGATGTTTCCGTCGGGCGCCAGCGTCAGGCCGTCGGGCCGGTGGATGTTGTTCCACATCGTCACGAACTGGCCCGACTCCGAGAAGATCTGCACCCGGTGGCATTCGCGGTCGGCGATGTACAGCAACCCGTCCTCGTCGATCGCGATGTTGTGCGGGCGGATGAACTGACCAGCGTCGATGCCCGGCGTGCCCCAGGTCTGCTTGTGATTGCCGTCGGCGTCGAAGCGGTGGACGCAACTGTTGCCGTAGCCGTCGGTCACAAAGATGTCGCCCGACTTCGGACTGACGGCCGCGTGGGTGGGACGGTTGAACGGCTTGCCAGCCCAGGCCGGCGCCGGATTGTACGGGTCGCCCAGTGTCTGCAGCAGTTCGCCGTCGGGCGACCAGCGCGTGATCGTGTGGGTGCCGTCGTCGGCGCCCCAGACATCGCCCTCGGGGCCGATCCAGATGCCGTGTGACCGATCCGTGAAGTTGCCCTGGCCCCAGCTGCCCTGCCATGTGCCATCTGCACCGAACACCATCACAGGATGTTCGGTGTTGCGGGTCAGGACGTAGACCGTGTCGTTGGCGTCGACGGCCACACCCGGGCATTCGACGAGCGTCACGCCGTCAGGCAGTTGCTCCCATATGTCGAGCGCGGAGTAGGTGTAGTTCCCGTCAGAAAGTTGCGCTGGCATCGTTATGCTCCCGTGATTCGAGGTCCTTTACGAGGTCGGCCAAGAGATGGCCTGCGGACGAGTCTAGCCCGCCAATACGCTGCCTACATGGTGTGGAAGAGGCGCCTGTTCGGGAGCGTCCGATGACAGACAGCGGCGGAACTCACGAACTCTCTTATCGAATCGACGCATCAACGCCGATTCAATCGACGGTCGATACCGGCTCGGCTGAGTTCCGCGAGAACGCCGCCTGGATGCGCGGCCTGGTGGAAGAGTTGCGCGGACGTGAGGCCGTCGTCAGGAACGGTGGAGGCCAGCGCAGCGTCGACCGACACCACTCTCGGGGCAAACTGGTCGCCCGCGAGCGCATCGAGCGCATGCTTGACCCTGACTCGCCATTCCTCGAGCTCTCCTCCCTCGCGGCGAACGGCATGTACGGCGACGAGGCTCCAGGGGCCGGGATCGTCACGGGGATCGGCCGGGTTGCCGGGCGCGAGATCATGGTCGTCGCCAACGACGCGACCGTGAAGGGCGGCAGCTACTACCCGGTGACGGTGAAGAAACACCTGCGGGCGCAGGAGATCGCCGCACAGAATCGACTGCCCTGCGTCTATCTCGTCGACTCAGGCGGCGCGTTCTTGCCCATGCAGGCCGACGTCTTCCCCGACCGCGACCACTTCGGCCGCATTTTCTACAACCAGGCCACCATGTCTGCCGCCGGCATCCCCCAGATCGCCGCAGTCATGGGATCCTGCACGGCCGGCGGCGCGTACGTCCCGGCCATGTCCGATGAAGCAATCATTGTCGACGGCGTCGGCACCATCTTCCTGGGCGGGCCACCCCTGGTTCGCGCGGCGACCGGCGAGGAGATATCGGCCGAAGAGCTCGGCGGCGGACTGGTCCATACGCAGATCTCGGGCGTCGCCGATCATCTCGCCGAGGACGACGAGCACGCGCTGGAACTCGTCCGCGCCGCCGTCGCCAATCTGGGCCGCGAGGCCGCCGCCGACTGGCCGGTGTCACCCCCCGAGCAGATCGAGCCTCCGTTGTACGACCCGGATGAGATCTACGGCATCGTTCCCCAATCGACGCGCAAGTCGTACGACGTGCGAGAAGTGATTGCGCGAGTCGTGGATGGATCGCGATTGCATGAGTTCAAGCCGTCATACGGGAGTACGCTCGTCTGTGGGTTCGCGAGGGTGATGGGTCATCCGGTTGGGATCGTGGCGAACAACGGCATTCTGTTTTCCGAGTCGGCCCTCAAAGGGGCGCACTTTATCCAGCTCTGCGCCAAGCGCGGCACTCCGCTGCTCTTCCTGCAGAACATCACCGGATTCATGGTTGGCCGCCGCTACGAGCACGAGGGCATCGCCAAGCATGGCGCCAAGATGGTGACGGCCGTCGCCTGCGCCGAGGTGCCGAAGTTCTCGATCGTGCTGGGCGGGTCCTTCGGCGCGGGCAACTACGCGATGTGCGGACGGGCGTACTCTCCGCGTCTGCTCTGGACCTGGCCCAACGCCCGCGTCTCGGTGATGGGCGGCGAGCAGGCGGCCAACGTGCTGCTCACGATCCGACAGGACGCGCTCGCCCGGCAGGGCCAGGAGATGACCTCGGAAGAGCAACGAGAGTTCATGGCGCCCACGCTGGAGAAGTACGAAGAGGAAGGCGCCGCGTACTACGGCTCAGCCCGAATCTGGGACGACGGCATCCTCGATCCGATCGACACCCGACAGGCTCTCGCCGTTGGTCTGGCGGCCGCGCGCAATGCGCCGGTGCCGGAGTCGAACTTCGGCGTCTTCCGGATGTAGCCGCCGATGTCCGGCGCAGGAACCGACCCGCGAACTGATCCGACAGCCGGTGAGCGCGGTCTGCCGCACCTGGCAGGCCTTGACGGGATCCGTGGGCTTGCGGCGCTCGCCGTAGTGCTGTTTCACGCCGGCGTCGCCTGGCTGCCGGCCGGATTTCTTGGCGTTGATGTCTTCTTCGTCGTCTCGGGATTTCTGATCACCGCACTGTTGATTGCCGAGCGCGAGCGCTCGTCCGACACTGACCTGGCCCGGTTCTGGCTTCGCCGCGCGCGACGGTTGCTGCCGGTCCTGGCTCTCGTCCTGATTGTGACGACGGCATATGCCGCCCTGATGCTTCGCGACACGCTGGGGCAGCACCTGCACGACGTATTGATGGCTGCGGTGTACTTCACCAACTGGGATCTGATCCTGCGCGGCGTGTCGTACTTCGAGATGTTCGAGCGGCCTTCGCAACTGCGGCACCTCTGGTCGCTGGCGGTCGAGGAGCAGTTCTACATCGTCTGGCCGATCGTGTTCGCCCTGGTCATGCGCTTCCTCAATCTGCGCTGGTTGTGGTGCATCGTGGCGGCCCTGGCGCTGATGTCGCTGATCTGGATGGTTGTCCTCTTTACGCCGGGGACTGATCCATCGCGGGTCTACTTTGGCAGCGATCCGCGAGCGTTCACCATCCTGATCGGCGTCGCGGTCGGTCTGGTCTGGAAACCCTGGCGCTTCACCTGGGATCGGCCCGTCGGGATCGCCATGGACATCCTTGCCGTGCTCGGTCTGGCAATGATCGTCATCATCATGGTCATCGGCCGCCACTGGAGCGACTGGATGTACCCATGGGGTCTGTTGGGGATTTCAGCGGCAGCGATCGTGGTCGTGTCATTCGTCGTCCGGCCGGGCTCGCTGGTGGGGCGGGCACTGGAGACTCCACCACTGCGCTGGATGGGTCAGCGCAGCTACAGCATCTATCTCTGGCACTGGCCGGTGTTGCTGGCGCTGCAATGGGAGTTCAACTTCGTTCCCAACACGATCGCCATCGTGGCCGCGGCACTCGTGGCCACTTTCCTGTTGTCTGAGATCAGTTACCGATTCGTCGAGACGCCCATGCGCCGGCCGCAATTCTGGGCCAATGCCCGATTCCGTGCGTTACGAGCGGACCCTCGGGCGGTCGCCGCGGTCGCCGCCTCTGTTTCGTTGGCAGTCTTCCTCGGCTTGCTGATCGGGTTCGCCGTGCTGCCCGGACGGTCGCCGTCGGATCTGCTCTTCTCCGCCTCGGCCGAACAGGCGGCGGGCAACCAGGCGGTCGAGCCGGATAGCGTGAGCGAGCGTGATTCGGCGCGGCCTGCCATTCAGCGTGTGATCACCAGCGACAATCCACGGGCTGCCGCAGCTGAGGGCGACTCCCGCCTGCTGCTGGCAGATGACTCCTGGGACCAGACGATCTTGAGCTCGAGCGGCGGAGAACCGGGCGGAGATGCGGCGTCGCTCACGGCTGCTCAGCAGGGGGCTCGGTCCGAGGACGGACAGCCCGATCGAGATTCACCAGCTCGGTTCGCGGCAGAGCAGTCGTCGATTCAATATCCGCCCGGCGACTACCAGACCCGCTACATCGTCGAGCCCGGCGATTCGCCTTATGGGCTGATGAATCGCTTCGGAATGAGCCGGCAGCAGTTCATTGAGCTGAACGGCGACAGGGCGCTGCGGATTATCCACCCCGGCGACGTGCTGACCGTGCCGTGTCCGGGCACTGCTCCGTGCGCGTTTGTGCAGATTCAGCAGCGCGGCCATGGATGTCTGAGCTGGCAGAACGACGGCGTGACCGAACGCGTCTGCCAGTCGTCGGCGTTTCTGGTCGATTTGCCGATGCGATTCATGGCCGAGCCGGGCGGACCGCTCGACGCCATGCCTACCTGGTCGTGGGGGAGCGGCGACCAGGCCGAGTCCCTGGGTTTCACGCTGCTGCTTGACCACATCGACCATGAGTTCCTGCGTCCCACGGTGCTGAGCCTGAACTTCGGACTACCTCCGCTGGCGATTGGCGATTCGGTGATGGTCGGCGCCAGATCGCGCCTGGAACAGGTCGGGATCGAAGTCGACGCCGAGGTCGGACGGCTAGCCCATACCGCGATCTCCATCCTGAAGGAGGACAGCGCCCGAAACGGCGCCCGCGATACGGTCATTTTCCACGCCGTCGGTACCAGCTTTCTCGATGCCCGAGGATTTCAGAAACTGCTCGAGGCCGCCGAGGGCGTTCGCCACCTGATCGTTCTGACCCGGCAGTTCCCACCACGCGAGCCGCTGCTGAGCTACGAACGAGATACCAACAAGATGCTGCGCGAAGAGGCCGCCAAGCACGCCTGGGTGACCCTGGTGGACTGGAATGAAATCACCGACGGGCGGGAGGACGAGGTCTCGTGGGACGGCACGCACCTGAACTCGTTTGGCCGTCAGCTCTACACGGATAGCATTCTCGCAGCCGTCGTCAGCCGGCCGCCGCCACAGGTTGCGGTCTACTCGGAGGTCACGCAGCCGCTGGATAGCTGGTCGGGCAACTAGTCGGGCAGCGACTGCTGGTAACCGGTCACCGAGACCACATCGCGGCGCTGAAACAGCCACTCACCGTCAACCTTGACGACGACATCCTCGTAGCCGAGCAGCACCGAGGCGACCGACCCGTCCGGCGACGGCACCTTGAAATCGAGGAAGCACTTGTGCTGACAGGTGTCGCCGTCGATCTCGAAGAGGTGGTTGTCGGTGAAGTGCATGCCGCCGGGAAACGCTTCGGCGAGCTGTCCGCAGAACGCGACCAGCGCCTCGCGGCCCTCGGCCTGACCGGCCGGCCCGGCGAAGACGCCGTCCTCGGTGAACGTCGCCGCCCAGCCCTCGCCGTCGGCCTGGTCAACGGTGTAGTTGTAGACCGAACACAGATCGATGATCGCGAATCGGTCCTCAAGCGAAATCTTGCCCATTGTCCGTCTCCTAACTGGTCCGAGAGCTCCCCCTCTGGGGGAGCGGCCGCGAAGCGGCTGAGGGGGGGCGCCGAGATGCCCGTAGTCAGTCCAGGACCGCGATCGCCTCGACCTCAATCATGAATTCCGGCGCGGCCAGAGCCTGGACACCGATTAGAGTGCTGGCCGGCGCGGTGGTGCCCTCGAAGATCGCCTTGCGAGCGTCGTTCAGCGCCCGGCCCATCGACGGGTCGTAGTTGACGATGTAGACGTTCGTTTTGGCCACGTCCGCCGGCGTTGCCCCGGCCGCCTCGATCGCAACCGCCAGGTTCTCGTATGCCTTCTTCGCCTGAGCGGCGAAATCGCCCTCGCCGACGATTCCACCCTCGACGTCCCACGCGACCTGTCCCGAGATGTAGATCGTCTTGCTGCCGGTCGCCGCGACGACCTGTGTGAACGACCTCATGTTGACCAGGCCGTCGGGAAGAATGTGTTCCAGTGCCATTGATGCTCCTCTGTGGATCTGCCTGAAGAATCGGTCTCGTTGGACGCTTACGATAGCGTCGAATGCAATCGCCCGCCTGATCGACGAAGGAAGCAGATCATGCCCCGCTACGGACGACTCGGCCTGCCGCTGTACGAAGCGATCTACTCGATGCGCGCCATCCGGCGCATGCGCCCCGACCCGATTTCTGATCAGGACCTGGAGATCATCCTCGACGCCGCGCGCCAGGCTCCAAACGGCGGCAATGCCCAGCCGTGGCATTTCCTCGTCGTGCGAGACCCGGCCAAGAAGGCCGAGCTGGGAACCCTCTACCACGAAGCCTGGTGGGCCAAGCGCGCCGACGAAGGGATTGAGGGACCGGACCATCCCGCGTTCGAGAATCCCGTCCGCCGCTCCGCGATGCGACTCGCCGACGAGATCGGCGATGTTCCCGTCATGATCCTGCTCTGCGCCACCGCGCCCGGTGCTGGCACGGCTCAGTCAGTGATTCCCTCCGTCCAGAACATGCTCCTAGCCGCTCGCGGACTCGGCATCGGCGGCACCATCACGACACTGCATCCGGTCGTCGACGAGCGGGCCAGGGCCCTCTTCGACATTCCCGACGAGGCGCAGATCGTCTACTGCGTCCCCCTCGGCTATCCCCGAGGCCGCTTCGGCCCGCTCAATCGAAAGCCGCTGCGAGACATCGTCTCGGAAGACGCCTGGGGCGCGACGCCGGACTGGGTCGAATAGGTCGAACAAGAAGTCGTCATACCCGCGCTTGCCGCGGGTATCTCGCAGTGGTTCACCCCGGCCGCAACCTTTGTGCCCTCGACCTCGAATCGAGGCGTGTACCGGTCGGAGCGAGATTTCCGCGCAGGAGGCGCGGGAATGACGGCCTGTGGTTGTTGTTGTCTATGGCACCAACATCGAGCGCGACACGTTCGTATCCCGCTCGTGCCATTCGCTGTCTACGAACGCTTGATTGACGTCGGCCAGTGGATAGGTGTGCGAGACGATCTTGTCGTACGGGATGTCCCTCTGATTCTTGAGCAGCATGTCCATCATCAACGGCAGCAGATGCGGTCGGTACATGACCGAGCCCATGATCTTCTTGCCGCTGAGAATCGTGCTCGGATCGATCTCCACGGTGCGCCCGCGCACGATGTCGCCAATCTCCACAAACGTGCCACCGTTGGCCAGATATGTCAGACCCTCGGCCAGGAGCTCTGCCCGCCCGACCAGCTCCATCACGATGTTCGCGCCTCGGCCCTCGGTCAGATCCCAGACGGCGCGGCGCCGCGTTTCCGGCGTGTTGAACTCCTCGATGTTGATCGTGTGGTCGGCGCCGAATTCCTCCGCCAGCGCCAGGCGCTGCGGCAGGCGGTCGAGCACGATCACCTTGTGCGCGCCCATGTCCTTGGCCATCGCGGTCGCGTTCAGACCGAGCCCGCCGGCGCCCTGGATCACGACGAAATCGTTCTCTTTGCAGCCGGCCCGCATCAGACCTTCAGTTGTGGTTCCCATCGCGCAGTTGACGAATCCGAGCACTTCGTCAGGCAACTCGTCCGGCACCTTGAACACGGGATGATTCGGCTTGAGGTAGTAGTAGTCGGCGTAGGTCCCCGTGAAGTACGGCTCGACGCCCGCCTCCCGCGACCATGCGCCCCGATCCGAGCACCAGTTCGGCTCCCCGCGCGAGCATTGATAGCAGCGACCGCAGGGAGTGATCGCCGAGTACATCAGGCGGTCGCCGACCTCGATCTCGCGGCCCAGCGAGTCGGTCGACACGCCATCGCCCAACGCATGCACAACGCCGGTGCCCTCATGCCCCATCACGCGTCCGTTCGACGGCAACGGGGTCTCAACCATGTCACCGCGCCAGGTATGCAGGTCCGACCCGCACACGCCCGCCTGAGTGATCCGAAGCACGATCGCGCCCGGTTCCGGTTCAGGAACCGGATACTCCTCAATCACAAATGGCTGCTGATACTCCTTGACAACGACAACTCGTCCGTTGGCCATGATCGCGCTCCTCTCCAGACTTCGCGTGCAGGAAGTCTAGGTATTTCGGGACGAGCGCTTCGACCGGAGACCAGCTAGCCAGAGCCTCGAAGTCTGGGGTCGAATGCGTCCCTGAGCGCGTCGCCGATGATGTTGAACGAGAACACCGTCAGGAAAATCGCCAGACCCGGCCAGACCGACAACCACGGCTGCTCGATCATGTGGATCCGAGCCTCCGCTCCGAGCATGAATCCCCACGAGGCCGCCGGCGGCTGGATTCCGTAACCCAGGAACGACACCGACGCCTCGATCAGGATCGCGACGCCGAGATACGCGGTCGCGATCACCATGATCGGCGGCAACGCGTTCGGCAGAATATGACGCACGATGATTCGCGGCGTCGTCGCACCGATCGTCCGCGCCGCTTCGATGTATGGCTGCGACCCCACCTGGATCGCCGCCGCCCGCGAGATCCGGATCCCGCCGCCAAGCAACGCAATCGCGATGACCACCACCAGGAGCGAGACGCTCGTGCCGAAGAAGGCGGTCAGCGAAATCACGATGATCAGCCCCGGGAACGCCATCAGCATGTCGACGATCCGCTGGACGAGCACATCGAACCAGCCGCCCAGCGCGCCGCTAACCAAGCCGACGGCCGTCGCGATCACCACGCCGAGCGCGACCGAAGTCACGCTGACCCCCAGTGAAGCCCGCCCGCCGTACAGGACGCGAGTGAACACGTCGCGTCCGAGCGCGTCTGTGCCCATCCAGTACGTCGAGTTCGGACCCTGCAGCCGGTCGGACGGATTGATCGCGTTCGGGTCATAGGGCGCGATGAAGTCGGCCAGACCCGAGCCGGCCCCGATCAGGAAGAGCACCAGCGTCACAAGGCACGGAAACGGATACCGCCGAACGACCCGGAACACCGCGCCGCCGACGCGACGCGCGTCCAGAGCCCGAGGCTCAGCTACTGACGCGGATGCGTGGGTCGAGGAAGCCATAGGACACGTCCACGATCAGATTCGTCAGGATCACCGCGCCGGCGATCCAGACATTGACGGCCTGCACGACGATGTAGTCGCGGTTCGCAATCCCGTCGAGCAGATAGATGCCGACACCCGGCAAGGCGAAGATCAACTCAAACACGACCGAACCGCCGAGCACCACCGGAAACTGCACTCCAATCACGGTGATGAACGGGATCAACGAGTTGCGCAGCGCGTGGCGGCGCAACAGCATGAGTCGGGACAATCCTTTCGCCCGCGCGGTCAGCATGTAGTCCTGCCGCAGCACGTCGAGCAATGCGGTGCGAAGGATCCGCGTCTGCACGCCGGCGAGGATCAGTCCGAACAACAGCGCCGGCAGCCACATCTGCTGCAGATTCGTCAGCGGCGCTTCCCAGATCGCCTGGTACCCCAGTGGCGGCGACCAGGTAAACCACTTCGCGCCGAACACGATCGCCAGCGTCGCCAGCCAGAATCCCGGAATTGCGAGCGCAAACACGGCAATGCTGCGCGCGGCATAATCCGGCCAGCGGCTGCGCTGCAGCGCAGCCACGATCCCCAGCGGCACCGAAATCACCGTCGCGATGATCAGTCCCAGGAATGCCAGTTCCAGCGTGACGTCGATCCGATTGACCAGGTCGTTGCCCACACTGCGCTGCGTGCGCAGCGCCTGTCCGAAGTCACCCTGCAACGCATTGATCAGCCAGTCGCCGAAATACTCGAGGAATGGCGCCTCAAGTCCAAGCTCCTCACGCAGGCGCTCCTTTTCGGCGTCGTTGTAGAACGCTTCGGCCGCCAGGACATCAACGACGTCACCCGGCAGCGTGCGCATCACACCGGCGACGATCAGGCTGATCCCAAACAGCGTCAGGGCCGCGAGCAGCAAGCGACGGACGAGGTAGCCGCGCATGTCGCCGCCTCCCCGTCCGTCGCTTGAGTACTCAGGCCGTGTGGCCTACCGCATTAGAACTGCACTAGAGGTCGTTGAACCACATGTCCTCCAGCGACGGCGACGGGGCGAAGGTCTGGATGAACTGCACGCCCGACAACTCCGGCCGCGCGACCTGCGAGATCGGCGGGTTGACCCAGGGCACTGAGTACATCTGGTTGGCGATGTGCAGCTGCAGGTCGTAAAGCAGCTTGCGGCGCGTCTCGACGTCGCCTTCGGTCCGTTGCGCATTGAGCAGGTCCAGCATCTGCTGGTCCTCGCCCATCAGCTCGCCGTTCGGAATCGGCGAACGCGGACTGTCGGGGATGAAGACATTGCGCAGCGCCTCGTCCGGCTCGATCGACGCCACCGACAGCGTGTGCCCAATCACGCCGGTGTTGCTGCCGTTGAAGATCGTCGAGTAGTGCACCGTCGGCTCGTTGACGACCAGGTCGACGCTGATCCCGACCTGGAGCAGATTGGCCTGCACGACCTGCGACTGCTCGGCGAAGATCGGGCCGTAGGCCGTTGTCGTGTGGAACGGCACGCCGTCCAGGCCATCGACGCCCGCTGCGTCCAGCAGCTGCATCGCCTTCTCGGGGTTATAGCGATAGAACTCGCCCAGCGCGTCGTCCTCCTTCGGATCGACCCACCAGCCGGCCAGCGGCGGCAATGCCGTTGACCACTGTCCGCGTTCGAGCGCCCCACCGACCGTGAGGATGGCGTCGCGATCGATGGCCACCGACATCGCCTGGCGCACCCGCGGGTCATTGAACGGCTCCAGTGCGAGGTCGGGGAACACGCCGCCGATCACGAGGCTGGGCTGGTACTCCCAGGTCGCCCCGGGAATGCCGTTCTCCAGCTCCTCGACGATTGGCGGCGCGACGCCGAACCACGTGGTGTTCAGCTCGCCGCTGAGGAAGGCCGCGGCGATAGCCGAGTTGTCGCCGATGAAGTTGATCACCAGCGAGTCGGCGTACGGCTTGGGCGCGTCGAAGTAGTTCGGGTTGCGCTTGTAGATCACGCGCGACCCCGGCTCGTATTCGTCCAGCAGGAACGGTCCGGCGCTGATCATCGTCTGCCGCGACAGCTCGTCGACAAGCAGCTCCGGCGGCATCACATACGGCCCCGCGTGATGTCCGAGATAGAGCAGGAATGGCGCCAGCGGACCGTTCAGATCGAAGCGCACCGTGCGGTCGTCCGGCGCGTCAACGCCGACCAGGCTGGGCTGGATCGCGCCGCGATTCGGGTAGCCGCCGTAGCGCTCCTCCTCGAAGGAGAACGCGACATCGGCCGCCGTCACATTGCGTCCGTTGACCGGCTCACGGTCCTCCCAGACGGCGTTCTCCTTGATGTTGAACAACCAGGTCACGTCGTCCGGTTGCTCGTACGACTCGGCCAGCCACAGCTCGGGCTGGAAGTCGATCGACGATTGTCCCGGGTTGTTCGAGAACTGGGTCAGCATCGGATAGCAGTTGTGCCCGTGCAGGAACGCCTTGTATCCAAACGTCAGGAAGCCGTCGAACGAGGCCAGGTCGGAGGTATCCGAGATCTTCAGTTCACCACCGATCGGCGGCGCTTCCAATTCTTGTTGCGCCTGCGCGGTCGCAGCCTGCTGCTGTTGTTGCTGCTGCGCGGCGTCCTGTTGCGCTGCGGCCTGCTCCTGCTGTTCAGCCTGGTCCGCCGCTTGCTCAGCCGTCTGCGCCTGTTGCGGTTGGTCTTGTTGCTGCTGCGCGGCCGCCTGCGGCTGATCTTGCTGTTGTTGCTGTTGCTGTTGAGCAACGGCCTGCGTCTGATCGTCGTCATCGTCGTCGCCGCAGCCCACCAGCGCAATCCCGGCCGCAC
>VXQZ01000043.1 GCA_009838735.1 Chloroflexota bacterium
CCCTCCGACGCCTCGCACTTGCCTGCGCCCGGCTAGAACAGGGGATGCGGGGCCCACAACGTGCAGCCCCTCCCACGGATTCCCCGAGCAACGGCCCCTTTAGGGATCACAAACCCGTCGCGCGCGACGATCACGGTCTAGCCCCCGCGTCAAGCGCGGGGGATCGCGGGGGTTCGATGCCCCGCACTTGATGCGGGGCCCAGACCGCGATCACAACCCGGGACCACATCCCGATCATCCCCCACACCCTCCAAGCCTCCTACGACAACCCCAATACAACCTCATCACCCAACACAGAACATATGTACCTACCATAGATCCCCATCGCAACCGAAAGGACAACCAACCGATGCCCGCTCTGACGGCCGCCAACCACACCACCCACGCCAACCCGCCTCTGCCGTTCACCAGAGACGCCATCATCAACCAGCTCCAGCGACAGGCCACCAACGGACCCGCCTACGTCCAGCACAGCGCCACCAAGGCCCTCGCCCACCTCAAGGGCCTCTACGCCGAAGCTCGCTACCAGGCCAAGCACGTCGTCGAGCGCGCCGTCGAGCAGGCCCAGCAGGCCACCCAGCAGGTCCAGGACCAGGCCTCTGAACAGCTCAGCGGCGTCGCCGCCCGGGTCGCGGGTCTGATGAACGGCACCCTCCAACCAACCGCCGAAGAACTCGCCCACTTCGAGCCCGACAACCCGCTGGACGACGAAGACCACCCAAAGGAGTCCGATGATGACCCTCCCTAATCCCCTCGAACACCCTGCGCTGGCGGCCCTCGCGGTCCTCCACGGCGATCGCGGTTTTTCCCCGACCGAACGCCAGCGAACGCTCTACACATCGCTCCTCAGCGCCCCCTGCCCGCCCGACGACCAAGATTCCGGCGCGGACCGCCCCACCGTGCCCGCCGGCTCTTTCCCGTTACCCCTCGACCGGAACTCGGGGTATCCTGCTCACGTTGTGTGTTCGACGCTGTCAAGTTTCCACGAGACCTTGAGGTAACCGATGACGACCAATGCGGCGCTCCCGCCCATTCGTCCCGACGAGATGCTGGCCGAACAGCACGTGATCTGCCGCGACCTGTTCAAGATCTACAAAATCGCCGACCTCGAAGTCGTCGCCCTGCGCGGCCTCGACCTGACGGTCGGAAGGGGCGAGGTCCTGGCCATCGTCGGCGCGTCCGGTTCGGGCAAGTCGACTCTGCTCAACGTGCTCGCCGGTCTCGACGTGCCTTCCGCCGGCCAGGCCTACGTCAACAAGGCCGACCTGCTCGCGCTGACCGAGCAGGAGCTGGTTGACTACCGGCGTGAGGAAGTGGGCTTCGTCTGGCAGCAAACGGGCCGAAATCTGATCCCCTACCTCAATGCTCAGCAGAACATCGAAGTGCCGATGATCCTCGCCGGGCGCTCGCGCAAACACGCGCGAGAGCGGGCCTTGCAGCTGCTCCAGGCGGTCCGCCTAATGGACAAGCGCAAGCAGCGCCCGGACCAGTTGTCCGGCGGTGAGCAGCAGCGGGTGTCAATCGGCGTCGCACTGGCCAACGATCCACCGCTGCTGCTGGCCGACGAGCCAACGGGTGAGTTGGACACGCACACGTCGGAGGAGATTTTCCACCTGTTCCGCAGTCTCTCCAACCAGTTCGGGCTGACGGTCATCATCGTCACCCACGACCCCGCGATCGCGGCTCGCGTCGACCGCGTGGTGGCGATCCGCGACGGCACGATTGCTACCGAGACGGTACGGCGAGTCGAGAACCACGGCACGGAGATCGCTGAGGTGGTCCACGAAGAATTTGCGGTCGTCGACGGCGCCGGTCGATTGCAGATTCCCAAGCCGCTGCTGGACCAGGTCGCGTTGGGCCGTCGGGCGTACGTGGATTCCCGCGACGGCCGGATCGTGATTACGCCGGCGCACGAGGCCGAAGCGGCGGAAGAAGAGGCCGAACAGCGATGACCACTTCAGTTCCCACCAATGGCATAGCGGCCCGCAGCCAGACCGACCTGGTGGTTGACGTACACAACGTCTCCCGACGATTCGTGGTCGGCAGCGAAGAGATCTGGGCGGTGCGTGATGCTTCGTTGCAGGTCGCGCAGGGCGAGTTCGTCGCGCTGATCGGCCGCTCCGGTTCCGGCAAGACGACGCTGCTTAATCTGATCGCCGGGCTCGACTCGCCGACTTCGGGTCACGTCATGATCGATGGCGAGAACATCACCGAGTACAACGAGCGCCAGCTGACCCAGTTGCGCCGACACCGAGTGGGGTTCGTCTTCCAGTCGTTCGGGCTGCTGCCCTTGCTGTCGGCCTACGAGAACGTCGAACTCTCGCTGCGCATCGCCGGCGCCGGCATCCGCGAGCGCCGCCGCCGGGCGGACGAGCTGCTGGAAGCGGTCGGCCTCGCCGGGCGCGCGCGTCACCGGCCCTACGAACTCTCGGGCGGCGAACAGCAGCGCGTTGCCATCGCACGGGCGCTGGCCAACTCGCCAGCCCTGATCCTCGCCGACGAGCCGACTGGTGAGTTGGACTCGACGACCGCGGTCTCGATCTTCCGCCTGCTCCACGATCTCGTCGTCGAGCAGGGCGTGACGATCATCACGACCACGCACGACCGCACCGTGATGGAGCTCGTGCCCCGAGTCGAAGAGATGCGCGACGGCCGTCTGCTTGAGCCGGAGGAGCAGGAACTGTTCCGCTACACGGTGCGGGACGAGCGTTCGCGCTTCGCGGCCGACCTGCCGACCGACGTGCAGGATGAAGTTGCAGCCGTCCGCACCCATGCTGCCGACTTCGCCCCGACGGTGGAGGAACGGGTCGCCGCCGAGATCGCCGCGCACCCGGATCTCACTGAAGACCAGGCCCGGCACGTCTTCGGCGCCGATCGGACTCCGGAACCGGTCCAGCCGGCGGCAGTTGCCACATCCTCGGAGTCGGAAGAGCAAGCCGATGCGGCCTGGCGACCGGAGATTCCCGACGCCGAACCGCCCAGCGAAGAAGAGGCAACCTTCGCCCCGCCGCCCGGCGTCGAGCGTCCAACCTGGGCCCGTCCACTGGACGAGTAGTACGAGAAGCCGCAACGGCCCGGACGGCCGCGCCGGCCTCTACTGCTCTGTCTCGATCTTCGTCAGCACAAACCGCCGAGGCTGCTGATCCCAGCGGATCAGCCGATGCGGCGGCTCAATCTCATACCAGGCCCGAGAAACTTCCACCCCCGGCGTGGCCACCACCTGCCAGACCACGACGTCGCCCTCGGGCCCGCGCAGCGTGTCCTGGCCCCGTACCGCGACCTGGACCAGCTGGCTGCGCCGCTGGACCACGTTGACTGATCGATAGGTCAGCTCCAGATCCTGCTCGAACGCCAGCGAGCGCCAGAGCCAGGCCGAGGAATCGTTGTCAAACGCGAACACTCCCGCCTCCACCGTCTCCTCGGTCACCTCCCCATCCTCATCAAGAACGACATACGCTGACACCTCACCGTCGGCGTCGGCGCGATAGTCGGCCTCGGCGGTCACGGTCTTCTCCGAAGACTCCGCCCGGCGTTCATAGCGAATCGGCTGCAACGATTCGGCGTCGACCCAGACGGTCACGTCATCCGTCACGACCTCGCCGGATTCGGTGTCGAGGCGGAAGCGCAGCGAGAGCAGGTAGACATCGCCCTCGCGGACGGTCTCCAGGATCAGCGTCCCGCGTCTGATGTCGGTCTGGTCGAGGATGTCGTAATGGAGCCGCTCGAAGTCTGGCCACGAAATCCGGGAGACCGGATCTTCGGGGTCGTCGAAGGTGGTATCGGTACCGCAGGCGACGGCGAGGATCGCGCAGACGCCGACGGTCGCGATGAGCAGGAACCGGAGGGATCGAGATTCCCACGGCAAGCGCGGGAATGACGGTGATGGCCGCATCACGAGCCGCGGCTGGCGTCGGGGCCGATTTCGGCTTCGGCCATGCGGCGTAGAGCTTCGGCGCAGTCGTCGCTGGTCACGTCGGCGTGGGTGACGAGGCGGATCTTGGTGCGATCGGGCGTGGTCACGAGTACGCCGATCTGCTTGAGCTGCGTCTGGAGCTTCGGCGAGGGCGCAGGATCGGTGGAGGCGTCGAGCTGGACGATGATGATGTTGGTTTGCACGCTCTCGGGATTGATGTTGAAGCCGAGTTCGGCCAGGCCGCGAGCGAGCTGGCGTGCGTTGGCGTGATCATCGTGGAGGCGGTCGACCATCTGATCCAGCGCGACCAGTCCGGCCGCAGCGAGGATGCCGGCCTGGCGCATGCCGCCGCCGACCAGCTTGCGCGTGCGCCGCGCCTCGGCGATGAAGGCTTCGTCGCCGCAGATCAGCGAACCGATCGGGGCGCCAAGTCCCTTGGAGAGGCAGAAGGTGACGCTGTCGGCCGGTCCCGCGAGTTCGGCGACGCTGTGCCCGGACGCGGCTGCGGCGTTGAAGATGCGCGCGCCGTCGAGGTGGACACGCAGTCCGAGGTCGCGCGCGGTGCCGGCGATCTCTTCGGTGCGCTCGAGCGAGACGACCGTGCCGCCGCAGAAGTTGTGCGTGTTCTCGAGCGCCAGCAGAGTGGTGCGCGGTTGATGCATGTCGTCGGGCCGGACGGCGCCGGGGATCAGGTCGGCGTCGAACCCGCCGTCGGACTGGTTGGGCAGGGTGGTCGCCAGGACGCCGCCGAGCCGCGAAACGCCGCCCGCTTCGGAGCGGACGATGTGGGCACGGTCGCCAACCAGCAGCTCGTCTCCGGAGCGGGTCTGAGAAAGCAGCGAGACGAGATTGGCCATCGTGCCGCTGGAGACGAACAGCGCCGCCTCCTTGCCGGTGCGCTCGGCGGCGGTCTGCTCCAGCTTCGTGATCGTTGGATCTTCGCCGAAGACGTCGTCGCCGACTTCGGCCTCGAACATTGCCTCGCGCATGGCCGGAGTCGGCCGGGTCACGGTGTCGGAACGCAGATCGATCAATGCCATCTCGCTGTGGTGTTCGCTCACTCGTCGGATCCTTGTCGTTCCCAGATGGTGCGGAAGCCTTCGCCGCCCGTGATGGCGGCGACCGTGACGGCTCGTTCGCCGTCGAGGAGTTGTTGCCTGATGCGGTCGATGCGTTCCTGCTCGGCGCCAAGGCTGACCAGGCGAGCCTCGATCTTCTCCCAGATGCCCGACTCCTCGAAGGCGCCGACCGCTCGGGGCCAGGGGAAGGACATGATCCGCTCGGGTAGCGGCAGTTTCGGACGCAGCGACTTGAGGTGGCGGAACCGCTCTTCGGCGGAGTTGACGCGGTCGACCAGCTGGATGATCGGCGTGTCGGGCGGGTCGGCGCGGAAGTCGACCAGGAGTCGCGGTTCAAGCACGTCGAAGCGGACGATCAGCACAGCAGCGCGGTCGATCACGCGCAGGATTTCTTCGAGGTCGACGCCGTAGTCGTCGCTCATGGGGTGCTCATTGCTCGTCGGAGCTGTCCGCTGTCACTGAGTGTATGGACGCCTCTGGAGAGCGTCCAATCAGACCGCCGGACGGAGCTGCCGGGAGAGCTCCGATGCCGAGGAGCGCGTCGCGGGCGGCGTCGTAGCGCTGCTTGGCGCGCGCTTCGCGGTTGAGCAGGCCCTTGAGTTTGGGCGGCTCCAGCGGTTCGCCGTCGAGGAAGATCTCGTGCAGTCGCGAGAGCTGCTTCTGCCAGGCGTCGTAGGCCTCGCGGTATTCGGTTTGGCGTTCGGGGTCGACACGGACCATGGCTGGTTGGCGTTTCCTAGACGAGGTTGCGGTAGATGTTGATTACGGCGGAGTCGAAGACCATGGCCTCGCGCACGGCGCGGCGCAGCTTGGCGAACTCCTGGTCCTGCGCGGCCAGCTCCTCGAACTGTTCGAGTTCCCGCAGGTCTTCGAACTCGGCCACGATCTCGACGGTCGAGGCCTGGCCGGTGATCGCGTCCCAGACTGAGAAACGCGCCTCGATGCCGCGCGCTGACTGGTAGTCGAGCGCCTCCTCGACGGCGCGCAGGAACTCTCCATGCTTGCCCGGCGCGACTCGGCCGGTGAGGACTCTTCGGAACATCGGCATCGGATCGTCCCTTCTGTTGTTCGGACCTGTTCGGTCTCGTTCGAATCTGCTCGATTCTGTTCGATTCTGACTAGACGAGTTCGGCCGGGTTTCGCAAGGTGAGGGCGTGTTCGACCGCGTTCAGATCCTCCTGCTGGTTGACATTTGTGAACGACTCTAGTTCTGGATCGAGAACCCGGAGTTCTTCGATGTCGAGGATGTGGTGCTCGACGAGCCGGAGCAGCGCTCGGATGCGGCCGTCGCCCTCGTCCAGCAGACCGGTCGCCTGCGGCACGATTGACGGCCGGTAAGCGGCGAGCAGCGGCTGGGCGACGCCGTCGATACGTGGCATCGCGATGGCGACATCGGAACAGGCCTCTGCCACGGCGCGCAGTAGATCCGGTTTGAGGAAGGGCATGTCGCAGGCGACGGCGACGGCGAGGTCGTGCTCGATCTGAGGCAGCGCGGCCTCGAGTCCGGCCAGCGGGCCGCGGTCGTGGCGATGGTCGACGATCTCTCGCCAGTCGACGCCGCTGAGTGGCGGAAACTGCTGGTCGGGCCGCCTGGCGACGACGATGTCGTTGGTGACCTGGGCGGCGGCGAGGGCGCTCCAATGCAGCAGCGGACGACCGCCGGCCTCGGTGGTGGCCTTGTCGCGGCCCAGGCGGCGTCCGAATCCGCCGGCGAGGATGATTACCGAGAACGATTCGCTCATGGGTTGAGTTTAGGCTGCGGGCTGGAGGCGAACCGTGGATTTGCCATTGCACTCGTTGCATGGGGCGTTGGGGTTAACTCGGCCGGCGGTCTTCGCGACGGTGGGCGGCGGCGGCAAGACGACGGTGCTGTTCGCGCTGGCGGCGGAATGGGAAGCCTCGGGCGGGGAGGGTCTGACCGTGCTGACCACGACGACCAGGATGACCATCCCGCGCGAGGGTCGGACGATGCCGCTAGCGATCGGCCGCGACGACGCATTTCGCGCCGGCGCGCTGGACGACATCCGATCGCGGGGCCTGTCCTCAGCGGTGGTTGGCTCAGGCCGGGGCGACCGGGAACGGGTCCTGGCGGTCAATCCATCCTGGCCGCGTCAGGCGGTCGACGCGGGTCTGGCCAGCCTGGTCGGCGTCGAGGCCGACGGCTCGCGGGGTCGGCCGTTCAAGGCGCCCGCTGCTCATGAGCCGATCATTCCTGAGGGGGTCGATGTCGTGGCTGCCGTGATCGGCGCCGGCGTGCTGGGTCGGCCGCTGGATGAGCGTTCGGTGCATCGGCCGGAGATCGTCGCACAGATTGCCGGTGCGGAGATCGGGGATGAGGTGACGCCGGAGTTGGCGGCGCGGGTATTGACGTCGCCAGCGGGAGGTCGGAATGGGGTGCCGGAGTCGGCGGAGTTCGTCGTGCTGGTGTCCGGTGCGGGGCGGAATCTGGAGGGGTCGAGGGCGCTGGCGTCGGCGGTCGATGGGAGGGTGGTGTTGTGGGATGTGGGGTCAGGGGTGTTTCACAGTTTCCGCTGAATGACGCGAACTGCTTTCCCCCCAATTCAGTGCAACAAGTGCCATAGCTTACGTCAGATAAGCAGCACTCGGAACCATGGACCCCCTTCAAAGCCTGCCCCTCCAGGGCTTCCATGCCCAAAGTTCCCGATGGAACCAGTGTTCCCGTCGATTGCGAACCACTTGGGAATGGCCTGCGGCTCGTCCCCTTGGATTCGTGCAGTTACTATCAGGGTGTGTTCGTGCAAGTCTCCCTGTTGCGAAACTACAACTCCTCGGTTTCCAACTGTATCGGCTAGGGTCCGCGCAGCACTGGCATTTCGGCGTGTATGTTCGTTTTTCAAGCCCGCGGCTATCGCTTCGGTGTAAGAGATAAGAGCATCCGCGAATCGTCCTGTCGCCATTTGTGCGTTGCCGAGATTGTAGCGGGCCGATGGAGTTGAACTGGCATTCATGTAGTCTTCTGTCGCAAGATCGAAGCGGCCCGACTCGAAATACACATTGCCTCTGTTAAAGTATGCTTGGTCTAACTCGGGAAAGATACTGATAGCCTCAGTGTAGTCCTCAATGGCACTATTGTGGAAACCACCTCGAGCCTTTACATTTGCTCGGTTGAAGAGGATGAGATGCCTAATGGCTCGTACCATTCGTGGGCTGGAGGCGGAAAGCGCGCTGTCATAGTCATGAACGGCCTCCGTGTCTCTCCGGAGCTCCGCCAGTGCATTCCCGCGCTGAAACAAGATTTCGCCATCGTTCGGGTAGAAGGCCAGATACTGGTCATACTCACCGAGAGCAGACTCGTAACTCTGCTGGTTGAGAAGCTCATTGCCAGCCTCACGATGAGAGCGTGCGTCGGGTGGCAATGGGGATGTGGGGGAGTGTGAAGAGGAGAAACCTTGCAGGTCGCCGAAGAGGATGTCGTAGGTAATGCCTACCATTTCGAGCTCCCGGAGGAGTTGGCGCTTGGCAAAGCGCGGGATTTCGATTTGGAGGAGAAGCCTAGAGTCTATATCCGAGAGCTGATCCATCACGAACAGGCTGCGCTGGGCGACGATTCGTGCGGCAGAATCGCCAACTGGCGCCGGTTCCCACGTTAGGAGTTTCGGGATGGTGGGCGGCTCCATGAGGATCTCTTCGATGGATGTTGCTAGTGCCCGTCTGTTGAATTCAAGGTCGCTTGCGGTCGGCGTAACGTCCAATATGTAGACTTTGCCTGTCGTGGCCTGTTCGCGTACGGCGAAGAATAGTCCTACTAATGGGCTGTAAGTGAAGTCCAGAAGTCCCGTACCTGCGCCTTGGTGCTGCAGCGTCGCGAGAAGCTGCAAATCTCTGAGCTCAGAGCCGTAGGAGGCCCCGATACCCTTGCGGCGGGCGGCCATTGCGAGGGTGTCGCGGTGGTACTCGATGAAGCGCTGGCGGAATAGGCGTGGTTCTGCGTCAGGTTCTTGGTTGTAGGTCGTGACGAGTCGTCGAGTTGCCCCAGAGCGTAGTAGCCACTGCTTGTCGCCTTGTCCGCGATATGCTAGTCGGCGTGTAGGGTGCGAAGCAATGAGGGAGGAGATGTGGCTTAGGTAAGAGGTGAGGGTGGCTGCGTAGATCGGGCTGGTTGGGTGTGTCATCAGTGGCTAGTGGGGTGGGGGGAATTTGCAAGCTCTTGAGGCCGGATGGTACCACGGATAGATGCTTAGGCCTTGATCGTTGCGTGAGGAGAGGGAAGTGTGGGCTGAGGTTTTGGCGGGTTGGTGGTGGATGTCCCGGTCCCTGGATGTATCGGATGGCAACACCGCTATGTGTGCTCCCAGACCTCCAGGGTTCTCGCTTGAGAACTGATCGGGCGTTCTGGAGGATGGTCTTCCGGTTCTTGGAGGGCGGACCGGATATGGCCGATTCGACGACCATTGGCTGCTTGCTGACTTCTCACTTTCGGGCTCGGGTGGAGCTTGGGCGGCGACCCGAGCTGGGTGGGTTGGCCGGGGTGATCGTGGATTGGTCAGGGTCTCGTCCGGTAGTGAGTTACGCTCTCCCGCGATGAAGGAGCATCCGATGAGCCGAATGACGGAAGACCCTCGCATTGACCCTCGGCTGAAGGAGGCGTTTGGCGACGTGCCGGCGTTTCCGCTGCCGAGCTTCGACTCGCGGGAGGAGCTGGTTGCGGCGATGAACTCGCCGGAGGTGCTTGAGGCTCTGCAGGCGACGACCGGGGTCTCGGAGGAAGAAGCAGAGGCAGTGGCCCCGTCTGCGGGCTTGACGATCACGACCGAGACGTTCGTCTCGGAGCCGGACGGCAACACGATCAAGGTCTCGCTGATGCGGCCTCGGACAGGTCGATCGGACCAACCACTGGCCTGCGTCTACTACATCCACGGCGGCGGCATGGCGCTGCTGTCCGCGTTCGACGCCAACTACCAGGCGTTAGGCCGGATGATCGCAAATCACGGCGTGGTCGTGGCGATGGTCGACTTCCGCAACTGCGCCGTGCCCTCGTCCGCGCCGGAGGTCGCGCCGTACCCAGCCGGATTGAACGACTGCGTGTCGGGGCTGAAGTGGCTGATCTCGAAGACTGATGAGTGGGGCATCGACCCAAATCGGATCGTGGTTTCGGGTTCGAGCGGAGGCGGCAATCTGGCGTTAGCGCTGGGTCTGAGGCTGACGCGCGAGGGTGACGCAGGTTTGATCAGAGGCATCTACGCGATGTGTCCCTACATTTCCGGAAGCTGGCCGCGCGATGATTTGCCGTCCTCGACCGAGAACAACAGCATCTTTCTTGATACGCACAGCAACTTCGGGGCCATGGGCTATGGCATGGAGGCGTTCGAGGCGCAGGATCCGGAGGCCTGGCCGCTGTTCGCGACCGAGGAGCATGTCCAGGGATTTCCCGAGACCGTGATCAGCGTGAACGAATGCGATCCGTTACGCGACGAGGGGATCGAGTTCTACCGACTCTTGCTGCGAGCCGGTCAGCGAGCCCGTTGTCGCCAGGTCATGGGCACGATCCACGGCGGCGACAACCTGGTCCTGCCCTGCACGGACCTCGCGCTTGCAACAACGCGAGACATGGCGGCGCTCGCGCGGGGGGACTAACGCCGCCGACTGCGGGCGCGGCGTGACATTGGTTGGCGCGGATTCTTCTGGGCCTCAACCTCGGCGATCTGTTCGTCGCTGAAACCGAGTTCCGACATCACCTCAGCCGTGTGCTGACCCAGTTCCGGGAACCAGGGCTTGGCGCTGGGCGGCGTCTTGTTGAACTGGGCGAAGTTGCCGGTCATGGGCCGTTTGCCGACGCCGGGCACGTCCTTCTCGACGATGTAGCCGTTCTTCAAGGCCTGTTCGTCGTTGATCACGTCCTCGTAGTCGAAGACGCGCTGATACATGATGTACTCGCGGCGTTCGTCGAAGAACTGCTCCCATTCGTCGGTGGTTCGATGCTTCATTGCTCGCGCCACGTGCGGCCGCAGAAGCTTGGCCTGGTCGACCCAGCGAAAATCGTTCATTGGCGAGCGCTTCCGACTCTCGTTCCAACGCGGATCAGTTCCGATTTCGGGGATCCCGCCGAATTCGCAGAACTCTTGCCAGACTTCGTCTCCCTGCACGTCCACGTGAAATGCGCCGCCGTCGGCAGTGAGATAGGTGCCGGCGCTGCCGGGCACATTGGGATGATGCGGTCCCTCGCGCGAGAGCATCGTGCCGGAGATCGAGGAGTGGTTCAGTTCCCAGCCCTGCATCCAGACCAACACTCCATAAGCGGAGGTGCGGACTTTCTGGCCGACGCCGTGGAGTTCGCGGGCGGCCAGGGCGGTCATGATCGCCAGGGTGAGGCCCATCGCGCCAGAGGTGTCGCCGATCACCGAGCCTGCGATCATCGGTTGCGTTTCCGGATCGCCGACCATGTTGGCGATCCCGCTGCGGACCTGCGCGTATTGGTCGGTCATGCGCTTGTTGCGGTCGGGTCCCTCGTGTCCGAAGCCGTTGGCGATGCCGTAGACGAGCCGCTCGTTCCGCTTGGCCAGCTCGTCGTAGCCGAGGCCCATGCGCTCGAGCGAGTCCTCGCGGAAGTTGCTCACGAAGACGTCGGCCTGATCGACGAGACGCATCAGTACTTCGCGGCCGATCTCGGTATGGACGTCCAGGGCGATTGAACGTTTGCCGTGTGAGACCGAGAGGAACTGCGCGCCGGGGGTCTCGGGCGGTGCGGTCCAGTTGACGCCGGTGTGCCAGCGGTTGGGATCACCGCCAGGCGGTTCGACCTTGACCACGTCTGCGCCCATGTCGGCGAGGAATCCTCCGACCAGTGGTCCCTGGATGGCGATTGCGAACTCAACGACACGTAGACCTTCGAGGGGTTCTGGCATGTGGGTGTCTCTCTGTTCCGCCGCGATCATAGGGTCGCTGCGCCGTGCCTGTTGTCAGCGGACGGCGCGATAGGGAGGCGAGAGGATCGTTGGTAAGCTGGTCGGGTCTGGTTCGGGCCGCCCGCGGGCCCTCCCATTGGACCCCTGATGAGTCACGCCGCCCCGCATACTCCGACTGCCGCGACGGTTGGGTTTGCGCTGCCGCATCGCACCAAGATGCTGATCCTGGGCAGCGCGGTCGTGGCGATGTTCCTGTCTGCGGTGCAGCACTCGATCGTGGCGACGGCGACGCCCGTGCTCGCCGCCGATCTGGGCCGATTCGATCTGATCGCGTTCATGGAGTCCGCCTTCATGGCGACCTCGATGCCGGCGGTGGCGATCGCGGGACGCTTGTCGGATGTGTATGGGCGCAAGCCGTTCTTGCTCGGTGGACTGGTGATCTTCGCCGTGGCCACTGCGCTAGCCGGATTCGCGACGTCGATGGAGATGTTGATTGGATTCCGCGCGCTGCAGGGCATCGGCGGCGGGATCTTGATGGGCAACTCGTTCTCGATCTCCGGCGACCTGTTTCCGCCGGCCGAGCGGGCCAAGTACATGGGCATCTTCGCGGCCGTCTTTGGAGTCGGGGGTCTGGTCGGGCCACTGTTGGGCGGGCTGATCGTCGACGCACTGAATTGGCGCTGGGTGTTCTGGTCGATTTTGCCTCTGGCTGCGCTGGCGTTTGCCTCGATTGCGTTCATCATGCCCTGGCTGCGGCCCCCGCCGCGCAAGGTGGTGATCGACTGGCTGGGCATCGCCGCGATGCTGCTGATGCTGATGCCGGCGATGCTCGCCCTGGCGCTGGTCTCGACGGGGACGGCCTGGCTCGATACGAAGACGCTGGCGCTGTTTGGAGTGTCGATCCTCGGCGTGCTCGGGTTCGTGGCTGCCGAACGCGCGGCGAAGGAACCGATCCTGCCGGGAGAGTTGTTCCGCGATCACACGTTCCGGGTTGCAGCGATCGTGATGATGGCCACCGGCGGCGGGTTGTTTGGGGTGTCGTTCTTCCTGGCGTACTTCATGCAGGGTGTGCTGGGCTATACGCCGACTGCCTCGGGCCTGCTGCTCAGCACCGAGATTGTGTCGATGGTGGTCATGGCCTCGCTCGCCGGTCAGGTCATGTCGCGTACCGGTCGCTACAAGATGCTCGCGATCATCGCCAGCGTGGTGATCGCCGTCGGCGCCTGGTTGATGACGCAGCTCAGCGCCGAATCGGGCGCTGTCGACGTGGTCTGGCGGCTGGTGCTGTTTGGCAGCGGGTTGGGATTGCTCTTCCCCTCCGTGATGACCGCGGCGCAGAATGCGCTGCCCCAGAGAATGCTGGGCACGATCTCAGGTGCGACCCAGTTCTTCCAGGAGATTGGCGGGATCATCGGCGTGACCCTGATCGGCGCGCTGGTCACCGGTCGACTGACGAGCGAGCTGGCCGCGCGGCTGCCCGCGGACCTCGCCGAGCGTGCCGACCCGACGCAGCTGCTGAACGAGGAAGCTCGAGCCGGTCTGCTGGCCGAGATCGGCGAAGCCGGTCTGGTTCAGATCCTGACCACCCTGCCCGAGGCGCTGGCGGTCGCCATCACCAACAACTTCTGGATCTCCGTCGGAGTCGGCCTGATTTCACTGGTCGCCGTCGTGACGTTGCGGGAGAAGCGGTTGCGAACTGGAGAGCACGATCTGCCGGAGGTACCGGAAGGCGCGCTTGGACCTCAACCGGGCGCAGTGGCGGGGAATGGCGCCGCCGTGAATGGAGCGCCCGGCTCAGGCTGGACGGACGACCCCGCGCCCGTGGCACGGATCCGGCCTCAGCAGTCGTTTGCGGGGCGGAACGGTCCAAATGCAAACGGTGATCGGCGCTCAAGCATACGCGCCCCATCAGACATCCACGATTGACCGCTACGACGATTGCTCCTTGACTGCCAACCGGTCCCGGCACTCGGACCAGGTGACTTCCTCCGGGTTCGGCGTATGCCATCTGACGAAGGCCGAACGCTCCCGGACCGCAATGTCATCGAAGACGTTCACCGCCTCAAGGTGATTGCCGGTCCAGACGAAGCCATCGATTGGCGCATCTCCGGTCCAGATCGACATGGTTGAGAACTGCAACCTGATGAAATCGGCTCGTAGCCGATAGCTGACCAGCCCCGGATCGGCCCTCAGCTGCCGTTCGACCGCACGGTTAACCTGGAAAAACCGGCGAAGCTTGCGCCAGCCTCTCAATTGGAGTCGGGTCGCTACGACGGTCGCGCCGGCCTCTCGCCGTTCTTGTTGGGCCGAGGCTCCTTCGCTGGAATCGGCAGCCATCTTGGTACTCCAGGGTGGCTAGGCTACCGAAATGTGAAGCGGAACCCGGGAGACAGTTGGAATCACTGAGCATGGTGTCTCTTGTCGGCAGAGCTGACAGCAAGAAGTTGGATGCGCTCAATGCCGCGTCTGAGGTAGTTGAGACGACTCGTGGGCCGGTGGAGTTCGCACGGCACGGCGACGCGCCCTACGTCCTGATCTTTCACGGCACGCCTCAGGGTCACCACGCCAGCTTCGTCGGCGAGCCGCTCGAAGCAGAAGGACTTGGCACGATCACCCCGTCTCGGCCGGGCTATCTGCGCACGCCGCTCGAGACCGGCCGCACCTTCACCGATCAGGCAGACGCCGCGGCCGCCCTACTGGACTCGCTTGGAGTCGACCGGGTGGCCGCCTATGGCATCTCGGGCGGCGGTCCGAGCAGCATTGAGTTCGCCGCCCGACACCCCGTCCGGGTCGCATGCCTGATGCTCGAAGTGGCGATCTCGCAACGGTTCGCTCCGGATGTCTCGCCGCTGATCATGGCGCTGGCGAGGAGCTCGGTCGCGTTCAGGATCCAGGCTCGGCTGCTGCGCTGGTACCCGCGATTTGCCGTGAGCCAGATGATGAAGGTCGAGAGTACGCACGAGCCTGGGGAGATCTCGCGGATTACACAGGACGTCATTGGCGATCCTGAGAAGATGGACATTCTGCGTCAGCTCTCCGACGGTCCGCCCTTCGGCATGTTGCGCGCGGGATTCGACAACGACCTGAAGCAATTCGCTTCAATCGAGCAGCTGCCGCTGGATCGAGTGAGCTGTCCGACCCTGGTCGTCCACGGGACGCACGACGGGGACGTTCCGTTCGCTCATGCCGAGCACTCGGCCGCCGGGATTCGGGACGCCGAGCTGTACACGGTCGAGAACGGCTGGCATCTGCTGCGATTGAGCGATGGCGCAGGCGCCTACCTTCGAGCCGAGCTTGACTTCCTCAAACAACACTTGCTTGCGTAAGCTCGCCGACCGTCTCGGCGTCGTTGGCTACTCATTGGCTACATTGCTCAGGTCAGGCAACGAGCCTGTGGATTGAAGGCCTCAACCGATGACACAACGGACCGACGCGTTTCCGGAACTGCAACGCGACCTTCGTTTCTTCCCCCTGGGGGTCGATCAGCCGGAGCAATTGTCGACGGAACAAATCGAGCAGTACAACGACAAGGGGTACGTCTTTCCGATAGACATCTTCTCGCAGTCGGAGATCGAGTCGATTCGCGGCTACTTCGACGAACTGCTGCCCAAAGCGCTGGAGGCGGGCTGGAACAGCTACGAGCTGACCAACTGGCACAAGCACTGCCAGGGCGTGTGGGACATCGTCACCGACTGCCGGATCCTCGACATCATGGAAGACATGCTCGGCGAGACGGTGATCCTCCGGCACAGCCACTTCTTCGCCAAGCTGCCCGGCGACGGGATGCGCGTGAGCTGGCACCAGGATGCCTCGTACTGGCCGATCACGCCGAGCAAGGTCGTGTCGGCCTGGCTGGCGATCGATGATTCTGACCTGGGTAACGGGGCGATGCAGGTGATTCCCGGCTCGCATCTCAAGGCCCAGGTCGAGTTCCGCGACAGCACTGCCGAAGAGCACAACGTGCTCAATCAGACGGTCGAGGAGCCGGAGGAGCACGGCGATCCGCCGGTTGCGCTTGAACTCAAGGCGGGTCAGATTTCTTTGCACAGCGACTGGGTGTTGCATGGCTCGGAGCCGAACGATTCGAGTCGCCGGCGCTGTGGGCTGGCGATGCGCTATCTGTCGAAGGATGTCCGTGCCTATAACGGTTGGAACGAGAACTCGATCATCTGTCGCGGGGAAGAGCCGACCGGTCACTGGGCGCACCATCCCCGTCCGGACGGGGAGCTGATTCCGGTCAAGGACGGCAGCGGCGATCCGACCTCAGTCAGCATGGAGCAGCGCGACGGCGGCAACGGAGTACGCCGCTAGCCGCGCGCTCGCGGTTCAGCCCAGGATTCGCTGCTTCATTCCCGGAGTGGAGGGCTGAATCGCCCGCCGGGGTCGCGGATCGCCGTCCGCAGGGTTATTGGCGCCGCCGTCATTCGGCTTCGTGCTGCTGAGCGGCATGTTGATCAGCGCATGATGCGAGACATGACAGGTCTCGCACCAGAAGGAGCAGCGCAGAACCTGCGAGTCGCCGAAATAGGGCGTGATTCGCTCCACCGTGACCTGGTGTCCGTCGTGACCCCATTCGCGCAGTTCGCGATTGGCAAGTTGTACCAGTCGCCCCAGACTTCGTCCGGGATATCCATCGCGCTGGTCGAATTGCTGGAGCGCGTTCCACACCGATTCTGTCGTCAGCACCACTTCCACCTCCGCATGAGGAACATACTGTTGTCTCCAGCTACACCGGTGCTAGTCACGACTCCATTTGACACTGATTGTGGATGAAGTGGATACAGGTCCGGCAATCCTGGGGCTGGCATCTGGTTCCCCGCGTAGCGAAAATCGGTAGCCTCTGGTGGGCGCACTCGCGCAGACTCTGAGGAGCTAGAAATGGAAATACTGTTCACCGGTGGACGGGTGCTGACCATCGACCCGATGGATCGGATTGTCTCGGGAGTGGCCGTGCGCGATGGGCGAGTGATCGCGGTCGGCGACAGCGCCGAAGCGCGCGCCGCAGTAGGACCGGACGCAGTGCACGTCGACCTGCGCGGCCGCGCGCTCGTGCCGGGATTCTGCGACCCGCACAATCACTTCTCGATGACCACGTTCGAGCCGCGCTCGGTCGACTGCCGCAGGCCGCCGCTGGCGAACAAGTCGGCCGTGCTCGACGCGCTCGCGGCAGCGGCTTCCGGCAGCCCCGACGGGCAGTGGATCTGGGGACTCGGCTACTCCCAGACTGAACCGGGCGTCGTCACCGACGACATGCTGTTCCGGCACGAACTGGACGAGGTGGCTCCGAACAACCCGGTCTGCGTGATGGATTCGTCGTATCACGCCTGCTACGCCAACTCGGCGGCGCTGGCGCTGGTCGGCATTGACCGCCAGACGCCCGATCCACGAGGTGGGAACATCCTGCACGACGACAGCGGGGAACCGAACGGCGTGCTCTGGGAGCGGGCGATGGATCCGGTCCACCACGCCACCATGCGTTCGTACATTGACACATTTGGCCCCGACGTTGTGGCTGGGCTGGTGGAACAGAACTCGATGCGCCACCTCTCGCACGGGATCACGAGCGTGGGCGACGCGCTGGTGATGCCCGAGAGCGCAGAGATCTATCGACTCACGGACGAGCGCGGACAGTTGCCGATCGCCATTCACCAGATGCGCGGCGGACCCGGTTTCTTCGCTGCGCCCGAAGACGCCGCCGCAGGCGCCTACATGGACGATGACGTCTCGGACCGTCTGCGGGGCGGGATTGTCAAGATTTTCATGGACCCGGTCTGGCCATCTCCGGCGATGGAGCTTTGCCATCCCGACGGCGCGACCGAACCGATCGGCGAGCCCTACTACGGGCAGGAAGAGGTCGACCACCTGGTGCTGGACGCGGCGTCTCGCGGCCTGCAGGTTGCGATTCATTGCATCGGTAACCGGGCGGTCGAACAGGGGTTGAACGCATTCGAACGTGCGCTGCGAGAGACCCCCGGCGAGGATCGCCGATTCCGCATTGAACACTTCATGTTTGCGACCAATGATCAGATCGATCGAGCCCAGTCACTCGGCGTGATGATCTCGCACCAACCGCCGTTCCTGCATCTGATCGGCGACTACTTCGAGCAGATGACTGCCCAGCCTGGGCTTGACACCGTGCCGATGCCGTATCGCAGCATGTTGGATGCCGGCGTGCACGTGGCGTCGGGATCCGACTTCCCCTGCGCCCCCGTGCCACCGCTGCTGGGGCTGTATGGATTAACAACACGCACCTCACACGACGGCACGGTGATCGCCGCCGACGAGGCGATCTCTCCGCTCGAAGCAATGCGCACCTACACGCTCAACTCGGCCGCCGCGATGTTCCGCGATCACGAGGTCGGATCGATCGAAGTCGGCAAGCGCGCCGACATGGCAGTGCTCAGCCATGATCCGACGCTGGTCGACTCGACATACCTTCGCGAGATCGTCGTGCAGCAGACCTACGTCGACGGTGAGTTGTTGTACTCGGTGTAGGAGACCGGTCAGGCTGCGGGAGTAGAGCGCTCGCGAGGCGAATGCGTCCGGTCCGTGTCGGTTGCCGTCGACTCGACGGGCAAGAACTGCTGATACCAGTGCCGCATCTGGTGTACGGGACCGTCGTCTCGACAGAGGATCGGTCGCGGCAGATACACCTTGTCCTGCCAGATCGCGGCATCCTGAGGCAGCTGCGACGCCCAGTTGCCGATCACGTACCAGACCAGCCAACGGGGAAGGTTGCGATCGGCGAACCAGCGGAGGTCGATCTGTTGCTCCAGCGGGCTGATTGGCAGAAAGGTCTGGTACATCACAATCTCGCCGCGGCCAGGCAAGGTAATGCGGAAGAGGAGCAAGCTGCCGGGCCCGTAGTACGAGACCCGCGCTCTTGCGTGCGTCCAGTCGTACTCGCGTCCGAAGATGCGTAGAGCCACTTCGTCATCGAAGTGCATCATCCACGGAGCATCCTCGTCCAGTGTCCATTTCGCTGTGTGGACAATGTCGACCTTCGGGATCGGAATCTGTGTCCAGGGCAGCCGGAATTGGCCGTGCAGCGGTTGAAAGTGTGCTGTGTCAACGGCGTTTTCGGCGATCTCGATGATGTGCATTCCGACTCTGCCGAAATTGCGGTGACCGCGGAACACGAAGCTGCCGTCGTCCATTTCAGGGATGCGCGGAACTGGATAGGGCGGAGGCTCCTGGGCGTCGCCTGCAGAAGCGCCATCGGCACGGTGATACAGGAACAATTGCCCGTGCACTTCCTCCAATGGATACCTCCGCGCTGGGGATCCCGCTGGAGGATGTTCGCTGTAGGGAATGTGCTCGACGCTGCCGTCTCCTGCGAACTGCCACTGGTGAAATGGACACTCGATGCAATCGGCGCGAATCCGTCCGCGAGCCAGATTGGCGCCCATATGCGGGCAGAACGCGTCCATCAGGTGTATCTCACCGCGCTCCCGCTCTCGCCAGAGGACGAACTGTTTGCCCAGGCATTCGAGGTAGCGAATCTCGCCGCGGCGCAGCGAGTCGGTCGAGGCCAGCCGATACCAGCCCGTCGGGTAGGGATATGGGTAGTCCTCAGCTCGGCGCGCCATGAGAAGCGAGGATGATTCCTCGCGTCTGGACCTGAAGCTGATCATGATCCATCGCCAGCTCCGGCCGGCTTGCGGGCGTGCACCAGGAAGCTCGGGGTGAAGATCTCCAGTTCGCCTCCCTCGACCAGTGCATCGGCCGCGACGTTGAGGAACGAGGCGGTTTCACTGGTTCCCGCCGGAGCGATCCGCACCAGCTCCAGGAGCCTGGTCACGGTCGCCGTGAATCCACGGCCGATCGGCGTCCGGGCCCACGAGGTGAACGAGAAATCGCGTCCCTGCAGCGCCATGTACCAGGGAGTCTGTGGGTTGCCGTGCTCGGCCTGTTGATCGATGGCCTGGATGATTTCGAAGCCGGCTTCCTCGACCGTTTCCACCTGCCGTTCCGTAGTGAGCAGGTCCGGCACCGCGTTGTTCGTCTCGATGTCCTTGCGAATCTCCTGGTGACGGGAATTCGTGGGATCGAACTTGTCGGTGAAGCACCAATCGACGATCGCGATCTCGCCGCCCGGCTTCACGAGGCGATACAGCTCCTGGAAGAGCAGCAGGTTGTTCGGCGCGTGACAGACGGCCTCGAACGAGTAGATGGCGTCGAACGTCCCATCCTCAAGAGGCACATCCATGAAGTTGGCGTAGAGGAAGCGGCAGGTTTCGCTCAGTCCTGCCTTCGCCACCAGCCGCTCGCCTCGCGAAATCTGTTCGGGACTGAAGTTGATCCCGGTGATGTTGGCCCCGCTCGCCCTCCCGATCGTAATCATCGGACCGCCAACCCCGCATCCGAGGTCCGCAACCTCCATCGCCGGCTTGAGTTGAAGGATCTCTCCGATCTCCTCGTCGTGCCGCCGTTGGGACTCGACCAGGCTCTCGCCGGGTCGCCGTGGCGAAAAGTGGAAGGTCGTGCCCCAACCGAACACGTAAAAGCGGGTGACGGCGTCGTAGAACCGACTGACCAGCTTCGGTTGCTCTTCGATCCGCGCGGCGTCCTCCTGCGACTCGCTCAGTTGCTGAATCTGGTGGTAGTCGCGCAGGGCCTCGCGAGGATTGCCGCTGCGTTGTTCGTCTACATCGGTCGGCACGGCGTCACCTGGCCTCTCAGAAGGCGCCCGCAATCTGCGAACTGTGTCAGCCCTGGTATCCCGCTGCCACGACGACGCTGGATCGCACTGCTCGCAGGCGAAGCTCGTCGAGGCCGGTGTACCTGGCCGAACGGACAAACGCCCCGGCGCCGTCGTCGCTGTCAAAGGACATGATTACCAGCCGCTGCGGCGTCCAGTCTCCTTCGATCACATCGAGGTCGCTGCCGCGCACGAGGAACGTGCCGCCGTGAGCGGTGACGGCCTCGTAGATTTTCTCCGCGAACTCAGCGAACGCGTCGTCGTCGATCACCTCAGTGTCAATGACCAGGAAACTACTCATCTCGGCGAATCCTCTCTATTGCGACCGCGGTACTGCGCGGCAATGGGCACATGAGTCGTGAACGGGTCGCGTTCATGATCGCGAACCCTCGACTTCGACCGTCACGATATCAACACCGTAGTACTTCCGATGCCGCACGGACGACGCGTAGAAGCGCAACAACCGGAACGAGATGTCGCCCACGTCGGGTTCCTCGGCCTGTTCGCTCAGGTATGCGATACGGTCCTCCAGGTTTTCCTCCGAGAACAGCGCCAGGAACTCCAGCTCGACCGTCCCGCCGGCCGGACGCGCGATCAGCGCGAGGCGAGGCGGCTGGTCCGATTCGTAGTCGTCGCGCAGGTTCAACATGGCCGATAACGTCTCCTCGCCCGCCGCATGGAGACGGTCGATTGACTCCCGGTTCCATCGAAGATCGGCGCCGAGCTGGCGCAGGAACGCCTCAATCTCGGGTAAGGCCGAGACATCCAGTTCCGACTCCATCCGCCGAGGCCGCGGTCGCGAACCGGCCAGCTCGAGCACCACGGTCAACAGCACCGCAGCCGACACGCCGAAGACCACCCCATTACCCAGCGTGGCGCCCCAGGTACCGCCGATTACCTCCGCCAGGATGTTCTGGCTCTGCAGGCCGACCGCGATCGAGAGCGACGTCCCGACAATCGCTGCGCGCTGTCGGTTAAGTCCGTCTCGCAAGACGGTACGCATGCCTTCCACGAACAGCAGCCCCATGATCACCAACAGCAACGCGCCGCTGACTGGTCGCGGAATCGTCAGCAGCATGGCCACGATCTTGGGCAATAGCGCGGCCACGATCAGCATCACGCCAATGGTGATCCCGACCCGCCGAGCCGCAACTCCGGTGAACTGGAACAGAGAGATGGTCGAGGGCAGGTAGGCAATAGTCGGCGGCGTGCCGGCTATCCCTGAGAGGAAGATCGCGATGCCGCCAACGTTCAGCGTCCGTTGCACGCCGCGGAAGTCGATGCTGCGCGGCTCGCGCCGCGAGGCCTGCTGAATCGCCGCTCCCTCACTGCTGGAGCGCACCGCGACCACGGCGCTCACGACCAGGAAGACCAGCAGCAGCGCCCAGAAGTCCTCCTCCAGCACCGAACCGAATCCTGGCCAGCCAGCAACCTCCGGCAGATCGAACCAGGGCGCGTCGAGTGCTCGCTGGATGTCGTACACCCCGAGCGGGACCGCGATCGCGCAGCCGCCGATCAGGGCGATCGGCAAAGCCCAGAGGCGCCACAGGCCACTGCCGAGCAGCATCAGCAATGCCGTGATGGCCAGGGTCGCCAGCCCCACAACAGCACCGGCCCCGTCGCTGGCGCCGACGGGCACGTCGTTGAGCCGTCCGAGCGCGATCGGCATGGCCGACAACGCGATCATCATGAACGCAACGCCCGAGACGACCGGAGTGATCAATCGTCGTAGCTGGGCCAGGCGGGCAGCCACGACAAACTGAATCAGAGAGGACGCGATCACCAGGCTCGACATCAGCGCCAGCCCGCCCTGCTCCACGGCCAGCACGCAAGCCGCCAGAAACGGAACGCCCGATCCCATCAGCAGGACGTGTCCCGGTCCCAGGCGACCGATCTTCGATGCGTGCAGAGCTGTGGAGACGCCGGCCACGATTAGTGCGCCGACAATGGCCCAGGTCATGTAGCTGCCGTCGTCGTTGAACGCCGCCGAGAAGATCACCACGAAGGTGACCGTGTTCGACACGATCAGAACCATGCCCTGAAACGCGACATTGAGGGTCAAGAGAGGCGGAACGCGCTCATCGGGCTCGTAACGAATGTGTTCGTTGGCCACTGTCGTCGCCTGTCCCGTACATCTCCGGCCGCGGCAATCAATCCGAGCGTTCGCGTCCGCCGGGAACGGACGCGGTTTGCTTCTCGGAACCGAACCGCCGCCTCAGGCTACGGCCTTGGACCGGCAGTCACGGCGTCGCGGAGCCGGTTCGTTAGCCTCTGACCGATCCAGGGTCCGTTCCCAGGGAGGCGAACATGGAGCTGCTCTTCACCGGTGGACGCGTGCTGACGATGGACGGACTCGATCGGATTGTGTCCGGAGTCGCCGTGCGCGACGGCAAGATCATCGCGGTCGGCGACAGCGGCGAGGTACGGCGATCAGTCGGCCCCGACGCCACACATGTCGACCTGCGCGGCCGCGCCCTGATTCCCGGCTTCTGCGATCCCCACAACCACTTCTCGATGACGACCTTCGAGCCGGTATCGGTTGACTGCCGGATCCCGCCCCTCGCCGGCAAGCCAGCCGTCCTCGACGCCATCGCCGTCGCGGCTGAGGCCGCGCCCGCCGGCCAGTGGGTCTGGGGACTTGGATACACCGCCCGACACGCCAACGGCGGCTGGCTTACCCGCTCCGAGCTCGACGACGTCGCGCCCGACAATCCGGTCTGCGTGATGGACTATTCCTACCATGCCAGCTACGCCAACTCGGCAGCGATGTCGATCGCCGGGATCAACTTCGAGACGCCCGATCCCCGCGGCGGTCAGATCCTGCGTGACGAGAGCGGCGAAGCGACCGGAATGCTCTACGAACGCGCCTCGGACCTCGTCCATCACGCCTCGATGCGGTCGCACATCGACACGCTCGGCCCCGAAGTCGTGGCCGACCTGGTCGAACAGAATGCGCTGCGCCACCTGTCGCACGGCGTCACCAGCGTCGGCGACGCCGTCGTCATGCCTGAGAGCGCCGAGATGTACCGCCTCGCCGACGAACGCGGCAAGCTGCCAATCGTCATCCACCAGATGCGCGGCGGAAACGGCTTCTTCGCCGCGCCCGAGGCGGCGGCCAATGGCGCCTTCCTCCAGGACGACGTCTCCGACCGCCTGCGAGGCGGGATCGTCAAGCTGTTCATGGACCCGGTCTATCCCTCCAACGCGCTGCGCAAGTGCCACGCCGACGGCACCTTCGAGGATGTCGGCGAGCCCTACTACAACCAGGACGAGGTCGATCAGCTCGTGTTCAACGCGGCCTCGCACGGTCTGCAGACGGCGATTCACTGCCTCGGAAACCGCGCCATCGAGCAAGCGCTCAACACCTACGAGCGGGTCCAACGAGAAATCCCGCGCAGCGATGCCCGCTACCGGATCGAGCACTTCTTCTTCGCCGATCCCGGCCAGATGGAGCGCGCAGCCTCGCTGGGCGTGATCATCTCCCACCAACCCGCCTTCCTCTACTCGGTCGGCCAGGGCTTCGTCGACTTCATCGCCGACGCCGGCCTGACGATCCCGCCGCTGCCCTACCGCTCATTCCTCGACGCCGGCGTCACGGTCGCCTCCGGCTCCGACTTCCCCTGCGCCCCGGTCGAGCCATTGATCGGCCTCTACGGCCTCACCGCGCGGCGCTCGCGTGAGGGCGATGTGATTGCACCGGAAGAGACACTCTCGCCGCTCGAGGCGCTGAAGACCCAGACGATCAACTCCGCCGTCGCCATGTTCCGCGACCACGAAGTCGGCTCAGTCGAAGTCGGCAAGCGAGCCGACCTGGTCGTCCTCAGCCACGATCCAACGCTGGTCGATCCGGAGTCCATCCGTGAGATCTCGGTGCAACGGACGTATGTGGATGGGGAATTGCTGTACTCGGTCTAGCGCGCACCTTCAGAGCTTGCCGCCCCACGCAGCGGCTCGATCTCAATCTTGCCCATCTGAAGCAGCGCGTCCATCACCGCCTGAGGCGCAGCTGCTATCAGCTCCGCCAGCGCAGCCGGGACGATCTGCCATGAGAGCCCGTACGGATCCTTCAGCCAGCCGCATTGCTGCTCCTCGCCGCCCTCCGAGAGGCCGTACCAGTAATGGTCAATCTCCTCCTGAGTCTGACACGAGACGACGAACGAGACCGCCTCCGAGAACTTGAACATCGGCCCGCCGTCGAAAGCGGTCATGCGTTGCCTATCCAGCTCAAACTCGACAATCGCGCCGTCCTCGCCGGGACCGGAGGGAATCCGCTCCACGCTGATGACTCGGGAGTTGGGGAACAGCGAGACGTAGAGGTCGACCGCTGCCTGGGCATCGTGGTCGTACCAGAGGTAGGGAGTGATCTTCTGCAACGGGGTCATGCCTGAGATTCCCTCGACGTTTGGTCCGGACCGATTCCGCGATTGTCGATGATGGTAAATCGGAAGGAATCGGAGAAGAACGGGAACCGGACCCTTCGCCTCGGCATACAGTGAGTTGGTTGGCGCGGGAGGGTCTGGCGGTCGCGGAGCATTCGCTCGTGGGTTTGCGCATCCTGTTGGTCGTGTCGATTGTTGGTCTCTGGTTCGTCGTGACGCCGGCGAGCACCTACGCGTGCTCGTGCGCGCCTCCCGGCACACCCGAAGAGGCGATGGCCGAGTCGGAATTGGTCTTCCTCGGCACAGTCACGTCGATCGGACCATCCGATGAGGTCGGCTTGCTCGAAGTCGACTTCGAGGTCGCGACGGTCTGGAAGGGTCCGCAGGCGGAGACAATCTCGTTGACCACGCAGCAGGACACCGCGGCCTGCGGCTATCCGTTCGAGGAGCGCGTCGAGTACGTCGTCTACTCCTGGAACGGTGTGGATGTGGCGCGCTGCAGTCGCACCGCTCCCGTCGAGCACGCGGGCGAGGACCTGGCGGCATTCGCAGCCGGAGGACCATCCGATGGTGAGATCGGCTTGCCCAACACCGGCAACGGCGGCCTTGTCGAGGCTGAATCCCCGCAGGACCGCACGGCTGCGATCGCGGTGGTCGTCTTGGTTGGCTTGTTGCTGCTCGGCGTGGCCGGAGCACGGCTGTACGTTCGTCGACATGGCGGCAAGCAGAACGCCACTAGGGTTAATCGCACCTGAGTTGATTCACCTGGAGTTCACGTGCCGGCGCCTGACAGCATGTCCGCAAACAACGCACAATCGACCGAGCGACTGGCCACGCTGGTCGCGCGACTCAGCGCGGATGACCTGAGCCGGTCCCTGGGCGGGTCCTGGACGGTCGGCTTTGCCCTCGCCCATCTGGCCTTCTGGGACGCGCGACAGGTCGCCGCCCTGCAGCGTATGGCCCGAGGAGAAGCGTTTCCCGCAGAGGATCTGGCGACGAATGCCGCACTGGAAGTGATCGCCACTGCGTTCAATCCAGACATGATCGGACAGGCGGCGGTCAGCGCGGCGCGGCAGCTCGACGCTGTAATCGAGACGCTGACTGCCGAGCAAGTCGACGTACTCACCGGTGCCGGCAAGTCCTACGCCATCGACCGTGCGCCCCACCGCGAGGAGCACATCCAGCAGATCGAGGAAGCCCTCAGCTGAAGGGTCCCGGCGCTCATGCGTGCCAGATCGTCCCCTGGCAGACCTTGCCCCTCCACGACTCCACAGACGTGACGAAGCGCCAGGCATCCGGCGCCGCATACTCAACCGTCAGTTCGGCTAGCCCGCCGAGTCGTCCAGCCGCCGCACGCTGTTCGATGGTCTGGAACGTCTCGAATGAGCGCGGGGTCACCTTGCCGAACATGGGCATCGCGAATCCCGAATTGATCTGGCACACCATAATTCGATCCGCGTACTCGTCGACAAAGGCCCGAGTATCCAGGGTCAGGACGTCGTGGGCCGCATCCCGGTACGGGGAGGCGTTGAGCATGTGCATCAGGCGCTGCTCGGAGAGCCACAGAAACGTCCGGCGGTTGAGAAACTCGTACCACTGCTGAGGCGAAACGCCGTCCAATCCCTTCTCCAGGTGTTCGGGCGGCATCGGCCACTGGTCGCGGATCACGGCGGTCCCATGTATCGGATGGCTGATCGGGACGCCCTTCGGACGCCACTGTGTTTCGATCTCCCGTCGCATCGGACCATGAATCTCGAACAAATCCAGCAGCGCCGACGTGCTCAGGAGCCCATGCTCACGTACGCTCCGCCAGCTTCCTGCCTCGGCCATGTGGAAGAGGCTTGGGTACAGCAAGACGAATTGGTCCAGCACGTCAGCCGTCACGGTCAGCAACTCCGATCCGCCGTGGCTCCACGGTCCCGATACGATAGAACAGATGAGCAGTAGCAGCGAGAGTGAATTCCATGTCTCGACCAAGACCCGCCGCACAGAGCGAAACTCGCGGATCCACCCGGATTGTTTCTGAATTGGCCTATCGATTTCGAGCCAGCTCTGGACGAATCCAGACGAATCTGGACAAATCTGGACAAATCTGCACACCTGATCGCATGATCATCAGTCCAGGACGGGAGAACGCGCTAACACCGGCCGAATTCTCGCCCCGATCTGTTCCGTCACCGTTTGCGAGACTCGACAGGCCTTAGCCTCAGGGAGCCAGCGCCTGGCCGTGGATGGAGTGCCCGTGTCCGAAGTCCAATCCAATCCGAAACCGCTCCTCAAGGGACTCAAAGTCGTGGAGATGGCGACCTGGCTGTTCGGTCCGATGAGCGCCTGCATCCTCAGTGAGATGGGCGCGGAAGTCGTCAAGGTCGAGTCCCATGAAGGCGATCCGATGCGCGGCCTGATTCACCGCCTGCACGACGGCGTCGACTGGGTCTTCGAGATTCCCAACCGCAACAAGCGCAGCGTGGCGCTCAACGTCCGAACGCCCGAGGGAATTGAAGCATTGCGGCGACTGCTGGCCGACGCCGACGTGTTCATCGTCAACCTGCGCCGCGGCGCGCTCGAACGGTTGGGCATTGACTATGCGTCGATCAAAGCGGACCATCCGCGTCTGATCTACGCGCACGCGACCGGCTACGGCACCGAAGGTCCCGACATCGACCGCCCAGCCTTCGACGAGCTGGCTTACTGGGCCCGCGGCGGATTCATGGAGACGCTCGGTCCGCCCGACAGCGAGCCGATTCGGCTGGTCGGAGCAATGGGCGATCTGCCCAGCGCGATGAACCTCTCGACCGCGATCTTCGCCGCGCTCTACCAGCGCGAACTGACCGGCGAGGGACAATTCGTCACCTGCTCGCTCTATGGCGGTGGGATCTGGGCCAACGGCTTCGCCATCCAGGGCGCGCTGGCGACCGGCGAGAACTTCCCTCGCAGCGACCGGTACAGCGCCTTCAATCCGCTCTACAACTCGTACCGCTCGTCCGATGGCAAGTGGATGCAGCTTGCGATGATCCAGGAGGAGCGGTTCTGGGGGCCGTTCGCCGAGGCCATCGGTCAGCCGATCTTGACTGAGGATCTGCGCTTTGCCGAGGCCTCGGTGCGCCGCAAGCACATTCGCGAAGCGGTTGAGGTAATCGAGCGGCGCATCGGAGAGGAACCCCGCGATCACTGGGCCGCAATCTTCGACGCCAGGGACTTCCCCTGGGCGCCGGCGGCGGACTCCGTCGAGATTGCCAATGATCCACAGGCGGCCGCCAACGGCTACGTGCGTACGATGCAGCATCGGACCGCGGGAGACTTCAAGATCTTCGGCCTGCCCTTCCAGCTCGAGCAGGCCCCAACCGAAACGCACAGCAGCGCCCCGGAACTCGGTGAACACACCGAGGTTGTCCTGGAAGAGCTCGGCTACAACTGGAACGAGATCGCCGCAATGAAACAATCGGGCGTGATTCCCTAGGGACGGCGGAGAAGAAATGCCAGAAATCATCGACTTCCGAGTCACTCTGCCGCCGCGCGAGTATGCAGATCCGTCGGGCGACGGCGACGAACGTTTCAGCGACCGCGACTACCTGGCCAACTACAACCGCATCTACACCCGAGAGCGCGGCGGCGGCGCCGACGCCCAGGCGATGGTCGCTGCGATTGCGGAGGCAGGCATCGACCGCGCCGTGCTCCAGGCCGAGTGGGCGGCCGGCGACTATCGCGCCATGAACGACGCCGTGCATCGAATCGTGGCGGGGCATCCGGACGTGCTCACCGGCTACGTCACCGTCAATCCGGCCGCCGGCGACAACATGGCGGCGGTTGTGGAAGAGGAAGTCCGCGAGCGCGGCGCAACGGGCGTCAACCTGCAGCCGTTCTCGTACCGGGTGACGGCCAACGACAAGCGCTTCTATCCGCTCTACTCCAAGTGCCAGGAACTCGGCGTTCCGGTCACGATTCACTCGTCGATCAACTTTTCCAATGACCGCTCGATCGCATACGGCCGTCCGTTGGTACTCGATGAGATCGCCTGCGATTTCCCCGACCTGACGATTGTCGCCAATCATGGTGGTTGGCCCTGGGTCAACGAACTGGTCGCAGTGGCCTGGAAGCACGCCAACGTCTACATCGAGATCGGTGCGGTCGCGCCCAAGTACATCGGCACGCCAGGCACCGGCTGGGAGACTCTGCTGCACTACGGCAACACGTCGCTGCTCAGCGACCGCGTCCTCTTCGCCACCGACAACATGATCCCGTATCAGCGCGCCGTGTCGGAGCTGCAGGAACTCCCGCTCAAGGATCACGTCAAGGAAGGCTGGCTCGGCGGGAATGCCGCGCGATTGCTGGCTCAGGTGGAGGATCGCCTGGCTGCTGGCTGATGTCCACCGGGCATCCCAGGCCAGACGCTCGGTACCATGGCTCATAAGCCGTGAAATCGAGAATGGCCCACTTCGTTCGCCGGACAGTCGGCCTTGGCGCCCTATCAGTCCTTGTGCTCGTGACCATCCTGTTGATCGCGGCCTGTGGCGGTGGAGACGAAGAAGACTACGCCGCGTCGCAGTCCCACGATGCGCACGAGTCAGCCCCAACTGCGGTGCTGGCGGGCGAGCATTCAGAAACCGGACTCGCAGGCAAGAAGCTGTTCGCGGCCAACTGCACACAGTGCCACGGCGAGAACGCGATAGGGACCAACCAGGGCCCGCCGCTGGTCCATCAGATCTATGAACCGGGGCATCACGGCAACGCTAGTTTCGTGATCGCCGTCGCGCGGGGCGTCCGGGCGCATCACTGGGATTTCGGCAACATGCCGGCGATCCCGGATCTGTCCATCGATGAGATCAACCAGGTCATCTGCTTCGTGCGAGAGTTGCAACTGGCGAACGACATCATTGACGAGATCCCAGCCGCCACTCCGTGCTAGGCAGTCCTAGCTGACGACGCCGGTTTCTTTGAGCCTGGCGATTTCCTGCGGAGCACAGCCAATCTCTTCCAGCAGCGAGTCGGTGTCCTGACCCAGCTCCGGAGCCAGGCTTTTGACCCGGCCCTGCACGCCATTGGCGCGGATTGGTGATCCCACCGTGGTCAGCGTGCCGAAGCGCTCATCTTCGTACTGGACGATGTACTCGTTGGCGGCCGCCTGATCGTCCTCGGCGATCATCGGATAGTCCTGGATCAACGTGCTGGGTACCTCTTCCGCGTCGAAGCGGGCCGGCCACTCGGCGGCGGGACGGGTGGCGATGGTCGTGGCGACCTCACCTCGCAGTGCTTCCAGGTTGGCGTTGCGATCGCCGAGGGTGCTGAACCGCTCGTCAGTGACCAGGTCTTCTCGCTCGAGCGCTCGGCACATCGGGACCCAGCGATCGGTGATGTAGCCGACGAAGAGCCAGTCGTCGTCGGAGCCCTGGGCTTGGAGCGTGAACATGTTCGAGATCGGCATGTTGCGCGCCGAAGGCACGATGTTGCCGTTGGCGATCGCGTTGATCGCGGGCGCCCGACCCCAGATCTGGCTGCCATAGAGAGAGGTCTGCACGAGCTGTCCCTCGCCGGTACGTTCGCGCGCGACCAGGGCACTGGCGATCGCGAAGGCGAAAATCATGCCGCCGGTCTGGTCGGGGTCAGGCGCGGCCACTTGCGAGAACGGCGTGACACCATTCTCGCCGCGAACGCCGTTGGGCCACATCCCGCCGCCTGCCGCGCCGGCGACCGAGGCCCACGACGTGGCGTTGGCTCGCGGCCCCTTTGGGCCAAATCCGCTCGCGCTCGCGTACACCAGCTTCGGGTTTTGCGCTTGTAGGTCGTCCCAACCGAGCCCGAGCCGATTCATCACGCCGGGCTTGAAGTTCTCGGTGACGACGTCGACGCGTTTGACCAGTTCGTGTATCAGGTCACGGCCTTCGTCCGAGCGCAAATCGACGGCGATGCTGCGCTTGCCGCGGTGGTGAGTGTGGAAGTACTGCGAGAATCCGTCTTCGCGCTTGGCGACGTGACGCGACGGGTCGCCGACTTTGAGGCGTTCCACCTTAATCACTTCAGCCCCCAGGTCGGACATCAACACCGTCGCCGATGGTCCCTGCTGAAACTGGGTGAAGTCGAGCACGCGAATGCCGTCGAGCAGTGGGCGGGTCATGGTTGAAGCCTCCGGAACACGGTTCAGATACTGCGAATATACGCGCCGTTAGTCTCTCTTGACGTGGAGAGGTCACCGCTATGCAAATCACCGACATCACCTGTACCCCGCTGACGATTGGCAAGAGCCTGCTGCGGATCATCACCAACGCCGGCGTCGAGGGTTGGGCGGAGGTACCGGGCGGCAACTACAACCTGAACTCGAAGGCTGCTGTGTTCGACGCCTACCTGGAGACCGACATCAAACGGGCTCTGCTGGGCGAGGACCCGCTGCTGATCGACCGGCATTGGGAGACGCTGGCTCTGGGCCGAGGCGAGCGGATGTACAAGTTGCCCGGTTGGGTCGTAGGAATTATGGATGTCGCGTTGTGGGATTTGATGGGCAAGGAGACCGGCCTGCCGGTGCACAAGCTGATGGGGGGCGCGCGGCGCACCGACATCCCGCTCTACTGGAGCACAGGCTCGGGCTGGCGAATGCAGCCCGACGAGATGCTGGAGTTGGTCCGAGAGGGCAAGGAGAAGGGTTATGAGTCCTTCAAGATCCGCATGGACTGGCGCGGCTGGCGACAGGACATCGACCCCGAGAAAGACTTCCTGATCTTCAAACTCGTCCGCGAGTACCTCGACGAAGGCCAGTATCTCGGCTTCGACGCCAACAACGGCTACTCGGTCTCAACCGCGATCCAGCAGGGTCGCCGATTTGAGGAACTCGGCATCGACCACTTCGAGGAGCCAATCCCGCATTACGATCTGCCGGGCCTGAAGCAGATCTCCGATGCTCTGGACGTCGCCGTTTCGGCCGGTGAGCAGGACGCCTTTCGCTGGTGGTTCGAGCACCTGATCCTGCTGGGCGATATCGACATCCTCCAGCCGGACATCCTCAACGCCGGCGGCCCCAGCGAGGTCAAACGGATCTTCGACATGGCGACGGTGTTGAACAAGCCGGTGATGCCGCACAGTCCCCAGGCCGGGATCAACTCGATGGCTTCGCTGCACGTCTACGCGACGGTGCAGAACGCGACTCGACCGCACGAGTACTCGGAAGAGTTTTCCGGACCGATCGACGATGTGGCCGATCTGTACGGAGAGTCGGTCGTTCCCAGGAACGGCCGCATCCAGCTCAGCAACAACCCCGGCTACGGGATCGAACTGAATGAAGCGGCAGTGGAGCGGTTGACGCTGCGCTAGCTGATCTCGTACTCCCACGGATTGATGAAATCGGCCGCAAGCTTTTCGAAGTCGTGGACGTTACGCGTAGCGACGGTCAGGTCGTGGATGGCAGCTGTACCCGCGATGAGCGTGTCTCCCAGGGCGACGCTGAGACCCGAGCGACGAGATCTGGCCCTGAACCGAGCGGCTCGCTCAGCAGCCAACCGTTCGACAGGCAATATTCGATCCTGATAGAGCGTCACGAAGTCGATGTGCGCGGCACGTCTTTCGTCACGCCGTCGGCCTGGCGGAAGCAATCTCAACCCGAACTCCAACTCGTGTATCACGATGGAACACAGCCAGAGGTCTGAGTTCCCCGCCATGAAAGCAGCGACGTTCGGATTGGGATTGCTCTTCGTGGTCTCGGAGACGACGTTGGTATCGAGCAGATAGCTGCTCATTTCACATCCTCGTCGTCCGTCCACTCCTCATCCGTCGCGTAGTCGACGAATGGAATAGGCCGCTCCAATCCTCGCTCATAAGGCCCGTCGGAGTAGATGTCTCGCGGCATTCTTTCGAGGAGATACCTTCCCATCGGCATCCGCTCTTCCGAAACTTCACGTTGTTCGGATTCGCTCTCTGGCACGATCACAAATGATTTGCGGACACCGATCCGTTGCGGTCCTTCGCTTTCTGCGAGACGCAGGATCTCGGAAAGCCTGGCCTTCGCCTCGGCGATCGTCCAGACCTTGCCTTGTGTAACGTCGTCCAGGTGCTGAGTAGCCATTGACGCCTCCTTGCCAATCTAGTCTAGACTAGTCCATAATCTTCAGCGCACAAAATCACGGACCAACAAGCCCCGACCCGAAGGCCGGGGCCTGATAACAAAGGGACTGCAGAGTTGCCTAGTCGGCCAGGACGGGCTCGTTGGCTTCGCTCTGGATGAAGCCGGGGTAGTCGGTGCTGGCGATCTCTTCGCAGCGCTCGCGGTAGACCCCCACGCCGCCGGCGTAGGGCATGAAGACCCTGGGCTTGCCGGGGATGTTGGCGCCCAGGTACCAGGAGTCGGCCAGCATGTACATCGTCTGCTCGGCGACATCGTTGACGTGCTGGACCCATTCTTCTTCGGCCTCGGGAGTGACATCGACCGTGTCGACATCGCGCTCGCTGAGGTACTCGATGAAGTCAGACACCCACTCGACGTGCTGCTCGATCGAAACCGGCATGTTGCTCAGCACCGAGGGTGAACCGGGGCCGGTGATCATGAACATGTTGGGGAACTCGGTCGTGGCGATCCCGAGGTAGGTCTTGGGTCCCTCGCTCCACTTGTCCTTCAGGGCGACGCCATTGCGGCCCTTGAAGTCGATGTTGAAGAACGTGCCGGTCATCGCGTCGTAACCGGTGGCGAAGACGATGACGTCGAACTCGTACTCCTGGCCGTCGGCCGTGCGCAGACCGGTCGAGGTGATCTCCTCAATCGGGAAGTGTCGGATGTCGACCAGGTCGACGTTGTCGCGGTTGTAGGTGTCGAAGTAGTTGGTGTCGATCAGCGCGCGCTTGGAGCCGAACGGGTGATCGCGGGGGAGCAGTTTCTCTGCGGTTAGCGGATCCTTGACGATCTCTCGGATCTTGCTGCGGATGAACTCGGAGGCAGTGTCGTTGGCGCGGCGGTCGACGGCGATGTCGCCGTAAGACTGGAAGAGGAAGCGGAAACCGCCGACCTCCCAGAGTTCTTCAAACTTGGCCCGTCGTTCTTCATCGGAGACGTCGAGGGCCGATTCCTCGGTGAACTCGACGGGGAAGCCGGCGAAGGATTCCTTCGACTTCTGCATGATCTCGGTGTAGTTGGCCTTGACCTCGCGCAGGAACTCCTGATCAACGTTCTCGTGCCGCGCCGGAATTGTGTACTGCGGCGTGCGCTGGAACACGGTCAGGTGATCGGACTCGCGGGCGATCACCGGGATCGACTGGACGCCGCTCGAACCGGTGCCGATTACGGCCACGCGCTTGCCAGCAAAGTCGACGCCCTCGTGCGGCCAGGCGCCGGTGTGGTGCCAGTCACCCTGGAACGAGTCGAGTCCCGGAATCTGCGGGATCTGCCCGGTCGAGATGCAGCCAATCGCCGTGACCACGTACTTGGCCGAGACGCGGTCGCCCTGGTCTGTCTCGACGTCCCAGAGGCCGGTGTCGTCGTTGAAGTGCGCCGCAGTCACGCTGGTATTGAACTGGATGCCGCTGCGCAGGTCGAAGCGGTCGGCGACGTGGTTGAGATACTCGAGGATCTCCGGCTGCTCGGGATACTTCCCGCTCCAGTTCCATTCCTGCAGCAGGTCGTCGTCGAAGGAGAAGCAGTAGATGTAGCTCTCCGAGTCGCAGCGCGCGCCGGGATAACGGTTCCAGAACCAGGTACCGCCGACGCCGCTGCCGCGCTCGTAGACCTGCGTCGTCATGCCGAGGTCGTCACGCAGCTTCTTCAGCATGTACATGCCGGCGAAACCGGCCCCGATCACAACGACATCGACTTGCTCGGTTGCGGTGGTCTCTGACATCTTCGTTCTTCTCTCCGACTGGGACGCATTGACGCCCCGGGGCTCTGAATGACGTCGTCGCAAGGCTCAGACGTGGGACCTGCAGACGATCGTTCCGATCAGCAGGATTCTACTACCTTCGACTATCTGGCCGCTGCCATTTCTCTGACGACGACTGCGCGGATCGCCTTAACCACATGCTGGAAGCCGCGTTCGCTACCGGGCAGCATCAGCAAGGTGAAGAAGCCATGCATCTGCCCCGGGTGCCGCTGGAAGTTGACCGGGACTCCGGCCTCTTCGAGTCTGCGGGCATATTCCTCACCCTCGTCGCGCAAGACATCATGCTCCGCGGTCAGCACCACTGCGGGCGCCAGACCCGACAGATCCTCAGTCCGCAATGGCGACGCATCGGGCTCCGAGCGGCGGTCGGCGTCCGGCACGTAGTGATCCCAGAACCAGACCATCGCTTCTTTGGTCAGAAGCAATGCGTTCTCCGGGTCGACGTACGAGGCTCGGTCGAAGTCAGCGTCGGTGACCGGATAGATCAGGACCTGCAGCGCGATCTCGGGACCGCCCCGGTCGCGGGCTCGTCGAGCGACGACGGCCGACAGGTTGCCTCCGGCGCTGTCACCGGCGACAAACAGAGGGACGCCGCGGCCAGCGATGTCCTCGACGTGTTCGGCGACCCATTCCAACGCGACGTAGCAGTCGTCGGCGGCGGTCGGATACTGGTGCTCGGGCGCAAGCCGATACTCGACGTTGACGACGGCGCAGGAAGTTCGCTCAGCCAGTTTGCGAGCCATGGTGTCGGTTTCGTCGATCGAGCCGAGCACCCACCCGCCACCGTGGTAGTAGACGATCACGCCGGGCGGAGTGTCGTTCGGGACCAACACGCGAAGACTGAACGAGCCGTCGTCCTGTTCGATCGTGTGTTCCTCTACGCGAGCCATCGGTGGCGCAGGGCCGGCCATATCCGCGATCGCGCTGAGGAACCCGCGGGCCTCCTCTGGCGACATTTCGTGCAAGGGCTTGGCGTCAGGGTCGGCGCCCTCAGCCATTGATTGAATGAACATGGTCGTCGCGGGGTCGAGTGCCATGCGCAGCTCCTGATTTCGCTCGGCGCGTGTTGCTGATTCGCTTCGATAACGCTGCAAGGGTAATGGGAGACTGCGGTTTGACGCAGAAGGGGAGGCAGGATCGAGCGATTCCTGGAGAATGCCGGGCCGGACAGGGCGGGGACAGCCGGGCGGCAGCTTGAAGCCGAGGTCGGCCACGAACAGGGCGACGTCGGGAACGACCAGCAGGGCGGCACAGGCTTTCTCAGTCTGGACGAACTCCTGCACCGGTCGCGGGAACGTCATGATTTGCGCGGGGCCATAGTTGGGCCGGGGATCGAGGTGGTACGGCGAGCGTATGAACATGCACGGGTGGGTTCTGGCCATGGTGGCTGCGCGAGACCGTTCAGCGGAGATACCATCAGTCGAGTGCCGGCTTCCGGTAATCGCGCCGGTAGGAGCAGCTGAGCAGTGTTGTACTCGGAGAAGGTGTTTGCCCAGCTTCGGTTCGCGATCGTTGTAGCTGTCATAGCGATTGCTTGCGTTGTGGGCGGCGTATGGCTGCTGTTGGTCGCCAACCAGGTGAGTGACGGTAGCGGCTTGCTCGCTGCCGGTACCCTGATGGCCGGGATTCTGCGCTTGTTCGCTGTCTTGCATGTCAGGGTTCAGAATGAAAGCCTGAACGCTCGGTTCGGGCCCTGGGGTCTCAATCTCCCGGCCGAGCAGATCGAATCCGTCCGTGCCGAGACGTATCGCTGGGGTTCCTACTGCGGATGGGGAATGCGCTGGGGCATGGATGAAGGTCGCGCCGGCCGCGCGATGTCGGTGCCGTTTCTGCGCAGTGGAGTCATCGTGGAGACGAAAGAATGCGGCCGTCACTACATCAACAGCCGGCGCCCCGTTGAACTTGCTGCGGCGGTCAACCGGATCGTGGAAGGACCCGACGGCGCGGGAGCCTGAGTTGACTCTTGTTCAGCGCAAAGGGACCACTACTAACGCCTGGGGTTGAAGGAACGGATCTACTCCTGCAAAAGGCGATGCAAGAGCAACGTGCGCGTATCGCGCCGACCGTCGGCTATGAGGTGCACAACGACAGTGCCCTCTGTCACTCTGTAGACGATTCGATATGGCCGCACGGTCAGACTGCGATAGTCCGATAGGTTCGAGTTGGAGATGTCCCTCAGAGGCGCGCCACGCTCAGGGAACTCCGCCAGACCTTCGATCAGCGCGACTATCTGGTCGAGCACACGACGCGCTGCCAGAGGAGAATTATTCTGAGAGAGGTAATCGCCGATTCCTCGTAGATCAACTCTGGCGTTTTCGGTCAGCCGGACGCTGAACGGCATCAGTCGTCTTGCCAGCGCCGTCTCAGTTCTTCAAAAACCTCCGCTGCTGGTCTTGTCTTGCCTTCGCGAACCTGCTGTTCGCCGAGCGCGAGGATCTTTAGGAGGGCGAGCGTTTCCTGTTCCTGCTCGTAGCTCTCGTAGTCCACAAGCACAGCCTTGGCCTCGCCGTTCTGCGTGATGATGTAGGGGCCTGGCTCATCCGCGATCGTCCGCATGATTTCGGCGGCGTTGGCCTTCAAGTAGCTGATCGGCTTGATCTTCGCCATGACTGAGTCCCTTGGTCCAAATGCAGACTACACCTGGCCCAGTGGCTAGGCGTGCAACGCTTCGCCACGATGCAGCCTCGCCGCAGTTTCGTAGGTCTGGCCCATCGAGCGGACCGTCGGCGCGTGCGCGGTGAGGAAGCGGCTGGCTCCTATCAACACGTCGTCGGCTTCCGGTCGGTCGCCAAAGCGGTCGACCAGGCGGAGCGCGGCGTCGTAGATCTGGAAAGAGTGGAAGCCGGCGTCCTCGCGCAGCAGCGCGGTGCCCAGGGTCCGCACGACCTCGTCCCGATGACCACCGGCGAGCAGGTCGGCCACCGACTGTCCCGTCTCGTCGACCTGTTGTTGGCGGTCGAAATGATCGAGCACGTCGTCGGTTGAGGTTGAGCCGCCGTTCGGCTCGGGTCGCGGCTGGCGCGGCATGTTGAGGAAGCGTTCCAGGTAGACCGACGCCGCGCCGTCGAGGATGCCGCGGGCCAGTTCGCGCGAAGGCGCGCGCTGCATCGCTCGGTCGACCGCATTCGTGTAAGTGAATGTGTGGTGGACGGTGTTCCAGTCGCCGAACTCGTTGGAGATGTGGAAGTGCATCGGGCGACGAGCGGCCGCGTAGGCGACCGTGGCGCTGAGTTCCGTCAACGGCGCCCCGGCGCGGGCAGCGTCGATGATCTTGCGCAGCGAACGGTCGGGCGGATCGTCAAGGATCGACTCCGCGAAGGGTCGGTGTTCGTCCCAGGATTCGTTGCGCTCGCCGCCGACAGCCAACGCCTCGTCCAGCGCCTTGCCGGCCTCGTCCAGCAGCCGCGGCAGGTCGACCGGGTGTTGCCAGGCGGAGGTCTCCTCCATCCGCTGGGCGCCGGTGATGGTGGGAATGATCGAACTGAGCACGTCGGGCGCGGTGTCCCAACCGACCACGTCGAGCAGCTCGCAGGCCTTGTTGGCGAAGTCAAGTGTGTGTCCTACGTCCATGAAGGTGTGGTCGGTTGATGCGGCGAAGAGCAGGTCGGCGAGCTGCGACTCGTTCAGGCCAGCGACGGCGGCAGTCCGCAAACAACGCTCGGCCGCGTTGCGCGATCGCACCTCGGCGAAGCGGCGGAACCAGGTGCGGAACTGCTCGGGCCGATCCTCGTCCGTGTCCAGTGCGGCGATGTCGAAGTCGGGCGGCTGCCCTTCCACGCTGCGGGCGACGTGCACGACGCCGTGATAGAGGGCGCGCGGTCGGTCGTCTGCTGCAAGATTCGGCAGCACGTTGGCCATCGCGGTGAGGATCGAGAGTCCGCTGGACCATCCGGCGGCACGGTTCTTGACGCCAAAGCGTGCTGCTTCGGCGAGGACCAGGTCTTCCCGCCCAGCCTCGCACAGGCCGATCACCGATTTGGCGATGACCAGCCGCAGGTTCTGTTCCAGGCCTTCAGAGAGTTTGCGCGTGCAGTGCGCGACGACTTCTTCCTCCTGCGGTTCTGGATCGAGCCAGACTGTGCTGTCTCGAATCTCGGCGCGGAAAGCGGCGACATCGTCGGCGAAGAGATCAAAGGCGCAGCCGCCTGAGAGGTCGAACTTGGCGTGGTGCCAGTGACAGGTCAGGATGCCGTCGGCCACTGTCCCCTGGCTGAGCGGGAAGCCCATGTGCGGGCAACGATTGTCGACGGCGAAGACCTGATCGCGGTGCCAGAACACGGCCGCCGTGCGTTGACCGGTGGAAACGACACGCACGCCGTCGCGCTGCAATTCCTCAAGCGAGCAAACTCGTACGGTGGCGTTCATGGCGGTCCTCCGGTCCTGACTTGAAGGCTATCGATGAGAACAAGATGATGTATGCGCGGTCCAGTGCGAAACGATCCGCGACCAAACGACTGAGGATCCTGGAAATGGCGAGTACAACGACCTCAAACCGTCCGCGGGGCGTCCACTTGGTGGGCAGCGTGCCGCTGGCCAACAGCGAGGCAGTCTTCCGCGAAGTTTCCGCGAGAATCGGAGACCGGCTACGGCGCCTGCCGGACGGCGAGACCGGAATCCGAACCAACTGGATTCAGTGGCAGTTTCCGCTGTTGCTGGAGGTTCCCGAGTTTGAGTCGGCCGATGAGCCGGCTGGACCGTTTGGCGCACGGCTGCAGCTGCGCTCGGGCTCGATCGCTGCCGATGTTCAGTTTCCCGAACTCGGTTATCGCGCCGCTGCGGCGGAGTCGTACCAGGTGTTCTCGCGTTTGAAGCGTCAGGGTGTGATTGGGGAACAGGTCAGATTCCAGGTCTGCCTGCCGACGCCGCTGGCGGTGATTCACGTTCGATTCGTTCCTCGTGACCAGGAGGCCGTCGAACTGGCCTACGAGCGCCAGCTGCTCGAGGAGTTGGACGGGTTGCTGGACGTGATTCCTGCAGACGAGCTGGCGATTCAGTGGGACACGGCGGTGGAGTTCGCCATTCTTGAAGGACTGTTGCCGTCGTTCCTGGTTGACGCCGAGACGGAGATCGTGGATCGGCTGGCTCGGTTGGCCGATCACGTGCCGGCTGGAGTCGAGACCGGTTTCCACCTTTGCTACGGGGACGTCGAGCATCAGCACTTCATCGAACCGGTCGACACGACGAAGCTGGTCGGCGTCGCCAACGGTGTCTGCGCCGGCGTCGAGCGATCGGTCGACTGGATCCACATGCCGGTTCCTCGGGGTCGCAATGACGACGCCTATTTCGCGCCGTTGAACGGATTGGAGCTTCAGCCTGAGACCGAGCTCTATCTCGGCCTCGTGCATCTGACCGACGGCGTCGATGGAACTGAGGCGCGTATCGCCGCCGCGCGGCGGGCGGTTCCCGAGTTTGGCGTGGCGACGGAGTGCGGCTTCGGCCGGCGTCCGGCGGAGACGATTCCCGCGCTGCTCGACGTTCACGCGAGCGTCGCAGATCCCGCATGACGGAGCGATGCGTCGAGCATGACTGAACCGGAGTCCCGACTGTCGCGCCCGATCGAGCCGATGCCACCTACGGTCGAGCAGGCGCTGGTCGACAGCGGGTTGCTGAACGCGTATCGGGCTCGACCGCCATATCAACGGAACGACTATCTCGGCTGGATCAATCGGGCCAAACGACTGGAGACAAAGCAACGCCGGCTCGACCAGATGCTGTCTGAGCTGGAGCGCGGCGACGTCTACATGAAGATGGATTGGCGGCCTGGTCGAGTAGATGTCGACGCCGATTGATGCCTTGAATCGGTAGATTTGAGATCAATGGGGGACGCTCGCGTCGGCTAAGGGGGAGACCATGCCACTGCAGCTCGATCACACCATCGTGCCGGCCTACGACAAAGAGCGGTCGGCCAGGTTCATCGCCCGAGTCTTTGGCCTCAGCTACGAGGGGACGTGGGGGCACTTCGCGCCGGTCAAAGTCAACGACACGTTGACGCTCGACTTCGACCATTCGGACGATCCCGGTTCGAATCACTACGCGTTCCTGGCGTCGGACGAGGAGTTCGACGACATCCTGCAACGGGTCAAGGACGAAGGAATCGCGTTCGGCAGCGGTCCAGGATCACGCCGTGACGGTCAAATCAATCACCGCCACCAGGGTCGCGGGTTCTACTTCGACTGCGAGAACGGGCACGTGTGGGAAGTGATCACCCACACGTACATCACTGATTAGGCGCGTCCTCATACCCCCGATCCCGCTCGCGCTTGAACGCGGCCCAGCCTTGATCCTCCCGGATTCTCTGCCGTCCGGTTCCGACTGCGTCTTCGGCCTTGAGCATTTCGCGTAGTGAATCGTTGTCTCGATAGCGAACGGCGTCGATCAGACCCATCTGCTCATAAACCAGGTTGACCAGCCGCTTGTTGAGTCTGATGACCGACGGCGGCAGCGCGGCGAGTTTGGCAGCCATCTCGCTGGCTGCTGCTTCGAGCTCATCATCGGGCACGGCGCGGTTGACCAGGCCCATGCGTAGCGCGTCCTGGGACTCGATCACCTCGCCGAGCAGGAGCACTTCCTTGGCCTGTTTCTGACTGGCGAGGAAGGGTGTGATCAGCACCGGGATCCCGAAGCCGTGGCGGATCTGGATCTCGCCGAAGCGGGCGTTGTCCGAGGCAATCGTCAGGTCACACACGCCTGCCAGCTCGCAGCCTTGACCGACGGCGTGGCCTCGCACGGCGGCAACCGTCGGTTTCGGGAACGACCAGATTCGCATCAGCACGTCGACCGAATCAGGTGCCGGATCGTCGTCGGGATAAAGCGAGGCCCAGAGATCGCCGCCAGCCGAGAAGGCGCGCCCGGCGCCCGTCAGGATCACGGCCCGGACATCGTCGTCCGCCTCAGCTCGGTCGAGGGCAGCGTCGAGCAGACGCATCAGATTGCGGTTGATCGCATTGAGCACGAGCGGGCGATTGAGCGTGATTCGCGCGACGCCGCCGGCGGATTCGTAGAGCACGTCGTTGGGCGACGGCGGCGGGATGGGAATGCCGTCGGGCGTCTGTTTCCAGCCTGAGGTGTCCGCTTCGGTCGTCATACTGCCGCCTCCATCGTCGGGCGGAACGGTATCACGCCCTCCGACTCCACAGGGGCTGGCGCTCTCGTAGACTCCGTTTCGACAATCAACCATCTGGAACAGGCAGGTCCCTCATGCCAACCGACGCGCCGACGATCGATTGCCAGGTTCACGCCTACGACCGCAACGACGAGGAGAACTTTCGCTCCGTGCTGGCCGGTCCGGCCACGGTGACCGGCGACGAAATGGTTGCGGCGATGGACGTTGTCGGCGTCGACGGCGCGCTGTTGATTTCGCCGTACACGATCTACGGATACGACTCCAGCTACTGCGAGGGCGTTCGTGACCGGCATCCGGACCGGTTCGGACTGATTAAGCCGTTTGATCTCAACGTTGCGAATCTCGGCGCGGAGGTCGACGCCTGGGCGGGGCGACCGGGCGTGGTCGGGGCGCGGATCGTGCTCAGCTTCGAGGGGGTTACGGCGGATCATCCGGGCCTCGACCAAGTGTTGGCAGCGGGAGCGCGGACCGGTCTGCCGATCAACGTGCTCTGCTGGGACCAGCTGTCGGTCCTGGCCGCGCTGGCGCGGCGGCATCCCCAGACGCAGCTCGTGATCGACCACCTCGGTCTGCAGCAGCCGTTCGCTCCGCCAGCGCCGGACGAGCCGTGGGCGGAACTCGGCGAGGTGTTGTCGCTGGCCCAGTTTGACAACGTGGCGATCAAGATCTCGGGCGCCTGCACGCTGTCGCACGAGCCGTTTCCGTACTCGGACATCTGGGAACCGCTGAGCCGAATCTTCGAGGCTTACGGTCTCGACCGCTGCCTGTGGGGCACCGACTGGACGCGAGCGACCAACCTGCTCACCTTCGAGCAGGGCGTCGAAGCGTTCCGGGTCACGGACACGCTCTCCGACGACGAGCGGGCGACGCTGATGGGCGGATCGGTGCAGCAGATCTACGGCTGGACGCCCGGGTGATAAGGCTCGATCACGCTGCTCATTGCATGGGGCCGGCGGGTTCGGGAGGAGAATTGGGTTAGTTGAGCGCCCTTTCCTGTGCTGGACAGCAGATTTTGAGGATTTGAGTCCAGATTTGTCCAGATTTGTCCGGATTCGTCCAGACCAGTGCGGGTTTGGTGAGTGTGATTCCGGCGCGATCCGAGCGAGTCCGGGATGGTGCGGGTTTGCCTGTGGATGTGGGCGGGACACGGGCTGGCGCTCTCGGATTTCGGCATCGCTCAGATGTTCTTGCTGTAGCGGGGAACAGGTAGCGCGGGGTCCCGAGCGAGATTCCCAGCAAAGCTGGGAATGACGGAACACGACGGTTGCGGTGATCTCCTCCGGGAGAGGGCTGGGCTGAGCGGCGCCTACTGAGGTCGGTCTTCGTCGTGCCACTCGTTGAACATCGACGTGCGGCCGCCGTCGACGACGAGGTCGTGGGAGTTGACGAAGCGGCCGGCGTCGCTGGCCAAGTAGAGGGCGGCCTCGGCGATGTCCTCGGACAGGCCGGCGCGGGTCATCGGCGTGGCTCGAGAGAGGTTGTAGGTGAGCTTGGTCATCTTGCGGGCGTTCTCTTCGTCGGACAGCGTGTTGGCCCGGGCGGAGCCGCCGTAGAAGATCGGCGTGGCGATTGCGCCCGGCGAGATCACGTTGACCCGAATGCCAAAGCGTCCCAGCTCGACGCCTGCCAGCTTGGAATAGTGCGTCAGCGCGGCCTTGAGCGACGAATAGAGTGGGTCGCCCTGGCGATATCGGATTGCGGCAATGCTCGAGTTGTTGATGATCGATCCGCCGCCGGCGGCCTTCATCGGTTCGATCGCATAGCGGATGCCCAGCATCGCGCTGCGCAGCAAGAGGTGGACGCCGTAGTCGATGTCTTCGCTGGTGATCGAGTCGAACGGCCCGCGGGTTGGTCCGCCGGCGTTGTTGAACAGGATGTGGAGCGAACCGAACCGTTCCACGGCCAGGTCGATCGAGGCCTTGATGTCCTCCTCGCGCATCACGTCGGACTCGTGATAAACGGCGTTGGGTCCCAGACGATCGGCCAGGGCGGAGCCCTTTTCGCGGGATCGTCCGGTGAGGACGACTCTGGCGCCCTCGGCGACGAACAGCTCGGCCGTGGCGGCGCCGATCCCGCTGGTGCCTCCGGTGATGACTGCGACCTTGTCCTGCAGACGTTGACCCATGACGTGCTCCTTTCTCGGCAGGGTAGCGATGGTGTTTCATTTCGCTCCGGCGGGACACTCCGGCTGGGCTAGGATTTGCGCCAACCGAACCAATCAGAACGGACGGGTGCAGCTGATGGTCGAAGGAAGGTTGTCGGGCAAGACGTGCGCCGTGACTGGGGCCGCCAGCGGGATTGGCCGGGCGATCGCTGTGCGACTGGCGAGCGACGGGGCGCACGTCGCTGCGATCGATCTGAATCTGGCCGGGGCGCTGCTGGTGACTGAGCAAATCGAGGCGGCGGGCGGTGCGGCCTCCGCATGGGAGTGTGACGTCTCCCAGCGCGCCAGCGTGCGATCGAGCCTCGAAGCGATCGTCCAAGCGACAGGCGGGCTGGATGTGATCTTCAACAACGCGGGGATCGCCGAGATCCGCCCGTTCATGGAGGTTGGCGAGGAGCACTGGAATCGGCTGATGACGGTCAACGGCCTAGGCGTGCTGATCTGCATGCAGGAGGCAGCGCGCCTGATGATCGAGCAGGGGCACGGCAAGATCATCAACACGGCCTCAATCGCCGGCAAGGAGGGCTACGACATCCAGCCGCACTACTCCGCTACCAAGTTCTCCGTCGTGGCGCTCACGCAGGCGGGCGCGCGCGCCTTTGCGCCACACGGGATCACCGTGAACGCGATCTGTCCGGGAATTGTCGAGACTGAGCTATGGGAGGGTCTGGACGAGGACTTCATGAGGTTCGGAATCACCGAACGTCCGGGAGAGGGGATGGAGCGGTTTAGCGAACGCATCCTGCTCGGACGCACCGCGACTCCGGAGGACATGGCCGGTCCGGCGGCGTTCCTCGCCTCTAGCGATTCCGACTACATCACCGGGCAATCGCTGATGGTCGACGGGGGCATGGTGTTGCAATAGTCCGACCGACTGGCAAGCGCTGAACACTGCCCGTTCGGGATTCATAACTGCGCGAACAGGAATAGAAGACTTCAATGGCAACGGCAAGACGTGCTCAATAGCACTGGCTACAGTGTGTTGGATGACCGACCAAGAACACAGCAGCCCGCTTGTGCATCTGGCGTTGCGCGACCGGCACATGGCCCAGGGAGCGCGCTTCGCTCCCTTTGCCGGCTGGGAGATGCCGCTCCAGTACGAGGGCATCGTGGCCGAACACCTCGCCGTGCGCGAACGCGTCGGCGTGTTTGATGTTTCGCACCTGGCCAGAGCGTGGGTCGAAGGACCCGATGCGGACGAGCTGTTGCGCTCGGTGACAACGTTCGACGTCACAACCTTGCCCGTCGGCCAGGCGCATTACTCGCTTTACTGCAATGAGACCGGCGGAATCGAGGACGATGTCTTCATCTACCACCTGCCCGGCGAACGCTGGCTGGTGATTCACAACGCCGCGAACGCCGACCGCGACTTCGAACGGCTGCGAGCCGTTGCGGGGAATGCGGCGTCGGAGGTCACTCCGGAAACCGTGATGCTCGCCATTCAGGGACCGGAGGCGATTGGGCTGCTGGGCACCGTCGTGAGCGCGGAGATCCCGTCGATGCAGCCGAGGGAGTGCGCCGAGCTGGACTGGCGGGGAACCTCGGTGTTGTTTGCTCGTACGGGCTACACGGGGGAAGACGGCGGGGAGTGCATCGTCGACGCGGAGCATGCCGGAGCCCTGTGGGACGCGCTGATTGATGGCGGCGCGACGCCGGCCGGACTGGGCGCGCGCGACACGCTGCGACTGGAAGCAGCCTTGCCGCTTCACGGCAGCGACATCGACGCGACCACACATCCGTACGAGGCTGGCCTGGGATTTGCCGTGAGCCTTGATGACGGCGCCCCGTTTACGGGACGCGAGGCGCTCGCCGCGTTGAAGGCGCAGCCTCGAACCCGACGTCTGGCCCACCTGGCGGCGCGGGCTCGCGGCGTGATCCGGGCCGGGTTCGCAGTGCGAGAGCCCGGTGGGACGGAACCAATCTGCTGCCTGACCAGCGGCGCATACAGCCCGAGCCTGCGTCTCGGAATCGGTATGGCTTACCTGCCGGTTGAGCAGGCAACGCGCGGGACCATGCTTGAGGTTGACGTCAGGGGACGGGCGCTGCCGGTCGAAGTGGTTCGCCGCCCGTTCTATCGAAAGCCGGAGGACTGATGACGATGGAATATGAGATACCCGCAGACCTGCTCTACACGCCAGACCACGAGTGGTTGCGCCGCGACCCCGACCGTGAGGACGAAGTCACGATCGGCATTACCGAGTTCGCCCAGGAGCAGCTGGGCGATGTGGTCTACCTGGAACTGCCGACTGAAGGGACCGAGCTGACGGCCGGCGCGCCGTTCGGCGAGATCGAGTCGGCGAAGACGGTGGCTGAACTGTTCGCGCCGGTCAGCGGCGAGCTGATCGGCGTCAACGGAGAGCTGGAAGACCGTCCCGAACTGGTCAACGAGTCGCCCTTCGACGAGGGCTGGATCGTCCGCGTGCGAACCTCCAAGGTCGACGAGTTGGACAGCCTGCTGGACGCCGACGCCTATCGGGCGCTGATTCCGGAGGACTAGCGGTGGTCTCGCCGCACCCGTACATACCCGCGACCGAAGCGGATCGGGCGCGGATGCTCGAGCGCATCGGCGTTGACGATCTTGACGCCCTGTTCGCCGACCTGCCGCCGGCCTTTCGTGATCCCGCGATCGACCTGTTGCCAGCGCTGACCGAACCCGAGTTGATAGCGCTGCTCGCCGATCGCGCGGGGCAGAATGCAGCGCCATCGCGACCCAGCTTCCTCGGCGCGGGCGCGTATCGACGCTCGGTCCCTTCGATCGTCTCCCATCTGCTCAGCCGCTCCGAGTTTTCGACTGCCTACACGCCGTATCAGCCGGAGATCAGCCAGGGCACGCTGCAGTCGGGATTCGAGTTCCAGTCGGTCGTTTGTGAGTTGACCGGCATGGACGTGGCCAACGTCGGGCTCTACGACGTTGCCAGCGCCACCGCCGAAGCCTGCCTGATGGCCGCGCGCACGACGAAGCGTCAGGCGGTCGCGCTGCTGGAACCGATTCATCCGGGCACGGCCGGCGTGGTCAACACATACGCCCGCGGAGCGGGCCTGCGTGTCGACGCGCTGGCTACGGCGAACGGGCTGAGCGATGACCACGCCTGTCTTGTGGTCCAGCAGCCGGACTTCCTGGGAACCATTGTCGACCTCGAACCGCTCGCGAACGCCGCTCACGACGTTGGCGCGCTCCTCGTTGTGGTCGCCGATCCGTTTGCTCTGGGCATGCTCAAAGCGCCGGGCGACGCCGGGGCCGACATCGTCACCGGAGAGGGGCGCGATCTGGCCGGCGCACCGGCATTCGGCGGACCGTCGCTGGGCCTGTTCGCTGCCGGGTTGCCCTACCTGCGGCAGATGCCCGGTAGGATCGTGGGCCGGACGAGGGAACTACATCCGTCCAACGACGGCGAACCGCGTACCGGCTACGTGTTGACCCTGCAGGCCCGCGAGCAGTTCATCCGGCGCGAACGGGCGACATCCAACGTGTCGACCGCGCAGGCGCTGATCGCCCTGGGCTTCACCATTGCGGTCCAGGCGCTGGGCCCGCGCGGTCTGCGCGAGTCGGCCGAGCTGTGCTACCAGCGCGCGCACGACGCCGCGCGGCGCATCGCAGCGCTGGCCGGATACGTCCTGTGCGAACGAGGACCATGGTTCCAGGAATTCCTCGTGCGCGGTCCGATCTCGGCGCCAGAGCTGAGCGCGGCGCTGTCCGAACGAGGAATCACGGCCGGCCTCGACGTTTCCGATCGGCCAGAACCTGAAGCGCGCGATGCGCTGCTCTTCTGCGTGACCGAGGCGACGCCGAATACGCATGTCGACGCACTGATCGCAGCGCTGGCGGCGATCGGTGACGAGGTATGACGGCGCCCGGGCCTGCACGCGAGGACTTCGGCGACCGCCTGAGTGTCGATCGAAGCGTGCCCGGCAGGCGGGCGGTCGATGTCCCCACATGGAACGGCTCAGAGACCTCCCTTCCCGATCCATCCCTGCTGCGGGACAGCCTGCGTCTGCCGGAGTTAAGCCAGGGCGAACTGGTTCGCTACTACACCGCGCTCTCGGAACGCAACTACGGCATTGATTCAGGCACCTACCCGCTCGGCTCCTGCACGATGAAGTACAACCCCAAGATCAACGATCTGATCGCCTCCCAGCCGGGCTTCGCCGACGCGCATCCACAGGCCCGCGAAGAGGACGTGCAGGGCACGCTGCGTACGTTGCTCGAACTTCGCGACGGTCTGGCGGAGGTCACCGGTCTGCCGCACGTGAGCCTGGCCCCGGCGGCCGGAGCGCAGGGCGAGTTGGCCGGCGTGCTGATGATCTCGTCGGCGCTTGAGGACCGTGGAGAGCACGACACGCGGCGCCGCATCCTCGTCCCCGACTCGGCGCACGGCACCAATCCGGCGACCGCGGCGATGGCCGGCTACACAGTGACCCATCTGCCGACCGCCGACAACGGCTCGCTGGACCGAGCCGCGATCGAGCAAGAACTCGATGAAACCGTCGCAGCCGTCATGGTCACGGTGCCGAACACGCTGGGACTCTGGGAACAGGGGATCGAGGAGGTCGCCGGACTGATCCACGATGCCGGCGCGTATCTATACGCCGACGGAGCGAATCTGAACGCGATCATGGGACGCGTGCGCTACGGCGACCTGGGCTTCGACGTCGCCCACCTCAACCTGCACAAGAGCTTCAGCACGCCGCACGGCGGCGGCGGACCCGGCGCGGGACCGGTCTGCTGCACCGAAGAGTTGGCGCCCTATCTGCCGACGCCGGTGCTGGATGAGTGCGACGACGGCGTCGTCCGGTTGCTCGCGCCCGAGCGCAGCATCGGTCAACTGCAGCAGTTCCACGGCAACGTCGGTGTGCTGCTGCGCGCCTACGCCTACCTGCGAGCCCTGGGACTGGATGGTCTGCGCGCGGTCTCCGGCCAGGCGGTGCTGAACGCCAACTATCTGCGGACTCTGCTGCATGGTCACTACGACCTGCCCTACGACCGCCCGGTCCTGCACGAAGTGGTCTTCTCCGGCTCACGCCAACGACGCCAGCACGACGTACGCACCTACGACATCGCCAAGCGCCTCATCGATCATGGATTCCACCCGCCGACGGTGTACTTCCCACTGATTGTTCCCGAAGCGTTGATGATCGAGCCGACGGAGACAGAACCGCCGGAGGCGATTGAGGCGCTCGCCGATGCCTTGATTGCGATCGCGGAGGAGGCGGCCGAGGACCCCGACACGCTGCACGGCGCCCCATGGAGCGCGCCGATCGGCCGGCTCGACGAAACCGCCGCCGCGCGGCGACCGGTCCTGCGCTGGCAGGACATTGACGTCTCGGAGTCGATCTCCCGGTTGTCTCGGTAAGGCGAGTACGCTCACTTCTGGATGAAGTGGTAGCCGATTGACCATGGCCAACCGTCCGCTTGCTCAGCTCAGGGAGCGCCGCCCCGACCTGGCCGGCGCAGCCGAGTCGACGTTGCCTCGTCTGCTGGAGCCAGTTGCCTGGGGGATCCTGACTGCCGGTCTGATCGCGCTGGTGCTGGTCAATCTGGCCCTGGGCGCGTTCGATGTTGAGTTGCCGCGGATCATCGGCGTGCTGTTCGGCAAGGTCGGGATCGATCTCGGCATCGACTACACGACCCGCGAGGAGGCCGTTGTCTGGGTGATCCGGGTGCCGCGCATGCTGATGGCTGCCGCAGTCGGGGCCGGCCTGGGCATCTCCGGAGCCGCGCTGCAGGGACTGTTTCGCAATCCGCTCGCGGATCCCGGACTGATCGGCGTCTCGAGCGGCGCGGCATTCGCGATTGCGGTGTCGGTGGTCGTCGGCATTTCCGCCTGGGGACTGTTTGCGCTGCCGCTCGCCGCGTTCATCGGCGGACTGACCCTGACGTTTCTGATTTACGGATTCGCACGACGCGGAGGCCGGGCTCAGATGGCCACGATGCTGCTGGTCGGAATCGCGGTCAACGCGCTGCTCGGTGCGGCAATCAGCTTCATCATCTCCTTCTCGGACGATGAAGAACTGCGCGACATCGTCTTCTGGTTGCTGGGCAGCCTCGCCGGTTCGCTCTGGGAGTACGTCTACTCCGCGGGACCGCTCATCCTGTTTGCGATCGCTGTGTTGGTTCGCCAGGCGGGGGCGCTGAATCTGCTGTCGCTGGGCGACTCCGAGGCTCGACACCTGGGCGTGCCGGTCCAGCGAACCCAGCTCCTGATCGTGACGGCCGCCGCGATGGCCACCGGAGCCGGTGTCGCCGTCGCCGGTGTGGTCGGATTCATCGGCCTGATTGCCCCGCACATCGTGCGCCTGGCGGTCGGGCCGGATCACCGCCGGCTGATGCCTGCCAGCGCCATGGCAGGAGCGATCCTGGTGCTTGGCGCCGACCTGGCCTCGAGAACCATTGCCGCGCCGGCGGAACTGCCCCTTGGCGTGCTCACCGCCATGATCGGCACGCCGGTCTTCCTCTTCCTGATCGACCGTTCTCGTCGCAGCCTGGCGTCCGGATTCTGACGATTGCGCCTGCTGCGCATGCCAGCAAGCGCTTCGATAGGCTGTCCGACGGAACTCATTCGTCCCCCGATAGCTGAGAAACGCGGTGCAGCGTGAAGTCACGACAGATTCGCTCCAAGGTGACCAGTGACGGGCAACTCGTCCTCTCACTCGATGACGCGGAAGTCCCTCCGCCCGGCCCGGACGAGGTCATAATTCGCGTCGAGGCGTCGCCAATCAATCCGTCCGACCTGGGACTGCTAATCGGTCCGGCCGACATGAGTCGTGCGCAGGTGTCGGGCCCGCCCGAGAATCCCGTCGTCACCGCCCCGATCGCTCCTGGACTGCTGTCGTCGCAGTCCGACCGCTTCGATATGTCACTGCCGGCCGGCAACGAGGGCGCTGGCGTGGTCGTGGAGGCGGGTTCGAGCGACGCGGCCCAGGCATTGTTAGGTAAGACCGTGGCCGTGATCGCGCGTGAGATGTATGCGCAATACCGCCTGGTCAAGGTCGGCCAATGCCTCGAGCTGCGCGAGGGCACGACCCCGGAGCAGGGAGCTTCCTGCTTCGTCAATCCGCTCACGGTGCTGGGGATGGTCGAGACCATGCGGCTTGAGGGTCACACCGCGCTCGTACATACCGCAGCGGCGTCAAACCTTGGCCAGATGCTGCAGAAGGTCTGCAACAACGAGGGCATCGAGCTCGTCAACGTGGTCCGGCGTCCGGAACATGTCGAACTGCTTCGCGGGATCGGGGCGCGCTACGTCTGCGACACGAGCTTGGACAGCTTCGAAGACGATCTGATCGAGGCACTGACCGAGACCGGCGCGACGCTCGCGTTCGACGCGACCGGCGGCGGTCCGCTGGCGAACCAGCTGCTCCATTGCATGGAAGTTGCGGCGAAAGCCAAGGATCCCGGCTTCAATCGCTACGGATCCAACATACACAAGCAGGTCTACATCTACGGAGGCCTAGACACCTCGCCAACCGTGCTGCATCGCAGCTATGGCCTGGCCTGGGGACTGGGCGGCTGGCTGCTCACGCCGTTCCTGGAGCGAGTCGGCCCGGAAGCAGCTGAGCGTCTCCGCCAACGAGTCGCCGACGAGGTCACAACGACGTTCAAGAGTGAGTACGCCAAGGAGATCTCATTGGCCGAAGCCCTCGACCTCGACAACATCGCCGTCTACAACAAGCGTGCGACGGGCGAGAAGTACCTGATCAATCCAAACAAGGATCTCGATTAGCCCCGACCGTAGAGCGGCATCTTCGTCGCCATCACGGTGATGAACGGCACGTTGGCGTCGAGCGGCAGATTCGACATGTAGACGATCGCATCCGCGACGTGCTCGACATCGAACGTCGGCTCGGCCATCCGCTCGCCGCTGGGTTGCGGAACGCCGCGTCCCATGCCACCGGTCATCTCGGTCAGCGCATTGCCGATGTCGATCTGCCCGCCGGCGATGTCGTACTTGCGTCCATCGAGCGCGATCGACTTGGTTAGGCCAGTTAGCGCATGCTTGGTCGAGGTGTAGGGCGCAGAGTTGGGCCGCGGCCGATCGGCCGAAATCGAGCCATTGTTGATGATCCGTCCGCCGCGTGGATCCTGATCCTTCATGATCCGGAACGCTTCCTGGGTGCAGAGAAACGCGCCGGTCAGATTCAGATCGACGACGCGTTGCCATTGCTCCAGGGTCAGATCCTCCAGCAACACGGGCGGCGACCCGCCGCCGGCGTTGTTGAACAGCATGTCCAACCGTCCGTAGGTCTCACGCACCTGAGCGAAGAGTGAAGCCACACCGTCGGCATTGCTGACATCGGCGGCGACCGCGAGGGTCCGAGCCGCATCATCGCCGGCCATCGCCTGAGTTTCTTCGAGACGTTCGATCCGCCTGCCGTTGAGCACCACCGTCCAGCCATGGCGGAGCAGGCCCAGCGCCGACGCCCGTCCGACGCCGGAGCCTGCTCCGGTGATCACTGCGATCCGTTCGGTCGCGGAGTCAGTCATCGCTCAATCCCTTCAAACCTTCGTCAAGCCTCGTTGGATATGCCGTAGGACCGCGCCCAGCTCAGGCCCTCGAGTGTGCCCGCGCGCGGGCGGTACTCGCATCCGACCCAGCCGTCGTAGCCCAGTTCGTCGATCTTCGACAGCAAGAACGGATAGTTGATCTCCTGCTGATCGTCAGGTTCGTTCCGGCCGGGAACTCCGCTGATCTGGATGTGCCCGATCAGATCGAAGTGGGCGGCGATGCTGTCTGCCAGGCGGCCTTCCATGATCTGCATGTGGTAGATGTCGTACTGCATCCGCACGTTGTCGCGCCCGACCTGTTCGATGATCCGCCGCGCCTGTGCGCTGCCCATCAGGAAGTACCCCGGGTTGTCGACCGTGTTCAACGGCTCGAGCATCACTTGCACACCCTGAGCCGCCGCCTCGTCGGCCGCCCAGCGCACGTTGTCGATGAAGGTCGTTTGGGCTTTCGGATCGTCCGTCCGACCCGCCAGGCAATGAATCCGCCCGCACTCCAGCGCCTCCGCATACGACAATGCCTTGGCCAGTCCGTCCCGAAAGGCTTGCTCTTCCCCAGGAACGGCGGCGACGGCGACCGGCATGTTGATCAGTGCCACCTGCAGGCCGGCGTCGGCAATACACTCCGCCAGCCGCGGCGCGGGCTCCGAATACGGCGCCTGGATCTCGACCGCGCGGAATCCCGATGCAGCTGCCTTCGCGAAGCGCTCCGGCAACGCGACTTCGTTGAACATCCAGGACACGCTCGCGGCGAGGTCGGGCATGGCGGCATACTAAGGGCTGCTCGAGATTCAACCCGGCGAGTCCGGACCCGCCATGGACCAGACGTACTTCTCCGCAAAAGTCGAAAAGCGCATCAGTGCCATACATGGCCGAGGCCTGTTCGCCCTCGAACCGATCGCCGGAGGTGAGATCGTCGTCGTCAAGGGCGGTCACGTCATGACCAGGACTCAACGGGACAACGTCTCTCTTGAGCTGGGACCGGCCGAGATCCAGATCACCGAGGACCTGCATATCGGCCCCATCACGTCCGAGCAGCGCGAGCGCGGCATGATGCATCTCAACCACTCCTGTGAGCCAAATCTCGGACTACAGGGACAGATCGTCTTCGTCGCCATGCGAGACATCGCCGAGGGCGAAGAACTGACCATCGACTACGCCATGACCGACGACGAGCCGTACGAAATGCCCTGCGACTGCGGAGCTGAGGCCTGTCGAAGCACCATCACCGGCTACGACTGGAAACAACCCTCACTGCAGCGCAAGTACGACGGCTACTTCTCCTGGTTCATCCAACGACGGCTGCCCCACACAGACAGCGGAGAATCCTGATTCTCTCGGGAGTTTGGGCGCAGAAAACGGATAGATTCGCCCTTCGCCCCTGCCTACGTTGTCCGTATCAGCACCTCAACGAATCGAGTGTGGCTCATGGACCGATGGCCCAGGAATCAATCTCCCCAGGAACTTGCGGAATGGATCAACCAGCAATGCGGTGAAGAGACGCTCATGAACCGCCTGAGAATGCGTGTCGTCGAAGCCGGACCCGAGCGCGTCGTTGTGGAACTGCCTGTGCGTCTCGGCGTCCTGACCCCTCAGCACCATGTCCACGCGGGAACCATGATCGCTCTGGCCGACTCTGCCGCAACCTGGGCCGCGATCGCTTCCTATCGTGGTGAGCTGGAGCCCGACCAAATGCCGGTCGCAGTGGCCATTTCCAGCCAGCTCGTCGCCAACGTCAGCCAGGGCATGCTGGTAGCCGAGGCGACCGTTCCCCATCCTGGCCGAACTCTGCTCGCCGCGAACACTCGTATCACCGATGGTGAGGGCAAGTTGCTCGCGATCGTCAACTCAACTCACTTCGTCCGCGTTCCGTCGCAACTGCCGTCGACGGAATCCGCGTAGCTCACCAGAACACACTGCGATGTCTACTACAGATACGTTCGAAACCGGTCCGCAACCGGACGCGCTGAGTCTGGACAGCGAGCAACTGTGGACCGCCGTGCAGGCAAGGGATGCAAACTACGATGGTCACCTGGTGTACGCAGTGCGCTCCACCGGCATCTACTGTCGGCCCAGTTGTCCCAGCCGCCGCCCGCGCCCGGCTCAGGTCACGTTCTTCGCGACACCGAATGAAGCGCGTCTCGCCGGCTACCGCGCCTGCCGGCGTTGCCGACCCGATGAAGCAGGCGAGGACGCCAGGCTGATCCCGCGCGCCCGCGAATACATCGACGCGCGGATCGACGCTGACGATGCTCTGCCGTCGCTGACAGAACTGACGACTGAGCTGGCAGTCACGCCGGCCCGGTTGCGGCGCGTGTTCAGGCAGCACGCCGGCCTCACGCCCATCCAGTACGCCCGCGGACGCCGCCTCGCCCGATTCAAATCCAGGCTGCGAAATCAGGCAAGCGTCGCGGATGCGATGTATGACGCTGGCTACGGCTCAACCAGCCGAGTGTACGAAAGCGCCAACGCCCAACTCGGCATGACTCCGGCCAGCTATCGCAAGGGAGGCGCCGGAGCGGTCATCCGCTTCATGGTCTCGCAGTCTGCTCTCGGCGACGTGCTGGTCGCCGGCACGGTAACAGGCGTGTGCGCCGTCAAACTCGGCGACGATCCTGACGCGCTCATCGCCGAACTGCATGGTGAGTTCCCCGCCGCAGAGATCGAGCGCCTGGAGAGCGGTCAACGCGACCAGCAATCGCCTGGACTGCATGGCTGGCTGGGCGCGATCCTGAACTACCTCGATGGCAACCGGGAGGACGTCGACTTACCACTAGACGTTCAGGCGACCGTCTTCCAGTGGCGGGTCTGGCGGAAACTCCAGGCCATCCCAGCGGGTCAGACAACGACCTACGGACAGATGGCAGAGCAACTGGAGCAACCTGCAGCCAGCCGCGCTGTAGGACAGGCGTGCGCCTCCAATCCGGTCGCGCTGATCATCCCCTGTCACCGCGCTCTGCGGAAGGACGGCAGTCTGGGCGGGTACCGCTGGGGAACCGAGCGCAAAGCGCACCTGTTGGAACAGGAACGCCGACAGCAGGAACCCTCAGGTCCGCCTACGGACGCCAGGTTGGACCCGAACCGGGACCGAGCTGCGTCTTGATCACGCCCTGCGCCAGCTCGACGAAGTCGCACAGCCGAGCGCGCGTCTCGCGCGGATCGATCAGGTCCAGCCCGCTGGCCTCCGCCGTGCGGAACGGCGATGAGATGCGCTGGAAGGTCTCTTCCAGCTCCAGCCGCTTCGCCTCCGGATCGTCTGCCTCCGCGATCACGCGGCGGAATGCGGCCGAGGTGCCCCCTTCGATGTGCATCGATCCCCAGTGCCCCGAGACCCAGGCGAACCGACGATACAGATGCGGCCCGGGACGGTACTGCAGACTCCCCGCCAGACCGAACGACTGCCGGCAGATGAACGAAATCCAGGGCATCTTGCTGTGAATGATCGCATGGACCAGCCGCGACCCGGCCCGTTCGATCCCCTGTTCCTCCGACATCGGCCCGACCAGGAATCCGGGATCGTCCATCAGCACGACCATCGGGATGTGGAACGTGTCGCAGAGCTGCACCAGCCGCGTCGACTTCTCCGCCGCAGCGACATCCATCGAGCCGCCGCGGTGATACGGGTTGTTCGTCATCACGCCGACCGGATAGCCATGCGCCCGGCCCAGCCCCACGATCCGCGACGTGCCGTAGTCCGGCGCGATCTCGAAAAACGAACCCTCGTCGAGCACCCCCTCGAGAATCACACGCACGTCGTACGGCCGACGCTTGTTGCGCGGAATCAGCGAGAGCAGCCGCTCGTCGCGCCGGTTCGGATCGTCCGACGTATCCCCGCGCGGCGGCATCTCCCAGACGTTGTCGGGCATGAAACTGAGGAACTGCTTGACCTGCTCGATCGCCGCCGGCTCGTCCTCGGCGACGTTGTCGACGACGCCGCTGATCCGCGTGTGGATCGCGTGCCCGCCGAGTTCCTCCTTGTCGATCTCGAGTCCCAGCGCCGCCTTGACCACCGGCGGACCGCCGGGAAAGACCTGTCCGGTGCCCTTCGCGATCACGCTGAAGTGGCTCAGCGGAGGGATCGGCGCCAGCCCGCCCGCCGCCGGACCGAGCACTGCCGAGACCACCGGAGAGACGCTCAGAATCTTGCAGTAGTCCTCAAACTGGCCGCCGTCGGGGATGTACGTCCGTCCCAGGTCCGAGAACTCGGTCACGCTGCCGCCCGCCCCGTCGATCAGGTTGACCAGCGGCAGCTGCAACTCCGCCGGACCGGGATGACCGTGCCCGATATCGACCCCGCCGTCGTCGGTCCGCGCCGACCCGCCGCGCACGGTGAAATCCTGACCCCGCACAACCACCCGCCGACCGTTCACCTTCGCCAGACCGCGCACGCTGCTGACCGGCGTGAACGAGACCAGTTCGCCTCGCTCGTCGTACGTCCCCCGACCCTGCAGCTTGCCCAGCTCGTCGAAGCTGCCCGGATCGGCCAGCAGCGCAATCCGCTCGCGCACCGTCAGCTTGCCCTGCGAATGCTGCCGCCCGACCCCGTAGTCCCCGCCCATCTGCTCCTTCAGAGCATGCCGACGCGCCAGTTCATCAATTTCCTGCTGCCAGCTCATAGGAATCTCCCTCAGTGCACAATCCCCCGACAGACTAGGCGCGTCCGCACACGCTCCTCCGCTTCCGGTCCCCTCTCCCGGCGGGAGAGGGTTAGGGTGAGGGCCCCTCGACGGCCGAACCCTCACCCCTGCCCCCCGCATCAAGTGCGGGGCAGGCTTCTCCCAGAGGGAGAGGGAGTCGGCCCGACCCCTC
>VXQZ01000010.1 GCA_009838735.1 Chloroflexota bacterium
GCTGCGCGAGAAACGGCAGCAAGGGGCCGGCCTACTGGGCCTTCGAGGAAGGTCCGCATTGGCCCTATGAGGGGTACAATCTGCCCTTCTACGACGTGCCGGGATGCACCAATCACGCGGTGGTGCGAGGTAGTCCCGAGTTGGCCGAGCGGCTGGGCCTAGCCGTGCGCGATCGCATGGGCCGCGGCGACGCCGTGGTCAACCTCCTAGCGACCACCCTAGGGGCCAACGCCTACCTGCTGACGGCGGACGGGAAGTACCGCGACTGGGTTCTGGAATACACCGAGGCCTGGATGGAGCGCACCGACGCCAACGGCGGCATCGTGCCCGACAACGTCGGCCTCTCCGGTGTCGTGGGCGAACACACCAACGGCAAGTGGTATGGGTCGAGCTACGGTTGGGCTTGGCCCCACGGTTGGCACAGCGTCGGGCAGGCCGTGGGGGTCGCAGCCCAGAACTGCGCCCTGTTGACGCGCCGACTGGAATACATGGACTTTCCGCGATCTCAAATTGACGTCCTCATTTCCCGCGGGATCGAGCGCGACGACCAACTCTACGTGCCCCACAAGTACGATGATCCCGGGCTGGTCAACTACGCGCCGGGCGAGTGGATGTGGTACCCAATCCGCAAGGAGGACGGCACCGCCCTGCAGCAGGACGGCTGGTTCGAGTTCATGCCCATGTACCCGTCCGACATCGCCCATCTGTGGTGCATGTCGATGGCCCGGTCCGATTCACAGCGATTCGAGCGCACCCGCAAGCGGTCGGGTGATCCGTTCGCCGTCAACTCGTGGCACCACACCAAGGATCAGGGCGGGCACGACTGGGGCTGGATGGCCTACCTGCACGGCGAATTCCCCGAGTATCCAGAGCGGATCCTCGAACACAATCTGGCCCAAGTGCGAGCGCGCCTCGACTTCATGGCACAGGACGAGCAGGACCCGGCCACCTACGGCGACGCCTATTTCCAGCAGCGAAATCCCGTTACTTGTGAAGGCCTAGTGCAGCTCACCATGGGTGCCCCCCTCCCCCACTACAACGGGGGCCTGCTGGTCACCAGACTGCGCCACTTCGACGCCCAGCGCCGTCGTCCGGGGCTTCCGCCCGACGTGGCCGCGCTGGTCTCAGGGCTGAGCGAGGACCGGGCCGAACTGACCGTAGTAAACGTAAGCCCGACGGAACGCCGGGAGGTGCTGATCCAAGCGGGAGGCATGGGAGAGCACGAATTCACCGAGGTCGAGGTCGACGGGGCGTCCCAGCGCGTTCCGGTGAGCGGCAAGACGTTCGCGCTGGCTCTGCCGCCGCGCACCCAAGCCCGACTCGGGCTGGGCATGAAGCGCTTCGTCCACGAGCCGAGTCTGGCCCCGCCGTGGTGAAGGTCGAAGCGCTACAGTTCGGCTGTCCATTCCTCATACGCCCGCCGCACCGCTTCCCGATCGACGAACGGCCGGTACAGGAGCCGCGCCCGGTAGCGGTAAGTCCGGCCGATCTCCGGGGCGCGGATGACGTACTGCCAGTCCCAGGCCGGGCTGTGCAGGTCCGGCCGGCCGCTCTCGTCCCGGATGAAGTTCCACAGGGCGAAGCGGATGGGTGCCTCCTGATCGAACATCATCACATAGACCATCTGGTCGCCCGCGCTCGACAGGTCGCCGTCGCCGTCCGCTAGGCCGTAGTAGAACGGCAGGAGGAAGCGCTTGCGGGAATCTTCGACGATGTTGAGGGTTTCAGACCCTTCTTCGTACGGAAGGGGGTCGACCGAGGCGTGGGCGATGGTGCCGGTTTCGAAGCGGCCGTCCGCAAGGTCTTCGCCGAAGCGGATCCAGCCTTCCTCCCCTTCGCAAGTCCCGTAGAAATGGATCGGCCGGCCGCAGGTGCGGTTCATATAGGAAGCCCACATGAAGGCGACGTACCCGAGCGGGGCGCATCGTTCGTCGGTCAGGCGGACAGTGAACTCCATATCGACGCAGTCCGGCCCGAGGCAATAGCGCATCGCGCTCTCGATCCCCCAAGAGGAGTCCGCGGCCGGATGGTGGACCGACGCTTCGCCGGGAGCGTGGGAGAGGAGAAGGCAGCGGTCCTTCCGGGGGGTGAACATCGAGCGGGCGGCGTCGGCCGCCGCGCCGTTCATGATGTGCTCGAAGTTGAGGCCGACGGCGTCGTCCCGATAGAGATTATGGTCCGGGTAGCTCAGATGGCACAGGGGAGTGAAGCCGCTCCCCTGGCGGTCGGCGTTCGCTTCGTTGTCGAGGAGGAGGCCCCTGAAGGAGCCGTCGCTCAGTCCAATCGTCGCAGCCATGCCGCTGTCTCCCCCATCTCAAACTTCATCGGTCCGCTCCATCTGTCTGGCCCTCAGCGCTTCGCTCCTTCCGGTAGCGGTCGCGGGCCAATCCGAATACATGCCGCAGGCGTTTGGCGTCGCGGGGCAGATGGGTCGCGGCTCGCTCCAAGATCCCCTCGGCCCCTATCTCATCACCCACTTCCAAGTAGTAGTCTATCAGCTCCAAGTAGGCACCCCGCTCTTGAGGATTGGCCCGCAAGGCCCCCTCGTAGGCTGCCAGGGCTGCTGGCCGTTCCCCCAAAGCCCGCCGGGCATGGGCCAAGTTGAGCCAAATCTTGGCTTGGTCCGGGGATTCCTGCAGGACCCGCTCGAAGATGCGGGCCGCTTCTAACAGGTTGCCTCGGACCCCGAGTACGCTTCCCTAGTTGAGCCAAGCCTGCCAGTAGGTGGAATCCAGCTCCACGGCCCGCTCCAGTTCGCGCTGCGCCTGTTTGAACTCGCGCACCTCGCCGAAGGCAGTCCCCAAGTTGTAGTGAATCGCCGCGTTTCCAGCCATGTCCATGGGCGATAGTCGGTGATTGACGGCTGCCGCGAACACGACCACCACGGCCAAGGCTAGGACGACCTGGCCGTACTGCCGGGCCCGGAGACCGGCCCAGATCCAACAGGTGCCCAAGGTCGCGAAGAACACGAGCAGAGGAAGGAGAGGGGCGCGGTAGCGGGCCGTCGGGAAGAAGGCGACTACCGAGAGGCAGTACACGCCGACAAAGACGGCGAAGAGAACGAATTCCTGCCGCCGCCCGGACAGCAGCAGGCCGAGCAGCGCCAGCGGTGCGATGATCCCGAAAGGGAAAGCTATCCCCCCCTTCCACAGAGTCGCCGCCAAGACCGTCGAGTAGTTGCGCCAGAAGTATATGTCCTGATTCCGGCCGATCTCGTCTCCGTGCCAAAAGAGGAAGAGTTTTCGGGCCATCAGGGAGATATAGTCGAAAGGTTGGGAGCCGATGTAATCCCAAGACCGGGACAAGAAGAAGCGCGACTGGTGAGACGGTCGGTCTATGCCGGCCTTGCGGGCCAGGCCCACGATGCGACCCCACTCCAAACCGGGTCGCGCATTGACGGTGCTGTCGTAGTCCGGGTTGTTGCCCACGTAGAAGTTTATGCCAGCGTTATAGGAGATGAGGACGCGGTCGCCGCCGATGACAGCGTTGCGCAGAGATACCGGCGCGATCATCAGGGCAGAGCCCAACAAGAAGAGCCCAGCCCAGATCGCGGCCCGCCGTCCACCCCGCTCGCGCAGCCGCCACCCGATCCAGGCCGCGGCCACCGGCACGAAAGTGAAGACCGTGGGCACGGCCAGTCCGGCCAGTCCGAAGACTAGGCCAGCACCCAGAAAGCCAAGCCCGGAGGGCCGCTGCAACGCCCGCCAGAGCAGGACGAGGCCGGCCAGATTGAGGAAGGTAGCCAGGGACGCGGGCAAAAGCTCGCCGTCGAAGAAGATCAACGGGCCGCACAGAGTCGTGGCCACGGCTGCCGCGGCGGCGACCGCCGGACGAGCGACCTGCCGCCCCAGCCAGTAGATCAGGGCGCAGGTCAGGGCACCAAGCAACGCCTGGACCAGACGCACGGCGTAGAAGAAAGACTCCGGAAAGAGCGTCTTCAGCACGCCGAGCAGATAGGGATAAAGCGGCGGCTGCCAGAATGGTCCGCTGCCCCGTCCCAACCAGTTGCCGGCCGCTAGGCGCTCGGCATGTTGGGTATAGGTGAGCGAGTCCACCGCCGGGTGGGAGAATAGTGGACTGTCGTCGATCTCCAAGATATAGACGACGCGGACCGCCAGAGCCAAAAGGAATACGGCCCCGATCCATCTAGCCATAGAAGGCAGTGATCCGCCGACGTCCACTCCCCTGCCCTCGACTCCGACCGGGGCTCGGTTGCATCCACGGCCCCACAGGGCTGCTACTCGTTCCTGCCAAGTCACGCTCTGCTCCGTCTCGGGGTGTCGCCGCTGGTCCGGCCTGCTGGGGTTGTCTTAGGCATCCAAGCTCTCCAGTCCCCTCCCCCTGCCCCGCGCGGGCACCTATACTAGAGATCGGCACCGGACGCGTCAATCGCCTATACTTGGCGAAGCCAGCTTGACCAAGCCAGCGGGTACATTGGTCAACGAGGCCGACGAAACGGCTCTGCGGACACCAGCACTCAAGTTGTTGGGGTCGATGACGATGGCTTATATTCGGTCGGCGACGCGAAGACATCCACGGGTGGCAATTCTCTTTCCCCGGCTCCAGCCCTCCTCACACCACGTCGCCCCCGGTCAACCCCGCGACCCAACGGAAGACTGCGCGATGCATTCGACGTACGCAGTGCTGTTTCGCCGCACCGCCACTGCCCTGATGACGGTCTGGCTATGCGCGTGCCAGGCACCTGAATCGCCGGCACCGAACCCGGAGAGCGACCAGCTCCGCACGCTCGGGCACACCTACTTCCGCCAAGCCCGGTACCGCGACGCACTCGCCGCATATCAGCAGGCAGTGGCCTTGGACTCCCTCTCCGCGGAAACCCATTGCCATCTGGCCACGGCCTACATGAAGCTGAGCCGCAGGGATTCGGCTGAGACCGCGTATCTAGTCGCCATTCGCCTAGATTCGAGCCTTGTGCTGGCCTACCACAATCTGGCCGTGGCCTACGGAGAAATGAAACGCCACCGGGAGGCAATCGCTCTGCTGGAAGAGGCCGTGCGCATCGATCCGGGCACGGCTCCCTCGTATCGTCTTCTGGCCGGTCTGCACCAAGAACAGGGGGCGTACGACCGGGCCGAACAGGCCCTAGTACGAGCCGTTGCCGCCGATTCGACCGATGCCGAGGCGCTGTCAGCCCTAGGGCGGCTCCTCCGGCTGCAGGGACGCCGGGCAGAATCCGAGGAACTGTTGACGCGCGCTGTCAGATTCGATCCCGACAACAAAGAGGCCCACCGGGAACTCGGGGTGCTCTACACCTACCCGGAGCGCTACGAGGAGGCCGAGGGAATGCTGCGCCGGGCTCTCGAGATCGACCCAGCCTATCCCGAGGCATACTACAATCTGGCCCATCTCTACTCCGCCCAAGGGCGCGAAGAGCAAGCCCAGATACTGCTCGACCGCTTTGCCGAACTGAACCAGCGGGCCGCCCAAGGGCGAGCCATAGAAAAACAGGTGAATCAGACCGGCGACCTAGACTCCTATCTGGCGGCGGGGCGTTCCTACGGCGAGCTCGGCCGGTGGGAGCAAGCCATCGGAATGTACCGGGCGGTCCTAAAGCGTCAGCCCGAACATGTCAGGGCCCTTGCGGGCTTGAGCCATGCCTACCTAAATCAGGGCAACCTAGACGAGGCGGTGGCGCTGGCCCGTCAGGTGATCGCCCAGGCCCCAGATCAGCGCGAGGCCTGCGAGGCCCACTTCACCATCGGTTATGTGGAGGCCCGGGGGGGGCGTCTGGACCAAGCCCGTCGGTCCTTCGATCAGGCCCTACAAATAGACACGACTTTTGCCAAGGCGCATCATGCCCTAGGCAACGTGGGGCTGCTTCAGGGTCGCCTGGACCAGGCCGAGCAGTCCTACAAGGCAGCGATCCGCCACCGACCGAATTGGGTCGAGCCCCGCCTGAGCCTCGGACAGTTCTACCTCCGCCAGCAAGCCTACGACCAAGCGATCGCGGTGCTCGAAGCCGTGGAGAGGTTGGACGCCACCAACGCGAAGGCCCACTACGCGCTCGGAAAGGCATACGAACAGACGGGCCAGATGGATGCGGCGCTGCGGTCATACCGGCTGGCGGTCGCCCACTGGCGGGGAGATGCACGTCCGCTTGCAGCCATAAAG
>VXQZ01000051.1:0-2938 GCA_009838735.1 Chloroflexota bacterium
CTGGGCCCCGCATCCCCTGTTCAAGCCAGGGGCAGGCAAGTGCGGGGCATCGGAGGGGATGGGGCATCGGAGGTGGCGCGGTCGCAGGGCCCTCACCCCCCGCCTTCGCGGGGGCAGGCTCCAGCCCTCTCCCTCGGGGAGAGGGGATCGGGGCAGGGCGAGATTCCCGCGGCAAGCGCGGGAAGGACGGGGGGGCTTGGGACGGGGTTCTGGCGGCCTAGGTCTTTGGGGCCGCGGGGCGTTTCTTGGCGGCTCCGTAGTCCTGGAAGGGGCCGTCTCGCCAGTCGAGGGCGGCTTTGAGGCCCTTTTCCTGGGCGATGCGGCCGAACTCTCCGGCGGAGCCGCGGAAGGTCGAGAGTGACTGGATGTCGGCGCCGACCTGGAGGGCGGTGCGGAAGCCCATGACTTCGTAGGCGCGGTTGAGGCCGCGCTTGGACATCATGACCATGTCGGGGGCGATGTTGGCGATGCGCTCGCCCATCTTCTCGGTTTCCTCGGCCAGCTGGTCGACGGGGAAGGCGCGGTTGGCCCAGCCGAGCTCGACCGCTTCGAGGCCGGTGACGGAGTCGCCGGTGTAGCAGAGCTCGCGCGCCTTGCGCATGCCCATGTGCCAGGGGTGATAGAGGATGTCGACCGTGGTCATCGCGCGGACGGGCGGGTAGCCGATGATCGCGTCCTCGGCGACGTACATGAGGTCGCACATGGAGGCGAGCTCGGAACCGCCGGCGAGGGCGTATCCGTGGACCTGGGCGATGACGGGCTTGGCCAGCTCCCAGATCTGCCAGTAGCCGGAGAGCAGGTGCTGCGGCCACTGTCCCTGGCCGGGATGGATCGGTCCGACGGAGGGCAGGCCAGAGCGGTAGTCGAGGTAGTCGGACTCGGACAGGTTGGGCACCGGCGTGATGTCGTAGCCGGCGGAGAAGGTGCGACCGGCGCCGCGGATGATCACGACGTGCACGTCGTCGTCGGCCTCGGCCACCTTGATGGCGTCGAACAGCTCGGCCCGCAGCCGGTGGCTGAGCGCGTTCATTTTCTCGGGGCGGTTGAGGGTGACGATGCCGAGCCGACCCTTGGTTTCGTAGAGGATGTCTTCGTATTCGCGCATGGTGATGCTCCTGAGTGGCGTCGAAAGTGGCGCAATGGCTGGTTGAACGTGTCCCGTGCAGGCTATCCGACGGGAGTTACTCGATGGCGCGGATGGCGGCGAGGATCTCGGCCAGCGGGGCGGCGCCGCGAATGATGCCTCGGTAGATGCCGCGGGAGTCGAGCAGGAACAGTTCGGGCAGTCCATCAACGCGATAGTGCTGGGCGACGGAGCCATCGACGTCGGACAGATGCAGGAGACCTGCTGCGAAGCGCTGGGCGAACTTCTGGCCGGCGCCTTCGCCGACTTCATAGACGTTGACGCCGATCACGAGGATGTCGCCCTGGCGTTCGGCGAGATTGGAGAGCACGGTCAGGGTCTCGCCGACGAGCGGCGCCCAGGACGCCCAGAAGACGATCAGGGTGAGGCGTACGTCCGCCGACCTGGTTGAGGAGAGGGAGACGAGGACATCGTCGTCGGCGCCCAGCCGGGGCAGGCGGAACTCGGGCGCCACCGTGTCCATCTGCAGGCGTTTCGCGCCGGGAACGATTCCGGCCGGCGTGTCCCAGAGGTCCGGATACGGCGCGACGGGCAGTTGGAGCGAGATTTCGCTGGTTTCCCGCCACTGATCGACCGGCGTTGCGGGCCAGTCCAGCGACCAGGAGCGCGCCCGGAGACCGCGCCGCACGCCTTCGATGGATACGCCCAGGCCGAGGTCGAGCCGTTGCCCGACGCGTCGGGCGCGGATCCAGAGTTCAACTTCCGGGGCGACGTCAATGGAGCGCGAGCGGAGCCAGCGAAACTCGGGCGCGCGGGCGAAGGTGAGCAGTCGACGGTCCGGGCACTGGCGGGTTTCGCCGACGGCGGCGTCGCGCAGGCCGATGCAGAGTTCGATCGTGCCGTCGGCAGACTTCCAGGTGGCCAGGCTGACCGAGAGAGAGGCGTCCTGGGCGTCGGCGCGTGAACTGCCGGCGAACAGGAGCAGCGCCGCGACGGCAAGGATCGGCGCCGAAACCGCCAGAGCCCGCGCGAGGATGCTTCGAGGCATGTTGGTCAGGAGGGCAACATGGAGAAGTTGTGGTTGCCGAGGAAGGCTCCGGCGCCCGCGACGAGCAGGGTCATCAGCAGGCCGGAGATCGAAAGGGCGATGGTGATGCGGCGAACGCGCTGCAGTTCGGGGGTGTCGTCATCGGCCTCGGCGGATTCGCGCGCGAGCTCGAGCTGTCGTGGTCCGAAGACGAACTGGTGCAGGCCGATCAGCGCGATCATGACGGCCCAGAGGGCCATCTTGATCACGAAGATGTAGCCCCAGCGGGCGGCATAGAGGTCTTCGCCGAAGTTCTCGACCTGATCGAGGCGGGGATCGATCATCGCTCCGCCGGTGATCACGATGACAACCATGGCGGCGATGCCGATGCGGCCGAATCGGCGGGTGAACCCTTCCAGGGCATTGAGCCAGATGGTGCGGTCGCCGACGGCGCGGAGGGCGGGGATGACGCAGGCGGCAGTGACGATCTGTCCGCCGAGCCAGATGGCGACGCCGATGACGTGCAGCCAGACGAGGATGGAGATGACGGTTTCGGACATTGCGCAGCTCCCGGACCCTCACCCTAGCCCCCGCATCAAGTGCGGGACAGGCCTCTCCCAGAGGGAGAGGGGATCAGGCGGCAGCGTCTTCGTCCGCATCTCTCTCGCCACGGAGAGTTGTGCAGAGATCCTATGGAGAAGTCGCCCCCGCGAAGACTGGGCGCAGCGACCAAGTAGGCACTGCGGGGCGCCCCCCGCGCCGGGGCGGCGATGATTAATTTATGGGCCCCGCTCCGATGAGAGAATGGTTGGGGGGGGGAGAAGACA
>VXQZ01000051.1:2948-53710 GCA_009838735.1 Chloroflexota bacterium
CGCCACGGTTTGTTTTGATTATATCATATGTAGAAGTCGCCCCCGCTAAGACGGGGCGCAGCTACAAAGTTGCCACGGGGGGGCCCCGCCTTCGGGGGGCCGACTTTGATAAGGGTACGCGCCCGTCTCCTATGCGAGATGGTCAGGTGAGGGCAATCACAGGATGGGATCCACGATAATCGCCTGGTCGCGTTCGGGTCCGACGCTGACGAGCGCGGCCGGGGCTCCGATCAGGCCCTCGATGCGGCGCACGTAGCGCTGGGCGTTGGCGGGGAGGTCGTCGAAGCGCCGGCAGTGGCTGGTTTCCTGTTGCCAGCCGGGCAGTTCTTCGTAGATCGGCGTGGCGGCTTCGAGCGCCAGGCGGGAACTGGGGAACTCGTCGACGCGGCGGCCGTTGATGTCATAGGCGACGCAGACCTTGAGCATTTCGAACTCGTCGAGGACGTCGAGCCTGGTCAGGGAGATGCTGTGGCAGCCGTTGAGGCGGATCGTGTAGCGTCCGGCGACGGAGTCGAACCAGCCGCAGCGGCGGGGCCGGCCGGTGGTCGTGCCGTACTCCTGTCCGGCGTCGCGGAGGCGGTCGCCCTCGGCGCCGTGGAGTTCGGTGGGCATGGGTCCGTTGCCGACCCGGGTCTGGTAGGCCTTGTAGACGCCGATCACGCGGTCGATATCGCGGGGGGCGATGCCGGCGCCGACTGCTGCGCCCCCGGCCATCGAGGTAGGGACGGAGGAGGTGACGTAGTCATACGTGCCGGCGTCGAGGTCGAGCAAGGAGCCCTGCGCGCCTTCGAGCAGGATGCGTTCGCCTCGGCGCAGCGCTTCGTGGCAGATCAGGGAGGTGTCGGTGACGTAGGGGGCGAGTCGGGCCCAGTGTTCGCGGTAGGTCTCGTAGATGTTGTCGAAGTCGAGCGGCTCGACGCCGAAGAGCCGGGTCAGCATCTCGTTCTTGTAGTCGAGCACAAGCCTGAGCCGGGCCATGAAGCCTTCGGCGTCGGCCAGTTCGGACATGCGGATGCCCCAGCGGCCGACCTTGTCGGAGAAGGCGGGGCCGACGCCCTTGCCGGTGGTGCCGACGGCGGCCGTGCCGCGGAACTGTTCTTCCTGCTGGTCGATGATCGGATGCCAGGGCATGACCACGTGGGCGCGGTCGGAGACTTTGAGGCGTTCGGTACTGACGCCGCGGGTCTCAAGCATGGTGATCTCGTCGATCAGCGCCTGGGGGTCGATGACGAGTCCGTTGCCGATGATGGCCGTTTTGTCGGAGTAGAAGATGCCCGCGGGGACCAGGTGGAGGGCGAATTTGCCCTTCTCGTTGACGATGGTGTGTCCGGCGTTGTTGCCGGCTGAGTAGCGGACCACGATCGATGCGTGGCGGGCGAGGAGGTCGACGACTCGACCCTTGCCCTCATCACCCCACTGGCCACCGATCGCCACGACTGCCGGCATCGTTGCGCACTCCAAGTCGGGCGCTCGACCTTCAGCGGCGAGCGCCACAGCTCATTCGACCGTGATGAACATGACGGTGCGAGTCAGGACCACCGCGATCCGCAGGCAAGCGTAACACGGTGGATCGCGTTCGCAAGGGCTGGCAAGCACTGGTAACGGTTGTGGCTGGCGGTAGTCTGCGCGCATGAGCGAGTCCCTCGACTGTTCTGATCTGCCGCCTGCTCCGACTGCGACGATTACCGAGCGCAAGGTGGCGCTTGACGGACGGATACTCGAGTTTCCGCTTGAACGCTGGCTGACGACGGCTGAGGTGATCGTCGGGCGCTGGGTGGCGGACCAGGATCCCCGGGCGATCGAGCGGTATCCGCGAGCGAGTGGATTCACGAGTTGGGGCGTCTGGTGGCCGGGCAGGCCGTACAGCGCGTATCGGCTGCATCGACCGGATGGATCGTTGCGCGTGTATCGGCTGGATACGGTCGACCAGGTCTGTTTCGACGGTCAGACGGTGGAGTTCCACGACCTGTTGCTGGACGCGCTGATTCGTCCCGACGGCGAGGTGACGATTGAGGATGAGGACGAGGTCGAGGAGGCGAGCGCCGAGCGCAAGCTGAGCATTGACCAGCGCTGGCGAATCGAGTGGACGAAGCATCTCTATCTGAATCGGTCGGAGTTGTTGATGGAACGGATCGACGCGGCGATCGAGCAGGCGGTCGCGAGCGTGAGAAACGGGGGCGGCTGAGATGGCCAAGCCGTTTCTCAAGTGGGCGGGCGGCAAGACGTCGTTGTTGCCGGAGTTGCTCCGGGCGGCGCCGGATGAGATCGAGACGTACTACGAGCCGTTCGTCGGAGGGGGGGCGTTGTTCTTCGCGCTGCAGGCTGCGGGGCGGTTCAAACGGGCGGTGTTGTCGGACAGCAATCGGGAGTTGATCAATGCGTACGCGCAGGTGCGAGACAATGTCGACGGGCTGGTCAGGGCGCTGTCAGTGCATCAGCGCAAGTACCGGGAATCGGAGGATCGAGCCGAGTACTACTACACGATCCGGGGTAAGAAGCTGACCTGCAGTCTGGGCGGGGCGGCGAACCTGATTTTCCTGAACAAGACTTGCTACAACGGCCTGTATCGAGTGAATAGCAAGGGGTGGTTCAACGTGCCGCACGGTCGGTACGTGAATCCGACGATTTGCGACGAGGGGAATCTGCGTGCGGCGTCGGAGGCGTTGCAGGGGGTGGAGTTGCGGGTGGCCGATTTTGCGGACGGGCCGCGCTTGGCCGGCGCGGGCGACTTTGTGTATTTCGATCCGCCCTATGTGCCTCTGAGTGAGACGGCGTACTTCACGTCGTACACGGCCAAGGAGTTCGGGATGGTCGAACAGGAACGCCTGGCCAGGACCGCAGCGGAACTGGCGGAACGTGGCTCAAGGGTGGCGCTGTCAAACTCTGGTCACCCGGAGGTGAAGTCCATGTACTCGTCAGAGGTGTTCAAGCTGGAGGAGGTTCACGCGAAGCGCGCCATAAACTCGGACGCCAAGAAACGCGGACCGGTCCGCGAGTACCTGATTCAGTCGATCGTCAACTCGCCATTCAAAGCCAGTTCGGCCTGACGGTAACTATCCTCCGGTAGATCAAAGAACTCGATCAGCCAATCCGCAAGTTCGTCGTATGCGATGGCCTTGCCTTTCCCCCGGAGATAGGGAGGAAAGTTCTCGGAGAATCCGTCGCCGTGAAACACCACCAGGCCACGGAAGGGCCAGGACTCGATGTCCTCGATCGTCGCTGGGATCTTCTCTTCAGCTGTGCCAGGCACTCCCTGGTACTTGCATTCGATCCCCAGGCGGCGGCGCAACTCAGGGCTTCGGAAGACAACATCGATATGACGTTGTCGCCCCCAAACTCGCCGGCCGATTCGCACCTGAGTGCGAACATCCAGGCCTAGAGCGCGCCCAAGGTCGGCGACCGCCCGTTCGAGCTGACGTCCGGTGGCGATTTCCATTGACTCATCCTACTCCGGGCGCTTGGGGATCATCACGGCTCGGTGGAAGGATAGTACTTCTGTACCGGACTGATTTGCGGCGGTGGTGTGGACGGTGACGATGCCTCGGTCGGGTTGGCTGTTGCTTTCCCGGACTTCGAGGACTTCGGTTCTGGCCTGGAGGGTGTCTCCGTGGAAGACGGGGGCGGTGTGGCGCAGGTCGGAGGTGGCCAGGTTGGCGATTGCCTTGCCGGAGATGGTTGGGACGGTCATGCCAAAGACCAGTGAGTAGACGAACGGGCCGGAGACCACGCGCTGGCCGAACTGCGTGTCCTCGGCGTACTGCTTGTTGGTGTGCAGGGGATGATGATTCATGGTCAGCATGCAGAACATCAGGTCATCGGCTTCGGTCACGGTCCTGGCCGGCCAGTGCTCGATCACCTCGCCCACTTCGAACTCGTCCAAATAGCGTCCGTACAGTTCCTTCGTCGGCATGGCGAAGCCCCCCTCTGCCTTCGGCATCTCCCCCCGCAAAGCCGGGGGAGAGCTGATTGTGGTGTCGGCCCTCCCCCCACCGAGCAGGGGGAGAACTGATTGTGCTACTCGACGGCGTACATCTCCAGCAGGCGTCGTGCGATCACGATGCGCTGGATTTCGTTGGTGCCCTCGGCGACGGCCATCAGCGGGGCGTCGCGGTAGAAGCGCTCGACCGGCAGCTCCTTGGTGTAGCCGACGCCGCCATGGACGCGCATCGACTCGAGGCTGCATTCGAGCGCGACCTCGGTGGCGAACAGTTTGGCCATGCCGACATCGAGGTCGGAGCGCTGTCCGCTGTCCTTCTTGCGCGCGGCGTCGCGGGTGAGCAGCCGCGCGGCGCGGATCTTGGTTGCCATTTCTGCCAGCTTGAGCTGGATTGCTTGGTGCTGCGCGATCGGCACGCCCATCGTCTCGCGGCGCTGGGCGTAGACGATGGCCTCGTCGAATGCCGCCTGAGCCACGCCGGTCGCGCGGGAGGCGACGTTGATTCGCCCGATCTCGAGGCCGGAAATCATCTGCTGGAAACCGCGGCCTTCGCTTCCGCCGAGCAGGTTGTCGCGGGGCACGCGGGCATCCTCGAGGAACAGTTCGGCCGTCTCGGGACCCTTGTAGCCGAGCTTGTCGATGGTCCGCGCGACCGAGAACCCCGGCGTGTCCTTCTCGACGAGGAACGCGGAGATACCACGGTGCCTCGGCTGGGCAGAGGGATCCGTTTTTGTCATCGCCAGGTAGACGTCGCCGCGGTCGCCATTGGTCACGAACAGCTTGTTGCCGTTGAGGATGTAGTCGTCGCCGTCGCGCGAGGCGGTCGTGCGGATCGCCTGCGCGTCGGAGCCGGCGTTGGGCTCGGTGATCGTGAAGCAGCCCTGTTTCTCGCCCGTCGCCAGTCCAGGCAGGAATCGGTCCTTCTGCTCCTGCGTGCCGTGTTCGTCGATGATCCAGCCGTCGATCACGTTGGTGTTGATGATTCCGGCCAGGCCCATCCAGCCGCGCGAGATCTCCTCGATTACAGCCGAATAGGTCTCGAACGAGAGCCCCAGCCCGCCATGCGACTCGGGGAAGGTGATGCCGAAGATGCCCATTTCGCACATGTCGGCGTGGATCTTGGACGGGAACTCTCCCGCGTGTTCCAGCTCGGTGGCGTTGGGGATGACCTGTTCGTCGACCCAGCGGCGCACGTTGCGCGTGATCTCCACACCAGTTTCGCCGTCGCCTGCAATGATCTCCCGGACATCCGAAACGCCAGCCATCAGCACGCTCCAATCTGCCGCAACACTGCCTCGACCGCGTTGCGAACCCAGTGTATGCCCGGTAGGTTCAGGCTCGACCGGAACGGGCCAGGAGAGACGCGACCGATGTCGTCCGATCTCAACGCACAGTGCAGTGAATGGCGTAAGCGGAGCGAGTCGATCGCGCCGATTATTCGCGCCGAGGCCGACCACAATGATCAGCTGCGGCACCTCTCACCGGCGACGATGGACGCCCTGCACCAGATCGACGCATTCGGGATCTGTACTCCGGTGGATCTCGGAGGCTCCGACCTGCATCCGGTGGCCCAGCTCGAGACCGTCGCGACGATCTCTGCCGCCGATCCATCGACGGGCTGGAATCTGATGAACGGTTGCCAGGAGTCGGCCTGGCTTGCTACGAGATTGCCGGACGAAACGGTTGCACGCCTCTTTCGTCCGGGCAGCCGAGACTGGCGGTTTCCTGTCACCGCGGGAGGCCTGGCTCCCGAGGGCGAGGCTCGGCCAGTCGAGGGGGGCTGGGTCGTCACCGCGCGATCAGCCTGGGCCTCCGGTATTCACACAGCCGACTACGTGCTGATTCAGAGCTTCATCGCGGAAGAAGAGCAGGAGGCCGGCACGCCTCGATCCACAGTGACCCTCGCCGCGGCTCGCGAGGAGATTGTGATTGAGGACACCTGGCACACCCTGGGCATGCGCGGTACCGGTTCGGCGCACTATCGGTTCGACGAGCTGTTCGTCCCCGACGAGATGACACTCGTCAATCTGGAGTTGCCACCGGCCCGCGGCACGGGCTTCGTCACTCGGCCCAATCCAATCTTTCTTGTCCCGGCGATGTACGCGACCAGCCTCGGGATCGCCCGCCGAGCGCTGGAGGAGTTCGCCGCACACGCGCCTGCGGGTCGTCGACGTGCGTATCGAGGGTCGGTGAGAGAGCGAGAACGGGTGCAACACGACATCGGCGAGGCGCAGGCGATGCTTGAGGCGATGGAGGGCTACGGCCGAAACCTTTGCGAGCAGCTACATGACACACCGGTCGACACGCTCGAACAGGCCGTGAACCTGGGTGATCGGGCACGCTCCGCCTATCGCTGGTGTAACCAGACGACCGAACGCATCGTCAAGATCGTCCACGAACACATGGGCGGTGCCGACATCTTCGAGAGCAGCATGATCCAGCGGCTGCTGCGGGACATCCAGACCTCGTCCCAGCACATAATGCCCGGCGACAGCGCGTACATCCGGCTGGGCCGCCATCGACTGGGTCTTGAGGTTCGACCAGGAATTTGAGGCAGCAGCCTCATACCCTAGATGGAACTAGCGGAGTGGGGGGCTCGATGAGCAGCACATTGGCCGAGCAACGAGCGGAGTGGCGTGAGCGGATCGCCGGCATCGGTGACACGCTGCGCGCGGAGTCCGAGACCAACGAGGATTTGCGGCAACTCTCGCCGGCGACAGAGGCGGCGCTGCGCAGCGTCAATGCGTTCAATCTCTGCTCACCTGAGGAGCTGGGCGGCGTCAATGCGCATCCGAGGCTGCAAACCCAGGTGATCGCGGACATCACCTCCCACGACTCGTCCGCCGGCTGGTGCGCGTTGATCGGCGCGCACGAGTCGGCCTGGTTGGCATCTCGCCTGCCCGACAGTTCGGTCGAGCGCATCTTCGCCCACTCCGATGAGCGCTGGCCGGTGACCTGCGGATCGATCGCGCCCGAGGGCGAGGCGGAGCAGGTCGAGGGCGGCTGGATGGTTACGGGGCGCTGGGGCTGGGCGTCAGGGATTCATCATTCGGACTTCATCCTCTCGATGTCGCGGATCACCGGTCAGGAACCTGAACCGGGCAAGCCGCCGCCATTGCTCTGTGCAGCTGCGCCGAAAGCAGATGTCGTGGTCGAGGACACCTGGCACACCCTGGGCATGCGCGGCACCGGCTCGACGCACTACCGCTACGAGAACGTCTTCGTGCCCGACGAGATGTGCCTCGCCGGCTTCGAGCGTCCGCCGCTGCGAGGCGGCGGCTGGCTGGCGCGTCCGACCGTTACCTTCCTCACCGCAGCCGGCTATGGATTCCCGCTCGGCGTCGCCAAGCGAGCCGTCGAAGAGATTACGCGCCAGGCGACTGAACACACGCGGACTGGTCAACGTGCCTCGATCTCCGAGCAACAGCACTTCCAGGGCGACCTGGGACGTTGCGTCGCGCTGGTCGAGGCGATGGAGGGATACGGCCACCATCTCTTCGAGGAGTTGCTGGCCGCGCCGATTAACTCGCTGGAGGACGCTGTGCGGATGGACGATCGCGCCCGCGCCGCCTTGCGCTGGGCGCACCAGACCGCCGAGGATGTGGTCCGAACGGCGCACGAGCACGCCGGCGGACCGGCGGTGTACAGCGACAACGTGCTCGCCCGGCTGCTGCGCGACATCCAGACGGTCAGCCAACACGTAATCCAGACGCAGTCGGCCTACATCCGCCGGGGCCAGCACCAGCTCGGCATCCCGGTCCGGCCGGGTCTGTAATCGATAGGCTGGAAGTCCCGCAGGCAGTGGGAAGGACGATTCGATGCTGCGAATCGCGCCGAAGCCGGAATCCGTCGCGCAACTGACCCGGATCCTGGAGGAGACGCCAGTGGGATTGACCTACGTGCCCGCCACCGTGATCAATCCCGCTGAACCGGATCGAACGTGGGAGGGCAGATTCCTCGTCGACACCGGCTCGATGAGTTGCGTCGTGCCAGAATCGGTGTTGCTCTCGATTGGAATCGTGCCACGCGCCGCGACGGACATCTTTCTCTTTGATGGCTCCAGCCAGAGACGTTTCGTCGCAGACGCTCAATTTGAGCTGCTGGATGATAGTGCGTCGAGCCGCGTCATCGTTGGCGAGGACGGCGAGGAACCGATCATCGGATTGACGCTACTGGAGTCCCTGGGCTTGATCGTCGATCCCTTCGCTGAGGAGCTGCACAAGCGCTCGGTTATCCGCAACGGCGCATCGTGACGACGCTCTCCGGTCACGACCTGCATCGCGAACTCGGCGACTGGCGCGAGCGTGTCGAGGCGATTGCGCCCACCCTGCGAGCGCATTCTCAGGAATCTGTTGAGTTGCGCACGCTCGCTCCGGCGTCGGTCGCCGCGCTTGACGAAATCGAAGCGTGGAAGCTGTGCGGTCCCCGTGAAGTCGGCGGGCTGGACGCCCATCCGCGCACGCAACTTGAGGCGTTCGTCGACTTGGCGCGGGCCGACGTGTCGGCCGGCTGGTGCACGATGGTGCAAGCGATGGTCTCCGGGATCGCGGGGGCGCATCTGCCGGACGGCGCTGCGTTCGACGCTGCGTTCGGTTCCAGCTATCCCAGATGGTCCGGCACCGCCAATCCTGAAGGCACGGCGCAGTCTGTCGAGGGCGGCTACCTGCTCAACGGCCGCTGGTCCTATGCGAGTGGGATTCGTCATTGCGGCTGGGTGCTCGGCGGCGTGCGACTGCTCGACGGCGCCGGCGAGCCGCAGTTGGGCGCCAACGGCCGACAGCTGGAGGCAGCGATGGCGATCCCCACGGAGCTTGTCGAGATCGAGGACAGCTGGTGGGTCAGCGGTCTGCAGGGCACCGGCAGCCCGCACTACAACGCCCGAGACCTGTTCCTGCCGTCGTACCATCGGATGCCGTTCGGCGGCCCCGAGCCGGTGCGCGGCGGACCGTGGTTTGGCGTACCGATGACGACGTTCCTGGTAGTTGGCGTGGCCGCCAGTTGCATCGGACTCGCCGAACACGCGCTGGAACTGTTCCGTGAGTACGCCGGGCGCACGCGATTCTCGACCGGCCAGGCGCTGGGTATGCGGACTACGATTCGGCACGACTACAGCGATGTCGCGCACGGAGTCGCGGCAGCGCGCGTCTACGCCGCCGACGTGCTCACCCGGGCAGCCGAGCAGCGACAACGCGGGGAGTCGATTGCGCGCGCCGACGAGGCCCGCATCCGCGCGATGGGATCTTGGGTCGGCGACCGCTGCCTCGAGGCCGTCCGCATGGCGTGGCGCGCGATCGGCGCCTCCGCCAACTTCGCCGATCACCCGATGGACCAGCTGCACCGCGACATGCTCGCCGCGTCCAACCACGTGATCGTCTCTGACATCAACTACGAAATCGATGGCGCGCGACGTCTCGCATCGGATCAGGAGGCCCTGGCATGAGCCGCACCAGCGCCGAACGCCGGCGAGAGCGCTCCGAGTGGATCGAGCGAGCGGAATCGGTCGGGCCGACGCTCAGTGATTTTGCTGGCGCATCAGCCAGAGGCAAGACGCTCGCGATCGAGTCGGTCTCGGCGCTCGAAGATGCCGGGCTGTTCTCGATGGCGTCGCCGCTGGAGGTTGGTGGCTTCGACGTGCATCCCGCCACCCAGGTCGAGGCGTTTGAGGAGCTCGCCTCGGTGGATGTCTCCAGCGGTTGGGTGGCGATGATTCAGGCGGAATCGCCGGCCATGGCGGCATCACATATGCCCGAAGGAATCGGGCTCGAAACTGTCTTTGGCGGCGACTTCCCCCGTGTCGCAGGAACCGCAAATCCCGAGGGCATCGCCACGTCGCAGTCGGACGGTACGTTCCGACTCAACGGTCGTTGGTCCTTCGCCAGCGGGATCCGTCACTGCGGCTGGGTTCTGGCAAACGCGATCGTACGCATGGAAGACGGCTCGCGGCCCGCGCCGGCGGACGAGCTGCCGCCGGTCGTCGGATCGCTGGTTCCACTGGAGCAGGTGGAGGTGGAGGACACCTGGAACGTCATGGGTCTCGAGGGCACCGGGAGTTGCCACTATCAGCTCCACGATGTGATCGTCGAGCGCCCCTTCATGACCTCATTCGGCGGCGTGCACTCCTATCGCGGAGGTCCCTGGTTCGCCAACCCGACGATTACGTTTCTCAGCCCGGGACACACCGGCATCGCGCTTGGATCGGCGAAGCGTGCGCTGGAGCTGCTGACCGGTGAGGTTGGCAACCGGACACGATTCGGACAGGCCAGCGCGGTCGCCGACCGCGGCGCCTTCCAACGCGACTACGGCGAGATGTCCTGCCGCTACGAGGCGGCGCGCGCCTACGCGCTCTCCACGCTCGACGACGCGATGGCCCAGCGTGAGGCGGGCGAACCGATTGTGCCGGCCTATGACGCACGGATTCGGGCCATGGTGACCTGGGTGACCGACACCTGTGTGGACGTTGTCCGCTTTGCACATCACCACGGCGGAGGCGCGGCGGCCTTCACCGACAGTCCGCTGCAACAGGTGCTGCGCGACATCCTCGTCGCGAGCCAGCACATCTTCGTGGCCGATGTCGCCTACGAGCGCGCCGGAGCCTTCCGTCTCGGCCGAGAGGCGAAGGGCGGCTTCTAGCGCGCCGCTTCCATCGCTGCGATTTGTTCCGACCAGGCCAGGACGTTTTCGGCCTGTTCGAGGACCGGCTTGTCGATCATTTGGCCGTCCAGCGCGACGGCTCCGAGGTTTCGCTCGACGCCATCCTGATAGGCGTCGACCACCCGTCGCGCCCAGTCGACATCGTCCGCCAGCGGGCTGAAGATCCGGTTGGCCGGACCGAGCTGGTCGGGGTGGATGCAGAACTTGCCCTGGAAGCCGATCTCCTTCATCCGTCGCAATTCGTCTTCGTAGCCCTCGGGGTCGCGGATGTCGGTCCAGGGTGTGTCGAGTGGGGCGATGCCGGCCGCGTGGGCGGCATTGACCGAGGCGCGTCGCGCCAACTCAAGCTCAGCGCCGCCCTTGGTCCGGCGCACGCCGATGCTGACGGCGTAGTCTTCGCCGCCGACGCAGATCCCGACCAGCCGCTCCGAAGCTGCGCAGATCTCGTACGCGTTGGCGACGGCGTGGGCGTTCTCAATCCAGGCAGCAACCTTTACCTGGCCGTCGGCCAAGCCGCGCGCGCGTTCCAGCAACGTCAGGTAGTCGTCGATCCGCTGGACATCACGAGCCTGCTCGATCTTGGAAACGCTGACGCCGTCCAGCCAGGGCTGGACGATCGCGTCGAGTTCCTGCTCGATCAGGCCGGTGTCGTAGCCGTTGGTGCGGACGAAGACCTGTCGCCCGCGCTTGGGGAAGTCGGGCAGGACACGGCAGAGCAAATCTCGGGCGGCCGGCTTGTCGTCCCAGGCGACCGAATCCTCGAGATCGAAACAGAGCACGTCGGCTTCGGCGTCGCGCGCCTTTTCGATGAATCGTTCGCGAATCCCGGGCACCGACAACATGGAACGCATCACGGTGGCTGCCACTACGAATCCTCCTCGTCTTCGCCGTTTTCAGGTTCGGGCCTCGCAAATGTTGCTCGCAGACCCTCAAGGTCGGCCAATTCACCGGTTGCGCAACCACGGAAGCCAAGCGACGCGGCGTACGCCGCGTCGGGCGGCGATCCGTAGACGACCGGCAAGTTGTAGGCCGCCGCCGTCATCACGACGTGCGAACTGGCCTGCTGGACGGTCGGACTCTCCGGTTGGACACCTAACGACTGGGCCATCTCCGTGTGGTCGAAGGCGATCCAGGTCATCCGATCGGAAGAGTCACGCATCGCCGCCAGGCAGTCCGACATGATGTCGATTGCCCGTGGATCGTGAAAGCCGACTGCCATCGCAGTCAGTCCTGGTCGGATGCCGGCCCGGATTTCAAGCTCCTCCAGCACGCCTTCCAGATAGCGGAGCTGATCGACGCTCGCGGCCGTCTGAACCGCGACTCCGTAGATTCCCGGCTGAAGGCTGTGTTGCAAATAGCCGCGAGCCAATCCGGAGTCCAGCGGCGGTATGACGAGATACACAGGTGGTCCGACCTCGGTCGCCGCCGCCGCGCGCTCCGTTGCCGCTGCGTAGTCGCTCTCGTCTTGGGGAAAGACGAGGATGAGCCCATCTGCCGCTTCGACGTCTGCCCGTTCGGGGATTGGCGCGTCGGGAAGCACCACGAACATTGCGCGCACGTTATCCATGGCCAGCAACCACGCTTCCGTCGTCAGTTCGGGTTGAAACGGTCGACCCGCTCGCGCAACGCGTCGTCCTGATCAAACGGACCCACGACCGCTGCGGCGAGATTGCCCTCGCGGACAACGCGCCGAGCCACTCGCTGGATATCGGCGGCGGTGACAGCCAGGTAGCCGGCGATCGTTTCCTCGACCGGTTCGATGAATCCGTTCGAGAGCAGCATGCCGCCGGCCCGGTGGCACCAACTCGCGGCCGCATCGAGACCGAGCCGGAACGATCCGATCGCATGCTCCCGAACTCGGTCGATCTCTTCATTGGTTACTGGCTCAGCGACGAGCTTGCCCAGCTCATCGAACACCACGTCCACCGTTTCCAATACGTGCTCGTCGGTGACGCCGGCCATGATCGTCAGGTGTCCGGCGTCGTCGAAGGCTGTCGGGTATGAGCCGACCGAATAGGCCAGCCCTCGCTTCTCGCGAATCTCGGTAAACAGCCGGGAACTCATCCCGCCGCCCAGCACTTCGTTGAGTAGCGCCATCGCATAACGGTCGGGGTCGAGCCGATGGATCGAGCGCAGCGCCAGCGCCAGATTGCACTGCTCGAGGTCTCGGACTTCAATCTGAGCCAGATCTTCGGACATCGACACGGTGGCCGAGGGCCGAGCCGGCGACGGCTCGAATGCGTTGCTCTGCCAGCCACTGCCCCAATGACGCTCGGCCAGCTCGACCACTTCCTCGCGCTGCACATTGCCAGCGACCGACAACACAATCCTGGATGGTCGATAGAACGTGTCAATGTGGTGCGCTAGATGTGCTCGCGTCACCGCGCCGACCGACTCCAGGTCTCCGGCGATCTCCCAACCCAAGGGCTGCTCGCCGTAAGCGGCGTCGCTGATCAATTGCATCACCCGCTGGCCCGGTTGATCGTGCGCTCGGCGAATCTCGGAACAAATCACAGTCCGCTCCCGTTCGATCTCGGCCTCGGCCAGCAACGAGTGGCGGACCGAGTCGGCCAGAACATCCATCGCCAGCGGCAGCCGATCGAACGGCACCCGATTCCAATAGCTGGTCAGTTCTCGACTCGTGAAGGCGTTGAGCGAACCGCCGGCGCCTTCGATCGCGGCGGAAATCGCGGTCGGCTCGGGCCGAGCTTCGGTGCCTTTGAAGAGCATGTGCTCCAGGTAGTGGGACAGTCCCAGCGTTTCCCGCGCCTCATCCCGCGAGCCGACGCCAACATAGGCGGCAAGCACGGCCGCTTGCGAATGCGGAATCTCAGTGACGACGACGCGCAGCCCGTTGGGTAGCGTGTCGATCGTCGGCTCGAGGGAGGTCGCTGCGGCGCTGGAGTTGGGCATACGTCAGCACAGCATACCCACAAGCCGAACGGCGTAGCGCTCGCCTACAACGCTCTGCAGCGCTGCCCTTCAGAGATTTGTCGTCGTGCTCACTCAGTACCAACGCCTTGCAGGAAGACGAAGTCGCCATCCTGGTCGTTACTTCTCACGTAGCCGTAGACCGCGTAGATCGAATACCCGTATGTCCTGGTATTCACAGTGGAGGTATCGGTGTACGAGGTCGCGTCGGACCCGGCCGTGTCTAGCTCCTCGCTCGTGTAGTCCTGCCCCAGCTCAGGGTGCGAAACCGTGTACCAGGAATCCCGCTCAATGACGTAGCCGCTCAGCGTCAACGCAAGACCCGTCCAGGACAGCGTGGGAGCGGTCCAGGCCAGGTCGATTCCGCTGGTGGTTCGCGTCTTGGTCAGGCTGCCCGGCTTTGAGACTCCCGGTGCGGTGATCGATACGGAATCGCTCGGATCACTACTCGAATCTTCGCTGTACACAGCGCTGACTCGGAACTCGTATGTCTGCTCCGTCATCAGCAACTCGGTCGAGGTGTACTCGGTGTCGCTCACATCCTCCGCGATCGTCTCCCACTCGCTGTCTCCCGCCGCACTGGTCTTGCGCATCTCAACGTCGTATCCGGTCGGCGCATCTTCGCCGGGATCAAGCGTCGGAGCGCTCCAGGACAGCTCGATTCCGCTCGTCGCCACGGTCGCGGAGAGGTCGGTCGGCGCAGGCGGAGGATCACTCGCCTCCACGCCCGACGCGATCAGTAATCCGACCAACAGCGCCCCCACAACCAACGCCAACGCCCATGGCCGACGCACGAGTGATCCGGTAAGTCCAGTCATTGCTCGTTCTCCAATCGCAGCAAACCAATCAGTCAAGCCAGTGCTGACAACTGCCCGCCGGTTCGGCGCACACGACCACGAACTGCGCGTTTCGGCTCATTCCGATCCTCAATCGCTCGCGATCGCTCGCGGCACGGCCACTGGCGTCGACATCTCGACCCGGTCGCCGCGCACGAAGTCGTACACAGCGCGCAGGCCATAGAGGTAGGACGAACCGCTGCTGCCTGTCGTGTCGCTGTACGACGTCGCAGCGGTTCCAAGCGTCGCCAACTCTGTCCATGAGGCTCCCGCGACAGCGACTCCGTCTGCGTCGGTCTCGAGGCGCTCAACGACAATCGCGCTCAGTGACGGCAGATTTGAAAGCCAGGACAGCGACGGCGCCGTCCAACTCACGTCCATCCCGTCATCCCCGACGGTGGCGGACAGGTTTGAGGCCGAAGGCGCGGAGGGAATCGAGATGGTCACCGTGGATGACGCCGGCCCTCTCTGGTTGTAGCTGTCGTTGATCCTGAAGATTCCGATGACGCGGAAGTTGTAGTCCGAATCTTCAGTCAGGGTTGGCGACACCGTCTGGGTGGTGGCGGTGTCGCTGCTGCTTTCGTAATCCACGGTCCATCCAGAGGATCCGTCCGCCAGCTGATAGGCCCGCTGGATCATGTAGCCCACGAGTTCGATCTCGAATCCGCTGGACGATTCCACCGTCGGGGCCGTCCAGGAAAACTCGATCCCGCTGGTCTTCAACGTGCCCGTGAAGCCGGTCGGCGCAGACAGATCCGGCTGACTGGCGCCCTGCGTGATCGCCTGCGGCAGGCAGAGGCACAGCAGCAGCAGACCCAGGATCGCGAACCGCTTCGCCCACCGCGGCACACACACGTTGCCCATCTTGATCCGGACAGCCATCTTGTTCACCACCCGCCCCGCCAAGACGATCTTCGCCAAGAGGGCGAGACGTTTGAGACAAGTGTATCCAGATTCAGACGAAGTAGTGAAATACTCTTGAACATGATGATGGATATTGCGATCTAGTTCTGACCTACAAGCCACATATCTCCACATCTGAACGCCGCGATCAGGCGCGGCCTGCCGCCCGCTGCGCTCTCAAGCTTGGGCAGACAGTGCACGGCCGCCGATTCTCCTCCGCACCGCCAGGTCTCCTGGGCTGCCGTATCTTGACCGTTGCGGCTGCTGCCGATCCCAGGCCGCCGCACAAGGAGGTTGGCCTGCAAGCATTCGTCGAGGCGCGCTATGAGTATCACTGGGCGCCGCTGCTCGGCTGCCTGGTCGGTCAGCTGGAGCACATCGGCGCGGCGCAACCGAGCCACGTGATCGGCGCGGTCACCGGGATCAGCTACCAACCGCCGCAGGACGCCGAGCTGCCCGCGCTGCTGGAGGATGGACTCGCTGCGCTCGGCGTCGGCTCCCGGATTGTCAATCAGTCGTTCCCCAACCGTCTGCAACGGTTTCGTTGGCGTCAACGAGTCCGCAGCGAACTGCGTGCCGACCGTCCGGTCACGGCATACGGGGTCGGCGTCTCCGCCTTCGGTCCGACCTGGGGGCTGATCGTGGGTTGCGACGACGGACGCCGAGCCTGGCGTCGAGACGGCCCGATGACCGAACAGGTCTCGCCCTGGCTGGCGGAATCGGAGTTCGACGACTCTCCGGTCTTGATCCTGATCACTGTTCGTCAAGACGGATCACCTGATGCAGGACAGATCGCGCAGGTCGCTGGACAGGCCTTCGCTCAATCGATCGATCGCGCCTGGCGAGATCTGCTCGAACGAATTGAAGTGCTCGAAAGCGACATCGAACTCGAACCGCAGCGCTACTCACACGAAGTCCAGGCGCTTGCCGCCAACTGGGGCGAAGCCGCCACCTTCTGGCGCGAGTTCCCGCACGAAGATTTCGGATCGATCGCCCAGTTGATCGCTGTCGCGCTCTCGCGCTATTCGACCCTGTTCCCGTATCCGATGGGCGGGCAGCCGAACAATCCGGGCGTCCGGAGTGCAGCCGTCCACATTCTGCACGAAGCCGCCGAGATTCTGGCCGCGGGCCATTGATACACTCCCAACCAACCAGCGACGGAGACCGTGATGGCCATCAACGTCAAGCTCTTCATGACCCTTGTGCCGCTCTCCAAGTCGAAGAAATCGAACCTCTCGGTCGACTGGTTCGACGGGATCACCGCGCAGCACATCCTCGAATCGGAAGAGTTCTCCGAGCAGGACCAGGAAGCGATTGCGGTGGTGATCAACTCCGTCCAGGCACAGGTCGACGACCCGCTCAACGATGGTGACGAAGTCGATCTGCTGGTTAATCTGCAGGGCGGATCAGAAGGAGCGACATCGAGCCCGTGAGCAGCGGCGAACCCTCACCGAAGTACATCTTCATCACCGGCGGCGTGATCTCCTCCGTCGGCAAGGGCATCACCACCGCTTCACTCGGACGACTGCTTCAGTCCCGCGGCGTTTCGGTCACCGTTCAGAAGCTCGATCCCTACCTCAACGTCGACCCGGGCACGATGTCGCCGTACCAGCATGGAGAGGTCTACGTCACTGACGACGGCGCCGAGACCGACCTCGACCTCGGCCACTACGAACGATTCCTCGATCAGAACCTGACCACCGCCTCCTCGGTCACCATGGGTCAGATTTCGGCGTCCGTGATCGAGCGGGAGCGTCGCGGAGACTACCTCGGCGGCACGATTCAGACCGTGCCGCACGTCACCGACCTGGTCAAAGAACGCGTCCGTAACCTGGCGAAGAGCGCAGGAGTGGATGTGTTGATCGTCGAAGTCGGCGGCACGGTCGGCGACATCGAGGGCCAGGCGTTTCTCGAGGCGATCCGCCAGATGCGCTACGAGGAGCCGCGCAACGGCACCCTCGCGATCCACGTGACGCCGCTCTTCCATCTCAAAGCGACGAACGAGCTCAAGACCAAGCCGACCCAGCACTCGGTCCGCACCCTGCGCAGCATGGGTATTCAACCGGACGTGATCATTTCGCGCACCGACATCCCCGCCGACGAGTCGATCACCGACAAACTGGCCCTGTTCTGCGACGTCCCGGCCGAAGCGGTGATGACCCTGGAAACCGCATCGTCGATCTACCAGGTGCCCGCGATCCTTGAGCGGGCGGGACTGACCGAACTGACGCTTGAGCGGCTCGGGCTTGAGGCGAGATCCCCCGACCCGGGACGTTCAATCGGCGACTGGATTGAATGGACCGACCGCCTCTCCCGAACCGACCGCGTGTGCCGGGTCGCGATCGTGGGTAAGTACATCGAGCTGCGCGATGCGTATCTGTCGGTCAAGGAGGCGTTGATTCACGCTGGCGCGCAACGCGGCGCCAGCGTCGACATCACCTGGATTCAATCGGACGATCTCGATCACGCCGACCAGCCGGAGATCGCCGCGGCGCTGGCCGACGTCGATGGCGTGATCGTGCCGGGAGGGTTCGGAGAGCGGGGCATCGAAGGCGAAGTCGGCGTGGCCCGCTTCGCCCTTGAACAGAACATCCCCTACCTCGGGCTCTGCCGGGGGATGCAAAACATGGTCATCGCCTTCGCCCGCGAGCGACTCGACCTGCCCCAGGCTAATACGACCGAGGCCGACGAGCAGACCATCGACCCCGTCATCGCCCTGCTCGACGAGCAGCGCGAAGTCACCGAGATGGGCGGCACCATGCGGTTGGGCAAGTATCCCTGTGCCCTGCTGCCCGAGACTCGGGCGTATGAGCTGTATCAGTCGGAATTCGCCTACGAGCGTCACCGCCATCGTTGGGAGTTCAACCCGCAGTACCGCGATCGCTTCGAGCGAGCCGGACTGATCGCCAGCGGCACTTCGCGAGACGGAGAGTTGGTCGAGATCGCCGAGGTCTGCGAGCACCCGTTCATGCTCGGTTCGCAGTTCCACCCCGAGCTCAAGTCACGTCCCGAGCGTTCGCATCCCCTGTTCCTCGGCTTCATCGATTCCGTCCTGGCCGAGTCGGAAACCGCGCTGCGCCATCCGGTCGGGGCGACCAACTCGTCGCATTGATGGACTCTCCACCGTTGCTCCACAGACCCCCCGGTCCCCTCCCCCGTCACGGAGTCGCGCATGATCCCACGACGACCGACTCCCTCTCCCTCTGGGAGAGGGCTGGGGTGAGGGCCCGGGTCAACCAACAGACACCAGTCAAGAGACGCAACAGCATGCCCGACCCTCCATGTGCCAGCTCAGACACACCCGCCGCTTCATATTCAGAACAAAAGAACAGTATTATGAATGCCGACAACCAACTGTGAAGGTCAGTCACCCGATGAAGCGCACTCCAATCTCCACCCATCGGATTCCACCACTCGGCCGACGGCGCTCAATCGTGGGCTCGCGATTCTCACGCTCTGCCGAACAGAACCGAACGCATCCGAACAGAACCGAACGCGATCTGCGCCTGAACAAGGCTGAAAAAACCCGAAAAAACCTGAAAGAACTTGAAACGCAAGCGCGCGCAATTCCCTGCAAAACACTGGAAATCCGCAGCCGGACGACGTCCAGAAAAAAGTTTCCCGAAAACCTGAAATCGTCTCCGCGGCGCGAATATCTTCGCGTTCGGCGAACGCTGTTCGGTCCCGCGAGGAGGTCGAGGGATCGGGCGCATGAGTGAAGACGACATCTTCCGATTCCTCACGAGCGTCGCCGCGCTCGTCTATGCCGGCGGCGTTGCCTCCCTGGCGTTGGCGTTGACTCGCGCCTGGCAGACCGACGATGCGGTTGAGCGCGATGTCCTCGTTCGCTCGGCCGACCGCGCACACACGCGGATGCTGTTGCCCGGGATCATCGCAACCGGCGTCTTGGGCGCCATCTGGGGCATCCGCGCAGACGGGGTCGACCCGATCGGGACCGGCTGGTTGTTGGCCGTGGAAGTGCTCTACCTGATTTCGCTGTTCGTGTTGGTGCCCGGTATGTTCGCCGGCGTGCGGCGGGTGCGGTTGCTGTCGCTGCAGGCGCGCAAGACGGGCCACATCTCGGATGAGCTGACCGATGCGCTCAATGACCGCGGCCCGCTGGTCTTTGCCGTGCTGATGGTCATCCTGCTGCCGGTCCAGGTCGCGCTGGTTACCGTGCAGCCATAGCTGCCCCCTCATAGTGCAGCCTGAGTGGTTGCGTCATAATGCAGCCATAACGATCGGTAAAGGAACCCGAGCATGAAGATCTTCCTCGATACCGCCCGGCTCGACGAGATTCGGCAAGCCGTCGACTGGGGCGTCTGTGATGGCGTCACGACCAACCCATCGCTGCACTCGCGCGCGGTCGCGCACGAGGGCGATGTTGCGATCACCTATCGAGAGCGCATCCTGCGAATTGCCGACATGGTCGACGGACCAATCTCGGCTGAATGCGTCACGCGAACGACTGAGGAGCTGATCCTCGAAGCGCGTGAACTGGCGAGCTGGCATTCGAGCGTGGTCGTCAAAATCCCCATCGATGGTCCGGGCCTGGCCGCGATCAAGGCGCTCTCCGAAGAAGGCATTCGGATCAACACGACGCTGATTTTCTCGCTCAATCAGGCGCTGCTGGCGGCGCGGGCCGGTGCGGCATTCGTGTCGCCCTTCGTGGGACGGCTCGACGACATCGGCGAGAACGGGATTCAACTCGTCGCCGACACGGTCGATCTGCTTGACCGGTTCAACCTGCCGGCCCAGGTAATCGCAGCCTCCTTGCGAAACACGGATCACACGGCCGAGGCGGCGCGAGTCGGCGCGCACGTCGCGACGATCCCGTTCCCGGTGCTGGAACAGATGCAGCTGCATCCGCTGACCGACAAGGGGATTCAGGCGTTTCTCGACGACTGGCACAAAGCAGAAGCGGCGCTCAAGGCACAGCCAGTCGGGTAACTTTCCGCAATTCACGCTCGGAATTGCTTGCCAATCGGCAAATCACGCGTCTAGGATTGAGTTTGTCCCTGAGAGATTGGTTTCAGCGCGCCGCGCCCGTTGATCTGGTTGGCGTCGTAGAGCGCAGGAACCCGGTTCCACACAGACTGTGCCAGTACCCAGTCCTTCTGCAACGACGGCCGATCCACGCAACGAGCACGCGATGCGCCATTTCCAGAGGTAGCCGATGACGAGCCTGAACATCCCCGAGCTTGAGAGTTTGACCCGCGAGGAGCTCCTCACCAAGGCCCGCGAACTTGAAGTCAGCGGGTTGTCGGGACTCAAGAAACAGGACATCGTCCTGCGTCTCTTGCAGGCCCAGTCGGAGGCCGAAGGCCACATTCTCTCCGGAGGCGTGCTCGAAATCGTCGACGACTCCTACGGCTTCTTGCGCGGAGAGTCGCTCCTGCCAGCTCCGACCGACGTCTATGTCTCGCAGAGCCTGGTCCGCCGCTCCGGCCTGCGCACCGGCGACTACGTGATCGGCTCGGTCCGTCCGCCGAAGCAGGGCGAGAAGTACTACGGACTCTCTCGCGTCGATCTCGTCAACGGCGTCAGCCCCGATGAGGCGGCTGCCAGGCCCAGCTTCGAGAATCTGACTGCCGTGTTTCCCCATCAGCGCTTTGAGCTGGAAACCGAGGATCCGGCGGAGCTTTCCGGCCGCGTGATCGACCTTGTCGCGCCGATGGGCCGCGGACAGCGCGGCTTGATCGTCAGCCCGCCCAAGGCTGGCAAGACCATGCTGCTCCAGTCCATCGCCAATGGAATTGCGGTCAACCATCCCGAAGTTCATCTCATGGTTGTTCTCATCGGCGAACGGCCGGAAGAGGTGACCGAGATGAAGCGCTCGGTGCGCGGCGAGGTCATCGCCTCCACCTTCGACGAGCCAGTCGAGGAACACACCCGCGTGGCCGAGCTGGGACTGGAACGAGCCAAGCGGCTGATGGAGATGGGCCGCGACGTCGTGATCCTGCTCGACTCGATCACCCGACTCACCCGCGCCTACAACCTCGAGATGCCCTCGACCGGGCGGACACTCTCCGGTGGCATCGACCCCGTCGCGCTCTATCCGCCCAAGCGCTTCTTTGGCTCCGCTCGCAAGGCCGAGGAAGGAGGCTCGCTCACGATCATTTCGACCTGCCTCGTCGATACCGGCTCGCGCCTCGACGATGTGGTGTTCGAGGAATTCAAGGGCACCGGTAACTGGGAAGTCCGCCTCGACCGCAAGCTGGCCGAGCGCCGCATTTACCCCTCCATCGACATCGCCGCGTCATCCACCCGGCGCGAGGAACTGCTGCTCTCGGGCGAGGAACTCCAGCGTGTCTGGCTCCTCCGCCGCATGATGTCCGTCCTCGCCGGCTCTGGCGGCAGCGCCACCGAGCCGACCGAGCGCCTGCTCGACCGCCTGGCCAAGACCAAGTCCAACACCGAGTTCCTCGAAAACCTCACTGCCGCTGAGGCCTAGACATGAACCGCAACGAAGTCGCCGACCTTTGCGAATCGCTGCCCGGCTCCTGGCCCGACTCGCCCTGGGGCGAAGACGATCTCGTCTACAAGCTGGGCAACCGCAACGCCGACGGCAAGGGCGGCAAAATCTTCTGCTTCGTCGGCGGAGGCTCGACCGGCAGCAGGCCCCACGCCATCTCACTCAAGGCCGACCCCGCGATCGTCCCCGCTCTGCACCAGCAGTACGAAGCCGTCACCTTCCCCAGCTACTTGAACAAGTCCCACTGGGTCGCAATCACCCTCGAATCCGACCTCCCCGACGACGAACTCGAAGACCTGATCGTCGACTCCTACGAACGCATCCTCGGTTCGTTCAGCAAACGCCAACAGCGTCTGATCAGAGGCGAGGAATAGGGTCGACTAGGCAGGAACGACCGACAGCTCCACCCGCGAGGCTCGCTCGGCGTTGTGGTGGATGGTGTTGAGCGCGGTCCGCGTGTGTGTCTGGCGGCCGACGGGTTCTCCCGTGTTGGGATTGACGTCGAATCTGGGGTAGTTGCTACTGCTGATCTCGACGGCGATCCGGTGCCCGGCTTTGAAGACGTTCGACGTGGGGTAGAGCTCGATCGTTACCTCGACCACATCACCGGGCGAGACCAGGTCCTCGCGGTCGTAGCCGTTGCGGAAGCGCAGGCGCTTGATGCTGTCGGTGATCCGCAGGTGGTAGCCCTCGGGATAGTCCGGATTGGGCGGGTAGCAGTCGAGCAACGCTGCTGTGAAGTCGGTGTCGGGAGCGCTGGTCGAGACGCACAGATGGACCGTGACCGGGCCGCAGACTTCGGCGTCCTCGGCCAGCGGCTCGGTGCGGAAGGAGAGCACGTCCGATCGCGAGGCGGTCGGCAGGTAAGGCGGCTCGGCGCCCATCACGTCGGGCCGGGTGCGCTGGTCAGCACCGCCGGGCAGGATCAACTCCCGCGAGCGCTGCGTTGGCGGCCAGATTTGCGACTTGAGGGTCGGGTCTTCGGGCGCGAACTCACGCAGCGACGAGACGTTGGCGGAGATCGAGGGAACCGGGTTCTTCGGGTCGAAGTGGTAACTGGAGGAGCCGCCGTCTTCGCCCGCTGGTTCGCTCGCCAGGCCGCCGCCGGGCTGGAGGAACCAGTCGGCCGACTGCGCCTGGGCGGGAGGCCAGGCCGACTCGTCGCGCCACTCACCACCGTGGTCCATCCGGCCCGACGCGATCCGCCGTCCGCTGCCTCCGCCCATGACGAACATCTTGACCGGTGGCATCGCCGCCCAGCCGCTATCGAGGTCCTTGAGCGTGTGGTCGAAGAACTGCAGTCGGAGATCCGAGATGCTCGGCGCGAGATTGCCCGACGTGGGCGCAGTCGGACCAAAATCGACATCGCCCGACCAGGTCCGGTCGAGCGTCACTTCGCCGTGCGTCCAGGGACCCATGAGCAGGTATTGCGGCGACGACATTGCCTCGGAGAAGGCCATGAACGACTCAGTGGTGGCCCGGGTGTAGCTGTCGTACCAACCGCCCGAGTAGACGCTGGGGACATCGGCGGTCTGCCCGATAAATCGCTCGAAGTTCATCGACGGCAGCTGCCACAGCCAGTCGTCTTCGCGCCCGAGAGTCAGCAAGTCGATCGCCCAGCGCTCGTAATCCTGGGTCAGAGCGAGCGGCGTGTCGCCGTCGCGCCAGGGCAGATTGTTGAGGTAGCCGCGCAGGTCGACGGCGGCCTGGTCGAGCGCGGCGTAGAGCGCCGGGTCGCCGACGGCCTCGGGACTGACCGGAGCGTTCCAGAACGCCCAAGCGAGCCAGCGCAGCTCCAGCGCGCCGCCCTGTCGCAGGGACGAGGTGAGTCCATTGAACGCGCCCTGGTTGACCCACATCGCCGAGAGGTGTGGCGGATTCTGCGTCGCCGCGGCGGACTGCACCCAGCCCATATAGGACGTGCCGACGGTGCCGACCTTGCCTGTCGACCAGGGTTGCTCGGCGAGCCACTCGATGGTGTCGTAGCCGTCCTCAGCCTCGTTCTTGAGCAGGTAGAAGTCGCCCTCCGAGGCGAAGCGGCCGCGCACATCCTGCATGACTCGTGCGTAACCGCGGCTGGCCCACCATTCGCCGTCGGCGGCGAAGCCGAGTTTGTCGTAGGGCGTCCGAGTGAGCAATGTCGGCCAGGGACCATCCAGCGCGACGCCGTCGCGGGCGGGCAGGTAGACATCGGTGGCCAGCGTCACGCCGTCGCGCGTGGTCACTCGCCGATTGCGCTGGATGACGACTTCGAACTCGGGTTGCGAATGCTGTCCGCTCATCTCACGCTCCTCTGGCCAGCAGCGGCGTCACGGTCGGCGCCGAGGGAATTGACGATCGGGTCACGTTGATGTGGTTATCGGACGGCGCCTCGGCCGTCACGCCCATCTCGCGCATGAACGCCGAGAGCGGTTCCAGGCCGGTTTGGACGGCGTCCGCGGCTTCCGGCTGGTAGAGCATCGGGATGACGAGCGGGGCCGCGATTGCCCCAGCAACACTGGCGGCAGCCTCGGGTGAGAGGTGGGAGCCTCCGCCGCAGGGCAAGAGGACGACATCAGCGCGTTGCAGTTCTTCCATCGCTGAGCGCTCCGGCATCGCCTGTAGATCGCCCAGATGAGCCACGATGACTTCGTCGATGGTCACGATGAAGGCGACGTTGCGCGCACCTTCAGGACCTGGAGTCCGCACACCAGTCGCCAGCACTCGCTTGATCTCATACTCGCCGGGAGCGTCCAGTGTGCGCTGCGGTCCCGAAGACTCCAATGCCACAGCGTCGATGAAATTATGCGACGTGTCCTGGCCTCTCGAGACCGTCACGATGTCCGCCGATGGCCGGTTCAACCGGAAACCGGTCGTGGGAGCACAGGGGTCCATGACCACGGCCGCTTCACGACCACGTAGACGAAACGCGGCATGACCGTACCAGGCGATATCCATACCCACAGCCTACGGAGCAGGTGACATATGCGCAGACGGGAGTGAGCGGTCAGGTGGCCAGCAAGGGGAGTTCGTCGCCGGCCTCGGCCTGGTGAGGCATGAGAATCAATGCCGCGTTCTGACCGTGCGCTCCGTAGGCAGCGGTGGCCGTGCCGACGATCCGGTCCTCGTAGAGCTTCGGGACGAACCCCAACCGGCAGGCGATGTCTTCCTGTTCGAAGGTGGCGTGCGGCGGAATCTGGCGTTTGTCAGCGATCTGAGCGGCGGCGACGGCGCCGAACGCGCCCGACGCGCCGACCGTGTAGCCGATGTTCGGCGTCACAGCCGTGGCGTACATGTCGAGCGTTCGGCGGCCAAAGGCCCGCTCGATCACGTCGGTCTCGCGCTCGTCGCCTCGTGGTGAGCCCAGACCTGCGGTCACAATCACATCGACATCTGCGGGAGCGATTTCGCCGCCCAACAGCGCGTCTCCGGTCGCTCGTCGCGCGACCTCGACGTCGGTCGGCGCCTGTCCATCGCCCATGGGCCCAGAGGTGAGCGCCTCGCCGGCGATCTCCGCATAGATGTGGACGCCTCGCTGCGTGGCCAGTTGCCGGTCCTCGAGCATCAGAGCTGCTGCGCCTTCGCCCAGGATCATGCCCTGACGTTGGGCATCGAACGGGCGTTGCCCCCGGTGGTCGTCGGTGGGATCGAGCAGGCCGGACGATTCATAGGCGTTCCAGATCTCGGGCTGCAGCGGCGCCTCAGCCCCGATCGCCAGGGCGGCGCGCATGACCCCGGATCGAATCAGTTGGGAAGCCAGCACGATCGAGGCCAGACCCGATGCGCCGCCCATCGAGACCGTGAAGACCGGTCCGGCGATGTTCAGTCCGACGGAGGCGCCGGACAGTCCCGAGCCCAGCGCGGCCCAGCCGTCGCCTGCTGCGGGGTGCCCGATCCCGGTCACCGCACCGACCGCGAAGGCGTTCTGCTGGTTGAACTCAATGCGCGCGTCGGTCTGCGCCTGGATGGCGGCATCGAGCGCCAACTGCGACGCGCGATCCATCCGGGCCAGCAGCCAGTCCGGAACCCCGGACGGACCCTGCCAGGTCGACTCGACCTGTCCGGCCGCCGCCGCTCGTGGCGCGTCGAAGGTACTCAGCGCCGACGTGCAGACCCGACCTTCGCTGATCGCGGACCAGAAGTCGGACGCGCCGCCTCCCGCTGCCGAGATTGCGCCCACACCTGTGATGACGACTCGCCGCCGCTCACCCGCTGCCTCGTCGAAGAGACCACGATGCGATGCGCCGCTGACCATATCTCCAGCCTCTCAACGTCCGCTACGGCGAGTGGGTCAACATGTTCTGTCGACCATGCAGGCGCATTGATTTCCTTTGCCGATTCCTGGAAACGCTGCTACGCTAACCCCGTTAGCACTCTCCTGCTGAGAGTGCTAAACGAAGCCTAACGGAGATTTCAGAACGGAACACGACTCGATACGAGCCATGACTTCCGAACAGTTGTCAGACCGACGCGCCGGCATATTGCAGCTTGTCATTCAGGACTACATCGAGACCGCCACGCCAGTTGCGTCGCGCCATGTAGTGGAGAAGTACGCCTTGCCGGCGTCGGCAGCCACGATACGTCATGAAATGCATGCCCTCGAGCAGGGCGGATATCTGACCCATCCTCACACGTCTGCCGGTCGAGTGCCGTCAAACCGTGGCTACCGACACTTCGTCCAGTCGCTGATGGGGCACGCCGAGCTTGGACTGGCCGAGCAGGCGCAGGTCAGGCACCAGTTCTTCCAGGCCGCTCCTTCGGTCGAGGAATGGGTCGAACTGGCGGCCACCGTGCTTGCCCGTTCGTTGGGCCTGCTGGTGATCGTCGCGCCGCCGCACCCCGAGCGGCTACGCGTCCGCCAGGTGGAGCTGATTTCGCTGAACGAACTCCTCGTGCTGATGATCGTTGTGGTCCAGGAAGCGCGGATGATTCGTCAGCTGATGCCGTTGCCCCAGCCGATCGAGGTGGATGAGCTGGACGATCTGTCGACCCGGTTGTCGTGGATGCTGCGCGGCCGCTCGGCGCCCGATGTCCGTGAGGCAGCGCGCTTGGCGATCGAGACGCCCGACACCCATCCGGTTGAACATTTCGTCCTGGAGACGCTGGCCCAGGTGCTCGATCGCGATGCCCAACGCGCCGGAGTGCCGTCAATCGCCGGTCTGGGCGGGATGATGGCGCAACCGGAGTTCCAGCAGGAACCAGAGCGCTCGCTCGAGTTGATCGAGCTGGTCGACCAGCATGCATCGGAAGACCTGATTCCTCCGTCGGTGATCGATGAGGTCACGGTTGACGGGGGTATGCACGTGTTGATCGGCGACGATCACCCGACCGAGCTGTTGCACGATTGTTCCCTGGTCCTGGCGCCCTATCACTCCACCACCACGGCGCCAAGCTCGCCGGAGATTCCGGGCTACGTCGGCGTGATCGGTCCGACGCGGATGAACTACCCGCGCAGCATCGCCGCAGCCCGCTTTTACTCGCGTCTGCTCCAGGAGATGATCGACGCCGTCTACGGAGTCAATCGATGAGCGACGAGAGCCAGTCGGCCGAGCAGGTTGACGAAGTCCTCGAGTCGGCCGACGAAGGGGTCGGCACCGCCAACTCCACCGACGACCTGGAGTCTCTGCGCGAGGAGTCGGCGCGGCACTATGCCGGCTGGCAGCGGGCCCAGGCCGACTACGAGAATCTCAAACGCCGCTCGGCGCAGGACGTCCGCGATCGGGTGCAGCAATCTCAGCAGGCGATCTTGCTCGATCTGCTCGACCTGGCAGACGACTTCGAGCGCGCGAATCGCGAGGCGCCGGCGGACGCGACCGATTCCGATGATCCCTGGCGACAGGGAGTGGAGCTGATTTCGCAGAAGCTCAATGCGCTGCTCCTACGTCAGCAGGTCAGGCGAATCGAGACTGTGGACCAGAGTTTTGATCCCGAGTTCCACGAAGCGGTCGGGCAGCTGCCCGGGACGCACGACGAGATCGTCGCGGTGTTGCGAACCGGCTACACCGTCGGCAACCGCGTCCTGCGGGCGACGCAGGTGATGGTTGGCGACGGTTCAATCGCAGCAGCAACACCTGCAGGAGCATCAGACCAACCAGACGAAGCAGAAGACGAAGCTAGCGAGTAGGAGCACTCTCATGCCCGGACGAGTCATTGGCATTGACCTCGGCACCACCAACTCTGCCGTCGCCGTCATGGAAGGCGGCGAACCGACCGTGATCCCGAACGCCGAAGGCAATCGCACCACCCCATCCGTCGTGGCGCTGACCAAGACCGGTGAACGGATCGTGGGCACGGCCGCCAAGCGCCAGGCCGTGACCAACCCCGAAGACACACTGTTCTCGGTCAAACGCCTCATGGGCCGCCGGTTCGAGGATCCGAACGTGCAGGGCGCGGTTGGCCGGCTGCCGTATCGCGTTGACGCTGCCGAGAACCACGATGCCCGTGTGTCGATGGGCGGCAACCCCTATTCACCGCCGGAGATCGCGGCCATGGTGCTGCAGAAGCTCAAGGCCGACGCCGAGGCGTACTTGGGCGAGACGGTCAACGAGGCGGTCATCACCGTCCCCGCTTACTTCGACGACTCGCAGCGCAACGCGACCAAGGACGCCGGCCGGATCGCCGGGCTCAATGTGCTGCGGATCATCAACGAGCCGACAGCCGCCTCGCTGGCCTATGGCCTGGAGAAGACGGAAGATCACTACATCGCTGTCTACGATCTCGGCGGCGGCACCTTCGACATCTCGATCCTCGAGCTGGGCGAGGGCACCTTCCAGGTCCGATCGACCAACGGCAACACGTTCCTCGGCGGCGACGACTTCGACCAGCGCCTGATGGATTACCTGGTCGACGCGTTCCGTAAGGAGCAGGCCATCGATCTGTCGCAGGACCGGATGGCGCTGCAACGGCTCAAGGAAGCCGCCGAGCGGGCCAAGGTCGAGCTCTCGACCACGCAGTCGACCGAAATCAACCTGCCCTACATCACCGCCGACGCCTCCGGTCCCAAGCACTTCACCCACACGCTGACTCGTGCCCAGATCGAGCAACTCGTGCTCGATCTGGTCGAAAGCACGCTCGAGCCGTGCCGCAACGCGCTCGACGACGCCGGGATCACTCGCGACCAGGTGGACGAGGTCGTGCTCGTCGGCGGACAGACGCGAATGCCGCTGGTCCAGCAGAAGGTGGAACAGTTCTTCAACAAGGAACCGCACCGCGGCGTCAATCCGGATGAGGTCGTGGCGCTCGGCGCCGCGATCCAGGCCGGCGTCCTGCGCGGCGAAGTCAAGGACGTGTTGCTGCTCGACGTCACCCCGCTGACGCTGGGGATCGAGACGCTGGGTGGGGTCTCAACCCCGTTGATTCCCAGGAACACGACGATTCCGACTTCGAAGTCGCAGGTCTTCTCAACCGCCGCTGACAATCAGTCGCAGGTCGAGATTCACGTGCTCCAGGGCGAACGAGAGATCGCCGGCGGCAACAAGTCGCTGGGCCGCTTCATCCTCGACGGCATCCTGCCGGCACCGCGCGGCATGCCGCAGATCGAGGTCACCTTCGACATCGACGCCAACGGCATCCTCAACGTTGGCGCTCAGGACAAGGGCACCGGCAAGGAACAGCGGATTACCATCCAAGGTTCGTCCGGACTCTCGGATGACGAGATTGCGGCGATGCAGCGCGACGCCGAGGAACACGCGGAAGAAGACAAGCGCATTCGCGAGCTGGCCGAGGTCCGCAACCGCGCCGAGACGACAGCCTATGAGGCGGAGAAAGTGCTGAGCGACCAGGAAGACAAGATCGACGACGACCTCAAGGCCGAGATGCAGGGCAAGATCGAGACGCTCCGCGGCACGCTCGAGTCGGAGGACGCGGCCCCGATCCAGTCAGCCCTTGACGACCTCAACACGACCTTGATGAAGGTTGGAGAGAAGATCTACGGCCAGCAGGAACCCGCCGGGGCCACCGCCGACGCAGGCGGAGCCGCGCCGCCGCCGGACGACGACACAGTCGAAGGCGAGTTCCGCGAGGTGTAGGAGTTGCGACAGGCGCCTCGTATTGAGGCAAGGCATGACGGTACCCTGACGCCAACTCCCAACTCCACGCCAAACGAAGAAACGGCCTGATGGCTCAATCCGACGACTTCTATGAGATTCTTGGCCTCTCTCGAGAGGCGTCGCAGGATGAGATCCGTCGATCGTTTCGCAAGCTGGCGATGGAGCATCACCCCGACCGGGTAACCGATCCGGCGCAGAAGGAGGCCTCGGAGGCCAAGTTCAAGCGCATCGCGGCGGCCTACGAGGTGCTCTCCGATGCCGAGAAGAAGGCCAAGTACGACCAGTACGGCTCGGTCGGCGCCTTCGCCCAGGGCACGGGTTTCGAGGGCTTCGACTTCGGCGGCTTTGGCGACATCTTCGACGCCTTCTTCGGCGGACGCCGCGCTGCCGGTCCGATCCGCGGCGGTGACCTGCGGATCCAGATCGAGCTCGATTTTGAAGAGGCCGTATTCGGCTGCGAGGAAGAGATTCGCGCCTCGCGGCTGGAACACTGTACGGTCTGCGGCGGTTCGGGCGGCGAGCCAGGCACCCAGCGCGTCGTCTGCCAGCCATGCGGCGGTTCAGGCGAGTTGCGGCGCACGCAGAGCAATGTCTTTGGGCGGTTCGTCAACGTCGCGCCCTGTGAGCCCTGCGACGGCGAAGGCACGGTGATCGAGCATCCCTGCAAAGCCTGCGGAGGCATCGGCCGCGAACAGCGCAACCGGCGGCTCAAGGTCAAGATCCCCGCCGGCGTGACCGACGGAGCGCAGATGCGGCTCTCCGGCGAGGGCGACGCGGGCCTGCGGGGAGGCCCGGCCGGCAACCTGTACGTCGACATCAATGTCCGCGCGCACGAGACGTTCATCCGCGACGGCAACGATTTGATTCTGCCGCTGCACGTGAACGTGGCGCAGGCGGTGCTTGGGTCCGAGGTGCAGATCCCCGGCATTGACGGTCATGCGCAGCCGCTCAACGTCCCGGCCGGGACTCAACATGGGCACGAGTTCCGCCTCCGGGGCCAGGGCGTCCCGCATCTGCGCGGCCGCGGGCGTGGCGATCTGCGCGTGCACGTTGTGGTTGAGATACCTACCAAGTTGTCGAGCCAGCAGCGCGAGCTGTTTGAGCAGCTCGCCGAGGAACTCGATGTACCCACCTCCTCAGGCGGTGAGGAAGACGGCGTCTTTTCGCGCATCCGCGGAGCGTTCTCCAATTAGTCGCACGCCAACCCTGCTTCGGGTCTCGATCGCCGTCGATGCGTCACAGGTTGAGTTCGCCGTCGCTGCCTGGGAGCTGGTCGGGGTCTACAACTCGAGCGTCGAGTACCTGCTGGACGAACCAACCGAAGAACCCTGGCCCGGCCACGACGACCGCACCGAGCGTGCGGAAGTGGTCGGCTATCTGACTGTCGACCAGTGGAGTGAGATCGAGCCGGCACTGCGCGCATCGGCGGCGCAACTGCTGTCGGAACAGCAAGTCCTCGCAGTCAAGAGGTTGCCGGATCGCGACTGGCGTACAGCCTGGCATGAGCATTTCGAGATCGTGCGGGTCCCCGGCCCCCGAACCATCGTTGTCCGCCCGCCCCACATTCCGTACGAAGCCAGTGCAGACGAGGCAGTGATTGACCTCGTTCCGGGACTTGCCTTCGGTACCGGGCAGCATCAGTCGACGAGGCTTTGTCTTGGTCTGTTAGCGGAACTGATCGAAGGCGGAGAACGCGTTCTGGACGTTGGGACCGGAAGCGGCATTCTGGCCGTCGCGGCCGCGAAACTTGGCGCGGCGTTGGTCGTCGCGACCGACATCGACCCGGTGGCCGTGGATGCCGCCCGCCAAACGATACGGCAGAACCGGCTCGCCGACCGCGTTCAAGTTTCAGAAGGTTCCATCCCGACGGCAGAACGGTTCGATCTCGTGGTCGCGAACCTCACGGCCGACTTGCTGCAGTTCCTGGCCGAAGATCTGGCAAGCGCACTGATACCGGGCGGCAGACTGATCGTCAGCGGATTGATCGCCTCACGGCAGGATGAGGTAGCGGCTGCCCTGAGCAACAGGTGTCTGCAGCTTCAGACTGTCCGCACTGAAGACGAATGGCGCGCGCTGCTTCTTGGCGCCGCCTCGTAGAGCAAGCTTCCTGGTTACCACGCTGGCGAGGCGCCGCCGTCAATGTTGATCGCGCAGCCGGAGATGAAACTGGCCGCTCCCGAGGCGAGGAAGACGATCATGTTGGCTGCCTCCTCGGAGGTGCCGATCCGCTTGACCGGAATCCGTTCGCCGACGCTGTCGAGGAATTCTTCGTACGTCGCGTCGGGCATCTGCGCCTCGTGGAAGCCGTGCCACTGGGCCGAATCGACTGACCCGATGCAGGCCGCGTTGACGAGAATCTGGTCGGCCGCGACTTCCTTGCTCAGCGCCTTGGTCATGGCCAGACCGGCGGCGCGCGAAGCTGCCGTGGGCATCGAGCCTGCGCCGGGCGTCTTGCAGCCGATGTTGAGCAGGTTGACGATACGTCCGCCGCCACGCTCTCGCATCGATGGCGCGCAGAGCTTGGCCAGGCGGATCGCCCCGTAGAGCTTGAGGTCAAGGTCGACCGCCCAGGTTGCGATGTCATGCGACTCGATCATCCCTGATGACGACTGGCCGGCGTTGTTGATCAGGATGTCGACGCCGCCGAAGCGCTCGATTGTGGCCGCCACAAGCCGCTCGCAGTCCTGGTCAGATGTGACATCCATCGACATCGCCAGACAGTCGCCGCCGACCGCTTCGACAGCCGCCTGCGCCTCGTCGAGCGGGCCCTGACGCCGAGCCCCGATCGCGACGCTGGCGCCTTCCTGAGCGAACAGGATCGCCGTAGCCCGTCCAATGCCCTCTGAACCGCCGGTGACAATCGCCACCTTGCCCTTGAGTCCGAGATCCATGAGATCCCCCATCCCTTGTTTGCTCTGAACCTGTCCGCGCGGAAGTAGTACAGTTTCTGTCCCAGCGGAGTCTAATGCTCGATCTCGGTGATGCCCCGGATCGATTCTGAGAAGAGCTCGGCGCGATGACCCGGCACTACGACGATCCGGCGATGGACGATGATCGAGCGATCGGGCTCGTGCCCCGGTACTTCCTCGACGAGTCCACGCGAGTTGAGGATGACGCGATCACGATCAGCGGCGGCAAGGCGAATCGTCTCAAGCGCGTGATGCGGATCCGCCGCGACGACGCCCTGGAACTGGTCCACCCCATCACCGATCGTCTCTACCGCGCCTCGGTTGAGCGGGTCACGCGAGACGACGTCATTTGCCGGATTGAGGAGAGCCGAGCGCTGCAGCCGCTGCCCCCGCCGCGCATCGTCATTTCTGCTTCCCTGATTCGTCCGCAGCGATACGACTTCATGATCGAGAAAGCGACCGAGCTGGGTGTCGATGAGATCCGCCCGGTCTGGTCGCAACGGGCAATCATTCGCGGCGACGCGGCGCAGCGGCTACACCGCTGGCGGCGATTGGCTACAGAGGCCGCCGAACAGTGTCGTCGCGAGTACCGACCCGAAATCCACGCGCCGGTCGAAGTGGTGGATCTGATCCAGGAAGCCGCAGGGCCGAACACGTTGCGCCTGCTCGCTTCGGCGCTCGAGCCGGATCAACGCATCGCGCCGATCTTTCAGCAGCGTCGCGACGACGGTCTGCCCGAACCCGATCCGGTGCATCTGTTGATCGGTCCCGAGGGCGGTTACACGCCCGAGGAGGCCGAACTGGCCCGCAACCACGGCTGGCAACCGTTCTCGCTCGGCAACCGGCCCTTGAGAGCCGAAACAGCGGCAATCATCGCCATTGCGCTCACGCTGGAGGCGGCACGATCGTAGGGCGGTCGCTGCTCCGAGTCGAAGCGAATGTCGAGGTGCCCCGACTTACGAGCCTTGGGCCAGGTTTGTTGAAGTGAGCGCGTTAGTCGGGTTCAACTCCTGGAACGGGTCGGGGAACTCCAGCAAGCGCAGCCAGGGGAGTGGATTGACGGTGGTGCCTCGGACGACCACCTCCCAGTGCAGGTGCGGGCCGGTTGCCAGCCCGGTGGCGCCCATCCGCGCGATCAGATCGCCCTGCTCGACCACCGCTCCCGCTGTTTGCAGCACTTCGGACAGGTGGTAGTAGCCGGTGAAGACCCCTGCGCCATGGTCGACGATGATCCCATTGCCGCGTCGCCGCGTTCGCCCCGCCCAACTGACGATGCCGCTGTTGGCCGCGGTCACGGACGAACCGGTCTCGCCGCCGAAATCAATGCCGGTGTGGTACTCCTCGATTGGACCGCCGTTGAACGAGCGCTGCTCACCGTAGAGGGCGGTGATCTGTCCGTCAGAGGGCGGATCGAAGACGCCCAACCAGTGCAGTTGCGGCGTCAGCGTTGACTGGAACGGCAGCCTGGCGGTCTCGTCGGCCTGGCGGATGGCCGGCTCGAGCAGGGCGGCGTTGGGGCCGTCGATCTGGATGTTGTCGATCGTCCATTCCACGGATTCGATCTCGATCACCGTCTCCTGCCAGAGCAGTTGCTCGCCGCGCGGCCCCCACACGGCAACGCCGAGCGACTGCGGGCCGACCGGCGCATTCGCGTCGATCCCGAAGAAACCCAGGAATCGGTCTTCGCTCTTGAGCAGCGAGAACGCCTGCCCCTGCCAGGACAGTGACGCCTGGCGTGCGCCGGGCGCTTCGATCAACACGAGAACGGTCTGGCCTTGTGTCGCGGGGCTGGGGATGACGTAGACCAGTGGTTCAGGCAACTCAATGGCGAGGTCGGCCTGGCCAGCCGCCTGCGCGGCCGCCTCTTCCGGCTGGGCCTGCTGCGGTTGCGTCTGCTGCGCCTGGTCCTGGGTCCTGGACGGCGGCGCGGTCGGCTGTCGGCCAGCGGCGAACGGATCGAGGTCGTCTCCGCCGCAGGCGGTGAGGAGCACGCCGGCGCCGGCGCCGACCAGCGCCCGCAACACGGTCCGCCGGCTCAGCCGGAGCGGATAGTGGGGCGATTGCAGCGGCATCCCCCGTCCCACCTGCCTGAGATCTTCCGAATGGGACATACCGACAGAACTACTTTACAGACATCGGCTACGCTCTCATCAAGTGTCCCTCAGACCAGATGTCGGAGGCCGCTTCGGTTCGTAACGGCCGCGTCGTTGCGATTGGAATCAGCGGCAGACCTGTAAGCGGAGAACTCCCCGATGGACGATCCCCGAACCGTGCTCCTCAGTGTCGTGGCCAACGTCGAACGCGTCATCCTGGGCAAGACGAGAGAAGTGCGCCAGGCAGTGGTCGCCCTCGTCGCCGACGGGCACTTGCTGATCGAGGACGTACCGGGCACGGGGAAGACGATGCTCGCCCGGGCGCTCGCGGTTTCGACCGGTTGCACCTTCAACCGGATCCAATTCACCCCCGACCTGCTGCCTTCCGACGTCACCGGTGTGTCGGTTTACAACCAGAAGACCCAGGACTTCGAGTGGCGGCACGGACCCGTCTATTCGCAGATCGTGCTTGCCGACGAGATCAACCGGGCCACGCCGAAAACCCAATCGGCGCTGCTGGAGGCAATGGAAGAACGGCAAATCACTGCCGACGGCGTCACCCGACCCTTACCTCCGCCCTTCATGGTCATGGCAACCCAGAACCCCGTCGAGTACGAAGGCACCTTCCCGCTGCCGGAGGCGCAACTGGACCGCTTCCTGCTGCGCATCCACCTCGGCTATCCCGACGCCAACGACGAAGTCGCGGTGCTCGAAGGCCAACAGCAACAGCATCCGATCGAATCGCTCACGCCGGTCACGTCCCCGGAGGAGGTCCGAGAGATCCACCGGGTGACTCGCGATATCTGGGTCGATCCGCAACTCAAGCAGTACGCCGTGCAGTTGGTCGCGGCGACTCGTTCTCACGAGGCGGTGTACCTGGGCGCCTCGCCGCGCGGGTCGCTGGCGCTGTTCCGCTGCGCCCAGGCGTCGGCCCTGCTGGCCGGACGCGACTACGTGATCCCCGACGACATCAAGGCGCTGGCCCACGCCGCGCTGGGCCATCGGATCATCCTCAGCCCCTCGGCACAGGTGCGAAACCAGGATGCCCGCACGGTGGTCGATGATGTGCTCGAGCGGGTCGCGGTGCCGGGCGCCAGAGCTGCATCATGACCTGCCGGCGCTCCAGGCCGGACCGCAGAACGGACTAGAAGGTGCGCGGCGTCGGTGGAGCAGTGGCCAGCCCGTTCCGCCTCGTGTTTGGCGGGGCATGGCGCGCAACCTTCGGCACACGCCGTTCGTTGAGCATCGTCGTCACGCTGACGATCGTCGCATTCGCCGTTGGCTTCGCTTCCAACTACTGGCTGCCGCAGCGACTCGGCTACACCTTGCTCTTCGGTCTGATCCTGGCCGGGTTCTGGACCTGGTCTTCGGGACAGGGCGTGCGCGTGCGCATGTCGCGATCCCGCGATCGAGTGCAGGCCGGCGAGTCGATTGTCGAGCGATTCGAAGTCATCAACGATTCGGCCATCCCCAAGCTCTGGCTGGAAGTTGAGGAAGCATCCGACCTGCCTGGACACACTGCCCAGTTTGTGACGTCTCTGGGGCGCACCAGTCACCGCAATTGGCGCGTACAGACGACATGCCACCGGCGCGGGCTCTATAACCTGGGCCCGATCACCGTGCGCAGTTCCGATCCGTTCGACATCTTCAGCCGCGAGATGCGATTCGGACACCGTCGCGGGCTCGTCGTGTATCCGCGCGCGCTCGAGTTGCCGCGCTACTCCGCTCCACCTGCCAACCTGCCCGGTGAGGGACGGTTTCGCCGACGCACCCACTACGTCACGCCCAATGCGTCGGGCATTCGCGACTACGAACCGGGCGACTCCGTTAACCGGATCCACTGGAAGAGCAGCCTGCGCACCGGTTCGCTCAAGGTCAAGACGTTCGAGCTTGACCCGGCGTCTCACCTCTGGGTGATCCTCGACCTCTCGAGTCAGGACCACATCGGCACAGGAGACGACGCCACGATTGAAACCGCCGTGACCGTTGCCGCATCGGTCGTGCGTCTGTTCATCAACCAGAATCGATCCGTGGGCCTGATGATGTTCGGCGAACGGCTCGACGTGATTGAGCCCGACCGCGGATCACAGCACTTTGGCCGGATGCTCGAATCACTGGCCGTCGCCCAAGCGGTTGGGACGGTGCCGGTCGCTTCGATTCTCTATCAGCAATCGCGGCGCTGGGGGCGGCACACGACCGTGATCGTGGTTACCGGCTCGACCGATCCACGATGGCAGGGAGCGATTCGCACGCTGACCCAGCGCGGCGTCAAGGCGGCGGTGGCGATGATCGACCTGGAATCGTGGGGAGGTCGCTCAGGCGCAGCGGCAACCGCCGTCGAGCTGCGAGCGCTGGGTGTCCAGGTCAACCTGATTCGCAAGGGCGATCACATTCCCGCCGTGATGGTTGGCCAGATTCCCGGCGGCGGCAGAGCCTCAGGCGTCGCGCTATCCGCCGACTCATCGACCAACGGAACTATCGGAGGCGGAGCCGCGCCTGCGGCTCAGGCCAGTATGGAAATGGAAGAAGTCCTCGCCGAGGTCGACTGGAGCAACGGCGATGATGCCGTTGAATCGGCGAGCGAAGAGACACCCGTCCAGTGAGTGCCAGAACCCCCACCGGCAACGACTCCAACGAGCCAACAACGCTCGTTGCCGAGGCGGAACGCCGCTTCTTCGCCCGCCGTGCCTCGGGCGAGACCCTCGTGGTTTCAGGTCAGCAGCGGAGGCTGACGCTCCCCCAGCGCTTGATGGAGACGACGATCACGATCGGCATCCTGCTGCTGGTCGCCCTGTCCACCTCGAACAGCATCTACATCGCCGGCTGGGTCGACGGCATGCCCGACCTGCGGATCACCGCCGCTGCGGCCGTGCTGCTGGCCGTTGGTCTGGGACAGGTCCGCTGGCTGCGCTGGCCGTTCGCGATGATCGCCGCGATCGTGATTGGCGGCCTGATCATCATGACGCAAATCACGCAGATGGAAACACTGGGCGGGCAGCCCTTGTTCTGGGACCGGTTCACCGACTTCGGCTTTCGCTTCCAGGACTGGTTCAAACAGGCCTTCAGTTCCGGCCTGACGACCGACAACCTGCCATTCGTCTTCTTCACTGATGTGTTCGTCTTCATCGCATCGTTCCTCGGCGCCTATGCGGTCGCGCGATGGCGCAACGCCTGGGTCGCGGTGATCCTGCTTGGCGCATTGCTGGCCGTCAACGTCTCATATCTCTCCGACCGCCAGTGGAACCTGTCCTACGGGTTCTTCCTGACCGGCTCGATGCTGCTCCTGATGCGGGCTTCGTTGCTGCGGCGAATGGACCGCTGGCGGGCGCAAGGGTCCGCCTATCCCGACTGGATCTCGCTCTCCTTCCTCGGCGCCACGATGATCGCGATCGTGCTGTTGCTCAGCCTGTCCCGAGCGATTCCGCGGCCGGATGAGTCTCAGGCGCTGGAAGACGCCTGGGCAACCATCGCCGAGCCCTTCGACGGGCTGAATGACGACTTCCGTCGCCTGTTCAGCGGAATCGACTCCCGACGCGGAGTGCCGGTCCATTCGTTCGACAACTTCCTCGTGCTGCAAGGCGACGTTGATCCTGGTGACGCGATCATCATGCGCGCTGCCGCGACCGAGCCCGGCCTGCTCCGCGGCGCGGCATACGACGAATACACGGGAAGAGGATGGCGTCAATCGCCATCAATCGCCAGGACCGTACGAGAGCTGGAACCGATCGCAGGCTCTCGGGCATCGGATGAGACCTCTGTCGCCAACGAGGCCACGGTCCTGACCAGCGAGTATCTGGAACGTCGTCCGGTTGCCGCTCAAATCTCGGTCGAGAAATCTCCGGCGGTGATGTTCTCGTTCGGCGCGCCCGTGATCGCGAACAAGGATCTGCGCGTCGACACACTGGCATCGGTGGACTTCACAGTCGACTTCGCTCGGCCGGAGCGCTTCGACGGGACCGATCTGGAGTCGCCCCTGGCGGCCATCAGCGAGCGGATCGCAGCGGGCAATCGAGACTCGGACGACGAGATCGAGCCGCCGTCCGCCGACGAGGTGGCCTCGTATGTGCCGGCCCAGTACACGCTGGTTGACGTGGCCGTGGATTCGAAGAGCGGCGCGCCGATCGGCCTGTTGCTGCGCTCGATGCCCGAAGAGACGGACGTGCTCTCCCTACGGCCCACGCAGCGCCGGGTGCGGGCCGGATTCACCTATCAGATCACCGGTACGGTGTCGGGCGCCAACGAAGGAGCGCTGGCCGCGGCGGGCAACGACTATCCGCTCTGGGTCAGCGAGACCTTCCTCCAACTTCCCGACTACGACGAAGAGGAACTGACCAACCTGAACGCGTTGCTTCGCCAGATCGCCAGGAGCTTCAATCTGGGACCCGACCCGTTGCGCGATGACGACGGATACAACCCCTACTCGATCGCTTCGGCAATTGAGACGTACTTACGCTCCGCACCGGCGATTGACGAGGACGGTCAAGTCGTGCGCGGCGACGATGGCGAGGCGATCCCGCTCTATCCGTTGACGACAGAAATCGAACTGCCGCCGGCCAAGTCGGACGCGGTCTACTGGTTCCTGTTCGAAAACGTGGAAGACGGCCTGCCGATTGGCGGCTACTACGACTACCACGCGTCGTCGATGGCGATCCTGCTGCGCCTCGCTGGCGTTCCCGCACGGATCGCGACGGGCTTCGTGCTCAGCGGCAACAACTTCGACGAGCGTACCCAGAACTACATCGTTCGCGGACACGACGCCTACGCCTGGGTCGAGGTCTACTTCCCCGACTACGGCTGGGTCGACTTCGACCCGACCCCCACGACGTCGGCGGATGAGGCGCTGGCCTCGATCGCGGGCGGCGGCGGTGGCGGCCGCCGGATCGCCGCTCAGCGTCTGGCCACGCCAAGATTCGACCTCAGACCTGGTGTCGGCGGCGTAAGTCTGGCCGACGTCGTGCTCGACGACATCCTGCAGTACCTGGCCGCGGGGACGATACCGGCCGAGAATCTCCGTCTCCAACAGGGAACCAGTCAGTGGTACTGGCTGGGTCCGGCCATTGCGGCAGCAGTGCTCGCCGCAGTTCTGCTGCTGTTCTGGCTGCTCTGGCAGATCTCGTTGCGCGGCCTGGAGCCGACTGCGAGGCTCTGGGTGTCGACTTCCCGGCTGGCGCGCTGGATCGGCATTCGCGTTGAACCCTCGACTACTCCCCAGGAGCACGCCCGGCAAATTGACGCGACGCTCGGGCTGGGAGAACTGGCCGTTGACCTCGCCGACCACTACACCGCCACTCGATTCGGCCGCAAGACGCTGAACGAGGAACAGCGAGCGCACACGCTTCAGTCCTGGAAGCGCCTGCGCAACAGCCTGATCCGTCGCTGGCTCAGAATCCCGGTGAAGGCTCCCTCACTGGCTGAGGACGAGATCGAGTCGGCGCCTGCTCCTGCCGGAGACTGAGCGCGGTCGCTAGCGGCGCGAGATTACTCTCGGTTCACCAATCAAAGAGACGGTCCGAGAGCTGCAGCCGGCCGGCGGCCAGACGCTCGCCCGGCACAGCCCGCAGCGCATCGAGGACGGCCAACGCCTGCTCCAGGCTGGCATTCTCCAGCGGTAGTTGTTCCAGCGCGGTCTGGAGTTCGTCGAGCGCCACCGCGCGTCGCTCAAGCAGCGACTCCTCCTCGGCGAACGTTGGCGTGGTCGGTCTCGCTCCTGCGCCCTGGCCGCCCTCCGTCGACTGACGTTGCCCCTCGCTGTCAGCCTGGCTCCGCGGGCGGTCGCGCCCTGCTTCGCCTCCCGATAGCTCGGCATCTGATTCTGAGGAATCAGATGCCGAGCCTTCCTGTCCGCTCGCCTCGGGATCATCACCGCCAACTTCGTCGTCATCGTCTTCCAGTAGCGACGCCAGCAAGCCATTGACGATTTCAAGGTTGATCTTCGCATCAAGCAGCGCCGGTGACTCGCGCAGCGCCTCGATAAAGGCCAGACGCGCGCCCAACAGATCCTCGCTGGCCCAGCGATGATTGCCGGTGTGGAACCATGCCAGAGCGCGGAGTGCCACGTCTTCGGAGCGCAGGGCGTTCAGCGTTTCCGTTTCCGCCCGCTCGAATTCACCGAGCTGATGGAGGGCGCGACCGGCGTTGAGGTGCAGCCGCGGATCGATTCCGGCGTCCGTGTACCGCGCATACTCTTGCGCCTCACGCCAGGATTCCAGGGCCTCCGCGTATTGGCCCGCCCCATAGTGATTCACGCCGTCGCGATTGAGTTGGCTGATGCTCGGACCGCCGCAACCACTCGCGAGCAGCATCGCCCCGGCCAGTGCGCCCAGAGAGGCGAGACCGAAGCGACCCCCCAGCGACCATCCGAAGACTCGCGCCGCCAGCGCCGACAGCAGGGCAAATGCCGCCGCTCCGGCGAACCACTGGAACTGCTCGGCCAGTGCCGTCTCTTCGATGACAACCTCGCGGACCAGGTCCAGGGCGGCGAGGTCGGCGTTCATGCCCGCCATCGTGCCCGGCTGGTCGAGCTCGAGATAACGTCCACCACCGGCCGCCGCAATCTGCCGCAGATGCGTCGCGTCGAGCCGCGTGATGATCGGCGCGTTGGTGGCCGGGTTGACCTTCGGTTCACCGCTTGCGTGGATCGGAATGGTCGAACCGCGTTCCGATCCAACGCCGACTGCGAACACCTGTAGTCCCTGCGCTCGCGCCGCCGCCGCCGCGCCCTCGGCGTCTCCGACATGCACTTCCCCGTCGCTGACGACCGCGATCGCCCCGTTCACGCGTCCGGCGCCGTCCTCTTCCGACGCACGGGCAATGGTGTCCGCAGCCAGTTCGATGCCCGCGGCGATGTTCGAGCCCGGAATGACAAGTGCCTCACCGGGTTCCAACGCCTCAAGGACCTGCAACGCGGCCTCGTGATCGCGAGTGAGCGGGAAGCGGAGAAAGGCGTTGCCTGCGAAAATCACGAGCCCCACCCGATCGCCGCGTCGGCCGTCTATGAGTCGTTGGATCTCCGACTTCGCGGCTGTGAAGCGGCTGACTGGTTCGCCGATGCCTGCGCCAACGTCTTCAGCGGCCATGCTTTGTGAGACGTCCAGCGCGACGACCAGGGAGAAGTCCGACTGTCCCAGGGTCTGCTGGCCGGCGTCCCACATTGGCCGCGACGCCCCCAGCGCAATCAGTCCGAACGCCATGAGCAACAGCAACCGCGACAGCGTTACTCCCCGCCGAACGCCCGCGACCTGTGCGCCGACAGCCAGTCGGTGCAGCCGTCGCGCGCGCCAGAGCCACCACCAGCCGATCCCGGCTGCGGGAATCAATGCCAACAGGGCGAGCATCGCCGGCGAACCGAGTGCCATCAGGGCGCCCTCCGCCACCAGGTCGATCGCAGACCGATCTCCAGGGCGATCAGCAACCCCGCCGCGATCAGGAACCAGGGAGCAAGCTCCTCCGTGGTCAGGAACAGCTCGTCGCCGACGCGTTTGCGCTCCAGGTCGGAAATCGACTGATAGGCGTCCGCCAGTTCCTGCGAGTCGGTCGCACGGAAGTACACGCCGCCCGTCTCGTCGGCCATGTAGACCAGCGTCAGTTCGCTAAATCCCACGCCGACGGCCCGCGGGTTTGAAGGCAGACCGATCGCGTAGAGCTTGACTCCTGTGGCGCGAGCCACCGCGGCCGCCTGATTCGGCGTGATGTCGGGAACGTTGTTTTCGCCATCGGTCAGGACCACAACGATTTGCGACGCCGCGTCTGAGCCCCGTAGCAGATCAATCGCCTCCATGGTCGCGACGCCGAGTGCCGTCCCATCAGGGATTAGGCCGCTGCGCACCGAGACGTCGACCATCTCGTCGATCGCGTCCAAATCCAGTGTCAGGGGACTCAGCACCAGGGCTCGTCGCTGGAACATGACCAACCCAATCCGGTCGGTTCCGTTGGCCTGCCGCTCGGCGATGAAGTCGCGCGCGACGCGGCGGGCCGCTTCCATGCGCGTTTCATTGCCGGTCAGTCGCGCGGCCGTCATTGATGACGAGGCATCGATCACCAGGACGATGTCGATTCCCACGGCCGGCTTGACGGCCTCGACGGTTGTCGCCTGCGGTCTGGTCGCCGCAATGATGATCAGTACCAGCGCGACCCCGCGCAGGATCGGCAGCCAGGGCATCGCTCGCATCCGTCGACTAGCGCGGCCGGCCAACGGCGGCGCGCCATGGAGCTGAGGCAGGAGATACCGAGGCCGCACCAAGCGCGCTTCGCGGCGCAGCAACCAGAGGTATGGCGGAAGCAAACAGAGCAAAGCGAGCAGGGCCGGATCGTCGAATCTCACGACGAGTCTCCATCTGACCAGATCGACTCCGCCAGTTGTACGTAACCGCTCACACGATCGGGACTGGGCAGTTCGCCGCCAAACTGGACGCGATCGCAGGCTTCCAGCAGGCGAGTGACTCGAAGGACCACTACACCCGGCGCACCGACCGCGGCCAGCGCCGGGCCAATCTCCGATGATGTCAGCGCCGAGGCCGGCAGCGACCAGTCCTCGGCTAGGCGTGAGCGGACCGACGTCGCCAGCTGCCGGCATTGCTCTGCCTGATCCAGCGTTGCGTCCGGTTCAAACCCTACGGGCTGCGTGACCGCAGCCTCCGTTCCATTGATCGCGACCGTCAGGGGCGACCGGCGAAATCGGCGTCGAACCAGGGTGGCCAGCACGAATCCGAGACCGATGCCGATGATTCCCACGATCCACGGTGTGAAGCTGCGGCGATCACCGTCAAGCAGCTCCGGACCGCTGATCGGGCGGGGCTCCGACTGCCCATCCAGCACCGAACTGATCGTGATTGATAGCGGGCGCAAGGGAAGCTCGGTCAGTGATTGGTCGGCGCGTTGGATTGGGATCGCCGGCAGCTCGGCGTCGAATCGGCCGGAGGCGAATGCCCGGGTTTGGAAGACGACCAGGGTCTCGGTCTCGCTGACATCGGTAATCACCGGCGCCGCCGGCTCCATGCCGCCCATCTGCACGACCGACCCGTCCATCAGCACACGATCGCCTGGTTCGTGACTGATCCTGACCCGGACTTCGACAGGATCGCCCACGGTCAGTTCGCCGTCGGGCACGATGGACACCGTCGCTGCGGGCTCCTGGGCAATGGCGACCACTGACGGCACCACCGCTGCGAGCAGGAGCAGCAACCCCAGGCCAGCGTGCTTCACTGCCGACTCCGACGCTGGCGGAAGAGTCCAACGAGCACCGCAATCCAATCCTCGTCGGTGTCGATCATCACGGCGTCGCAGCCACACTGGCGAAGTCGGTCGAGCATCTGGCGACGTTCGCTGGCTAGTTCCCGCTCCTGAGTCTCTGAGATGCCATGGTCGGCCAGAAGCAGGTCCCCGCGCTCCGCCCCGCCCCAATGCACAATCGCGCTCCCGGCGGCGGCCGCCAGTCGCGTCTCGCGTGCGTCGCGCAGGCAAACGGCCACCACATCATGCCGCCGGCTGAGCTGGGCCAGGGCAGGTTCCCAGACGTGATCCGGATGGGTGGCAACGTAGTCCGAAATGACGATCACGACTCCGCGTTTGCGCATCACGCGACCGGCGTAGCGCAGCGCGCGAGCCAGTTCGGTCCGACCCCCGGCTCGCAGCGTGAGCAGGTCGCGCAGCATGCGCAGGACGTGGCTCGATCCCTTGGCCGGGGGCACAGCCAGGACGACATCGGTCGCAAACGCCGCCACGCCGACTACATCGTTCGCCGCTGCCGCCGCCAGTCCCAGTACGCCGGCGATCTCGACCGCCCGGTCCCGCACCGACGGTCCCGAAGCGGCGTAACACATCGAGCCGGAGACGTCGACCAGGATCAGGACCGTTTGTTCGCGCTCTTCGACGTAGCGGCGAACGACCGGGGTCCGCAACCTGGCTGTGGCTTTCCAGTCGATCGAGCGGACATCGTCGCCAGGGTTGTAGGGCTGCAACTCGGCAAACTCGAGACCCCGTCCGCGAAAGGCGGTTCGATACTCGCCAGCCAGCTCGTCGCGCAGGGCGCGGCGGGCTCGGACTTCGATGTGCCGCACCTGGCGGCGAATCTCGTCCAGGGAGGGCGCCGGAGAACTGGCCTCCGTCATTGGAGGAGCGATCCACTCGCGAATCCGTTGCAGGCGGGACATGACAGACCTAGGGCAGTGGCAGCGCCGTGAGCAAGCGCGCGATCACATCGTCAGCCGTCACCTGGTCTGCCTCGGCCTCATAGCTCAAGACAATTCGGTGGCGCAGCGCGTCCAGCGCCATTGCCTTGACGTCGTCGGGCGTGGCGTAGTCACGGCCCGACAGCCAGGCCACAGCCCGGGCGCTGGTCGCCAGTGCTGTGGTCGCCCGTGGCGAGGCGCCGAATTCGACATAGGCCGCCAGCTCTCGCACCTGCCGGCCGGGCGACCGGGTCGAGCGAACCAGCTGGACGATGTAATCGCGCAGCTCTGGTTCCATTCGGACCAGGCCCACGGACCTCCGCGCCTCCGCGACATCTGGCAGGGCCAGTACCGGGTTGACCGCCTGAATTTCTCCGGTCAGCGTGCGGTCGAGCACTTCGCGTTCGTCCAGCTCGCCCGGATAATCCACCCGCACATTCAGCAGGAACCGGTCGAGTTGCGCCTCCGGTAAGGGATAGGTGCCTTCCTGTTCAATCGGATTCTGCGTGGCCAGCACAAGGAATGGAGCGGGAAGCGGAAACGTCTGGCCGCCAATAGAAACCTGACGCTCCTGCATCGCCTCGAGCAGCGCGGATTGCACCTTGGCGGGAGCACGGTTGATTTCATCAGCGAGCAGAATGTTCGTGAAGATTGGCCCTTGTCGCACTTCGAACTTCGACTCGGCGGCGTTGTAGACCTCCGAACCGGTCAGGTCCGCGGGCAACAGGTCGGGCGTGAACTGGAGTCGTGCGTAGCCAGCATCGAGACATCCGGCGAGAGTCGAAACGGTCAGCGATTTGGCGAGCCCGGGAACACCCTCGACGAGGCAATGACCGTCACAGAGCAGCGCGATCAGGAGCCGAGTGACCAGCCCTTCCTGGCCGACAATCACGCGGCCTATCTCCTTGCGAAGTGCAGCAAAGGGAGAGTCCTGCGCCACGGCCGGCGTAGGCAACGACGCCGATTCCGCAGGCGGCACTCGTGCGGGTGCTGCCGGCTGTTCGGTCGCGAGCGGTCGATCGCCCCTGGCCCACTCAGACACGTCGCTCCCGACCTTCCTGCCCAACCATCATGTCCTGCGGCCCAGTGTATCCACGAAGGCCTACCATTCACGAACAACACGGCCGGGTACGAGAGCGCAGGTGGTGAACATGAGATTTGGCGTCGGCGTCGGCAATATGAATGGATTCAATGACGAGTCGGGTCCCAATGCCTGCATCGATGTCGCCCAGGCGGCCGAGGACCTGGGGTTCGACTCGGTCTGGACCAACGATCACATCGTCGTGCCGACCCAGATTGAGTCTCGCTATCCCTACAACGATCTGGGCGAGTTTCCCGCGCCGTCGACGATTCAGTGCTTCGATCCGCTGGTCGTCATGTGCGCCCTGGCGGAGGCCACGCAGTCGGTCGAGATCGGCTGTTCGGTGCTCGTGATTCCGTACCGCCATCCCGCCGTCGTGGCCAAGATGCTGGCCGCCGCCGACCAGATCTCGGGTGGGCGGATCGTGCTGGGCGCGGGCGTCGGCTGGATGCGCGAAGAGTTCGAAGCACTGGGACTGACCGAAGTCCACTATCGCCGCCGCGGAGCGGTGACGAACGAGTACCTGCGGGCAATGCGCGAAATGTGGACCAATCCAGGGCCGTCCTCGTTCCACGGACAGTTCGTCGAGTTCCACAATGTTGGCGCCTATCCCAAACCGGTCCGACGCGAAGACGGCGGTACGATTCCGATCGTGATCGGAGGCAACGGGATCAACGCCTGGCGCAGAGCCTCACGCTATGGCGATGGGTACCACGCCGCCTTCCAGACGGTCGAGAACATGGCAGTCGAGGTCGAGGGTGTGCGCAACGCCTGCGAGCGCGACCGCCGCGACCCCGACGAGTTGGAGATTCAGCTGTTGCAGAATCTGCGTCCGTCAATGACGTCATTGGACGAGGACGATCGGCCGCTGCTGCACGGCTCGCCCGACCAGATTGCCTCGGATTTGCTCGCGTTCGGCCGTGTCGGCGTCGAGCACCTGATCGCTACGCCGATGATGGTGAACCCCGAGGGGGACACGACGGTCGAGCGGGTGCTGAACAGCATGCAGTTCGTCTCCGACGAGATTTTGCCGGCATTCGCCTAGTCGAGGAGCAAGACGATGAAGTTTGGAATCCCGATCGGCAACTTTGGCACCGCCGGCAAGTTCGGCGACATCAACGATGTCGTCGACGTAGCGGAACGCGCAGAACTGCTGGGCTTCGACTCGGTCTGGGTGCATGATCACATCTTCATGCCCGCAGCAATCAAGTCGAGGTATCCATATAACGACTCCGGCGTGGCCGGTTTCGCCTTTCACCAAGACATCATGGACCCGTTGGCTGTGATGTCGGCGGTCGCTGTGAGGACCTCAGAGATCCAGATCGGCACATCGGTCCTGATCGTGCCCTACCGCGACCCGCTCTACCAGGCGCAGGCGATCGCGACGATCGACCAACTGTCCGAGGGACGGGTGCTGCTTGGGATCGGCGTGGGTTGGATGGAGGAGGAGTTCGAGGCGCTCGGCCTGGGCGGCGAGCCGTTCGATCGGCGCGGCGCGCTGACCGACGAGTGGATGACGATCGCGATCAGCGCCTGGACGAATGGCGTCAACCGCGAACCGATCTCGCACGAGGGCCATTTCCGCCAGTTTGAGAACCTGGGCGGTCTCTCGGGCTGTTACCAGCAGCCCCATGTCCCCGTCTGGATCGGCGGTAAGGGCCGAATCGCAGCGCGGCGCGTCGCGCGATACGGAACGGGCTATCACACGATCACCTCGGAGCCCGACCAGATCCGCGAGGAACTGTCCATCGTCGAGGAAGAGATGGAACGCGCCGGCCGCGACATGTCGGAGCTGGAGATCTCGATGCTCGGACCGATGGTGCTGCTCGACGGCGACGCCGATTCGGTGCGAGGCTTCCCCGCCGTGGTCGGCGGCTCGCGCGACGAGATCATTGACACCCTGGGCCAGTATGAAGAGGCCGGTCTCGAGCACGCGCTCAGCATCCCTGCCTACCGGACCCCGAACTGGGACGTCCCGCCCGACCAGCAGATGCAGGCGATGGCGGAGCTGGCGGAGATCGTGGAGGACTTGCGTTAGCAGTCTTTCTCCGCTGTTACTCCCGCTCGATCGGCAACACCTGGCCGGCCGACGCGGATTCGCGCATTGCGTCGATCGCGATCTGTGAGTGCAGGCCGTCGGTGAAGTTTGGCGCGGGCGAGTTACCCGTTTCGATGCCCGTTGCGAATGCCTGAATCAGCCGTGCGGAGGTGCCCACGGCGTCTGCAGGCAAGTCTTCGGAGTCCTGAGCGGGCGCCTGGAGTGCGGTGAGCTGGCTGTCTCCGGCCTTGCCGATCTTCACCTCACCCTCAGACAGCATGCTGCCGGGCGAGATGGCCAGGATCACGCCGTCCGAACCTGTGATCACGATATGTAGGCCCAGGGGCGGATCGGAGACCCAGCTCATCGACAGCGCGGCTGAGGCGCCCGAGTCGAATGTGAAGCTGGCGTTGACTTGATCCTCCGTGGTGAAGGAGGGGTCCAAGCCCTCTGGCGGGAAGGACGCGAACTGGGCCGAGACGGAGGCGATGTCTCCGAACCACTGGCGGAAACGATCGATGGCGTGCGAACCCATCTCGTTCAACAGTCCGCCGCCGTGGGCTGGGTCGAGCCGCCAGGGGCGATCCATCTGGATCATGGGATTGGTCATGTGCAGGTCAATGCTGGCATGTCGGACTTCGCCGATGGCGCCCTGCTGCAACAGCTCCGCTACTCGTGCGCGGAGCGGGGCATAGCGGAACTCGTAGTTGACCATCGCAGTCAGACTGGAATTCTCAGCGGCCGCAGCGAGCTGGCGCGCGTCATCGACGTTGGTCGCGAACGGTTTGTCGACCAGGACGTGCTTGCCGGCGGCGAAGGCGGCGCGGCAGAGGTCGAGGTGCATGTGCGGCGGGGTGTGGATTGCGACCGCGTCGATCTCGGGCCGGTCGAGCAGCGCGGAAGCTTCGTGCGTGGCGAAGGGAATCTCCAGTCGCTGCGCCATCATCGCGGCGCGTTCGGGCTTGCGGCTCCAGAGGGCGGCGACCTCCCAGCCGGCGGCGCGGAAGGCCGGGACGGAGACCCGGGTGCCCCAGCCCGTCCCGAAGACGCCGACTCGCTTCGGTTCGTTTGTGGTCATCGCGGCTCAGTCGGCGGCGACGGTGAGGTCTTCGCCGGTTTTGGTGTCGACCTCGAAGGCAGACTTGAGGTCGAGCTCCTTCGCGATTTCGCGCGTTGCGGGGATGACTTCCTCTCCGAAGAGGCGCAGGGAGCGCATCGAGTCCTGGTGGGTCATCGCGCCGTCGCCGTCCCAGAAGAAGATTTGGCCGGGGCGGAGATACTCCAGCACGTGACGGATCTTGGGGATCACCGTTTTGGGCGTGCCCGTGATGATCGTCATGCGCTGCTTCTGGTCCTCGTAGGAGCCGAAGATGTCCGAGGCCTCGGGCTGTTGCTGCTCGCGGGCGGCGAGGGCGGCCTCGGCGGCGGCGGTCCGCCCGCGTGAAGCGGCGGCGGCGAAGTTCTGGATCGTGGGCAAGACATTGGTGCGGGAGGTCAGGCCGGGTAGATTCTGCAGGTTGGCCTTGACCACGCCCTGGTTGCCCTCGAGGAAGGGGTTCGAGGGGCCCTGCAGGTAGCGGCGGCCGGCTTCCTCGGCCAGCTCCTCGGTCTCGTCGACGTGGACCTTGAACAGGTAGCCGTGGTGCTGGGAACCGGCCTCGTACCCGTTTTCCTGAGCGACTTCGTCGTAGTAGGCGAACGACTGCTTGGTCGGCTCGAGGTCGGTGGCGAGCATGACGTAGGGGTAGCGATGCTCGGCCGTCCACTTGACCGTGTTGCGGCTCATGATTCCGGGGATCCAGATCTGCGGGTGCGGATCCTGGATCGGACGCGACCAGGGGTTGACGTAGCGGAAGTTGTAGTGCTCGCCCTCCCAGCGGAAGGGGCCGGGCGTCGACCAGGCCTTGACGACGAAATCGTGCGCCTCCTGGAAGCGCTCCCAGTTGAAGGGCGCCTGGGCATTGTGCGAGACGGACTCGCGCCCGCCGCCGCGGACCCAGCCGGTGACCAGCCGGCCCTCGGAGATCATGTCGATCTGGGCGAGCGTCTCGGCCAGCCAGAGCGGATCTTCCCAGATCGGCAGGATGTTGCCGAGCAGGACGATTTTGGCCTTCTTGGTGATTCGCGCGAGGATCGCCGCCTCGACGTTCATCACCGAGCCCATGCAGAAGGGCGTGGAGTGGTGCTCGTTGAGCATGAGCGCGTCGAAGCCCATCTCCTCGGCGTAGATCTTCTCGTCGAGGTAGCGGTGATAGAGCTCCGAGCCGACCCGCGGGTCGTAGGCCGAGTTGGAGGCGTCGAGGTCGGTCAGGTCAAGTCCGGTGGCGCCGAAGAATCCGGTCTGGGGGTCCTGGTAGGGGCGTTCGGTGAAGTAGCCGATCAGCATGGCGGAATCCTTGTCACTTCCAGGCAGTATCGGAAATCGAGAACGGGATTGCCAGCGTCGGACTCGGAGGAAATTCAGCCTGGGTGGGCAGAATGTGCTGTTCTGCGCTAGGGATTGTGCGCTTTTGTGTGCCGATTTGTCCAGATTTGTCCAGATTTGTCTGGATGGTTCCTGACTGGTCCGGATATCGAGAGGGTCGTTCCAGGGTGATCCAGGTGCGTGCAGTCGAACCCGGGTTGCGGCGCGGCCGTTGACATTGGGGGATGCCGGCTGGAGTCGCACATGAGGCATATTCGTGGGTAGTGGATATCGGCACTGCGGGGCTTGAG
>VXQZ01000034.1 GCA_009838735.1 Chloroflexota bacterium
AAGCACATCTGCGCTTACGTTTTTTATTCGGTTGTGGTGGGCTCGGATATTTTTTTAAGAGTCTGGGGTTGGGGTTGGGCATGGGGCGCTCCGTTCACTGAGAGGTACATATGTTCTGTGTATGGTATGCGGATTGGAGACGGTCGTGGATGCGCGGATGTGGCGCCGTTGATGGAGATCGCGGGCTGGGCCCCGCGTCAAGCGCGGGGCATCGGAGGGGGAGGGGGTATCGGGAAGCAGAGTGGGGCTGCTCGTGGGAAGTGCGGGCTGTGGGCTGTTGATGGCGATCGCGGTCTGGGCCCCGCATCGAGTGCGGGGCATCGGAGGGGGAGATGGCGCGGATAGAGGGAGGATTTGCGGGATGGGTCGGAGGGCCCTCACCCTAACCCTCTCCCTCGGGGAGAGGGGATCGAATGGGAGGGGGCAGTGTGTTTGGCTAGGACACGATTGCTTCGGCGAGGGGTTCGGGGGCGTCGGACTCGAGGTTGTGGCCGCCCGCGATCTCGATCAACTCGGCGTTTCCGAGGAGGGTGCGGTACTGGTCGGCGACGGTGGGTGGGACGACGGTGTCGTCGGCGCCTCGGATGACCTTTGTGGGGGTGTTGACGTTGGGCAGGAGGTGGGGGAGGGTCTGGCTGTAGAGGAAGGGTTTCCAGGCGGTGCGGGCGGTCATTTCTCGGTTGGCGTCCCAGGCGACGAGCTGGTCGGTTGAGACTTCCTCGCCATAGAGGGCGGTGAAGTTGGCGGGGTCGGCGAAGCAGGACTTGACGTAGTCGGCGTGGGCCTCGAGGAACTGATCGCGGATTTCGCCGTCTTCGGGCTGCAGACCGACGGCGTTGACGAGGACGAGGCCGCTGAGGCGGGACTGGTTGGCGGTGGCCATCTCGGCGGCGATGTAGCCGCCGAAGCCGAGGCCGACCACGGTGACATCGCCGACGCCGAGTTCGTCGAGCAACAGGGAGCAGATGGCGGCGAGGTCGCGGACGCTGCGCATCCAGTCGCCGCGCTCGGTGCCGTCCCAGCCGGGCAGGGTGGGCAGAATGACGTCGCGACTGCCGGAGAGGGCGTTGTGAAACTCGAGCCAACCGGGATTGCCGGTCTCGTGGTGGATGACGAGGACCGATGGACCTTCGCCGCCGCGGAGGACCTGGATGGGGAGGCCGGCGACCTCGATGGTGGACTCGGTGTAGCCGTCGGTCATGGTGGGGCCCTCTCTACCTCAGTTCTGCGGTTCCAGCGGCATGGTACGGCAGGGCATTTGGAAGGCCTGCGCTGGTAGGCTCGCTGCAATGGAGCGGCGGAGGGGAGCCCCCTCTGTCACTTCGTGACATCTCCCCCCGAAAGGGGGGAGAAATGAGAAGTGTGAGAGCCCTCACCCTAACCCCCCGCATCAAGTGCGGGGCAAGCTCTCCCTCAGGGAGAGGGGACCTGATGGGCGGGAAGGTATCGAGATGGCAGAGACAACTACTGACACGTTGAACGTGCTGAGCGAGGTGGAGGCTCAGGAGCGGGCGGGACGGGTTTCGGATGTTGGATACACGCTTGCTCTGAGTCTGAGCAAGGGGTCTCCGACGTATGGGGGATCGGTGCGAGTTCGGTTCAGTCTTGACGACCCGTCGGTGGGGACGTTTCTTGATTGCACGTCGAAGTCGATTGATTCGCTCTCGGTCAACGGTGCCGCGGTAGACGTGAAGCACGAGCGCAATCGGCTGTACCTGGAGGGCTCCGACCTGTCGGCCGAGAACGTGGTGGAGATTTCGTATACGAACGAGTACGACCACATTGGGGCGGGGCTGCACCAGTTCGTCGATCCGGAGGACGGAGAGGAGTACCTCTACACGCACTTCGAGCCGTACGACGCGCACCGCTTGCTGCCCTGCTTCGACCAGCCGGACATCAAGGCGTCGCTGGACCTGACCGTGACGGCGCCATCGGAGTGGGAAGTGGCGGCGAACTATCCGGTGGTGTCGTCGTCGGACGCGGGCGACGGTCGGACGACGCATGTGTTCACCGAGACGCCTCGCATTTCAACGTATCTCTATGCGTTCATTGCGGGGCCATACAAGCGTTATGAGGACACCTGGTCGGACGCGGCGGGACAGACGTCGCTGGGCGTGCTCTGCCGCGAGTCGATCGCTCCCTACTTTGACCCCGACGAGTTTTTCGAGGTCACGCGCAACGGGTTGACTTTTTTCTCGGAGTTCTTTGATTTCCGCTACCCGTTCGACAAGTACGACCAGGTGTTTGTGCCCGAGTTCAACATGGGCGCGATGGAGAACGTGGGCTGCATCACGTTCTCGGAGCGGATGATCTTCCGCGACCCGCCGACCGAGATTCAGCGGCTGAACCGGGCCGAGGTGGTGCTGCACGAGATGGCGCACATGTGGTTCGGCGACCTGGTCACGATGCGCTGGTGGAACGACCTGTGGCTGAACGAGTCGTTCGCGACCTACATGGCTTACCTGGCGATGGAGCACGCGACTCGCTGGTCGGAGAGCGCCTGGTCGGCGTTCCATGCCCGGATGAAGGCGTGGGCGTACGAACAGGACCAGCTGCCGACGACTCACCCAATCGCCGGCGACGTGCCGGACACGGACGCGACCTTCCTCAACTTCGACGGGATCACGTACGGCAAGGGCGCGGCGGTGCTGAAGCAGCTCGTGGCGTTCCTGGGCGCGGACGGCTTCCGCGACGGGATGCGCGACTACTTCCAGACGCACGCCTGGGGCAACACGACGCTGGCCGACTTCCTCGCGGCGCTGGAGCGCGGCTCGGGACGCGAACTGGGGCGCTGGTCAGAGGCCTGGCTGGAGACGGCCGGCGTCAACACGATTGCGCCGCAGTGGGACGTTGCTGAGGGATCGGTCAACTCGTTCACGATTCAACAGACGGCGCCGGCCGAGCATCCGACGCTGCGTCCGCACCGAACCGAGATCGCGGTCTACGACCGCTCGGACGACGGGCCGCGACTGCGTGACGCGCAGCCGGTTGATATCGACGGGGCGTCGACGGTGATCGAGGAGCTGTCGGGCGCGGCTGCGCCGGCGGCGGTGTTCCCCAATCATGACGATCACGCGTTCGCCAAGATTGCGCTGGACGAACGGACGCTGGCGTTCGTGCAGGACGAGCTGGATCGATTCCCGGACGGCTTCCAGCGGCTGCTCCTCTGGCACACGCTGTGGGACATGGTCAGGGACCAGCAATTCTCGGCGGCGGATTATGCGGCGCTGGCGACCGACAAACTGGCCTCGGAGCGCACGCTGGAGATCGCTCAGACGGTGGCGTACAACGCGCTGCATGCGGTGAGCTCGTATCTGCCAGATGAGATGCGCCTTGCGAGTGCGGCGGGGCTCTATGGGTTCGCGCGGGAACAGCTGTTCTCGGCTACTGAGCAGGATTTCCGGATCATGTGGTCGCGGGTGATGCTCGGCGCGGCCCAGAACGTGGAGCACATCGGCGAGGCGCTGGCGTTGGTCGATGAGGGGACGGGGATTAGCGGATTCGAACTGGATCAGGACATGCGCTGGTCGCTGGTGACCAAGGCGACAGCGTACGGGATCGCCGGCGGATTCGAACGGCTCGACGCTGAGCTAGAGCGTGATGGATCAGACCGTGGGCGGCGGGCGGCGGAGCAGATTCGCACGTCGCGGGCCGACGCGGAGGTCAAGGCGGAAGCGTGGACGCGTTACCAGGAGGACACCGAAGCGTCGTTGCAGATGCTGACGGCGTCGATGCACGGGTTCTGGTGGAAGCCGCAGGCGGAGTTGTTAGAGGGGTATACCGACCGATTCTTCGACGAGGTGCGGTCGGTGTTCGACAAGCGGGACAAGGAGTATGCGTCGCGCTTCTTCGGAGCGATGTATCCGGGTCAGATGGCGCCGTCCGATCACTTGATTGAGCGATCGGAGGCTCTGCTGGAAGAGTTGGGCGACGATCTGGTCATCCTGTCGCGTCCGCTACGAGAGGCGTTGGACGAGGCGAAGCGAGCTCGGGCCTGTCGGGCGTTTGCCGTCGCGCAGGATGGGAGCTGATCATGCACATTTCTGCCTGCTACACGTATCCCGTCAAGGGGATGACGACTCATTCGATGGCTTCGCTGGAGCTGCGGCCTGGGGAATCGGTTGTGGGGGATCGGGCGTTCATCTTTGCGTTTGGGAACGCGGAGCCTTCGGGATCGGTTGGCTGGGTGTCGAAGCGGCAGTCGGTGACGATGCTGAATACGCCGTACCTGCCCTGGATTGAGTCGGGTTGGGATCCTGAGGCTCGGGTGCTGTCGGTGACGGTCAAGGGTCAGACGAAGTCAGCGGCAGTGGACGACCAGGCTTCGCGGGTGGATCTGTCGGACTGGATGACCGACGTGGTGCTGGGCTTGCCCGAGAATCCGCTGCGCGGGCGGCCGGAGCGCGAGCCGCTGCGGCTGTTGGGTGACGGTGAGGCTCGGTTTACTGATCGGGGTCCGACGCAGATATCGCTGGGCGGACTGGCGTCGCTGGCCGACCTGTCGGAGAAGGCCGGCATGGATGTCGACATGCGACGGTTCCGGCTGAATTTCTCGGTGGACGGCGCCGACAAGTGGGGTGAGTTCGATTGGGTCGGCAAACGGGTCCGGATTGGTGACTCGGTTGAGATCGACGTGACCGCGCCGATTCAGCGCTGCAATGCGGTCAATGCGTCGCCGACCGGCGAGGGCCGCGACATGGACCTGATGAAGGTGCTGAATGCCGAATATGGCCACCTTGACTTCGGTGTCGAGGCGAACGTGATCGTCGGCGGCGAGGTGCGGATTGGGGACGAGATGACGGTCGTGGCATAGCGTCCGGAGAGGCCGCTGCATCGCGTACGCTTGCGGCCATGGAGCGCTTTCCGGAGCAGTCGTGGGATCCGCTGGACGAGCGGGTGACGGCGTGGCTGGCTTCTTCCACAGTGACGGACGGGGCTCGGATTCCGTATGCGTCGAACTACGTGTTTCTGCTGGAACTGCAGCACGATGACGCGCCGGGCTTCGGCTACGCGGTGTACAAGCCGGGCAAGGGGGAGAACCCGCTGTGGGACTTCCCGCCCAATCTGTACCGGCGGGAAGTGGCGGCCTATCAGCTGTCGGCAGCGCTGAGTTGGGACCTGATTCCTCCGACGATCGAGCGGGCGGAGGGGATGGAGTACGGCGTCGGATCGCTGCAGGCGTACATCCCGACCGACTACAGCCGGACGTTCTTCGAGCTGCGCGAGCAGTACGCGGACGACATGCGCAAGTTCGCCGTGTTCGACTGGATTGCCAACAACGCCGACCGCAAGGGCGGGCACATCCTCAAAGGGAATGGCGATCAGTTGTGGGGGATTGACAACGGACTGTCGTTTCACCAGGAAGAGAAGTTGCGGACCGTGATCTGGGATTACGCGGGCGAGTCAATCGCACCCGGTTTGATCGCGGACGTCGAGGAGTTGATTCCCCGTCTCGAGAGCGCAGGTGAAGCGGCAGCGCGACTCTCGGGACTGTTGAGCGACGGCGAGATCGACGTGTTGCGGCGGCGTGCGGAACGGGTTGTGGAGGAAGGGCGATTGCCGGACCCGCCAACCGGTCGTCGTTCGTATCCATGGCCGCTGGTTTGAGAGGAACGCTCAGATGAGCAATCGAGCGCTGGAAGGACTGCTGGTCGTCGACCTGAGCTCCGGGTTGGGCGGGGCGTACTGCTCCAAGCTGCTGGGCGATCTGGGCGCGCGGGTCGTGGTGGTGGAGCCGTCCAATGGATCGGCCCTGCGCTCGTGGGGCGCAAAGGACCGGGCCTGGGGCGGTCCCTGGGCGCATCTCGCGGGCGGCAAGGAGTCAGCCGTTCCTGATGACGTCGAGTCGGCGCGCGGTTTGCTCTCAGGTCTGACGCGAACTGCCGACATCTTGATTCTCGATGAGGGATCGCTGTGGCGTGCGGCGCTGCCGAGTGTGTTGCCGGAGCGGCTGATACGGATTGAGCTCTCGCCCTGGGGGTCCGAGGGACCATACGCCGGTTGGCGTGGCTCGGAGATCGCGACCTGGGCGATGGGCGGTTACATGTTCTTCACGGGCGATCCCGACGGTGCGCCGTTGATGATCCCGGGCGGACAGTCGGAGTTGCACGCCGGGGTCCACGCGGCGATTGGCGCGTTGACCGCGGTGCGGGAACGGCGGCGATCGGGTCATGGGCAGACGATTGAGGTGTCGGCGCTGGAGTCGAACCTCTCGGCGCATGCGTGGTTGATCTCGTCGTGGATCGCGAGTGGATCGGCGATGAACCGTGTGCCGCACGATTTCACCAAGACTCGGGATGGCTGGGCGCTGTTCATGCGTGCGGTGCCGAATCCCAATGTGTTCCTGCTGATCGATCAGCCGGAGCGGATGGAAACGGTTGAGATCAATGACATCGACGACTGGCGCAAGCAGTTGGGTCAGCTGTATGTAGATGTCGAGTCGTGGGCGCAGGATTACGACGCGGAGGAAGTGGCGACGAAGGCACAGGAACTTCGGATCGCCTGTACGCCGGTGCTCGACGCGCGGGGGTTGTCGAACAATATCCAGATGGCGACTCGCGGGTGGTGGGAGTACGGCGACGACGCCGAGTGGGATGATCTGCGATTTCCCGGTCCGGCATACCTGATGTCGGCGACGCCGGCGGAGCGGCGAGGCGAAGCGCCGAGGCTCGGGCAGCACACGGCGGCGCTGACTGCGGAGTTCGCGTCGACGCCGGCTCCGACCCCGCCGCCCGCAATGGCGACGACCGATTTGCCGCTTGCGGGACTGAAAGTGGTCGAACTGACCGGCAACTGGGCGGGTCCGATCGTCGGACGCCACCTGGGCGATCTGGGCGCGGACGTGGTCAAGCTCGAGTGGGCGGCGCGTCCGGCGACGCGGGCGCTGTTCATGCCTGGTCCGACACAGGATCCGCAGAAGTATCCCTACGACCGCGCGATGTACTTCAACCTGCTCAATCGCAACAAGCGCGACCTGGTTGTTGACCTGGCGGCCGATGAGGGGAAGCAGATCTTCCTCGAGTTGATGCGCGAGGCGGACGTGTTCGTGGAGAACAACTCGGCTCGCGTGATGCCCAATCTCGGGCTCGACTACGAAACGGCGCGCCGGGAGAACCCGGGATTGATTTACGTCTCGATGTCCGGCTTCGGCGCGACCGGTCCCTGGCGAGACTGGTCGGCGTATGGCTCGAATATCGAGGCGTCGTCAGGGCTGGCATCGGTGACCGGCTACCACGCCGACCTGGTGCGCCGGACGCCGCTGTTCTACGCCGACCCGGTCTCCGGCAACCATGCGACAGTGGCGATCCTGGCCGCGCTGGAACATCGCGATTCGACGGGCGAGGGCCAGTACATCGATGTCGCGCTGAACGAGGCCGGGGCCGCGTACTTCTTCGAGGCGTTGATGGAGTACCAGACGACCCGTGAGATCCGCCGGCCGAACGGCAATCGCGATCGGCGCTTTGCCCCGCAGGGCGCGTACCGCTCAGCGGGCGAGGACTGCTGGATCGCCGTGTCGGTGCAGAGCGACGACGACTGGGTTGCGCTGTGCGACGTCATCGGGCGCAATGATCTGCTGGCTGATTTTGAGTTGTCGACGCTGGAAGGACGGACCGCTCGTCACGACGAGCTCGACGCCGCGATCGAAGCCTGGACGAGCGAACGCGAGCAGTACGAAGGTGCGTGGGATTTGCAGCGCGGCGGCGTCTCGGCGGCGCCGATCCTGGCGAACTGGCAGGTGCTGCACGACCCGCACATCCATGCCAGCAGGTTTTACCAATGGGTCGAGCATTCGGTCGTCGGTGTCTATCCATACCCCAGCTGGCCCTGGCGATTCAGCAGAACCAAGCCGTCGATCCGACGCGCTGCGCCCCGGTTTGCCGAGCACAACCACGAGGTACTGTCGGAGCTGGGCTACGACGACGAGCAGATCGCGGAGCTGTACGCGCTGGAGATCACTTCGGATGTCCCGACTGCGCCGGTCCTGATTGCAAGGAGCGGGCTGAGCTCGTCGGATGATTGAACGCTCCGCCACCGAGCACCTGCGCGTCGGCCCTCACCCCAGCCCTCTCCCGGAGGGAGAGGGAGTCACACGCTCCCGAGGCGTCACGAGATATCGGGAAGGATTGACCTCAGGCTGCTCAGAACCGGAGCGTGTTCGTGGAGGTCTCACCTTGCGGGGATGTCTTACCCCGTTTGGCGCAGGACGATGCGGGATGCGCCATCGCTGATCACCTTGACTGCCAGAGCGATCCTGTTGTCCTCGTCGAGGGCGTTCCAATAGGCGTCGGCGATGTCCTCGGGTGTGCCGGGGAGCGGTAGCCAGAGCGGGTCTCCGGCGAAGGGGGGCAGCGGATTGCCGTCGTGGCGATAGGTGGTGATGCCGTATCCGAGGCCTCGCGGCGGGAACGGAAGTCGCCACACGATCCGATCTGTCTCATCGTGGTCCGCGGCGTTTGCTCTGAGGATGGCGAAGTAGAGTTCGCCGTGGCCGCGCAGATCGAGCATGGATGCGATGCGGGGGGTGTAGTTGGGAGCGTCGTCTTCCCGTTCGCGGACGGCGAGCGCGTCCTCGAAGCGGGCTGAATGCTCGATCGTTTCCTGGATGGTGCGGGTGTGATCGCCGTTGGAGACGAGATAGATGTCTGATAGCTCCAACATTGCTTCGTAGATGATGTTGGTGGGATCCGTGACCAGGGCTGGATCTCGCGCTTCGGTACGGAGTTCCTTGTCGGCGGCTCCTCCAACGACGAAACGGCGGTTTCGGCTGTTCTCGCTGCGACCCATGATCCAGTAGATCTGGACCCAGACGTCCGAGTCCTCCTCGGTCTCCAGTCTCCCGACGACGATGCCGCGGCCGGGATAGCTGTTCGCGAGCAGGTGCCGGCCGAAGTTCTGTTCGGCAAAGACGCGGAGTTCCTCGATCTGGCTGGTCATGTCTTCAGAGTATCCAGCGGCAGACCGGGTGAGGGATAGACTCAGGGCATGTCTGGCGCAGACGGGCTTCCCCGGTGTGTCCTCGTTGCCAATCGGGGCGAGATCGCCTCGCGCATCATGCGCACCTGCCGGCGTCTGGGCGTGGGCACGGTCGCGGTGTATTCCGACGCCGACAGGTCGGCGCCGCATGTTGCGTATGCGGATCGTGCGGTGCGAATTGGTGCCGCTGCGGCCGCGGACAGCTACCTCCATATCCCGGCGTTGCTCGAAGCCGCACGATCGTCGGGGGCGGACGCAGTGCATCCCGGCTACGGATTTCTCTCCGAGCGAGCCGATTTCGCGCAGGCAGTGGTAGACGCCGGATTGACCTGGATCGGCCCTCCGGCGTCGGCGATTGAGGAGCTAGGCGACAAGGTGTCGGCACGTCGATTGGCGATCGCCTCGGGCGTGCCGGTTGCTGAGGGTGTGGAGGAGGACGAGGGCGACGCGGCCTTGTCCTCGGCGATTGAGGAGATGGGCCTGCCGGTGATGATCAAGGCGGCGGCCGGCGGCGGCGGACGCGGCATGCGGCTATTGAGAACCAGCGACGACGCGCCCGATGGCATCGAAGCCGCAGTGGCGGGCGCCCGTCGTGAAGCGCAGGCAGCGTTCGGCGACGGTCGACTGTTGGTCGAACGGGCAATGTCGGAAGGCAAGCACGTGGAGGTCCAGGTGCTCTTCGACGAGCATGGCAACGGCGTCCACCTGGGCGAACGCGACTGCTCGGTCCAACGCCGCCGGCAGAAAGTGATTGAAGAGTCACCCTCGCCGGCCGTTAGCGATGTCATGCGCGAGGAGCTGGGGCGTGCGGCGCTCGATGTCTGTCGAGCTGCAGGATATGTCGGGGCGGGCACGGTCGAGTTCATGCTGATGCCCGATGGTGCGTTCATGTTCCTCGAGGTCAACACCCGGTTGCAGGTCGAGCATCCGGTCACGGAGATGCTGACCGGACTGGACCTGGTCGAACTGCAGCTTCGCGTTGCAGGTGGGGATACATTGCCCGTCACGACGGATGACATCACATCCAATGGTCACGCGATTGAGACCAGAATCTATGCAGAAGATCCGTCGCGGGGGTACGTGCCATCAACCGGCCGGCTGCGCTGGTTCGAGGCGCTGGATGGCCGAGCGCGGCACGATGTCGGTCCCGCGACCGGCGATCTGGTCACCGCTCATTACGACCCGATGTTGGCCAAGACGATCGTTCATGCCGAGACTCGTGGCGAGGCGCTGGATCGAGCGACCGAGGCTCTGGACGCCTGGGCAATTGACGGTGTGACGACCAATCTGGGTCAGCTTGCCTCGATTCTCGAGTCGGAGGATTTCCGTGCCGGTTCGGTCGACATTGGCTGGCTGGATCGCGTTGAGTTGCAGCAGCGGGAACCCCCTGCGGCTGCGCTCGCTGCGGCCGCGGTGGCCGAGGCGCAGGCCGGCGCCTGGCGCTCGTCGGGCGAACTGGCGCGCAAGTACCTGTTGCATGGCCGGCCGCTCGAGGTTCGCGTGTCGCGGACTACCGACGGATGGTCGGCCGTTGTCGACGGCGTCGAACACGATCCCGTTGACCTGGGCCGGGACTGGACGGCGGACGTTTCGCCTCGCGGTGTGGTCGTGAGACACAACGATCAGCGGTGGGTCTTCCTGCGAGAACGCCGGCGGCGAACGGGAGCAGGTCGCAGCCGCACCGCAGGGGCGAACGTCGTTCGCGCGCCGATGCCGGGGACGATGATCGAGGTGCTGGTGGCAGTCGGCGATGAAGTCGAGGCGGGTCAAACGCTGGCAGTCATGGAAGCGATGAAAATTGAGCACCTGTTGAGCGCCCCGAACGCGGGCGTCGTGAAGATGGTGCACACCAGCGCCGGGGCCTCGGTCGACGAGGACGCGGTGCTGATTGAATTGGGAGCGACTTCGTGAGCGATGCGGACGTCCTGCGAGAGAGGCGGCGTCGAGTTGATTCGGAGTGGTCCGGTGTTGACTTCGACGGTCCGGTATTGATTCCGGCCAGTCTGCCGATTCCGATTGACGGGACCGATCAGTTTCATGAGTTCCATGCGCATCCGGAGTTCCAGTATCTGACCGGCGTGGCCGAACCGGGCGCGGCGCTCGCGTGGGAGCCCGATGCGGGCTGGACGCTGTTCGCGCCGTCGCTCACGGTCGAGGACCTGGTCTGGATGTCAGCGCCTCCATCAGCCGAGGCACTGGCTGCTGAGACTGGCGTGACGAATTCCGTGGATCGAGCCGAGTTGTCCGGCTGGTTGGAGGCGCGACGAGGTCGAGGGATTGCCCTGCTGGGCTCGCGGGACATTGAGTCGCGCGCGACTGAGTACGGCGCTGAGTCGTGGTCGACGCTCGAGGCGATCGTTGACGAGGACGCAACAGACCGTTTGGGCAGAGCGCTGGCTGGGTTGCGGCGGGCCAAGGACTCGGTTGAGCTGGACCGGATGACCCGCGCGGTCGACGCGGCCGTAGCCGGCCACGTCGCGGCGCAACGGCTGGCCAGAGACGGGTTGACCGAACGGGCGCTGCAGATTGAGATGGAGGCGGAGTTCTTCCGCCAAGGCGGGGCGCGGACCGCGTATGGCTCGATCGTCGGTTCCGGGCCGAACTCTGCGATCCTGCACGGAACGCCGGGCGAGCGGGTGATGTGGGATGGGGAGTTGGTGCTGATTGATGCAGGAGCGGAGATTGATGGTTATGCCTCGGATGTGACGCGCACGTTCCCGGTTTCCGCAGCGTTCTCCGGAATTCAACGTGATCTGTACAACGTGGTCCTGGCCGCCCAGCAGGAGGCGATTGCGGGCGCCGGTCCCGGCGTGGAGTACAAGTCCTTGCACATGCAGGCATCGGCGACGATTGCGCAGGGGTTGGTCGATGCGGGGATCCTTCGTGGATCGGTCGAAGATCTCGTCGCGTCAGACGCGCACGCGTTGTTCTTCCCGCACGGGCTCGGACACATGCTGGGTCTTTCGACCCATGACTGCGCCGGCTATCTCGAAGGGCGTGTGCCCGAGGACCGGTTCGGACTCGCCTATCTCAGAACGGACCTGCCGCTGGCGCCGGGTTATGTCGTGACGATCGAGCCGGGCGTGTACTTCGTCCCGGCGCTGCTGAACGATCCTGAGCGGCGTGAGCGCTACGCGGAGATGGTCGATTGGGAGGTTGTCGACGGGTTGCTGGACTTCGGCGGCATCCGGATTGAGGACGACGTGATGATCACCGCGAACGGCTGCGACGTCATGAGTGACGCGCTGCCCAAGGCAGCCTCCGAGATCGAGGCGATTCGGCGTGATGCATTGGGCGCGTCGAGTGGCTGAGCGGCTGACGATCTCCGACGTCGCGACCTACCCGCGTCCGGGGATGGATGCCCCGGGGATGGTTGGCTTTACGCCCGACAGCTCGGCGGTGACCTGGCTGCACGCTGGCGAGGGCGGACTAGTCAGGTCGCTGTGGCGGATTGAGATTGAGTCAGGGGAGCGCTCGGTGATCGCCGGACCGGGCGCCGACGCGCCGATGTCACGCGAGGAGGAGTTGTTGCGCGAGCGGACTCGGACCCGCGAGCTCGGCGTCTCCTCCTATTCCTGGGCGCGCGAGTCTGAGGTTCCGCTGTTGATGATCCCCGGTCCGACCGTCCGGATTGCAGTGGACGGCGCAGCGCTCGTGGAGTTGCCGGGTAGCGAGGGCGCGCTCACTCCGACGCTGAGTCCCGACGGGACGCAACTGTCGTTCGTGCGTGGAGGCGAGCTCCTTGTCATGAGAGTGGACGGTCAGTCGGAGCCGAAGCAGTTGACCTCCGGTGCGGACGATGGCCTGACGCACGGACTCGCCGACTACATCGCGCAGGAAGAGTTTGGCCAGCTTCGCGGTCATTGGTGGTCGAAGGACGGTCGGATCGCGTTTCTGCGCGTCGATGAGCGGCACGTCGCGCCGTATCCGATCGTGCATCAGGGCGGCAACGACGTGGATGTTGAGACGCATCGCTATCCATTCGCCGGCGACGAGAACGCGTATGTCTCGCTCTGGGTGTTGAACGTGGAGTCCGGCGACGCACGGGAACTGCCGCTGCCCGATGAAGACGGCTATCTCGTTCGCGTCGCCTGGTGGCCCGACGGCGCCGGCGGTCAGCGGTTGGTGGCCCAATGGATTGACCGCACGCAACAACGCCTGCAACTCATTGAGTTTGACCACGAAAGTTCGCGAGTGCTGATCGATGAAGTCCAGGAACCCTGGATCAACGTGGCCGACGATGCTCGGGGCTTGAAGGATGGGACGTTCATCTGGTCCTCCGAAGCGTCGGGATTTCGCCATCTTTCCTTACGGGCCGCCGATGGATCCGAGCTGCGTACGTTGACGCAGGGCGAGTGGATGATCGACGGCGTGATCGAAGTGGATGAGGATTCGGGCTGGATCTACGTCAACAGCACGCGTGGGTCCGCGCTGGAGCGACGGGTCGAGCGAGTTTCTCTGCACGATGGAGAGATTGAGACGCTGTCGGAGCCGGGCGGGCTCCATGGCGCGTCGTTGTCGCGCAACGGCAAGTGGCTGGCGATGATGAGTTCGTCGCTGACCGCAGCGCCGACGATCACGCTGGTCGCGACCGACGGCTCCGAGCGGCGGACACTGTACGAATCCGACATCTCGCTCGGTTCGATCGGGATCGGCGCTCCTGAGTTGCGCACGTTTTCGGCCGCGGACGGCACGACGCTGTATGGAGCCCTGTATCGGCCGGAGAGCGACGGCCCGCATCCGCTGCTGCTGGCGGTCTATGGCGGGCCGCACGCTCAGACCGTGCTCGACGCCTGGGGTCTGACGGTGGATCTGCGGGCTCAATATCTGGCGCAGCAGGGCTACCTCGTGCTCAAGCTGGACAATCGGGGGATGGCCGGACGCGGGCTGGCGTTCGAAGCGCATCTGCATCGTCAGATGGGCACGATCGAGGTGGACGACCAGTCGGATGCCGTGCAACAACTGGCCGACGAGGGTCTGATCGACATCGAGCGAGTGGGCGTCTACGGCTGGTCGTACGGCGGCTACATGACCGTGATGTCGATGCTGCGCCGACCTGACATGTTCAAGGTGGGCGTGTCTGGCGCACCGGTCTCGGACTGGGATGGCTATGACACCGGCTACACCGAGCGCTACATGGGCACACCGCAGAACAACGCCGAGGGCTACCGCGAGGGATCGCTTCTGGCCCATGCGGACAAGCTGGAAGGTCAACTGCTGCTCATTCACGGCGGCGTTGACGAGAACGTTCACTTCCGGCATACGGCAAGATTGATCACGGCGCTGACTGCCGCCGATCGCGACTACGATCTCTTGATGTTCCCCGAGGAACGTCACATGCCGAGAGATCAAGCAGGCCTGGAGTACCAGGAGCGTCGAGTCGCTCGATACTTCGATCGACATCTGAAGTAGAGGACTTGAACGAGGGGTTTGGGGAGAACGATGCCGATTCCCAGTACAGCGGCCGACGCAGCAGCGCTTCTGGGCGTGGGGGTCAGCGCCGATCGCGACACGATCCGCGATCGGTACCGGCGGCTGGCGCGGATTTACCATCCCGACGCCAACCCCGACGACGACGCTGCCGGGACCCGCATGCTGGAGTTGAACGCGGCCATCGACTTGTTGCTGGGGGCGGACACTCCGACGATCGATCTGGACTTTGAGCCGCAGCCGCGGGAGCGGGCGCTGACTCCGCGCGAGCGTCGCCAGGATGCGCGGATTCGCTCAGCGCTCCAGCATCTGCCCTACGGCATCTATGTCGTTGGCACGGTCACGTCAGAAGGCAAGCCGAATGCGATGGTCGCCGACTGGGTGATGCAGGTATCGTTCAAACCGCGGATCCTCTGCGTATCGTTCGAGCGAGACGCGACCTCGCTGAAGAATCTGCGTGAAACACGTCAGCTCACCATCAGTCTGCTTCCGGAGTCGGGCATGGATCTGGCTGCCAAATTCCTGCAGCCAAGCGATCCATCCAAGATCGAAGGCCGATCGGCCGAGTTTGCCGCGCCGGACAAGATGCGGGGCGTGGCCTACGTTCAGCTCGAACACCCGGACCTTGAGGGCGGCGCGCCTGTGCTCGAGGACTCGCTGGCCTGGGTCGCCGCCGAGGCGCAGCAGTTCATCCCGATCGGTGAACACATCCTGGCGCTCTGCCGGGTGTTCGACGGCGACGCGCTGCCGATCGACGAAGGGCCCCTGACCTCGCTCTATACCGGCTGGCACTATGGCGGCTAGGCCGCCGACCGACTCCGTTGTAATCCGGCGGGCCGGACAGCACGCTTATCAGACGACTGCAGCCGACCGGCCTCGTGCTCGGCCTCTATTGGGCAACGGCCTACGGCCAACCACATCGCCAGAACCACCAATGCGGGTGTTCGGGCGTCGGGTTCGGACATTCGAATCGTTCCGTGAGCCTGCGTTTCGCTGGTTCTTCGTCTCGACGCTGGCCCAGATGTACTCGGCGATCGGGCAAATGTTTGTCCGTACGTTTTTGATCTACGAGCTGACCGAGTCCTATGCGGCCGTGGGGCTGGCGGCACTGGTTGGGGGCGCGGTTCAGCTGGCGCTCGGACCATACGGCGGCGTGCTGGCCGATCGGTTTCCCAAGAAGTCGGTCACGCAGATATTCCAGTTCGTCGGATTTCTCAATGCATTCCTGATCGGCACGCTGGCGGTCCTGGGCATCCTTGAGTACTGGCACCTGTTGATCTCGGCGGTCTCCCAGGGAGTGCTCGTGGCGCTGATGGTGCCGGCGCGGCAGGCGATGGTCTCGGAAATCGTGTCCAAAGCGCGGATCATGAACGGCGTCGCCCTCAATACGGCGGCAATGAACATCATGCAGTTCGCCGCTCCGTTAATCGGCGGAGCGCTGCTGGCGACCGCCGGGGCGGGCGTCACCTTCTATGCCATGGCCGGCTGTTATGCCGTGGCGATGCTGACCATGTTGCCGATTCCCAGCGTGGCTGCGCAGGCCGGTCGCGGCACCGGGGGAGTGCGCGCTGCAATCAAGGACATCAGCGATGGGTTCCGCTACATCGCGAGGCATCGTGTCTTGCGCATGATCCTGTTCCTCTCCTTCTTCGTCTCAATGCTGGGCACGCCGTTCCAGGGCCTGCTGCCCGGATTCGTGCAAGACGCGTTCGACGCCGGGCCGGCCCTGGCGGCGTTGTTCATGACCTTTTCGGCGATCGGCGCGTTCCTGGCGGCGTTGATCATCGCCTCGCTGAGGCGGAGCGGGCGCGGCAAACTGCTGATCCTGATGGGCGTGCTGCTCGGCGGCGCGACGCTGGGGATTGCGATCTCGCCCTGGTTCTGGCTCAGTCTGCCGATCATGATCGTCATGGGCATTGGCCATTCGGGCCGGATGACGATGGCGTCGGCCCTGATCCAGGAACAGGCCGAGCCCGCCTATCGCGGCCGGACCATGTCGGTGCTGATGATGCAGTTTGCCGTCATGCAGGGCGGCGTCTTCGTGCTCGGCATCGCTGCGGAGCTGGTCGGCATCCGCCTGGCGGTGTTTGCGGTGGCCGTCGTGTTGCTGATCGTCATCGCGTTGTTCGGGACGTTCTCGCCGACGCTGCGACGGCTGCAGTAGGGGTCGACTATCTTGACGCCGACGGCAAGCAGGTCCGGGGGAAGCGCCAGGAGGCGAGCATGATTACCCATCTCGATCACGTCGGCATCGTTGCGCACTCGCTGGAGGAATCGTTGGCGGTGCTGGTTGACCAGCTCGGTCTTGAGCGAGACACCGAGCGCACGCCGTATCCGAAGGGCGGGTACTTCGCGCCCGAGCGGACGAAGATCTTCTTCGTCAAGGTCAACCTCGGCGAGACGCGGATTGAGATTCTGCTTCCCGAGGACAATGAGAGCGGGATCGGCCGGTTCCTCGAGCGCCGGGGGGCCGGACTGCATCATCTCGGCTACGGCTCCACCGATGTGGTCGGCGACACCAAATTGTTCATGGAACGTGGACTGAGCTACATCGACTTTGGCGGCCCGATTGACGAGATTACCGCCTCCTTCTTTCACCCCAAGACGGCCGACGGGATCCTGACGGAGATCGTTCCCGATCGGCGGCCGCAGGCCTGAATCAGACCCTGAGTTCGGCGACACATCCGCAGGGCTCGTCATGCCCGCGGCAGGCGCGGGCATGACGGTTCGCGTTGTCGGAACGCGTTGTGCGAGAGTGCAGAGACGGAGGGCGGCAAGCAGTTCCGATGACGCTGAGCTTGCGGGGATTCGAAGAGCGGCGGCTGGCGCTGGTGTTGAGCGGTGGCGGCGCGTCCGGAATCGTGCAAGTGCCGTTCCTGGAGGAACTGATCCGCCGCCAGATTCGACCCGACATGATCGTGGGATCTTCAGTCGGCGCCGTCAACGGGGCATTCCTCGCCTTCCACCCCGACAACATCGAGGGGCTGGCCGATCTCTGGATTGCACTGCGGGACACGCGGCTGTGGCACCGCAACCTGCTGCGGATCACGAGGAACCTGTTGACCCGTGGTACGTCGGTCTACTCAAATCGGTTCCTGCGAGACCTGTTCAGCCAACATGTCACAATCGACGAAATTGCGGCAGCGGAGATTCCCCTGCACATCGTCACGACCAGCCTCTCCAGCGGCCGCAAGCACGTGATGAACAAGGGGCAACTCCTGGCCTCGGTGATGGCCTCGGTCGCTGTGCCCGGTCTGTTTCCGCCAGTCCGGCTCGACGGCGACTGGTGCGTTGACGGCGGCCTGTCATCGGGCCTCGACCTCGAGACCGCGATCCTCCAGGGAGCAACACATACGATTGCGGTCGATCTCGGCGTCCATCCCTCGCCGTATCAGCCACGCGGCCTCGTGGATTTGCTGGCTCGCTCGATGGAGATTGCCGTGCAGGAGCGGACGAAAGCGGAGATCGATCAGTTTGGTTCGCTCGTGCCGACCGTGGTCTGGCGACCCGGCCTGCGAGCGTTGTCATTCGGCTCGTTCGGAGACGTCACGGAGCTTTACGCTGCGGCGAAGGAGCTCGCGCCCGTGATGATTGATCAGGCTCTCGACACACAGGGCAACTGGAAGCCTGGCGTCTACGAAGGCGTCGTGCCTCTGGCGAAGGCGTAGTCGGTGAGTGGGCCAAGCGGCATGTCGGGCCTGCGTGTGCTCGATCTCAGCGACAACGTGTCTGGCGCGTACGCGGCCCGACTGCTGGCCACAGCCGGCGCACAGGTGACGCTGGTCGAGCCGACAGCCGGCTCCGCGTTGCGATCCCGTCCGCCGCTGCTTACCTCGCTTGAACCGAAGCGCAGCGCCGCATTCGAGTACTTGTCGGCCTGGAAGCGAGGAGTGGCGCTGGACTGGTCAACCGACGCCGGATGGAGCGCACTCGAAAGACTGCTCGACCACTCGGATGTCGTCATCACGACTTTGTCAGCCGATCAAGCGTTGGCGTTCGATCGCCGAGCAAGATCGGGCCGTCCTGCGCTGATTCATGTAGCTGCGACCTCGTATGGGCTGTCCGGTCCCTGGGCTGGTTGGCGGTCGTCGGACCTGACGGACTGGGCCGCGAGCGGTTACCTCTACATCACCGGCGACCCGCTCCGTGAGCCCCTGCAAGGCGCGGGTCCATGGGCCTCGTATGTCGCGGGCATCGCGTCGGCGATCGGCGCGATGGCCGCGTTGCACGCGCGGCGCTCCAACGGGCGGGGACAACTGGTCGATGTCGGAGCGATGGAGGTGATGGCCTCGGCCCACCAGTGGAGCCTCGTCATGTGGTCGCACCAGGGACGGATCAAGCACCGCGCCAACAACCGCCACGCCGAGGCGCATCACCCGGTCTCGCTGATGCAGGTCCAGGACGGCTGGGTCTGCATCGCCGCGCCGACGCAGGCGCAATGGGTGAACCTCTGCGTCGCGCTCGACTTGCCGGAGATGGCGGACGATCCGCGGTTCGCCACGGCCGGGCTGCGCTTTGACGTGGCAGAAGAGATCGACGGCCGATTCGCGCCGTTTCTGATGGCTCGCAACCGAACAGAGGTGGTTGAGTACCTGCAAGGGTTCCACGTGCCCGCAAGCGCTGTGCTGTCGATGGACGAAATGCTCAAAGACCCACAGTTGCAGGCGCGCGCCTTCTGGGCCTATCCCGAACCATTGGGCGAAGGCGTCAAGATGCCCGGCGTGCCATTTGTCCTGCCTTCATCGCCGGACAACTTCAACAGCGCGCCCCGTCTCGGAGCAGATACTGCGCAAGCACTTGGTGAGGCCGGCATGGCCGAGGACGAGATCGCGGCTCTGGTTGAAGAAGCCGTGGTCGCGAAGGCTGGGGGTGATCATGACTGAGGGCATGCTCTCCGGTCTGCGCGTCGTTGAGTTTGGCTATGCCTGGGCTGGTCCCCTGGTGGGCCGGACACTTGGCGATCTGGGCGCAGACGTGATCAAGCTCGAACAGGACAACGCGCGCGGCGGCCATCTGCCGAACGACCCGGCGCTGCGCGCCGCGCTCGACGACTGGCGTCGAGGCGAAGCCGTCGAGCCGACCTTGCGCGCATCGGTGTATCCCGAAGGAGAGCCCGAACCGGAGCCCTGGAACAGGTCTGGCATCTTCAACAAGCACAATCGAAACAAGCGCGGTCTCTGCGCCGACCTGAAGACAGACTCGGGCAAACGCATCTGGCGACGACTGGTTGAGCGCACCGACGTGATCGTCGACAACTTCAGCCCGCGCGGATCGAAGAGTCTCGGAATCGATTACGAAACGGTCAGCCGGTGGAATCCCCGGATCATCTCGGTCTCGTGCACGGGATACGGGCATACGGGTCCGTTCCGGCAACGTGTCTCCTATGGACCGGTGCTGGAGGCGCACGCCGGCACAGCCTCGGCGACCGGTTACGCCGGGGACGGACCGATGAAGATGGGTCACGCCTTTCCCGATCCAATCGGCGGACTGCACGGATCGTTCGCGGTACTGGCAGCACTCTGGGAGCGCGAGGAAACCGGTCGCGGCTGCTTCGTCGATCTGTCGCAGTTGCAAACCAATGCCGCGATCGCCGGCGATCTGATCCTCGAGACCTCAGTACAGGGGCAGGCGCCCAGGCGCGGGAATCGATCCAGAAGCTCCGCACCGCAGGGCGTCTATCGCTGCCGCGACGAGAGCCCCGACGCCCGCGATTCAATGGACATGTGGATCGCTATCACGATTGAAGATGACGCAGCATGGTCGCGATTTCGACAGGTTGCTAAAGATGACCGACTCAACGATCAGCGATTCCAGACGCTGGAGGGACGCGTCGAGTCTCACAACGAGATTGACGACCTGATCAGTGAATGGACCCGCAATCAGGACCGGTTTGCACTCGCAGCGCGACTGCAAGCCGCGGAGATTGCGGCATTGCCAGTGATGACCAACGGCGACCTGGTCGAGTCCGAGCATCTGCGCGAGCGGGGATTCATCGTCGAGTGGGACCAACCGGGCGTCGGCGTCTATGAGTACGGCGGATTCCCGATTCACTTCAGCGACTGGGGACCTGCGGAGATGCGACCGGCGCCACTCCTGGGCGGAGACAACCGGCAGATCTGCGAAGAGCTGGGCTTCTCCGCCAGCGAGATCGACGAGTTCATCGCCGATGGCACGCTGGTCGACACGCCGCCCGTTGGCGCCAGCCGCTGAACGCTATTCGTCCGTCGACGGCGTGCGGATGTGTTGACGGGCTCGGAGAAACTCGCGAGCCATCATCAATGCGGTGATGCCCTCTCCGACGGCGGCGCCAAGTTGTTTGGTTGATCCAGCTCGTGCGTCGCCTGCCGCGTAAATCGATTCGACGCTGGTCTGAAAGCGCTGATCGGTCGCAATGAACCCTCGCTCGTCGAGATCCACGACACCGCGCAGGAAGTCCGTGTTCGGCTGCAAACCGATGAAGACAAAGACGCCGTCCGGCGACGATTGCACCGTTGTGCCGCTCGACTCCAGAGTCAATGCCTCAAGTTTGCCGTCCCCCTGCATTGACGTGACCGCCGTTCGGAGTGACAGCTCAATTCTCGGGTGCAATCGAACTTTGTCTTGCAGCACGGAGGAGCCGGTGAGTTCGTCGCCTCGATGGATAATGTGCAGCCGGTCGGCGAATTGTGTGAGATAGAGGCCTTCCTCCAGGGCAGAGTTGCCGCCGCCGATCACGGCGAGCTCTCTGGCGCCGGCGTAGAACGGACCATCGCAGGTGGAGCAGAAGTGGACCGAGTTGCCGATCAATTCCATCTCGCCCGGCACACCGAGCCGTCGGTAGGTGCTGCCGGGCGTGAGTATTGCTGCATGCGCGGCGACGTGATCGCCGCTCGACAGTGTGACTTCGACATCGGACGCAGCGGCAACATCGGTCGCACCGACAGCCGACAGGAGCTCGACGCCGAAGCGACGGGCCTGGGCAACGAACTTCGACATCAAGTCGTCGCCGTTGATGCCGTCGGGAAAACCGGGGTAGTTGTCGATCCGATTTGTCAGGCCAGCCTGTCCGCCCAGCGCCGAGCGCTCGATGACAACGGTGTCAATACCCTCTCGCGCGGCATAGATCGAGGCGGCTAGTCCGGCCGGGCCGCCGCCGATGATGGCGAGGTCGTAGAACTGTCGTTGGGGCCGAACCTGAACGCCCAGCGCTTGTGCAAGTTCTTCGTCGCTCGGCTCAATCAACGTGCCGCCGTCCGGCAGAATGACGGTCGGGATCGAGCGGCCGCCGTTCTGCAAGTCCTCGACGTAGGCGAGCGCGTCCGCGTCCTGGTCGATGTCGATCCAGTCGTAGTCGATTCGATGTTCGCTGAGAAACGTCTTCGAGCGGCGGCAGTCCGGGCACCAGGGTGCGCCGTAGACCTTGAGCTCAGCCATCCGGCCCTGCTTGAGCCAGCCTGGCGATGCCATCTTCGTCGAGCCGGTAGAGCAGCCACTCCGACTCGTGCTCCATGCCCAGTTGGTGATAGAACTGGCGCGCCGGATTCCAGTCGAGCACGGAGAGGTCGAGTCGTTTCCAACCACGTTCGCTGGCAATCTCGGCGAGGGCTTGCATCAAGGCGAATCCCGCCCCGGTCCCTCTCGCTTCCTCCTTGACGAACAGGTCTTCGAGATAGAGGGCGGGAGTTCCGGTCCAGGTCGAGTAGTGCGGGAAGAACAGCGCCATCCCGAGCGGTTCGCCGTTGCGCTCGGCGATCAGGGTTTCGAAGAGTCGCTGCGGGCCAAACCCATCGCGCCGGATGCTCTCGACCGTCGCTTCGACAATGGAGCGCGGCTCGTTCTCGAACTCCGCCAGTCCGACGATGAAGTCAAGAATCGTTTGAGCGTCATTGGGGACGGCTTCGCGAATGATGACGTCGGGCACGTCGATCCCAACTACTCGCCGGTGAAGATCGGCGGACGCTTTTCAATGAACGAGGCCTGCGCTTCGCGGACATCGTGCTCGGAACGGGTTGCGTGAGAGATCGCGGTGACCTCGTTGCGCAAGGCCTCTTCCAGCGTGGCGTTGAGATTTCGCTGCATCACACGCTTGGCCGCTCGAGAGGCGAGCGGCGGCCAGAATGCGATTTCGCGAGCCATGGCGCGAGCGCTGTTCATCAGTTCCTCGTGCGGCACGCGCTGGTTGAGCAACCCGATCTGCAGCGCTTCGTCCGACTCGACGAAGCGGCTGGTCTGGACCAGTTCGACTGCTTTCGGGTAACCCACCACACGGGGCAGGAACCAGGTCATGCCGGCGTCGGGGCTGAGCGAGCGCTCGAGGAAGACAACCTTGAACCGCGCCTTCTCTGAGCCGACGCGCAGGTCGCAGGACAACGCCAGGCTCATGCCGGCACCCGCAGCCACCCCGTTGACAGCGGCGATGGTCGGCTTGTCGAGATGGCCAAATGCGAGCGCCTGGTGGCCAACCCAACCGAGCTCATCCATCCGCTGATTTTGCGATTCACGGGGCGTTTCACCGGGACGAGCCGTGAGGTCTGCGCCCGAGCAGAAGCCGCGACCGGCGCCGGTCACGATCACCACGCGCACATCATCGTCAGCCTGAAGCTGATTGGCAGCCTCGACCATCTCGTTATGCAGATCGCGAGACAGCGCGTTCAGTTTCTCCGGGCGATCAAGCGTGATCGTGCCGATCTGGTCGGAGATCTTGAGGCGCAGATGTTGGAAGGTCATGTGTCGCTCCGTTCGTTGAGCAGCGTATCGCGCATCTCGGCGATCTCCGGGAACCGGAAACAGCCGGCGGTGTGATCGTTGACGATGCCGACCGCCTGCATGAAGGCGTAGCAGGTCGTCGGTCCGACGAAGCGGAAACCGCGACGCTTGAGTTCGCGCGACATCGCTCTGGACTCGTCGGTCTGTGACTGAATCTCGCCGCGCGGTTCGTTGGAAGGGTCGGCGTAGGCCCAGACGACCTCGGCCAGCGACAGGCCCTGCTGTCGAAGCAGCAGCGTGGCGTTCGCGTTCGCAATCGTCGATTCAATCTTGCCACGGTGTCGGATGATGCCTTCGTCCTGGACCAACGTCTCGACGCCGGCTTCATCGATCTCGGCGATCGCCTCGACGTCCCAGTCCAGGAAGGCGCGACGATAGCCGCCGCGGCGCAGCAGGATGGTGTGCCAGGACAGTCCAGCCTGGGCGCCCTCGAGAGTCAGCGCTTCGAACAGCGTCGATTCGTGCTCAGTCGGGACGCCCCAATCAGAATCGTGGTAGGCGATCTCATCAGGATCGTCGCCGGGCCAGTTGCATCGATCGGGCATCGGATTCTCGACGGGGTCTTTGGTCGTCGTTCCAACGCACAGCCTATATTCGCTGCGGCCAGAGAATGACTCCGGGTCGCGGGTAACCTGTTGCGCATGGCATTCGTCTTGGGCGTCACCGGATCGATTGCTTGCGGCAAGTCGGTGCTTTGCCGACACCTGGCTAACTTTCACGGCGCCAGACACGTCGACGCCGATCGCCATGTCCACACGATGTATGAACCAGGCAAACCGGGATTCGACCGCATCGTGGCGCGGTTCGGTGACGACGTGGTGGGCGCGGATGGTTACATCGACCGCAAGGCGCTGGGCGACATCGTGTTCGGCAAGCCGGACCTGTTAGCCGCACTGCGGACGGCGATTGGTGACATCGAAGGCGAGTTCATGCGCCTGCTGCGCGAGATGAAGGACGATTCAGCTCCAATCGCCGTGTTTGAAACGGTGCGGCTGTTCGAAGGCCCCTACATGGAAATCTGCGACGCCGGTTGGCTGGTCGCCGCCGAGGATGAACGGGCAATCGATCGGCTGATGGCTCGCAACGGCTTCACCCGCGAGGAAGCCGAGCAGCGGATGGCCTCTGCAACGCCGTGGAGAGAACGAGCGGCCAAGGCCGATCTTGTCCTACACAACAACGGATCGGTCGCGGACTTCCAGGCGGCGATTGATGCTGCCGTTGACCAGGCGCTGATGACCAGGCGCTGATGACCAGGCGCTGATGACCAGGCGCTGAGCCAACACATCAGCCGCTAGCCTCTACTCGCACTGGATCCGCAAGCGATGGAGGCGGTTATGGGCGCGCTCGACGGACTTCGAGTCATTGATTTCGGTCAGTACATGGCCGGACCGCTGGCGGCGATGATGCTCGCCGACCATGGGGCGGACGTGATACGGGTCGATCCGCCGACGGGGCCGATGTGGGATACACCCGCGAACGCGGTCTGGAATAGAGGCAAGCGGCGCATCTCGCTCGATCTCAAGACCGCCGACGGTCGCCGCACGGCGCAGGATCTCATCGCTTCGGCCGACGTGGTCGTCGAGAACTTCCGGCCCGGAGTCATGGATCGGCTGGGGTTGGGCGCAGAGGAGTCGACCAACGGCAACGATCGGTTGATCTATCTCTCGTTGCCAGGATTCTCTTCCGACGACGAGCGCGCGTCAGTGCCAGGCTGGGAAGGGGTCGTATCAGCGCCGGTCGGCACCTACAGCGGTTCGCTCATGAAAGATGCGCCGAAGCCGGTCTACACGGCTGTGCCTATTGCATCCTCATATGCGGCGTTCACGGGCTGCGCGGGGGTCGCAATGGCACTGGTCGCCCGCGAGCGAGACGGATTCGGACAACGAATCGAAGCGTCGCTGCACGACAGTCTGTACCAGGCGATCGGCATTCGCGGCCTGCGTTATCTCGATCGAGAGGCTCCTCGGCCACCCGTGCCCTGGGTCGGGCCGTACGAGTGCTCCGACGGTCGCTGGGTCTTCTTCCACGCCGCCTACTCGCACTTCATCCGCCAGTTCTGCGTCTCCGCAGGCGTACCGCAGTGGTTGGACGAGCCGTGGTCGAAGGCCTCGGAGATTATGAACGACTTCTCGCTCGCCGACACGGCCCGTGCCCACTTGACCAACATCTTCCTGACCCGCACGGCGCAAGAGTGGGAAGACCTGATCAACGATGGCGGCAATGGTCCGCCGACCGTGCGATGTCTCGACTCGTCGGAATGGCTGCACGAGCCGCACCCGCGCGAGGCTGAGATCATCGTCGAACTGGACGACCCTGAACTGGGGCCGATGCTGCAACCGGGCATCCAGGTCCGCATGGGTGGAACGCCGGGTGAGATTCGAGGACCTCGCAAGGCGCTCGACGCCGACCGCGACAACATCCTCGCTGAGGTGTCAGCTTCGGCGCCGTCGGCGATACGCGCACCGGGAAATCGACTGTCGCAGGCGCTGGAGGGGATGACAGCCCTCGACCTGTGCATCATCCTCGCCGGCCCGACTTGCGGACGCACCCTGGCCGAGTATGGCGCCGATGTGGTCAAGATCGACAACCCGTCGCGCGAAAACGGGATCATGCTGCATGAGGACATCAATCGGGGCAAGCGTTCCGTGCTGCTCGATCTCAAGCGCGAAGAGGGCCGCGAGGTCTTCTTGGACCTGGCCGCGGATGTCGATGTCGTGGTCCAGAACTACCGCCTGGGCAAGGTCGGTGGTCTGGGCGTCGATTATGAGTCGGTTCGGCAGATCAATCCCGATGTGATTTACGCCTCACTGAACGCATTCGGTGAGATCGGTCCGTGGGCCGAGCGGGCCGGATGGGAGCAGTTGGCGCAATCGGCGAGTGGCATGATGACTCGCTACGGCGACACCGAACCCACGCTGCAACCGTTCGCGATCAATGACTACGGCACCGGCATCAACGGCGCGTTCGGCGTCGGCATGGCGCTCTATCACCGCCTGCGTACGGGCGAAGGCCAGCAGGTTTTCACCGCCCTGGCTCGGACGGCGAGCACGCTGCAGTCGAACGTGCTGCATGGCTACGAGGGCAAACACTGGGACGAGCCGGCTGGCCAGGACGCGGTCGGCGAGGGTCCGCTGCACCGCCTGTACGAAGCATCCGATGGCTGGCTGTTCGCCGGCGCCAAGCCAGAGCAGTCGCAAGACATGCCCAGCCCGGAAGAGTTCGCGACGAAGACAGTCGCCGAGTGGGTCTCCGAGCTGACCGCGAAGGGGATCGGAGCGTCGCCGGTGGGCTCCGTCGAGGAGGCCATGACCGAGTACCGTGCCGTCACGAATGGCATGTCGGTGACTCGCGAGCACGAGGGCCGAGGCCGGGTGCGGACTAATGGTCCGTCAATCAAGATGAGCCGAACACCGGTGACAGTGGGCCGTCCGGCAATGCTTCCTGGCTCGGCAGCGGCGCATGTGCTTGGCGACCGTTCGAGCGATCTGTCCGAACTGGGAGTGGTTGTCGGTGCGGAGTCCGGCTCTGGATGAAGGTTACGGAGCACTTCAACAGGTCCAGGCTGGAAGAAGACAGGAAGTGGATCGAGCTGGAGTGGATTGAACAGGTCATCGCGAATCCTCTTGTCGAATCCGTACAGTCCGATGGACGAATTCGACGATGGGGAACGGTGCCTGAGTTGAACGGTCGCTACCTCAGAGTGGTACTGTTGCCTGACGGTGAGACGGTCATGACCGCGTTCCTGGACAGAAGGTTCCGACCATGAAGGCCACCTATTTCGCCGATACAGACACACTTGTTCTTCAGTTCACCCAGAAGCTGGTCGAGGACTACGTCGACGTCGGTGTCGGCGATTTGATTGAACTCGACGCCAATGGCGAGCTGGTCAAGATCACCATCGAACATGCTGAGGGACGCAATATCCTGCCGGGTATTGAGTTCGAGAAGCTCAGAGGCGGCACGGTCGAACTTGAACAGATCGATGGCAGATGGGTTGAGTACGAGCTGGTCAAGGTAGACACCTGAGACTCCGCTAGCCTCTGCTCACCCCAGACTTGAGAGGGGCTGGACATGGCCTTGGCGCTGTCGGATGTTCGGATTCTGGATCTGACCCAGTACGAGGCGGGAACCTCCTCGACCCAGGCATTAGGATGGCTGGGCGCGCAGATCGTCAAGGTTGAACCGCCGGAGCGGGGCGAGCCGGGACGTCGGCTGGGCGCCGGCAACTCGGTCGATTCGACCTACTTCATCACGCTGAACAACAACAAGCGGTCTCTGACCCTGGACCTCAAGTCCGACGAGGGCCGCGAGATCTTCCTCAAGCTCGTGCCCAACTTCGACATCGTGGTCGAGAACTTCACCCTAGGCACGATGGAGCGGCTGGGGATCGGCTACGACACGCTGAAGGAGCTTCATCCACAGCTCATCTATTGCACGGTCAAGGGCTTCGGCACGACCGGTCCCTGGGCGCCGACCAAGTCGTTCGACATGGTCGCCCAGGCGGCCGGCGGCGCGATGGCGGTGACCGGCATGGCGGACGGGATGCCGCTCAAGCCGGGCCCAACGATCGGCGACACCGGCACCGGCGTGCAGGCCGCGATCGGCATGCTGGCCGCGCTCTGGCAGCGTCAACGCGACGGCGTCGGCCAGAAGGTCGAACTGTCGATGATGGAGGCCGTGACCAACTACACCCGCGTCCCGATGACCCGCCGCGAGATCTCTGGCGATCCCGCCCCGCCCTACGGCGACGGTCTGACCGCGCCCACTGGACTCTTCCCCTGCAAGCCTGGCGGACGCTCCGACTGGGTTTGGGTGGTCGTCGCCGGCGGGCGGATGCGCAAAGCGCTGATGGAGACGATCGGCCGGCCCGACCTGATCAAGCCCGATGCGACAAGAACCATCAGCCGCGACGAGGGCGACGAGATCCGTCAGGCGATTGAGGCGTGGACCAGTCAGCGGACCAAATTTGAAGTGATGGACAAGATGCGCGAAGTCGGCGTGCCGTCCGGTCCGGTGCTCGATTCCGGCGAGATCTTCGCGAACGAGCACCTCCGCGAGCGCGGCATGCTCGTGGACATCGAGCATCCGACCCGCGGGCCGATGACGCTGCTCGGCTGTCCGATTCGCCTGAGTGAGAGCCCGGCCGTCCATCGCCGGGCTCCGCTGCTCGGCGAGCACACGGCCGAAGTGCTGGCCGAGGAACTGGGGCTCGCAGCCTCAGACGTTGAGGCGTTGGCGCAGTCGGGCATCGTCTCAACCGCCTGAGCGCCGTTCAACCGTCTTCAGCGAACGGCGACGTCCCAGCGCTCGGCGCAGTTGGCTACGACGAGCTCGATGTCCTCGCTGAGGATCAGGGACTCTGACGCGAGTTGCTCTGCATCGCTTCGGACCCGTTCGAGGTATGACGCTTTGTCCCCATAGCGGGCGAGGATCTCGTCTCGGTCGAGCCATTGGGTCAGACCGACGAAGTGGCTGGTCAGGTCCTCGCCGCCGGTGTCGGGGTGACGGGGATTCCAGCCGGTGTGCAGACCGAGCGGTTGGGCCAGGTCGGGCAAGCGGAGGCCGGCGATCTCGTTCCCGTCGTCGTCGACAGCGGAGACGTAGCCCTGATACTCGGCGCCTTCGACGGGAGGCAGCGTGGACCAGTCGACGGTTCGGACTCTGGAGAGACGATCGGCGTCGGGCGTTGTCACTCGATCGCCGAGTTGCGCCAGCACCTCGTCGCGCGTTGCGGCGGTGCCATCGGCCAGGCTGGGCACACTCGACGGCGGGGGCTCGGATTCTCCGGCGGCCCAGCGATCGAGGTTGACCAGCGCGGCGCGCATCAGCGGCGACTGGTCGACGGCGTTGTGGCGGTACATGCTGCGGTCGCCGCTCAGGTAGAAGCTGTCCATCGGCTCGGCCTGCCCGGCGCCGTGCTGGGTGCAGGCCAACAGGTAGTGCCGCGAATCGGGATGCTGCGGAATGTCTTCGCCTGTGGCCGGGTCGATGTCGATCAGCGAGGCGTCGCCGCGCCAGTATTCCCAGCTCGTGTTGGTCTTGACGATCTTCGGCGTAACGCCCTGCTCATCGGAACGCTGGAGCAGGCCGTCGGTCGCGTCGGTCAAGGAGTCCTCGCGCACCACGTCGGCGAAGGGGAACTCGTGGATCGGCCCCGCGAGGAAGAGCTGCGAGGGCTGTCCGTAGCGGCGATTGAACTCGCCGCGAATGCCGCCGGCGACGTGGATGTGCATGCCGTCGAATGCTCGCTCGCTCAGCGCATCCGGGTCTCGATTCAGTCCCAGATAGAGGAGGTGGCGGAGGAAGCGGCCGCTCTGCGAGATGCCGAAGCCGTGGACGCGCTCGTAGGAGCGCTGCCATTTGCGAAGGAAGAGGGCGGCGTCGCGGAAGGCGAGCAGTCCGGTTCCGACGACCGGCGAGCGGTCGGTGGGATAGACGATCTCGTAGATCTTGCCCGGCGTAAACCCGTTCTCGAGCCAGAGGTCGAGGTCGCTTGGGACGACACCGTCGTCGGTCTGCCGCGCGAATCGCCAGCGGTCGCGAGGAATCTCGCGGGGCTCGTCGTCTTCGTAGTCGCGCTCGTACAGCCGTGCCCGTCCGTCCTCGTGCTCGGAGACCGGATAGCCGGGCTGGCCCAGGTGTTCAATCGGCATCGAGGCCAGCGGCTCGCTGGGCCGCAGGTCGGTGATTGCTTCGCCGGAGATTGACTGGTCGTCGAGGCCCAGGGCCTCGGGCGCCTTGAAGTCGAGCAGGGTGTCCAAATCAGGAGTGTTCCACTGCCAGGCCACCGAAGCGACGCTGAATCCCTGCTGGAAGAGGAATCCGTCGCCCGGGTGCAGCGGGTCGGTGAGCGTGAACTCAGGCGGCGTGCGGTTGAGCGCACCGGGCAGCAGGCTGCGTCCGCGATTGGGCACATCGATGACCAGCGCACCATTGCCCGCAGACGGATCCTGAGGCCGGATCAGCACCAGGTCGCCGCTGAAGCGGACGCATCCATCGGTGCCGCGCGGCGCGCACTCAAGGTCGGTAATGCGCCGGTGATCGTCCAACATCGGATTGACCGCGTAGCGCAGTCGGGCGCGGATCAACTCGAAGGGACCGTGCCCGCCAAACTCCTCCCCATCGGCATAGGGCGCCTGGTGGGAAATCTCAATTCGTTCAACGGACATGGTGGCCTCGATTCTGGGAGGGGATCTGCGTCACAGCGGGGTCAACGGCAGGGTAGGTGGTGTGTGCGCAGGTGGTTGGTTCAATATTTTTCTCCGGGCCGCGCTGGAGAAAAAAGAGCCACGAAGTGCCGTGAAACACTGGGAATTCGCCGAATGAAGCGGTTCCCAGGTGGTTGGCTTTGGTTAGGTTTGGAAGGCCCTGGTTCGCTGAGGCCGGCCAGGTCAACCACCTGTTCTTTGGCAACGGAGATTGCGGACTTTGGCGGTTCGGCATCAGGGATTGCGTCTCTCGATCGTTGCCGGTGGTTCACTCGACCCATCGTAGAACGTCCATTCGCTTACTAGGTGAGCGGAGCTGAGGTCGCCAGCCGGGGTTGTCAAGCCTCAGACATATTGCCTGGCAGTGCGTCTCAGCTTTGCGGCCAGTTTGAGGATGTCGTCCAAGTCCTCGATCGAGTGCCGCGCTTCCTGTCTGTCTGCGCCGAAGGTTCCGACGTGCTTGACGCGTCCGTTGAAATGGAACCGGCAGAGGGGTTTGCGGTTGTTGTCATCAATGAGGACGCTGGCGTAAGTCTTGCTGTCGCGGAACCTGATCCGATGCGGTTCGATAGTGCCCTGGACAATCCCCTTACAAAGCCAGAACGCTTCCTCCTCTTCAGCCGTTGTGAACACACCAGAAAAGTCCAGGTCACCCTTGGCGACTTGATCCACGACATTGCGGACCAATCGCTGCAGTGAGTCGAGTGTGGCTTCAAGCTCCGCGGAGCGCTGGGCGGAGTCTTCTATGCCGCCAAGACGAAAAAGCTCTTGCTCAAATGTCGGATCCTGCAAGATTTGCAAGAGTAGATCATCCTGATCCAACCTGGTCATGAATGACCCGGCCTCGATCCTTAGTTGCTTGCGAAACAAACGGCTCCTCGAAAGAATCGCGAGGGCATGTTCGTCGTTCTCTCGAGGCTCAGATAGCGCCAATGCCTGATAGCAACGATTGTCGATCTTATCTTCGTCATCCACGTTGGCGAAGCAAAGGTAGGTGTCGCCATCTGTGACGATCCCGGCGAATGCCCCCAAAGCGCGGGCATACTGCAGCATCTGATTCTGGATCTTCTGGTCCAGTTGCACGCCGAGCGCCTTGCATTCCATCACGATCGCCGGCTTGCCGTTGCAAAAGAGAACATAGTCCGCCCGCCCTTTGCCGCCCCTGGGGAGAGTCACCGAGTACTCGGCCTTTACCTGCGTGGGATCCGATAAGTCATAACCCAATGCCTGGATCATTGGCCGAATCAGAACATCTTTCGTGATTTCCTCGTTGTCCAAATCATTGCCGAACTTGTCGAGTTTGGCGCGAATGTCATTGACTGCCCGCTGAAACGTCAACTGGGCGCTCCTTTCTCCAACAATCTTGCGTCCGCCGCGACGAAGCGGGCCAGTCGCTGAGGGTTCAGTAGCGTGCGGCTACAGTCCAGGCCAAGTCCGCTGGCAACACGCACCGCGTTGTAATCGTGACTCAAGAGGGGGAGTTCGTACTCAGCAGTCTGGGCAATGAGCCACAAGTCCTCTCGCTCCGCACCCCGTTCCAAGTCCAATCGCGCGCGAACCTGCACGGCTCGCGCAAACCAGAGGCGCGTGACCTCAGTCGGATTGTTCAGCAGGATGCACTGATCGACTAACTCATTGAGGCGTCGCGTCTTTTCGACGCTCCAATTGGCAGACTCCAGTTCGGCAAGGGCAAAGTAGGTCAAGGCCAACCGATTGCTCTGCAGCAATTCGCCGTAGCGAGGCGACAGCTCATTCCCGAGACTGATCGCGATGCTGACGACATTAGTGTCGAGGGAGAGAGGGAGTTCAGTCGTCAAGCCGAGGTTGGCCCCTGATCACGCTCATGTGGTGTTCGAACGCGGCGATCTCTTCTTGGCTGTCAAACAGGGCGCGAAGCAAGCTCAGGTAGTCCGGCTGTGAGTCGAGGTCGATCCCCTGCTCCACAGCGAGCCGCCGCCAATCCCTAACCGGTCTGTCATCGCCGATTTCCGCAGGCGTCAAGGCACGGAAGGCGACAACAGTCCCTCGCGTGGCTGCTTCGGCCGGTTCGCACCGCACTCGCAACTCAGCGTCAATGGCGCTCTCGCGCATTGGCGGCAGCTGAACTGACTCCGCCAATTCAAAGACCTGGGAATCCTTGCCGTAGCACTCGACCTTGAGTTGGCGTCTGCGTCCACCTCCGGCGAGGAGGGTTGCTCGTCCGAACAGCACGCGCACCGCGCCTGCGTCATCTGGCGCAGGTTGCGCAGACTGGTAGACGGTTTGCTGGACCATCAGACCTGCTTCCTGTTCGGCCGTTCCTTCTCCAAAACTACTTCAGGCCCCAGACTTTCTGGGCGTTGCCTCCGACGATCTTCTGGGCGTCTTCGACCGAGTCGGTGGCGTCGAAGACGTCCCAGAGGGATTGCTGGGTGTAGCCGACGGCGCTCTCGGGGTGGGGATAGTCGGAGCCCCAGAGGACCTTGTCGACCCCGATCAGGTCGAGCTGGCGCAGGCCGCTGGGATCTTCGATGAAGGTGGCGTAGCAGTTCTCGAACCAGTAGTGGCTGGGCGGCTTGGCCAGCTTGGGCGTCATCTCGCTCTCGAACGAGGCGTAGACCTTGTCGCAATCGAAGAGCGCGCTCGGCACCCAGGAGATGCCGCCCTCGGTGAAGACGACGCGGATTCCGGGGTTGCGCTCGAAGATGCCGGCGAAGGCGAGCAGCGCGAAGAGCCGGCGGAAGGGCTGGAACGCGACGACGATCGTGGTGGCCAGGCCGCCCTGACCGCGAGCGTCGAACGTCTCGCCGACATGGAAGCTGAGCGGCAGGCCGGCCTCGCCGATCGCCTTCCACATCGGTTCGAGGGCGCGGGCGTTGTAGTACACCTTGGCGTGCGGCGGCGGCAGCGAGGGCATCAGGACGCCCTTGAAGCCGAGCGCCTTGATCTTCTGCAGCTCGTCCTCGGTCCGGTCCGGGTCCCAGTAGTTGAGCAGCGCCAGACCGTGCAGTTTGTCGGGGTACTCGGCGCAGAAGTCGGCCAGCATCTCGTTGTAGGCGTCCATGCAGGCCTGGATGTAGTCGAAGTCCTTGTTGCGGATCACACCCAGCATGCGCTGGGGGAAGAGGATTTCCTGGTCGACGCCTTCGCGCGAAATCTCTTCGACGCGGATGCCGGCGTCCCACATCCCCGAACGGCCTTCGATCATCTCGCTGGGCATGGCCGGGTTGTCGGTCGTCTCGCCGTCGATCTCCATGTGGAAACCGCGCTCGTTGAAGACGCCGCGCGGGGCGCGGTCTCGGTACTTCGCGGGCATGCGGTCGATGAACTCGCCGGTTTCCAGCCAGTGACTGTCGGCCGAGATCACTGTGGTGCCGGCCGGCAGCGGACGGGTGGTCTCGGGCAGTTCGCGCTGGTTCGGCCAGGGCAGTGGGCTCGTGCTGATGCTGCTCAGGGTCGTGGTCATGTGGCGTCTCTCGGTCTGCGTCGGTCGTTGGCGATCAGGATAGTGCGTGCGGGTTCGAGGATATCGGCAGGATTCCCGCCTGCGCCCAATGTCGACAGCTTCCAGAGAAGATCCGTGCGGCGACTCCGTCGGGCAACCTCCCTCTCCCGTTGGGAGAGGGCCGGGGTGAGGGTCTGGCCGCCGCCAGCCCTCTGGTCGTCGTCCCTACTCGGCAGCAGCGCGGCCCTCACCCTAACCCTCTCCCTCAGGGAGAGGGGACCGGAAGGGCATCGGTGTGGCGATCGGCTCAAGGGGAGCATCTGCATTGGGGGTAGCCTGCGGGCTATGGCTGTTGAGGCGAGGACGTATGAGTCCCGCGGTCTGAGGCGTTGGCGGATTAGCCGGTTCTACTACGGCTGGTATGTGCTGTTCGGCATGGTTGTGGCGCTGATCGTGGCCGAGGGCGTGACGATTGGCTCGCTGAGCGCATACACCGTGCCGCTCGAGAATCACTTCGGCTGGTCGCGGGCTCAAGTCTCGATGGGCTTCTCGGTTACGGTCGGGACGATCGGACTGTTTGCGCCGTTCATCGGCCGCTTGATCGATGTCGTGGGGCCCCGGCGGTTGATGCTGATTGGCGCGCCGCTCTGCGCGGCGGCCTTCGTCCTACTGGCCTTCATGACCCAACTCTGGCAGTGGTACGTCTACCTCGGCATATCGTCGCTGGCGCTGGGGCTCATCGCGTACATCCCGGCGCAGGCGCTGGCGGTGCGCTGGTTCGACCAGCGCCGAGCGGTCGCGCTGAGCATCATTGGCGCCTCGGTCTGGATGGGGCAACTGGTGATGCTGCCCCTGGTCCAGATCATCATCTCCAGGCTGGGATGGGAAGACGCGTTCGTCTACTCAGCGATGTTGATCGTGGGCGCGTACATCGTTGCCTTCATCTTCGTCCGCGATCAGCCGAGGGCGACGGAACACGACGCTCCGATGACCGGGGCTTCCACGAGCTCGCCCGCTACGCCGATCGCACTGAGCGGATTGACCATCGGCCAGACCATGCGCACCCCCTTGTTCTGGGCGCTGGTGGTTGGCCTCATGCTGCTGTACTTCGTGGTGTTCGGCTGGCTGTCGCAGGGCGTGCCCTACTACCGATCGGTCGGCTTCTCCGACGCCTGGTCGGCCCAGATTGTCTCGTTGACCGCCGGCGGCGCCGTGATCTGGCTGCTGACGGCAGGTTCGCAACTGGAGCGGTTCCGCCGGCCCGAGCGGATCGCCGCGGTGGGAGCCCTGTTCGTGTGCGGATCGCTGCTGGTGCTGTACGCGACCGGCGGCGACATTCCAGGCGTCAGCATCGCGGTGGTGCTGTACATCGTCGGCTTCGCGGCGACGCCTCCGCTGGAGGCGTTGATGCTGTCCCGCGCCTTCGGATTGAAGAACTTCGCCACGATTATGGGCACGGCGTTTCTCTTCCAGACGATCGCGATCGTCTTCTCGCCGATCATCGCCGGCAGCATCTATGACCGCGACGGCAGTTATGACCTGGTGCTGATCATCTACGCGATCTGCGTGGCGGCGAGTTGCCTGGTGTTCCTGATCGCGAGCCGGCTGCCGCAGCCGTTCCAGCGAACGTAGGGCGGTCAGGTGACGAGCAGGATGACCAGGGCGATGACAGCGACAGTGAGGAAGATGGCGTCGGGAAGGATGCTGGAGCGTCGCGAGTTCATGTCATTCAACGAATCTGTATGTCAAGTGCGGCTCGGTGATGCGAGATCGAGAGTACGCCGACAGGATCGGCGCTGATCGGCTTCGGTGTAAGGAGTGTTAGGGGAGCGTCAACAGGGGAAGTGTGGTGGTCGGGGAGAGAGGATTTGAACCTCCGACCTCTTCGTCCCGAACGAAGCGCGCTGCCAGGCTGCGCCACTCCCCGACCGATTCAGCTTACTACCAGCCCTTACCAATTCGTGAAGGAGCCGTCGCGGCGCTTGAGCATCGGCGCGTAGCCAACGCCCGGTTCTGGATATCCGGATGCAGCTTCCGCGTCGAATGTGATACCCCAGCCGGGCTGGTCGGTGGGCAGGGCGTGTCCACGCTCGAACGGCGCCTGCTGTGGGAAGACGTCCTGCAGGTTCGTGCCGGGCTCTTTGGCCATTTCGAGCACTCCGGCGTTGGCGGCGGCAAGCGTCAGGTGCGCGCCGGCCGCCGACGACACAGGTCCGAGCGGATTGTGGGGGACGATCTGGATGTGATGCGTTTCGGCCCAGCGACCGATCTTGAGCGCTTCAGTGAAGCCGCCGACCAGGCAGAGGTCGATTCTCGCGTAGTCAATCAGTTCCTCTTCGATCGCCGTCGCGAAGCCCCACTTGGTGAACCACTGCTCACCGGCGGCGAGCGGGACGCTGGTGCGCTCGCGCAGGCGTCGGTACGACTCAGGGCGCTCGGAGCGCAAGGCGTCTTCGATGAAGTAGGGGTTCACGTCTTCGACCGCGCGACAGTAGCGAAGCGCGTCGGGCAGGTCGATGCGGGTGTGGACATCGACGCAGAGTTCGAGCTCGGGTCCGAAGTGCGATCGGACCGCCTCAATGGCGCGGACGGACTTGCGCACCGCGTCGGACGGGTCGAAGGCTTCGCTGGTCGTCCCGCTGAAGCCCCAGCGGGCAAACCGCCAACCGTCGGCGACTGTGCGCTCGATGTCGTCGATGAGCTGGGCCGGGTCGTCCTCGCCCTCGTTGTGCGGATAGCAATGAATGCGGTTGCGGACGAGTCCACCAATCAGGTTGTAGACCGGCTGGCCGAGGAGCTTGCCCTTGAGATCCCAGAGTGCGAGGTCGATCGCGGAGATGGCGGCGCAATTGATCCGGTCGGCGGGGAAGAACGAGGCGCGGGCCATCAGTTGCCAGAGATGCTCGGTGCGCATCGGATCTTCGCCGACGACCAATTCGGAGAACCGCTCGATGGCGGCGGCGATCGGCTTCTCTTGCCAGCTCAAGCCTGACTCGCCAACGCCGAAGGTTCCGTCGTCGGCGGTGACAGTGACGAACAGATGGGGTCGCCAGGACATGATCGGGTAGACGTCGATGCTGGCGATCTTCACGGGCTGCTCCCACTTCGTCACTCCAGCGAATGCTGGAATCTTGAACCATTCTGGCCGCGTCCGCCGGGAAGCAGCCGAGATTCCCGCCGGCGCGGGAATGTCGGAACCGAGGTGGGCTTCGTCGCTCTAGCGGCGATCCTCGCGGCCGTCGTAGATGGGTTCGTTGAGGTAAACGTCGCCGTTGCGGATTTTGAGATTGAACAGACATTTGGGATCGGTGCAGACCCAGGCCTTGAAGTGCACCGCTGCTCCCTGGCCGCCGAAGTCGGAGAGCGGAACCAGGACGCCCTGTTCGCATTGCGCACACCGAGGAAATCCGCCTTGAATCACATCCAGAGCATCGCTCGCCATCGCCCCGCAACTCCCTTGGGCCACGCCCGCTCGCCGGCATCCACAGCACAGTCCCGCTCAGCAGCGGCCCACGATGTCCAGTTCGTATGTTAGCGGCCTCACACTGGCATTCGCCAACAAGTCGGTCGCGCTCGGCCGATCAGTCGGCCGCGTGCAGGTCCTCGACTCGCCATTGCTCACGGTGGAGGAGGTAGTACTCGTACGCGTCGGCGAGGGCGAGCCACGACGCTTCAATCACGTCGGGTGAGGCGCCGACGGTCGCCCAGGTGCGTTTGCCGTCGGTCGACTCAATCAATGCCCTGGTCTGGGCTTCGGTGCCGGAGTCGGCGTCAATGATGCGCACCTTGTAGTCGAGCAGTGACACTGCCTTGAGTTCGGGGTAGGCCAGTTCCAGTCCCTTGCGGGCCGCCCGATCGAGCGCGTTGACCGGTCCGTTGCCATCGGCGGTGGTGTGGAAGAGTTCGTCATCGACGCGGATCTTGGTCGTCGCCTCGGCCATCATCAGCGACTCGTCGCCGCCGCCGTTGGCGGATCGAGCCGGACCGGGCCGGCGGCGCTCGATGACGAGGAAGTCGTCCAGTTCGAACGGCGCCAGATAGTCGGGTCGCGAGCGCAGCGCGAGCAGCTCGAACGAGGCGTCGGCCGCCTCGTACTGGAAGCCGCGCGACTCCATCTGCTTGACTCGCCCGAGCAGTTCGGTCGTTTCCTCCGGAGTGAGCGGGAGATCGTGACCGCGTTCCTCGAGCTTGAACTGGATGTTGCGCCGCCCCGAGAGTTCCGAAACCAGCACACGGCGGTCGTTGCCGACGTCGGCGGGCTCGATGTGTTGATAGTGGGCGGGGTCTTTGACCACGGCAGCGACGTGATAGCCGGCTTTGTGAGCGAAGGCAGACGCGCCGACGTACGGAGACAGACCATTGAGCGGCAGGTTGGCAAGTTCGGCAATGAAGCGTGAGGCTGTGGTGATCTCCTGGAGCTGATGGTCGTCGACGACGCGGAGTCCCATCTTGAGCTGCAGATTGGGGATGATCGAGGAGAGGTTGGCGTTGCCGCAACGCTCGCCGTAGCCGTTGAGGCAGCCCTGGACCTGGGTGACGCCGGCCTGAACGGCGGCGAGGGAGTTGGCAACTGCGAGGTCGCAGTCGTTATGGGTGTGAATGCCGAGGTTGGCCTCGGGTAGTACGTCCCGAACCGCCTTGATTGCGCTGCTCACCTCGTCCGTCATCGCGCCGCCATTGGTATCGCAAAGGATGAGATACTTCGCGCCCGATCGGTAAGCGGTGCTGACCACGTTGAGGGTGTAATCCGGATCCTGCTTGAAGCCGTCAAAGAAGTGCTCGGCATCGAAGTGGACTTCGCGCCCGATCGAGGCCATGTACTCGACCGATTCGCGCACCATGGAGAGGTTCTCCTCTCGCGACGTGTTGAGCACCGTCTTGACCTGGGACGCGATCGCTTTGCCGACAAAGGTGACCACCGGCGTCTCAGCCTCGCGCAAGGCGACGATGTTGAAATCGGTCTCGACATCGGAGCCAGGCTTGCGCGTGCCGCCGAAGGCGACCAGCCTGGCACGCTCCAGGGGCTGCGCTTTCATCCGCTCGAAGAACTGCTTGTCCTTCTCGTTGGAGCCGGGGAACCCCCCCTCGACGTAGTGCATCCCGATCGAATCCAGACGCCGCGCGACCGTGATCTTGTCCTGCAGCGAGAAGGCAATGCCCTCCATTTGCGATCCGTCGCGGAGCAAGGTGTCGTAGAGAGCGATCGGAGAGTCGGTGAAGGTGGACATGAAATGAGGTTACAACTGATCATTCACGGATCAATGACGGAACAGCCGCTGGCCTGTTAGCGCCATGACGATGCCGTACTGGTTGCAGGCGTCGGTCGTGTCCGCGTCGGCGATTGATCCACCCGGCTGCAGGATGTGAGTGACTGCCGAGGCCTGGGCGCGGTCGACGTTGTCGCGAAAGGGCATGAACGCGTCGTGACTGAGAACGGTCTGGAATTGTCCAATCCAGTCGCGGCGTTCATCTGCGGATAGCGGGCCGGACCAGTTGACGATCTGAGACTGGAGCCGTTCACGCTCGGGCTCGGAGAGTTCGTTCCAGGCGATGTACTGCTCGCGACCGGCGAAGCGGTCGGGCCTCTTGAGCGACGAGTCAAACTCCAGGCTGAGCACGCGGTCGTGCTGTTGCAGGATCCAACGGTCGGCCTTGCCGCAAGCAAGACGTGAGCAGTGAATTCGCGACTGCTGTCCCGCACCCAGGCCGATCACCTGCCCGTCGGCAGCGAGGCAGACCGAATTGGATTGCGTGTAGCGCAGCGCAATGGTGGCGATCATCAGATCACGGCAGACATCGGCGGGGAAGTCCGTCAGTTCGGTCACGGGATTGCCGAAGATAGAGCTATCAATGAGCTTGCGGTCCAGCGGCTGCTCGAGCCGGATGCCGAAGTGATCACGAGACTCAACCGGCGGCGTGTCTGCATCGAGATCGGCCTGGAGGATCAGATAGCGTCCGCCCTTCTTACGTTGCAGGATCTCGAGCGCTGCCGGCTCATAGCCAGGCGCGATGATGCCGTCGGAGACCTCACGCCGGAGGAAGCGAGCCAGCGACTCATCGACCACGTCGGAAACGGCGGCGAAATCGCCATATGCGCTGACCAGGTCTCCGCCTCGGGCCCGAACGTATGCGGAGGCGACGGGCGACAGTTCCAGGTTCTGTACTTCATACGCGCCAGCCAGCCGATCACCGATTGGCAGTCCGATCGCCGCGCCGGCAGGCGAGACATGCTTGAATGACGCGGCGGCGGGCAGATCGAGTGCGTCGCGCAGCTCAAGTACGAGATTCCACGAACTCAGGGCGTCGAGCAGGTTGATATATCCCGGCTGGCCGTTGAGAACTTCGAACGGCCACTCGGTGATGGCTGCCGCCGTTGCCGGGGCCTGATGCGGGTTGATGCCGTAGCGCAGCGGGATCGGATCGGACATGGTTGTCGGTCGACTCGGTTCAGCCCACCAGGTCCTGCAGGGCCGAATCGATATCGGTGAAGCGGAAGCGATAGCCCAGATCGAGTGTGCGTGTGGGTAGGATCCGCTGGGATGCGAGCAAGACGCTGGCGCCCTCCCCGAGCATCAGCTTCAGCGCGACCGGCGGCACCGGCATCAGCGCCGGACGCCGAACGGCGCGTCCCAGGGCGCTTGAGAACTGGTTGTTGCGAACCGGATTGGGGGCCGTCAGGTTGATCGCACCTTCGACGTAGTTCTCTTCCAGGGCATACAGCAATCCGCCGACGACATCGTCGATGTGCACCCAGCTCCACCAGGCGCGACCGAGCCCAATCGGTCCACCGAGTCCCAGCTTGAACGGCATTAGCAGGCGCGGCAACGCGCCGCCGTCGGTCGACATGATGATGCCAATCCGGGCAGCAACCGTTCGCACGCCCGAGGCCTTCGCCTCTGCTTCCCAATCGACGCAGAGTTGGGCCAGGAAATCATTGCCGGGTGGTGCCGATTCGGTCGATTCCCGTTCAACGATGTTGCCGTAGTAGCCGATCGCAGAGGCGCTGATCAGGACGCCCGGCTTCTCGCCGGCTTCCTGAATCGCCTGCACCACCTGGCGGGTGGTGTCGATCCGGCTGTCGCGCAACGCCGACTTGCGAGCGCTGGTCCAACGCTGGTCCACGATTCCCTCGCCGGCCAGATTGACCACGCCGGCGGCGCCGGAGACGGCGTCGGCGAGTCCGTCCCAGCCGGTCCAGTTGACTCCGGACAACGCCAGGTGAGCACGCGGATTGCGGGACACCGCGGTGACGCTGACACCTCGCTGCCGAAGCTGGGCGATGAGAGCAGTCCCGACGAGACCGCTTGCGCCGGTGATGACTACATGCATGTACTGGCTCCCGTCATCGCTTCCAGAGCGCTGCCGCCGCTAGCCGCCCATGTTGGGCCGGACCGGATCGAGTCCGTGCATCCCGCGGATCAGGTTGATCTCACCGCGATGACCGTTGAGGTGGGTGCAGAGATGCAGCGTGATCGATTGACCGAGGGTCTCGGTGGCTTCGCCCAGCTTCACTTCGCGCGAGAGATCATTGTCGCTGAGCGAGTCGAGGAAGGCGTGCGTCGACTCGTTGACCGCGTCCTGATAAGCCCAGAACGCGTCCATGTCGCCGATCGCGACGGCTGAGGCCTCTTCAGTCGACTGTCCGGTGCCGAAGCCGCGCTCGGGCAGCCCGGTCTTCTCGGCCCAGTTGCCCTCGCGCCAGAGTTCCTGCTTGCCCTGCCAGGCGCCCTGGACCAGCAGGTCTTCGACGCGGGCCGCATGCCAGAGCACCCAGGCGACCGAGTGCGATTCGCCGTCGGGGACGAAGTGCAACTGCTCCGGCGTTTGTCCGCTGCGGGCGTCGCGGAAACCGCCATGAATGAAGCTGAGCATGTCTTTGATGTAGCCAACGGCGGAGCTGCTCATGTTGTGGGTCCCTTCGCAGGTTCGTCCGAGTCGTCGTCCTGTGCTTCAGGATCAGACTGCGGTCCATCGGACTGAACGTCGGTGTCGGCGAGCAGGTCTTCGAGCTGCTGCATGATCTTCGGATCGAGCGCCGCGCCTTCGTCGTCGGTGTGATCGTCGGCCGGTTCGGCCTCCATCTCGAGCGCGTCGCCCTCGAACCCGAACGCTCGGGACAGTTCCTGCGCCACCCGTGGATCAAGGCCGCCCGCCTCGGCCAGACGCTGGGCCAGCTCGCGCAGCTGATCCTCGCTGACGCCCATCGAGGTCAGGGTCTCGCGGACCAGTCGCTGCACTTCCGCGTGGTCCTGGCGGATCAGGGCGTCGGCTAGTTCGAGCTGCGTTTCAATGGCCCGAAATCCGATCCGGCGCTGTGCTTCATCGCGCTGCAGCAGCGTCGACATCAGCCTGGTGAACAAGGTGGTCGTCCGGGCGATGCGCATCCGGTCGTCGGGATGCTCGGGAAAGTCGCCGGTCACGGAGACCTCGAAGCCGGTGTTCTTGTCCCTGGCGACGTACTGCTCGGTCATGACTCGATGTTACGCCCGTTTGTCCCGCGACGCCGCGAGCAGGAAGTCCGACACCGCGTCGATGAAGCCCGGCGTGTTCTGCGAGTGAACGTTGTGTCCACAATCCGGTACTTCGACGAGCCGGGCATTGGGCAGGTCATCGACGAATCGTTCGGCTGCGTCGGCTTCGAGAATGTTGCTCGACTCGCCGCGCACGAGCAGCGTGGGTCCATCGAACTGGTGGAAGCCGTCGGCGACGTCGCGCCGGTCGGCCGCCGGGCGGCGGAAGCCGGGATCGTGCAGGATGCGGTCGGACTTGGACACGTACTTGCCGTCGGAGCGATAGACGAGGTTGTAGCGGGCGGTTCGCTCCATGTGCTCTCGCGAGCGGAACGGGTCGTAGGCCGCGACGCGGTCGATGAACTCGTCGAGATGTTCGAACTCGACATTGCGCACGACGAAGTTGCGAATCGCCTGCGCGCCCCGCTGTGAAACCTCCGGGCCGACATCGACGAGGACCACGGCGCGGGGCAGCGACGGTTCGCGCGCGGTCAGGCGCATCGTAACCATGCCGCCCATCGAATGGCCCATGACGATCGGATGATCAATGCCGTCTTCGTGGATCAACTGGAGCGCGTCGGAGGCCATCTGATCCGGGCCGTAGTCGGCGTCGCGAGCCCATTCGGAGTCGCCGTGTCCGCGCTGGTCGGGCGCGATGATGTGGAAGCGGTCGGCCAGGTGGAGCGCGACCAGATCCCAGCTGTGCGCCGACTGGTTGCCGCCGTGCAACAGGAGGATCGTCGGGTTCGTCGGTTCGCCCCATTCGAGCAGGTGCAGCCGGAGGTGGTTGATCACCTTATTGCGGGAGACGTAGCGAATCTGGTCGGCGTGGGTGATGCCGAGGTCGGCGGCCGATTCGCAGAGCGAAGCGAACTCGTCGGTTCCGGTCAGATCGACAGCGTCAACGGTGGGAGCGAAGGTATTGAGGTAGGGCACTGGCAGGATTTCTCGGGCTGTGCTGTACGTACTGAGGCAGTCTATCGCGGGAGGTGGCTAGCCTAGTTTCAGTCAGCGCAAGCAACGAAACTGGAAGTGAATCATGTCATTCGCGCACCCGGAGTACCTGGTCACAACGGATTGGCTGGCCGATCACCTCGAAGATGAGGACGTTCGGGTCTTCGAGTCGACGGTCTTTCTGCGTCCCCGAGACGGTGGCGGATATCGCGTCGAGTCAGGCCGGGCCGAGTACGACTCGGGACACATTCCCGGGGCCGGCTTCATCGATCTGCAGGCGGACTTCTCTGACAACAGTCAGCGGTTGCGCTTCATGATGCCGTCGGCCGCGGAGTTCGCTGCGTCGGCCGGGAGGCAGGGCATATCTGAATCGTCGAAGCTGATCCTGTACGACCGACTGGGTTCAATGTGGGCGGCGCGGCTCTGGTGGATGTTCCGGTCGATGGGCTGCACGAACGCCGCAGTGCTCGACGGCGGTTGGCGTCGCTGGAGCGACGAAGGCCGGGCCAGCTCGACTGCGGAAGCGAGCTACGCGCCGACGACCTTCTCGCCGACTGCAGATCTGGACCGCTTTGCCGATCTCGCCGAGGTCAATGCATTTGTCGAATCTGGCGGCAGTTGCCTGATCAACGCTCTCGGCCGCGACCAGCACTCCGGCGCCGACGGAGGACGCACCTACGGCCGCGCCGGACACATTCCCGGCTCAACCAATGTGCCGGCGATGGAGCTGATCGACCCCGATACGGGCCTGTATCGCCCGTCTGATGAGCTCGCTGGCATGTTCGCCGAGGTCGCACCGGACAAGTCGCAGCGGGTCGTGACGTATTGCGGCGGCGGGATCGCGGCGTCGAACGACGCGCTCGTGCTCAGCCTGCTGGGCTACGAGAATGTCGCCGTCTACGACGCGTCGATGTCGGAGTACGCCGCCGACGAATCGTTGCCTCTGGCGGTGGACTAGTCGTCAGGTGGGTGATCCGAGACCATGCTCACCTGGAAGCTCGCGCCACACGCCGCACACGAGGATTGACCAGGAGTCGGGAGCCGTGTCCCGCAGCGCGGACAGAACACGGCCGACAGCCTGTGCTCGGGCGGAATCGGCAAGGCGTTGTCGTGGCGCGGACGAAGTCGGTGGAGGATCGGTCGGGCAATCGTCACGGAGAGCAGCAGCACCATGACGATCCCGAAAACCCGCCAGAAATCGTCGTCGACGTTCTCGTTCCAAATGGCCGATAGCAAGAGGAGGACGGCCAGAAGATTGAGCCCGTAGGCCAAGTAGTCGGCCCACCGGAAGCGGCCGGTCGCGCCGGTGACTGCGACCAGGCTTAGGTGCGCCGCGGCTACCGCGAACATGACCTCGGTGACGAAGGCTCGTGCCCAGTTGTCATAGTCGACGTCGGGCCGCAACCAGATGGCGTATACGACGATGCCGAAACCGACCAGGGCACAAGCGATTCCTATCGGAGGGACTGGTCCCAGTCGGCTGCGCTCCCAGGCGAGGCCGCACGACAGTAGGATCACGCTCGCCCCGAGTGTGGCGAGGCTCGTGAGCAGCAGCTTCTCCTGGGTGTCGCCGAAATCGCTATCAAGCAGTGCGATCACGCCAATGAGGGCGCTGAGCGCCAGAGAGACCAACAGAATCCGCAGAGCCGCTCGGCGCAGAGCGCGGCGTGGGTTCTGCGACAGATCGCATGGTGTACGAAGCAGGCGCGAGCGCCAGCCGGTTGCCGGATCCACACCTGACTCCTGCCCACGGCGCTGCGAACCGGTTCGGCGCTGGGCACGGCGTGACCAACTTCGTGTGTTCCTGATGGTAGCTATGCGGCGTTGGTCGGGCGAGCGGGTCCCCGCATGAACCTGGAACTGAGAATCCCGGGACCGCCCCTTCAGGCCAAGTCGAACCGATCGAGGTTCATGACCTTGTCCCAGGCGGCGATGAAGTCGTTGACGAATTTCTCCTCGGCGTCGCTCGAACCGTAGACCTCGGCCAGGGCTCGCAGCTCCGAGTGTGAGCCGAAGATCAGGTCGACCCTGCTCGCCGTACCTCGTGGCTCGCCGCTGTCGCGATCGCGTCCTTCGAAGAGTTCGTCCGACCCGTTGACCGCGGCCCATTCTGTGGCAGGGTCGAGCAGGTTGACAAAGAAGTCATTGCTCAGGGTGCCGGGACGGTCGGTGAGCACACCGTGCTGCGAGCCGCCGGCGTTGGCGTCCAACGCTCGCATGCCGCCGATCAGCGCCGTCATCTCAGGCGCGGTCAGGGTGAGCATCTCGGCCCGTTCGATCAACAGTTCCTCCCCCCGGCCGCGACGCCAGGTCTGGAGATCCTGTCGCAGGTAGTTGCGGAAGCCGTCCGCCTTCGGCTCCAGGACGGCGAACGACTCCGCGTCGGTCCAGTCCGCCGCTGCGTCGGTTCGACCGGGCGTGAACGGGACGGTGACATCGTAGCCAGCCTGCCTGGCCGCCTGCTCGACCGCAGCGCAGCCGCCCAACACGATCAGGTCGGCCAGCGAGATCCGCTTGCCGTCCGTGCGAGAGTCGTTGAATGACTTCTGGACGCCTTCCAGCTTGTCCAGTACTTCGCCAAGTTGGGCGGGATCATTGACGGCCCAGCCTCGCTGCGGCTCCAGGCGGATTCGGGCGCCGTTGGCGCCTCCGCGCTTGTCGGTTCCGCGGAACGACGACGCGGCGCCCCAGGCGGTCGCCACCAGTTGCGAGCCTGACAGCCCGGAAGCGAGCACGTCTGCCTTGAGCGAGGCAATCTCGGCGTCGCCGATCAGTTCGTGGTCGACCTCGGGGACCGGATCCTGCCAGAGCAGCGGTTCGCTGGGGACCAGCGGACCCAGATAGCGGCTGCGCGGTCCCATGTCGCGGTGGATCAGCTTGAACCACGCGCGCGCGAAGGCATCTTCCAGTTCGGCCGGATACTCGAGGAAGCGACGGGTGATCGCTGCGTAGGCGGGATCCTCGCGCATGGCCAGATCGGTGGTCAGCATCATCGGAGCGTGACGAATGTCCGGGTCGTGGGCGTCGGGCACGGTAGCCACCGACGCCGCGTTCTTCGGAGCGAATTGATGCTTACCTGCCGGGCTCTTGATCAGCTCCCACTCATGGTTGTACAGATTCTCCAGGAAGCCGTGGTCCCAGGTCGTTGGCTGATCGGTCCAGGCCCCCTCGATCCCGCTGGTGATTGCATCCGAGGCCATGCCCGACCCGTGACTACTGTCCCAGCCGATGCCCTGCCGTTCGATGTTGGCGCCTTCCGGGTCGGCTCCGACATGTGCTTCAGGCGCCGCTCCGTGAGCCTTACCGAACGTGTGCCCGCCAACGATCAGCGCGACCGTCTCCTCATCGTTCATGGCCATACGCATGAACGTACGGCGAATGTATTCTGCCGCGAGACGCGGATTCGGTTCGCCGCCGGGGCCTTCGGGATTGACGTAGATCAGACCCATATGGTCGGCGCCGAATTGCTCGTTCAGCTCGCCCCCGGTGTCATGTCGCTCGTCGCCGAGCCACTCCTCCTCGGTTCCCCAGTCGGTCTCATCGGCCTCCCAGGAGTCGGGTCGGCCGAAAGCGAATCCAAACGACTTGAAGCCCATCGACTCGAGCGCGCAGTTGCCGGTGAAGATCAGCAGGTCGGCCCAGGAGAGACTTGAGCCGTATTTCTGCTTGATTGGCCAGAGCAGGCGGCGCGCCTTGTCCAGGTTGGCGTTGTCGGGCCAGCTGTTGAGCGGGGCGAAGCGTTGCTGTCCGGCACCGCCGCCTCCCCGACCGTCGGAAATTCGATAGGTGCCGGCCGCGTGCCAGGTCATGCGGATGAAGAGCGGACCGTAGTGGCCGTAGTCGGCTGGCCACCAGTCCTGCGAGGTCGTCATGACCTTTTCAATGTCCCGCTTCAACGCCTCGACATCGAGCGACTTGACCGCTTGGGCATAGTCGAAATCGGAGCCCATCGGATCGGAGGATGAGGTGTTGCGGCGCAGGGGTTTGAGGCTGAGTTGATCGGGCCACCAGTGCTGGTTCGTGGTCACTTCGTCGGTCCCTTCAGGGGCGCGCAAACGCGCCACGCCGAGCGCCGAACTCCGCTCTGGATTGCTAACTGTCGCGGCGCTGACGGCTTCCGTTGTGTCGTTTCATAGTCGATTCAGCGTATCATCGCGCCCTGTTGTCCCAGCGCGATCCAGCGCCCCAGAGAAGGGCGCAGCGGCTGTTCACTCCGGCGTCTGTTTCGGGGATAACTAGCGCCTGTCCCCGCCAGCACGTACCCATGTCCGAGTGAGCCTGCGCGACGGCGCAGCCTTGTTGCTCGCGCACGCGACCTGATTGCCGAACTCGGCCGAGGAATCATCAACAGAGTGTCGGCCGCCTGAACCGCAGTCAGGCGAGGGCCTGGTAGGTCCACCTCATGAAGCGACGGGTGATGTCGGCCATGCCGCCGGGGCGGTTGCCGTAGAGGAAGACGTGGTTGAAGAAGCAGCCGACGAGGTCCTCAACGGGGTCGACGAAGAACCATGTGCCGGCAGCGCCGCCCCAGCCGAAGGTGCCGGGGGAGCCGGGGTAGAAGGATCGCTCGACCGACTTGCGCACGGCGTAGCCGAGGCCGAAGCCGTAGTTGGGGACGGGCAGCAGATCGATCTCGCGATCGCCCAGGTGGTCGGAGGTCATCAGCTCCACGGTCTTGCGGCCCAGGATGCGGACGCCGTCGAGCTCGCCCCCGTTGAGCAGCATCTGTGCAAACCGGGCGTAGTCGGGCGGCGTGGTCAGCATGCCTCCGAACAGGCCGTTGCCGGAGCGCAGATCTCGTGCTCGCGAGCGAACTTTTTCGGCGGTCTCAGGGCGATCGCGAGTAATGAGGTTTCCCTCTGCGTCCCAGGTGTGGTCGGTGACCAGTCGGCCCTGGTCGGCGTCGTCGCAGTAGAAGCCGGAGTCGTCCATACCGAGCGGATCGAAGACGCGCTCGCGGAAGAGTTCGTCGAGGTTCTTGCCGGTCAGCCGGGTGAGGAAGAGCGAGAGGACATCGAAATCGGAGCCGTAATTCCAGCGGTCTCCGGGATGGGCGTAGAGGGGCATGTCGGCGATGGCGAGGACCATCTCCTCGTAGCTGCGCGGCGGATCATTGATTAAGGTGTCGCCGGGCATGAAGCCCGTGCCCTGGGAGGAGCGCATGAGCAGGGGATAGTAGGCCGCCGGAAGTTTTCCGATGGCTGGCAGCCCCGAGGTCATGGTCATCAGGTCCATGATCATGATGTCGCGGCGCGCAGGTTCGGCGTTCATGGGCGGGAACGCGCCGCGCAGTCGATCGTGGGGCGGCGTTTCCATCGCCACCAACCGGTTGCCGAACTCCGGAATCCAGCGGGAAACGGGGTCGTTGAGCTCGAAGGCATCGTCCTCGTAGAGGCTCATCAGCACGACGGCGGCGACGGGCTTGGTCTGCGAGTACATGCGGAACAGGCTGTCCATGCCGAGCGGGGCCTCGCGTTCCACGTCGAGCCGGCCGGCGGCGTAGGCATGCACGACGTGGCCATGGCGCATGACGATGGTGACGGCGCCCGGGAGGTCGCCGGCTGCGACTGCGGCGTCGATCCTGGTTCCGATTTGGGAGAGGCGATCGGGATCGAAGCCGAGGGCGGCCGGATCTCCGGTGGGCAGCGAGTCGAGTGAACTCAACGGGAGCTCCTTGCTGTCAGGTGCGGGGCCCTCACCCTATCCCTCTCCCTCAGGGAGAGGGGACCGGAAGGGAGGGGGCTGGAGGCAAGAGCGGGTTGTTCTTTCGACAATCTGCTAGGCGTCCTTCAGCTTTTGCACGGCGAAGAGTTGTTCGTTGCCACGGGGCTGGACGGCGCCGGCGGGCCAGCGCACACCGGAACCAACGACGCCTGCAGTCTGGATCTCGACCAGGGGGAGCATGTAGTAGCCCAGGGTGTGTTCGATGAACAACTGGCTGATCAGCTCGCTGCGCTTGTTCGGGTCGAGCTCCAGCCTCTGGGCCCGTGCGAGCTCCGCGACCTCTTCGCTGCTCCCCAGCGTGTAGACGCCCTCCGGCAAAACGGAGATGTTGACAGTCGTCTGGATGTCCGTTCGCTGGCCGTCGATGAACCACCAGATTCCGGGCGCGCCATCGGTCCGGCCGGCGCCCGCCTGTCGAATGCCGGCGTCGGTGAAGTACTCCGAGGCGGGGTACTCCTTGATTGTCAGACGGATGCCGATCGCCTCGAGGTCCTGCTTGACCGCGAGCGCCATATCCGGGATGCCCGGGGAGAAGCCGACGACGATGTGGAACGTGGTGTCGAAGCCGTCGGCGTAGCCGGCCTCGGCCATTAGCCCCCTGGCCCGCTCGGGATCGTAGTCGAACATCAGCCCCGCTGCCTCGATTTCATCCTCGGTCGGATAGCCGAAGGCGCTGCGGCCCGTGAACAAGGGCTGCCTCTCGGTGCCCGTCAGCAGGCCGTCGATGATCGCCTGGCGGTTGACCGCAATGTTGGCCGCTTCGCGGACGCGAATGTCGAGGAACGGATTGGGCGAGCCGTCCTCGAACAGGGGGTTGTTCAGGTTGAACCTGGGCAGCATCGTGGTGGCCGCCTGGTAGTGGATGGTGAAGTTGGGGTCGTCGATGAACCCCTCCACGTCCTTGGTCGCCAGGCCGTAGACCACGTCCAGTTCGCCTGCCTCAAGACCGGCGATCTGGGTCAGCACCTCGGGCCGGATCAGGACCTTGAGGTCCTTATGGAAGGGCACGTGTTTGACGTTGATCGGGTGGTCGAGTGGCTTGAGGTGGTCGTCGAAGCGGGTCATGACGAAGTCTGTGTCGTCGGTGTGGCTGACGAAGCGGTAGGGGCCCGTCCCCATCGGCTCGCGGTCCATCGCCGCGTCGCCCACGTTCTCCACATGGGCCTTGGAGAAGATCGCTCCCACGGTCGAGGCGTTCGGCATCTGGTTGGAGACCCAGGCGGCATCGGGCGCGTTCAGTTCGACTCTCCAGGTGCGCTCATCGATCGCCTGGCTGCTGACCCAGTTCTGCGAGCCGAAGGAGACACGCGCGCTGGTCCAGCCGGCGGGGTGATCGGTGGTCTCGCCGCCCTGGTGGTACTCGGCGATGTTGCCCATCCGCTCGTAGGTGAAGACCAGGTCCTCCGCAACGAGCACCGAGCCGTCGTGGAAGAGGGCGGGCATGACCTGCGCGACCATTGTGGTGTCGTCAACGAACTCGGGCGCGATCATATGCGGACGAATGGAGTTGTCGTCCGGATCGAACACGATGCCGGCGTCGTAGACGTTGCCGTGGGAGATGTAGTTGACGTGACTGCCGGAGCGGATCGGGTCGAGTCCGCCGCCGTCGCGGGCGACTGCGGTCGTGACCGTGGCGTCGAGGTCGACGTCGGCGAAGGGGGCCGGAGCGACGGCCTGTTGTTCGGCCTGTTGCTGCTCCTGCTCCTGCGCGGTCTGTTGCTGCGCCTCGGCCTGCTGGGCCTGCTGCTCGGCTTGCTGCTGCTGTTGCTGCTGCATGGCCTGCTGCTGCGCCTGTTGCTGCTGCATGGCCTGCTGTTGCTGTTGCTCCTGCATGGCCTGCTGCTGTTGCTGGTCCTGCTGCTGGACCTGCATTGCGGCCTGCTGCTGGGCGTCGTCATCGTCGTCGCCGCAGCCGACGAGGGCCAGACCTGTGGCGCCGACGCCGGCGCGAGCGCTGGTGCGTAGCAGGGCACGCCGCGTCAGGTGCTTGCGGGACATTCGGGTCCAGTAGTTTCTTTCGGTCATGTTGATCTCCACTCTGTTTCTCGGGGGCGAAGTGCTTCGCTGAACGGAAACAGTTCGACTCTCAGGAAGTATCGCCATTTCGGGATGGGGTTTCAACGGTGAGGCAGCCTCTCGGGGACCCCCCTCTGCCTGCGGCATCTCCCCCCGCTCGCGCGGGGGGAGAGCGGAGATGGGAAGTGGCATCAGTACCTCCCGACGTCTGGGAGGGGGATGACGACGGGGCGGTTGGGGCTGTGGGGTGTGGTGATTCTGGGCCAGTTCCGGGGTTGGCGGGGTGTGGGAGGTGAATTTTGGCGGGTTGGCGCGGATTCGTTGTCGTTGACAGGGAATTCGTCGATTTGGTGTCCAGATTTGTCCAGATTTGTTTGGATGGGTGCGGACTCGTCCGGGTTTCGTGAGGATTGATCCGGCTCAGGCCGGGTGATTCCGCGTTTGGCCTGTTGTTCGGCTTGGCGTTGGCGGAACTCGGTGATGCATTGGGGGCAGCCGAGGACGCAT
>VXQZ01000056.1 GCA_009838735.1 Chloroflexota bacterium
GCCCCCGCCTCCGCCTCCACCACCGCCGCCACCCGCTGAGGGTCCGGACCGGACGAACGCGCCGCCCGTGACCGTGATCACTACCTCGATCGAGTCGTCTACGCCATCGTTGGGGTTGTAGAAGTCATCGAAGCCGTCGCGAACCTCCACATTGACCGAGTACTCCTCGCCTTCGACCAGTACGTCTTTCGTCCAGATCTGACCGGTGAGCGGGTCGATCGTGAAGTGCTCCTCTTCAGAACCTTCCAGTTCGTAGGTGAGCACTTCGCCCTGATCGGGATCATCGGCTTTCACCGGCGCGCCGACAGGACGTCCCTTGCCCGACCCCTGACGGATGCTGCGGGTCGTCGAGGCTTCGTCGAAGCCGGGCGCGTTGTTGGTGGTAGTGGGTTGGGCCTCGCCGATCAGCGACCGGATCTCCGCCGAAGCCTCCTTGTTGCCGCCCCGGCGGTCGCTATAGGAGACGGTTGCTCGCAGATAATGACCGACATCTTCGGCGTCGGCGGTGTAGTTGACCTGGCTAGCGCCGGTGATCTCTTCCCAGCTCGAACGGTTGCGAGACCGCTCCCACTTCCAGGTCTCACCGGTCACTCTGCCGTCGCCGTCGATGAGCTCGGCCTCGAAGCGCGTCCCAATCCAGCCGCGCAGTGGGGTGATGGTGACGACGCCCGGCTCCTCCACGTCCGTCACCGTGACGGTGATCGACAGCGAACCAGAGAGACTGACGATTGGATCGTCGTCAGTGGCAGTGATGGTCACCAAGTAGGACGTCTGGTCCTCGTAGTTGGGTGGCGAGGCGAAGTAGAGTTGTCCGCTCTGCGTGATGAAGAAGTCGTCATCGTTGTCCACCGACCAGCTCAGCGTGTCGCGCTCCGGGTCCGTGCCGGTGTAGGTGGCGATTGGCCGGTCGGAGTTCTCCTCGAACGAAGGCGTCGCATCACCGCTGACCGTCGGCGCTTCGTTGACGTCCGTCAGCGTGATCGTCACGCTCTGCCGGTCGTCGATGGCGTCGTCGTCAGGGTCGCCCAGCGCGTTCGCGCCGTCCGTGACCTCGACCGTGACCCGCAATGTGCGCTTCGTTTCGAAGTCCAGTTCCGCGCCGCTCGCGACCCGCAACTGGCCGTCGGTCGAGCCGATGGTGAACAACGCGGCATCCGTCCCGCTCAATGTGTATGTCAGTGGGTCGTTGTTGAAGTCCGTGGCGGCCACGGGATCGCCGACGGCGATGCCGCCGGTCGCGTCCTCAGCCAGCTCGCGCTGGCCCCGCTCCGTCGCGGGGAAGGCCGGCGCAGAGTTCACCGGCGGCGGTTGTCCGACCCGCGGCGATACCTTGACGGCCGTCTTGCCAACGTCTTCGGCGTCGTCATAGCTGGCGATCGCACGGATGTAGCCGCCGATGTCCGCGTCGTCTGGAGTGAACGTTGCAGACGTCGCACCCGCGATGTTGGCCCATCCCGACGTGCTGCTGCGAGAACGCGACCACTGCCAGGTGACGTTGGTCGGAATGTCGTCGTCCTCCAGCGTGGCCGTCACCGGGACCCGGGCCTGAATCGTGGACGTCTCCGACGACAGCGTGACGGCGCCCGGCTCCTCGAGGTTCACCAGCGTGATCGTCACGTTCTGGGTGTCGTCGATTGCGGTCGATGTTGCGCCCGCACTGTCCTTGCCGTCATGCACCTGCACAGTGACGCTGTACGAGGGCTTGGTCTCAAAGTCCAGCGTCGTGCCCGGGCCCACCCGGATCTGACCGCTGCTGGTGATGCTGAAGGCGGCGGCGTCCGTACCGCTCAGCGAGTACGTCAGCCGGTCGCGCTCAGGGTCATCCGCCGCCACGGGCGCGCCAACGTTCGTGCCCGACCGCGAATTCTCGTCCACCGTTCGTTGTCCCGTCTCCGACGACGGGAACAGCGGCCGGCGGTTCTCGCTGGGCACGGGGCCGGTGATTGCCGCTGCGCGCTTGCCGCCACCGCGCCGGTCCGTGTACTCGACCGAGGCCCGCAGGTAGAAGTCCTCGTCATTCACCGTCGACGTGTAGCTGTTGTCGGTCGCTCCCGATATCGGTGACCAGCCTGTCCGCCCGTCTTGCGACCGCCACCATTGCCAGCTCCGGCCAGTCACCCCGCCATCGTCATCCGTAACGGTTGCAGCCTGCGCCGTTCCTGCCTCAGGTTCCAGCGGCGAGAACGTGATCACACCCTCCTCTTCCACGTCAAACAGGATGATGGAGACGCCGGTCGTGAGATCAACGGAGTCGTCGTCGATGACGTCGCCGTTCGAGTCCAGCCCCTTGCCGTCCGACAGGGTGATCGTGATGTTGAGCGTGCTGCCATCCTCGAAGTTCAGCGCCTGGATGGCTCGCAGCCGTCCGCTTTCCGAGAGCTCGAAGAGCGCATGGTCCTGTTGTTCCAGCATGGCGAAGGTGATGCGGTCGTTGTCCCGGTCAGTCGCATCGAGCGTGCCGAAGTCAATGTTCGCCGGGCCCTCAGAAGTGGTAAACACTCCGCTCCTGAGCCGCGGCGGAACGTTGGCGCGCGGGTCCATGGTCACGACGTCTGTCGGCGCGCTCGTGGCCATCTTGTCCTCGCCCCTGCGGTCCTTGTACGTCACCATGACACGCAACTGATGGCCCGCGTCCCCCTCCTGAACGGTGTAGCTGTAGCTGGCGGCGCCGGTAATCACCGTGGATACAGTGCTCCAGCTTCCCGATGTTCCCCGCTGGACTTGCCATCTCGGGTCACCGGTCCGGTCGACGTCGATTTCTCCATCCGGATCTGTCAACTCGAAGGTCACGCTGTCGTCCACGCCCGGGCTCTCGTCGCCCTCGGCGATCGCGACATGGCCCTCCTCCTCGATGTCGCGCACGGTCACGGTGACGGGCTGCTCGGCCGTGCGACGGTTCGTCTTGCTCAGGATGTCGGTCGTGACGACGGTGAACTCGTAGACGTTGTCCCCTCCGGAGTCCTTCGGATCCTCGAAACTGGGCGTCTCCTTGAAGACGACATTGCCGCCGCTGTCGATCTCGAGGTCCGCCGCATCTGTGCCCGTCAGCGACCACCTGACTCCGCCCTCTTCATCGCGCGCTGTGTATGACGCAATCGTCGGGAACGTGTAGGGCGGCTCCTGCGAACTCGCGTCGAGCGTCGCGTCGTGTTCGTCGAGCGCAATCGCCGTCTCGACGGTCCCCGTAAACTCGGGCCGCTCGTTGACGTCATCAATGCGGATGAAGACATTGTGCATCGCAGTGTTGACGCCGTCGGACGCGTTCACCGTGAACACGTACCCGTGGTCCGGAACATCGGGCGAAAGGCCCATCGGGTTCTCCCTGTCCGGCACGATGTTCCAGCGGGCGATCGCGCGCTCGTCGGAATCAGCAGTCATGACGAAATCGGGATCCTCCGCGATGACGAAGTCGGCCGCGTCCAGGCCGGTGATCGTCCAGGTAATGTCATCCCCCTCCTCGTCACGTGCTTCGAACGCGTACCAGTAGGCCTGGTTTGGCGGCGTGGCGGGGATGGAAGCCATGTTCGCCGCCGTCGTCCCCGAGTCATACTCGATCTCGTCAGCGTTCCAAGCGCTCGTTGGATGAATCGAGTGGGTGAACTCCGGCGTCTCGTTGATGTTGGTGACCGTGACGGTCGTCGGGTACTCCCGAGTGTTCGGGCCGTCGCTGATTCTCAGGATGACCTGGTACACGTTGTCATCGGCCATGTGGCCGTCGGTGGTGTTCGCGCGGTCGGTCGGGTCTTCGAAGTTCGGCCGGTTCCTGAAGCTCAGCGTCCCATGGCCGGTGGTGGCGTGCTCGGTGATCTGGAAGTCGGCGACGTCCGTGCCGGTCAATGACCACGACAACTGGGTGAGATCAGCGGTGCTCGTCTCCTCGTCCCGGGGGATGTAGGTCCTCACGTCGAGGTCCACCGATTCGGCATCCCACTCGATCTCGGCGAAGTCTTCGTCGGGGACGCCGGCCGGAATCTCCGGCGTCTCATTCTTGTTTTGGATGCGGACCAGTACGCCGACCTCTGTGTTGCGAGGATCGTCCGGGTCGTCGTCAGTCGCCAGGACTCTGATCGCGTACGTGTTGTCGGAGTTACCGTCGACGGGGAACTCAAAGTTTGGCCGACTGTCGGACTTGAACGACAGGAGGCCGGTCGTCGCGTTGATCTCCATGTGACCCACCGAGGCCGTATCGGGCGGGTCCGCAATGATCGACCACGTAATCGTGTCGTTCTCTTCGTCGGTCGCGTCGTAGTCAAACACCTCCAGCAGACGCTCGAGGGCCACTTCGGCGTCGGTTAGATCAAACTCGACCTCGTCCAGGTCGACCAACGTATCGCCGATGACTCTGGGCCGCTCATTGACGCCTTCGATCCTGACCTCGACGCCCAGCGTGTCTTCCAGGTTGCCGTCGTCCCTGACGATCACCGCGAGGTCGTAGTCGTTCATGGTGTCGGCGTCGACCGGATCTTCGAAATCGGGGCGTTGGCTGAAGGAGAGCACGCCGTCACCATCGGCGTTCCTCGTGATCGTGAAGTCGCCCGCGTCATTGCCGCTCAGATGCCAGGTCCAGTTCGTCCCGGTGTCGTCCGCGTCGACGTCGCTGGCTGTGTACGTGGCGACCACGAGATTCACGGTCAGCCCCTGGGCATCGGCGTCGTACTCGATCTCGTCGAAGGTGGGATCGGTGTGGCTGCTCCCCGTGCTCGTGATCCGCGGCGCCTCGTTGACGTTCGTGACCGTGACGGCGAACTGGTGCGTGTCGCTCATCGCGGGCGTGCCGTTGTCCGTCACCTTGACGGTTACGTCATAGACGTTGTCCATACCGGCGTCGGTCGGCATCTCATAGTTGGGCGAAGTTTGAAACGTCAACACGCCGGAGGAGCTGATGTCAAACTTGCCGCCGTCGTCGGCGGGCTCCACGGACCAGCTGTACGTCGTGCCTGCGTCAGGATCGGAAGCCTCGAAGGTAATGATGCCGGTCGTGGCGGGCGTGTTCTCCGCAACCGACGCCGTCATCGCGCTGGTGGTGATCGTCGGCTGCTCGTTCACGTCTTCGAGGTTGATCGTGACGGTGATGCTGTCATCCACAGAGTTGCTGTCGTCATTGCCGGCGGCGTCCTTGCTGTCGCTCACGTTGACGGTCACCGTGTAGCTGCTCTTGGACTCGTAGTTGTAGCTGGCATTTGTGGTCTGAATCTGGCCGCTGTTCGCAACGATGGTGAATGACGACGCGTCCGTGCCGCTCAACGTGTAGTGCAGCGGGTCGCTGTCGCCGCCGGTGGCGGACACCATAGCCCCGACGTTCACTCCTGACCCGCTGTTCTCCGCCACGCTGCGCGATGCGGTCATGCTGCTGAATTCGGGCTCGACGTTGCTGGCGCCGATCGTGCCCGTCTCGGCATTGGCCGACTTCCCGGAGCCCTGCGGATCGGTGTACAGGACGATGGCCTTCAACTTCTTGCCTACGTCTGCGGCCACAGTCGTGTAGGTGTTGGATGTTGCTCCAGGGATCCCGCTGAACGAACCCGGAGTCGAACCCTGCCGATGCCAACTCCACGACGCACTTGAGACGGTCCCGTCTATGTCAGTCACCGAGGCCGTCAGTAGTTCGCCGCCCGACTCCATGCCAGTGATTGTCACTGTGCCCGGCTCGTCCACGTTGGTGACCGTGACGACGACGTTGATGCTGTCGTCAACGGCCGAATCGGGGTCGCCGTTGGTGCTTCCAACGGTGTTGATCTTGCTGTCACGCACCCGCACGGTCACGTTGTAGACGTTGCTCATGCCGTCGTCCAGCGGGCTCTCGAAGTCGAGGATGGCCTGGAACCTGAGCCGGGCCTCCCCGGCGACGTTTCCGATGATCGTGAATCTGGCCGCGTCGTCCCCGCCCAGCGTCCACGTCAGCACGTCGCCGCCAGCCTCAGGGTCGTCCGCCATGTAGACAGCGAGTGCTTCAGTGGTCAACGTGCCCTCGGGCGTGCTGATGGAGGTGAAGGCGGTCCCCGTGGTCGTGATCTCCGGCGCCTCGTTGACGTTGATGACGGTGATGGTCACCTCGTGGGTGTCGTCGACGGTGTTGTCGGTACCGCCCTGGGCGTTCTTGCCGTCGGTAACCTGAACGATCAACTCGTAGGTGTTGTCGTCGTTGTGGTCTGCCGGGTCTTCGTAGTCCGGCACGGCGCTGAACCTGAGCGCGCCAGTCGACGAGTTGATGGTGAAGTCGCCCGCATCGGTACCGGCCAGCGACCACGTCAGCGAGTCGTCCTCCGGGTCGGGCGCGATGTAGGTGTTGATGACGTGCGAGGTCGACGTGCCTTCATTCAGCTGACTGGTCGTGAGTCCCCCAATGGAGGGCGGCTCATTGACGTTGCTCACGCTGATCGTCAGGCTGTGCGTGTCGTCCGCGACCGTGTCGGTATTGCCGGAGGCGTCCTTGCTGTCGCGCACATTGACGGTGACGCTGTAGCTGGACTTGGACTCGAAGTTCAGCGCGGCGCTGGTTTGGATCTGCCCGTTGGTTGAGACGATCGAGAACGAGGATGCGTCGGTGCCGGTCAACCAGTAGGTCAGCGTGTCGCCCGTGTCGGGATCGGTGGCGGTGAACGGGCTGCCGATGTTGACGCCGGATGCGGTGTTCTCGGCCACGCTGATCGATGTCGGCAGGCCGGCGTTGAAGCTGGGCGCGTTGTTGGCGGTGTTGTTGGTCACCGACCGGTTAGTCAGTGCGACGGCATCGTTACCCGCCTCGTCCTGGACCGGCGTCGCACCCATGCCCGTCGGGACCGTGTAGCTCACCGTGACCGTCTGTCCGGAGAACACCGTCGAGGCCAGGGTCAGCGTGACGGCCATGCCGCTGATCGAGACGCTGGACGGCGCGGCCGATGTGCCGGCGACCGTCACCGAGTACGCGCTGGCCAGCGGCGTCGAGCCCGAGTCGAGCGTCTCGTCGTAGGTCAGGATCAGCGACGAGCCGTCAACTGTGGCCGTGTCCAACGTCGGCGAGGTGGTGTCTGGGGGAACGATCGTCCCCTTAACCTCGATTTGAAGCGCGCTCCCGGAGATTCCCGTTGGCCGACCGACGGGGTTATTGAGGTCTTCGAGGTCGTCCCAATAGTGGATCTCGTGGGCAATGCTCCACCCATCCGCTCCGCCGGAGTCCTCAGCGTCCGCCGTTGTGAATCGCAAATTGATTTCGGCCGAGGGGACGACGACCACCGCGTACTCGGTACTGGCGTCCAGCGTAGAATTCGGGGGAGCGGTGAAGGTGTTCACACCGGAGACCAGTGACGCAGGGGCGGTAAGTGTGTACAGGCTGGAATCTGGGTCGGAATCGGATTTTACGGTGTAGATCGCGACAGCAATGGTGACCCCTGCCGCAGGAGCGGCGGCAAGCTCGATGGCTGCGCTGGTCACCGTGTAGCCATCCAGGTTGGAGCCCGTGCTGAAATTCTGGGCATAGGGTTTATCGGGGTTGAATTCGCTATCTGCCTGGCCCGTGTTGCTGACCAGCGTCACCTCGTTGCGCGGGACGGAGCGGGGTTGCGACTCGCTGCTCTCCTCGACCGACTCCGATTCGGGCTCCGGCTCACTGACAGTCGCCTCCGGGATCGTGATGTCGGTCCGACCGGAGCGCGAGCCCTGGTCGTTCGAACGGACTCGGTAGCGATAGTCCTCGCCGGCGTTGACCGTTGTGTCGGTGTAGGTCAGGACGTCACCGTTGACGCTGTCAATCTTTGTCATCCGCGAGCCCTCGACGTCCATGTCGCGGCGGTAGATCGCGTATTCGTCGGGCGTGCATTCGCCTGAGGACTCCCAGCTCAGCACCACCGATGCGTTCTCCTCGCCCAGCGCGCTGGTCAGGTTGATCGGGGGGACGTCGCAGTTCGCATCGGCGCCGACGCCAGGCCGAACGGCAAGTAGCAGCGTCAGCGCGAGAAGGGCCGAGACGGGGACCAGCGGGCGGGGCGCGCGCCCACGTGCGAGCAACGGAATATGCAACCGGGGCGCGTGCTGCTCGATCCAGTGACGCACGGAGGGATCCCTCTCAGGAGACGCTCCGGCGCGAACAACGTTCGTCCGCAGGTGGCGCTTCGCCTCCGAGGGCCTGTACCACCAGGGCGTCTCGTTGCCCATCGCAGAACGTCAGCACGGGCGAACAATAGATGACCAAATCAGAGGAGATGTGAGAGTTATATGAGATTGACCATCCGATGCATCATAGTTGTGTTAGCATTTTGCAGCGTCATAACTCCGCTGCATAGCATTCGGGTAGCCATGAACACAGAAGAGACACCGTCGGGGCTCGAAGCCCAGGCTCTGCGGGAACGCCTGTCCAAGCTCAGCGAGGCCAGCGTCCGCATCAGTGAGAGTCTCGACTTCAGCATCGTCCTCCAGGACACCATTGACGAGGCGCGGCGCCTGACCAACGCCAGCTACGGCGTGATCGCTGCGATCGATGAGAGCGGTGGTCTCGACGCGCTCCTGACTTCCGGGACGACTGAAGAGGAGCACCATGGGCTGATCGAACTGCCGGAAGGCATGAGAATCTTCGACCACTTCAGCAAGCTCCAGGGGCCGCTTCGCGTGGAGGACTATCCCGTGTACGCGGAGTCGGTGGGACTGAATGGCCAGCTGCCCATGACAGTGTTCTCAGGTCTCGCCGCGCCTATACGACACCACGCAGAACCCGTGGGAATCATCTTGTTGGGCCACGACCGAGCCGAGACAGCGTTCAGCGAAGAGGATGCCGAGACGTTGGTCATGTTTGCCTCGCAGGCGGCTCTGGTCATTGTCAACGCTCGGCGGCACCGGGACGTCCAGCGGGCCCGGGGTGATCTGGAGACCCTGGTCAATACGGCCCCGGTCGGCGTCGTCGTCCTCGAAGCCAAAACTGGGGCCCTGGTGTCTGTCAACCAGGAGGCGAAGCGGCTCGTCGACATTCTGAGCCCCGGTCAGTCGCCGGCCGAATTGCTGACCATGTTGACACTGCATCGGGCGGACGGGCGCGAGTCGTCTCTGCCTGAATTTCCTCTGGTGGACGTCCTCCGGGCAGGAAAGACGATACGCGGAGAAGAGATCACCCTGACCACGCCGGGCAACCGCGCGCTTACGACCCTGATCAATGCCACGCCCATCCGGCTTGAGAACGGAGAAGTCGAAAAGTACGTCATCACCGTGCAGGACATGACGCCGGTGAGAGAGCTGGAGCGGCTCCGGGCAGAGTTTCTCGCCATGGTCAGCCACGAGCTCCGCGCTCCGCTCACCTCCATCAAGGGTTCGATCACTACTCTCCTCAACCCCTCGAGCCTCCTCAATCCGGCCGAGATTCTCCAGTTCCACCGGATCATCGACTCCCAGACCGACCAGATGCGGGAGTTGATCGCCGATCTGCTGGATGTGGCGCGCATCGACACCGGGACGCTCAGCGTTGCTCCCGAACCGACGGACCTTGCGACCCTCGTCGGCGAGGCCCGAGAGGCCTTCCAGAGTGGAGGCGGTCGGCACACGCTGTTGATCGAACTCGATCCGGAGCTTCCTCTGGTCATGGCCGACAGGCTGCGCATGGTCCAGGTGTTGAACAACCTGTTGTTCAATGCGGCCAGACACTCTCAGGTGACGTCTCCGATCAGGGTGTTGGTTGAGCGAGGAGAGATACAGGTCACAGTCACGGTGGCCGATGAGGGAAGCGGCGTGCCCGCCGACCAACTGCCGAGCCTGTTCCGAAAATTCTCAGGCATCACCACCGAGGAGCGGGAGCGCGACATGGCGCGGTCGGGCCTGGGGCTGGCCATTTGCAAGGGCATCGTCGAGGCGCACGGCGGCCGGATCTGGGCGGAGAGCGACGGACCTGGCACCGGCGCCCGCTTCTCTTTCACGATCCCCACTGTGGGAACGCCGGAGGCGACCTCGCGCACCCGTCACACCCAGCCAACCATTCATTCCGAACGACTCACGGAACAGGAACGGTTGCGCGTGCTCGCGGTGGACGACGACCCAGAGGCGCTCCGATACATCCGCTCCACTCTCATCCAATCCGGCTACGAGCCGATTGTGACGACCGATCCTCAGCATGCGCTCCCTCTCATGAGAGACGAGCGCCCGCACCTGGCATTGCTCGACTTACGCCTCCCGGGCACCGACGGCATCGAGTTGATGGCCGAAATCAGCGGGATGGCAGACATTCCGGTGATCTTCATCTCGGCCTACGGACAGGACGAGCTGATCGCCCGCGCCTTCGAAGAGGGAGCTGAGGACTATGTCGTGAAGCCGTTCTCAGCGACGGAACTCGGCGCGCGGATCAAAGCAGCCCTTCGCAGGCGTGCCGGGTCTGAGCCTGAAGAACCGTACGTGAAGGGCGATCTTGTCGTCGACTTCAACGAACGGCGAGTCTCGCTGTCCGGAGAATTGGTCTCTCTGACCCCGATGGAACACGGGACGCTCGTGGAGCTCGCCGCGAACGCCGGCCGGGTGGTGACCCATGAACAACTCCTGCGACGGGTGTGGGGTCTGCAGGCAGGCGACGATGTTCGGCCCATGCGCACGGCGATCAACAGTATCCGACGCAAACTTGGCGACGAGGCCTCCAATCCCACGTACATCTTCACGGAAGCTCGGGTTGGCTACCGGATGGCGAAACCTCAGCCTCCGGTTGGTCGCGAGAACGGAACGGACGACATGTCGTAGCTCGACCGCGCTGGTCTCGCGAGATGGGCTGTCTTCGCGGCGCCAACTGTCGAGACGGAACACGCGAACGTCACCCATGGAGCCTCTCTGAGGCGCGAATCCTGAATGAGTACTGGGAAGGAGTACCGAAATGGGACAACTGGCAGACGCAATCAGCGCCCGGCTGCAGCAGGACCGGCAGGAGCGGGGCGCCCAGACCGGTGCGGCGGAACTTGAACCCGACGTGCTCGTCGGCACGATAGGGTTCGTCCCCGGCGCCGATCATTGCATCGCGTTTAACGAAGACGATGCGGCGCATATTGAGCAATCGGGCGTGCCGATCTGGGGGATTCGGTTCACGGTCTTAAACACCGACCGGGTCGCGATGGCGAAAGCACGGGGCGCATCTTACGCGTCCTGCACGATTGACGAAGCGCAGGCCGACGCTGCGCTGGACACCGATATGGACGAGGCCACTCTGCGCACGCTGCCATCAGTCCCGCCGCTCGATGCGACCGTGCTCAACCGAGACGAGCTTGGCGACGACGAACGATTCCAGGCGAGGAGCGGGCTGGTCGTCTTGCCCGATCGGGTGACCATGGCTTCGGCCCGTCAGATTGGCCGAGTGTTGCGCATTGACCTGAGCCAGCACCGGGCGATCATCTTTGACATGTCCAGAATCCGATTCCTGGACGACTCGGCCGCCGTGACGATTAGCGATCTCATCCACGTTGCACGGACGCGAGGGGCTGAGCGGGTCATCATCTCCGGCATGCCCGAGGATGTGGGCAGCCGACTCCACTCCATGGCCTTGCTCGAAGACGTTCCCGAAGGAGATTTCGCAACCGACTTGGACGAGGCGAAACAGAAGCTTCGCCAAACACTGCTCAGCCTGAGCTAACACTTGATCTGCAGGATCGTCGAGCGGAACCGCCTCACAGATCAAGCGGACACTTCAACTCAAAGGTTCTTGCCTTTGGGAAGTTTGGTGGAGATAGGGGGACTCGAACCCCCGGCCTCGTCGTTGCGAACGACGCGCTCTCCCAGCTGAGCTATATCCCCACGCAGTTGTCGGACGGATTCAGCGTACAACCGCCGCGCCGAGCGGTTCAATCAAGCGGTTCATCCTCGGGCAACAGGCCATCAGGCAGATCGACGGTCATGGTTCCTGCGTCCAGGTCAATCCCCTGGACGACGTCTCGCAGCGCAGGGACGAGGAGGTCCCGCCGCTCGCCGCGACCAACGACGTACACGTCGTTGGCGCCGGTCTGCAGTACTTCCCGCACTGTTCCCAGGGATGTCCCGTCGACGCCGATCACCTGCAACCCCTCGATTTCGTCGAGGTACCAGAAGGGCGCTCCGTCGCTGGGCCGCTCGGCGTCGGGGATCTCGATGAGTTCACCGCGCAGCGATTCAGCAGATTCACGATCGGCAATGCCGTCGATGTACAGATACACGCGCCCCTTTTGCCAGTTGCTGCTCTTCACGGTGCGAGGGTTGCCGGCGATGAACACCTGAGCGCCGGGATCGAATCGCTGGGGAAAGTCGGTCAGCGGCAGGACCTTGACCTCACCCTTAAGGCCTCGCGGTCGCTCGATCAGACCGGCGGCGCGGTAACCCTCGCGCGGCATCCGGTCTTCAGTTCTGGAGCGTCCGAGCCGGAACGCCATGGCAGGTTCAGCGGATGTCGAGCGAAGTGTCGACCGCGCGTGCGTGGCCGGCGACCGAGAGCAGCGTCCTCATCGCAGTCGCCAGCCGCCCTTCGCGACCGATGATGCGACCCATATCGTCCTCATGGACGTAGAGCTGCACGGCGACGTGGTCACCGTTCTGGACCTGTTCGACGCGAACGGCGTCGGGCTCATCGACCATCCACTTAGCTACGTATTCGATGAAGTCTTGCATGCGGATGCTCGTTACTCGGAGGCTGCGGCAGCCTGGGCGGCGGCCTTCTTGGCATCGGCGCGCTTGCTGCGCGGCTTGGGTTGCCAGGGCTCGATCAAATCCTCTTTGGCCAGGAAGCGATGGACCGTCTCACTTGGCTTGGCGCCGTGAGACAGCCAGTGCTTGACCCGTTCTGCGTCAACGCTGAATGTGGCTGGCTCGGTCAGGGGGTCGTAGTAGCCGAGCTTCTCCACGAAGCGCCCGTCGCGCGGTTTGCGCGAGTCCTGAACGACCACTCGATAAAACGGGCGCCCCTTGCGTCCGTGCCGTGCCAGTCGGATTTTCAGCATGTGTTCAACTCTGTCTGCATGTCGCTGTTCGCTGTCAGGTATCGATCCAGCGTAGACCCAACCAGCAACTCGCGCTGTCGCCCTAGTGACGGGCGAGGGGCGTGCGAGCGCCGGGCATGCCCGGAACCCGGCCCGAGGCGATGTCCTTCATGATCCCCTTGGCCTGCTTGAACTGATTGAGGAGCTGGTTGACCTCCTGAGGGGAGGTGCCGCTGCCGCGGGCGATCCGCCGGCGTCGAGATCCATTGATCATGTCCGGCTTCCGCCGTTCCTCTGGCGTCATCGAAAGCACAATCGCCTCGAAGTGCGCGAAGAAGTCGTCATCGATCTCGTCGACATTGATCTGATTCTTGATCGAGCTCAAGCCGGGGATCATGCTCACGATCTGCGAGATCGGCCCCATCTGGCGAACCTTGCTGATCTGCTCAATGAAATCCTCGAGGTCGAATTCACCGTCCTGCAACCGTCGCCGCCAGACCTTGGCGTCCTGCTCGCCGAACTCCTCAGAGGCGCGTTCGACGAGCGTGGACATGTCGCCCTGGCCGAGGATGCGGCTGGCCAGTCGATCGGGGTGGAACTGCTCCAGGGCGTCGGGTCGTTCGCCCACGCCGAGGAATTTGATCGGCGCGCCGGTGACGGCGCGAATCGAAAGCGCTGCGCCGCCGCGCGCATCGCCATCCATCTTTGACAACACGACGCCCGAAATGCCGACGGCCTCGTCGAAGGCGGAGGCGGCGTTGACGGCGTCCTGACCGGACATGGCATCTGCGACGAGCAAGACCTCGGTCGGCTGGAAGCGGTCTCGCAGCTCGGTGATCTCCGACATCATGTCTTCGTCGATGTGGAGCCGACCGGCGGTGTCGACGATGACTGTGCCGGCGCCGGTTTGCGCGGCACGCTCGAGGCCCTGCTCGACGATTGTGACGGGCCGTTCGTCCGCTCCGAGGTCGAAGACTTCGATGTCAAGCTGGCGACCGAGGGTCTGGAGCTGGTCGATTGCGGCCGGACGGTACACGTCGGCGGCGATCAACAGCGGACGGTCACCGGACTTCCGCGCTCGCAGGGCGAGCTTGGCTGAGGTGGTGGTCTTTCCGGATCCCTGCAAACCGACCATGAGGATGATCGTCGGCCCCTGCGAGGCGCGCTGTAGGTTCGGCGACTCGGTTCCGAGTAGCGCAATCAGTTCTTCGTTGATGATCTCGACGACCCGGTTGAGCGGCGTCGGGGATTTCATCACCTCGTCGGTGTTGGCGCGACCACGGACCGCCTTGATGAAGTCACGCGCGACTTTGTAGTTGACGTCAGCTTCGAGCAGGGCCAGGCGTACCTCGCGCAGAGCTGCCTCGAGGTCTTTCTCGGTGATGGCGCCGCGCCTGCCGAGCGTGGCGAAGACGCCCTGCAACTTGCCGCTCAGCGCATCGAACATCGCCATCGGTTGGCCCCTCCGCCTGCCTCGGTCACGGGTTAACCGTAGCTAGGAGAGACCGGCCTCGGCCATGCGGACGCAGAGGTCGCCGACGCGGACGCTGTAGCCCCACTCGTTGTCGTACCAGCTGACGACCTTGACCTGGGTGCCCTCGAGCACCATCGTCGAGAGCGCGTCGATGATGGACGACGCGGGGGAACCCTTGAAGTCGCTGCTGACCAGTGGCTCGTCGGTGTAGTCGAGAATGCCGTTCAGCGGCGATTCGAGGTCGGTAGCCGCCTTCTCGAATGCAGCGTTCAGTTCTTCCGCGTCGGTGGCGCGCTCGGCGTCGATCACGAGGTCGACGACGGAGACGGTGCTGGTCGGGACGCGGTAGGCCATCCCGTTGAGTTTGCCGTTGAGGTGGGGCAGAACGAGTCCGACCGCTTTGGCGGCGCCGGTCGTGGTCGGGATGATGTTCATCGCCGCGGCGCGGGCGCGTCGCAGGTCGCTGTGGACGGTGTCGAGAATCGCCTGGTCGTTGGTGTAGGCGTGGATCGTGGACATGATCCCGCTCTTGATGCCGACGGTGTCATCGAGCACCTTGGCCATCGGGGCGAGGCAATTGGTGGTGCACGAGGCGTTGGAGACGACGTGGTGGGAGGCCGGGTCGTAGGCGTCGTCGTTGACGCCGAGGACCATGGTCAGATCCTCGTTCTTGGCCGGCGCGGAGATTACGACTTTGGACGGTCCATGGTTGAGGTGGCCGCGCGCCCTGCCGGCGTCGGTGAAGATGCCGGTGGATTCGACGACGATCTCGACGCCGTAGTCGCCCCAGGGGATTTGCCCGGGGTCGCGCTCGGAGATCACGGCGATGCGTTGGCCGTCGATCACGAGGTCGCCGTCGACGACATCGACTTCGCCCGGGTAGCGGCCGTAGTTGGTGTCGTACTTGAACAGGTGAGCGTTGGTTGCGGAGTCGGTGAGGTCGTTGATCGCGACGACTTCCAGGTCATCGCCGTGGAAGTCGAGCATGCCCTTCAACACCTGCCGCCCGATGCGGCCAAAGCCGTTGATACCAATTTTCGTCGTCACGAAGTTCTCCATGGTATGTACAAGAGGATGAGTTCACTCGCAGGATCGCAGAGGGAGGCGGTGCGCTCAACCCTAGTGGATGCAAAGTGCCGGACCTTGTGTCGGTCCGAGGCACGGATAGCTGCCCGGGCGATGCAACGGAGATCGCCCGACGGCGGTAACGGAGTGCGTAAACGGGACGAGTTACAGCAGGATTCGCTTGGGGGCGCCGGAGGGTTGGCGGCGGTAGTTGTCGATCAGGAGGCGCTGGCGGCCTTGATCGATGATCCATTCGGCTCGGCAACGGCGCTGGTCCTGAAGGATGGTCTGGGTCTGGCGGTGCAGGCGCTGGTACTCCTGTCGATCTTCGGATTCGACTCCGAAGAGGCCGCTGCCGACGGCGAATCGGCATTGGCGGTCCTGGATCACGATCTGCCAGCCGAACAGCAACTGCGCCCAGCCGAGGTGAAAGGCCTCATCGGCCCAGTTGACGAGGAAGCGCTTGTCGTGCGAGCCGTCGGCGGTGAGCAAGGCGGAGGCGCCGAAGTGAGATCGTGAAAGTTCCGAGACGGCCCGGTAGGCATCGGCCGTCTCAGGCGCCATCGCGATCGTCTGGCCGGCCATGTACTGTCCCATGCCGATCTCGGTGGCGTGATGCTCGGCGTTGTTCGACCACGCCTCGCGCAGCCAGTCTTCGAACTCGATCTGTTCGTCGCCGACGACCGCCTGCTCAGCGCCTAACCACTCCATTGTTCCGCGCAGGAGCGGCAGGACGGCCGAGTATGAGGCACGAGCCGTGAGCGCGCGCGCCTCAATGCCGCCGCTGTAGATGCGCGACCAGAAGAGCAACGCCGAGGCATAACGCCGGTTGCGGAACGATGAGCCATAAGACTGTTCAACGATCTTGCGTTGCAGGGTGAACGCGTCGCTGAGCCAGCGCAGATCGAGGGGCAGGGCGAATGACGTCTCGCGAAAGGCGTCTCGCCGAATCTGCGGTTCGTCGTCGCGGGGCTTGATCAGCGCGGGGGTCTCGGAGGGGAAGGTGATCGGAGAGATTCGCTGCCTGGGTGGATCAGGCGAGTCCGAACTCATGATCCGGCGGTTCCCTGATCGCGGTCGGCAAGCAGCGTTTCCAACCAGACCAGCAGCCGTTCGCTCTGCGCCTCGATGAACGGTCGGTCAGGATGCCAGTCCCAGAGTTCGCGGACGACCTCCAGGGTCGACCAGGTGCTGCCTTCACCGCCGCTGACGATCTGCACGAGTCGGCCTGCTACTTGGTCGGCGGTCCAGACCAGCGGGCGTTCGTAGTCGAGCATGCGCGTAGCCTGAGTGAGGGCGCGAATCCAGCGGTCGACGGTATCGAACGCGACCCGCCGATCCATGAGCAACGCGCGCAGGGCCAGGACCTCGGGCAGATCGACCACGCGGGCCGGCGGCCGGTCGGGGGGCGGCACCGGTTCCGGGCCGTCATCTTCGGGGAAGCGCTCCAAGGCGTCGGTCCAGGCACTGGCCGGGATCCGGCGGAGTTCGTTGTAGACCATGGCGCCGCCGGAGCCGGAATCCCACCAGGTGCGCAAGCGCTCATGGCGGGCCGTTGCCTGTTGCGAGAGCTCGGAATTGGAGGACGACGAAGGGGGCACGAGGCAAGGTTATCGCAGGATGTTCTGTCGGCAGATAACGCCGGCTTCTGTTGATGGAGTGTTACCTGGAACAACTGATTACCGCGATTACGCATGTTCCACGCGTGGTCTGGCCGCGGCTTGCTAGAGCGGATCCAGCGCCGACGCCTGTTGTTGGCGCCGCCACAACGAACGCCAAGACGAGCGTGAAGGAGACGACGCAGCAACATGGAACACGAAATCCAGCAGTTTCTGACCTACATGGCGGCGGAGCGTGGAGCATCGGCGAACACGATCTCGGCGTATCGCAACGACCTGGCGCAGCTGCGCTCCTACTTCGTCGAGCAGCAGGGCGAGAATGAATCGACCTTGCCGCCGATCGAGGAAGTTGATGCGGAGCAGTTGCAGGAGTACATCGTCCACCTGCGCGAGCAGCAATACGCCGCCGCGACGGTGGCGCGAAAGGTCGCGGCGGTCAAGAGCCTGTTCAGCTACCTCCACGGCGAGGGGCTGATTGAGGTCAATCCCGCCGAGCAACTGTCGTCGCCGCGCGTGGGGCGCAGTTTGCCCCGGACCTTGACGGTCCAGGAAGTGGACGCGTTGCTTGAGCAGCCGGGCCGCTGGGATACTCCGGAGGCTGCGCGCGACCAGGCGATGCTGGAGATGTTGTACGCGACCGGCATGCGGGTGTCGGAGTTTGTCTCGCTTGATCTCTCTTCGATCGAGTTGCAGGGGCAGCGAGCGTCGGTGCGGTGCGTGGGCAAGGGCCGGCGTGAGCGCCTGATCCCGATTCACTCGGCCGCCGTGGCGGCGCTGCATCACTACTTGCAAGAGGCACGGCCCAAGCTGGCTCGCGGGCGGCGTGAGGTGGCGCTGTTCATCAACCGCCGCGGCGAGCGGCTGACGCGCCAGGGCGTCTGGTTGATCATCAAGAACTACGCCGAAGCGGCCGGTATCTCGGGCGTGACGCCGCACACGCTGCGGCACAGCTTTGCCACGCATCTGCTGCGCGGCGCGGCGCCGCTGCGCAATGTCCAGGAGCTGATGGGTCACGCCAACATCTCGACGACGCAGCTCTACACGCAGTTGACGGACGAGCACCTGCGGGACGTTTACGATCGGGCACATCCGCGCGCCAGCTAGCATCATCGACCGGCGCGCGTCCGAGCCTGATCGGAGGCGGCCGTGTCGTCCAGCAAGATTGCATCGATTCGCGCGAGGGAGATTCTCGACTCGCGCGGCAACCCGACCGTCGAAGCTGATGTCCGTCTCGAGGGCGGCGCGCTTGGGCGCGCCGCCGTGCCGTCCGGCGCAAGCACGGGATCTCACGAGGCGGTCGAGCGGCGGGATGGTGATGCGGGGCGGTATCGCGGGCGCGGGGTGCTGGATGCGGTCGACTCGATCAACCGCGAGATCAACCAGGCTCTGGCAGGGGTGGATGCTGCGGATCAGGCCGCGATCGACGGGGCGCTGATTGCGCTCGACGGCAGCGAACAGAAGGGTCGGCTGGGGGCCAATGCGCTGCTGGCGGTCTCGATGGCCTCGGCGAAGGCGTCCGCTGCGGCGTCGGGCGAGCCGCTGTATCGGTCGATTGGCGGCGACGACGCCGTAGTCCTGCCGGTTCCGCTGGCCAACATTCTCAATGGCGGCGCCCACGCCGACGATGGCGCGGATTTCCAGGAGTTCATGGTCGCGCCGATCGGCGCCGGGAGCTTTGCCGAAGGTCTGCGGATGGTGGTCGAGGTGTATCACTCGCTGGCTGCGGAGCTGCGCGCTCGGGGACTGGCGACCGGGCTTGGCGACGAGGGCGGGTTCGCGCCGTCGCTGCCCAGCAACGAGTCGGCGCTCGACCTGATCATCAACGCGATTCGCACGACGGGGTTCGAGCCTGGTCGCGAGATTGCGATCGCGCTGGATCCGGCGGCGAGCGAGCTCTGGTCCGATGGCCGCTATGAGTTGCATACCGAGGATCGGTCGCTCAGCAGTGACGAGATGGTTGCCCTCTGGCGCGACTGGTGCGAGCGGTATCCGATCGTTTCGATTGAGGATGGCATGCACGAGGACGATTGGGATGGCTGGCGCGTGTTGACGTCGGAGATTGGGGAACTGGCGCAGACGGTCGGAGACGATCTGTTGGTGACGAATCCATCGCGGTTGCGGCGGGCGATTGAGCTTGAGGCGGCGAACAGCATTCTAATCAAGGTGAACCAGATCGGCACGCTGTCGGAGACGCTGGAGGCGGTCCGGATCGCGCAGGATGCGGGGTGGACGGCGATCATCAGTCATCGCTCGGGGGAGACGGAGGACACGACGATCGCCGACCTGACGGTGGCGACGAACGCGGGGCTGATCAAGACGGGCGCGCCGGCTCGGGGGGAGCGGACGGCGAAGTACAACCGGCTGCTGCGGATCGCGGAGGAGCTGGGGGAGCGGGCGCGGTATGCGGGGGTTGGGGCGATACCGCAGGCGTCGCGGCTGGTGTGACTACAGTTCAAGTTTGAGTTGTTCGGCGAGGCGTTGGGTCATGCCGGGGGTGGCGGCGATGTCGGTGACGTCGGCTTCGCGGATGGCCTGAAGGGAGCCGAACTTTCTCAGGAGGGCCTTCTTGCGTCGGGGGCCGATGCCCTTGATCCGGTCGAGGGTGCTCTGCGAGGTTTGCCGGGCCCGGAGGCGGCGGTGGTAGGAGATGGCGAAGCGGTGGGCCTCGTCGCGGATGCGCTGGACGAGGTAGAGGCCCTGCGAGCGGCGGTCGAGCCTGACCGGGTCGGATGAGTCGACCTGGAAGAGCAACTCCTCGCGCTTTGCGAGTCCGGCCAGGGGGATGTCGTCGACGGCGAGATTGCGCATCACGTCGTGGGCCGCCGAGACCTGGCCCTTGCCCCCGTCGACGATGACCAGATCGGGGATCGCACCCCAGCCCTCTGACTCGGACTGGTCCTCTTCATCGGTCTGTGTCGGCGACGGTTCGTCGGGAACATTGAATCCCCGCGCCCGCTCGGCCCGGCGCTCTTCACCAAGTCGCTTGAAGCGTCGCTGAATGACTTCAGCCATCGAGGCGAAGTCGTCGGGTCCTTCGCTGGTGTCGACGGTCTTAATCCGGAAGCGGCGGTACTCGCTGGTCGCCGGGCGGCCGTCGAGGAAGACGACCATCGAGGCGACGACGTTGGAACCCTGGGTGTTGGAGATGTCGTAGCACTCGATTCTCCGGGGCGGCGCGGGCAGACTGAGCGCTTCCTCGAGTTCCTCCAGCGCGGCATCGGTGCGGCCGCGGTCGGCCATCCAGCGGACGCGCGACATTTGGAGGGTCTCGGAAGCGTTTTCGGTTGCCATGTTGACGAGGCGACGTTTGTCGCCGCGCTTGGGATGGCGAACTTCGACCTTTGAGCCGCGCTTGTCGGAGAGCCAGTTCCGCAACAGGGCGAGGTCGTCGATTTCGTCTGGAATCAGGACCAGCCTGGGCGGCTGCAGACCGCTCTCGTAGTGCTGTCGCAGGAATGAGGCGATCACGGAGCCGGCCGATTCGTCTTTGACCCCGGCGACGTTGAAGTGGTCGGAGCCGGCCATGTTCTGGCCGCGAATGAAGAGCACCTGGACGACCGCTTCGTCGCCGTCGACGGCGAGCCCGAAGACATCGATCTCGGCAGCCGACGTGTCGGCCGTGAGCTGGGTCTCGGTGACGCGTTCGACGGCGGTGATCTGGTCGCGCAGCTGAGCGGCGCGCTCGAAGTTCAGTTCTTCCGCGGCGTCGGTCATGCCCGACTTGAGCTGTTTGAGAACGGCCTCGCTCTTGCCGTCGAGGAAGAGCATGGTCTGGTCGATCACCTCTTTGTACTCGTCCGGGGTGCAGAACGACGTACAGGGCGCGATGCAGCGGCGGATGTAGTACTCGAGGCAGGGACGCGGATCGGAGCCGGTGATCTCCTTGTCGCAGGAGCGCCAGGGGAAGAGCTTCTTGACCAGGTCGAGCGTCGTGCGGACGGACTTTGCGGATGCGTAGGGGCCGAAGTAGCGGCTGCCGTCCTTTGCGACTCGACGGGCGATGGTGACCCTCGGCCAGAGGGCGTCGACGTCGATCTTGAGGTAGGGATAGTGCTTGTCGTCCTTGAGGCGGACGTTGAAGAAGGGCTGGTGGCGCTTGACCAGCGTTGCTTCGAGATGCAGCGCGTCCTGCTCGGTGTGGGTGGTGACGACCTCGAGCTGGGCGATGCGTCCGGCGAGCACCCGGGTCTTGCCTTCGAGCGAGCGCGGCGAGCCGAAGTAGCTGCGGACTCGCGACCTGAGGTTGGCGGCCTTGCCGATGTAAATCACGCGGTCGTTGGCGTCGCGGAAGGTATAGACGCCGGGCTTTGCAGGCAGGGCGGCGACCTGCGCCTGGAGTTGGGCGCGGGTCTGTTCGGGGGTGGGATGGGCCGCGTCGGTGGTCACGGATTCAGCCTAGCGAAGCGACGTTGGGGGCTTGCGGGGCAATGGTGCCGGAGGGCCCTCACCCCCCCGCCTACGCGGGGGCAGGCTCTAACCCTCTCCCTCGGGGAGAGGGAACCGGAGGGAGATGGGACCGGAAGGAGGGGGGAGTGAAGTGGCGCGCCCGGCAGGACTTGAACCTGCGACCTCTGCCTCCGCAGGGCAGCGCTCTAATCCGCTGAGCTACGGGCGCGGGAAACACGGAACGTCATACACATCGAACAGGGCGGTCGCCTCGATTGCTGGTGCCGACGGAGGGATTCGAACCCCCACGAGCTTAAGCTCACTACGCCCTGAACGTAGCGCGTCTGCCAGTTTCGCCACGTCGGCAATGTCTCAATTCGGGACGGACCCCAATCTGTCTCTCGCTCCGGTGACGGTCAGCTTATCCGACGGGCGGAACTGTCAGACTGCATTGTGCTGTCTTGTGTGGTGGGCGATGCAGGACTTGAACCTGCGGCCTCTCGGATGTGAACCGAACGCTCTAGCCAGCTGAGCTAATCGCCCAACAGCGTTCCCCTCGTTTGACGCACCCGAAGGTGCTGGGGTTGGTAGCAGCGGCAGGACTCGAACCTGCGACACGGGGCTTATGAGTCCCCTGCTCTGCCAACTGAGCTACGCTGCCACGCTTGCTCAGGGTATCTCAACCTATCGAGCAGCGCCGTTGCCGTCAAAGCGTCAACGGGCTGCCGAGGGATGAGGCGCGCGCTGATCGCATACTCTGACGCAGATATCGGTCCAGCCGGACACGGACGGACTCGGCCATGGCGCTTGAATGGCGACCCAACGACCCCAACTCCTCGCTTTCGGGGCAGATCCTGGTCGCCTCGCGTCATCTGGCCGACCCGAATTTCTTTCGCACGGTGGTGCTGGTCCTGGAACATGGCGACGGGGCGCTGGGCGTGGTGCTCAACCGACCGACGGCGGTCACGATCGAGGAGGTCGTTCCGGCCTGGATCGAGCTGACGGCGCAGCCAGCGGTCGTGTTCCACGGCGGACCCGTGGAGCGCACAGCCGCGATCGGGCTGGCGCGCCCGGACGGCCCCCTCGAACCTGATCAGACGTGGTTCTCGTTGACGATTGACGAGCCCGGGCGCGAACTGGGAATCGTCAATCTGAGCGCAGAGCCAGGCCAGCTGGCCGGCGTCGTCCGTGATTTGCGGATCTACTCGGGATACTCTGGATGGAGTCCGGGGCAACTTGAGAGCGAGATTCAGGCTGGAGGCTGGTTGGTACTCGATCACATTGCGTTTGACGGGGCATTCGATCCGCTAACCAGCGATCCGGCGACGCTCTGGAACCAGGCCTCGAGCGCGGCCGCCAGCGGGCAAGGAGTCAGGGCCATCGACGGACCGTCGGTGGAGAACAACTAACGACGAGCGGTCACCGATTCTGCGGGGCCGGCCGCTGTGGGGCAGGGGAGGCACGGGCAATGGCCGACAACTTCCTGAGCCGGCTACGTGAGCGGCAGCAGTCCTACATCCTCTTCACCTTCTTGCGCAAGCCGTACTCGACGCGGGACGCGATCAACCGTGGATTGGTGGTGGCCGCGATCGCGGCGGCGATCGTTGCGCCGATCTTCATCGGCGGCCGCGGCGGCGACGCGGCCGAGGGCGCCGGCGAAGCGTTTTCGGCCAAGCTGGTCGAACTGGGAGATCTCAGGGCGGAACGGGACGAAGAGGGCAGCTCGTCCGAGCTGGACGCGCGGATCGCCCAGCTCGAAGAGGAAACGCACCTCGGCTACATCGAACGCGAGGGCGACGCCGCCGACAAGGGCGCGCTGGCGCCGGACTTCCGCCTGCTTGATCTTGAAGGTGAGCCACGGACGCTGTCGGAGATCGACGGTCCGATCGTGCTCAACTTCTGGGCGAGCTGGTGCGAACCCTGCATTGAGGAGATGCCCGAGTTCGAGATCGTGAACCAGGAGGCCGGTGGACGGGTCACGTTCATCGGGGTCAACGATGGCGAGAGCCTGGAGACAGCCAGGCAGTTCGCCTACGAGGTCACCGGCGTCAGCTATCTGGTCCTGCTCGATCCGCGGAAGTTCCTGACCGACGGTCCGTATCCGCTGGTCGGCCGGCCGACGACGTTCTTTGTCGGGTCGGACGGGCTGATCAAGGATTTGCGAGTCGGCATCGTCGACCTCGAAACGTTGCGCGAACTGGTCGGCAACCTGATCGGTGAAGAGCTGGGCGCCGCTCAGGAAGCGGTGCCTGAGGATTATGGCGAGGCCACGCTCAACATTCTGGATTCGGCGCGGGCGAACTTCGTTGTTGCCGAGGAGCAGATTCAGCGCTGGCGCGACGATCCCGGCGTGCTCGGTGATCCGGGTTGGCAACGCAATATGGAAGCGCAGACGCGGGTCTGGTCGGATCTGCACGAACAGTTCCTGGCTCTGACGCCGCCTGAACAGTGGTCCGAACTGCACGAGAAGGTCTCCGACGCCCTGGCGCAGATCGCGAATGCGGCAGGCCCGCTCGTCCGCGATGCGCTGTCAGGGGAGAACGAGGGCGGTCTGCAGACGGCGATTACGCTCTTCGAAAGCTTCCGCGAGATCTTCGACATCGCGGCCGACAATCTGGGCGGTGTGATAGAAACGCAGCAGTAGGACGAGACCAAGCGATCGGTTGTTCTGGGGCGATTAGCTCAGGTGGCTAGAGCGTCCGGTTTACACCCGGGAGGTCGGAGGTTCGAGTCCTCCATCGCCCACCAGTCGCTGAGATCGTCGCACGAAAGGCAAGGAACCATGCGGGTGATGGTGCTGGTCAAGGCGACCGAGGACAGCGAAGCGGGGGTGATGCCCACGACCGAGATGTTCGAGGAGATGGGCGACTACAACGAACAGCTGGTCAATGCCGGGATCATGCAGGCCGGCGAGGGTCTGCAACCGACGGCTGCGGGCAAGCGTGTTGCGTTCGACGGTGAGTCGCGGACGGTGATCGACGGTCCGTTTGGAGTGACCAATGAACTGGTCGCCGGGTTCTGGATCTGGGAAGTCGCCGATCTGGAAGAAGCGGTCGAGTGGGTGAAGCGGGCTCCGAATCCGATGCCGGGTCCCAGTGAGATTGAGATTCGCCCGTTTTACGAGCTGGAGGATTTCGGCGATGCGATCTCGCCTGAGGAAACAGCGAGGGAAACGGAACTGCGCGAGCGAATAGCGGAGTAGCCTGAACCCAAGTACTCGACAGCGAGGGACAACGATGGAACAACTTGAACCCGACCTCTGGCAGACGTCGCCGCGCGCGGTCGCCGATGGGGTGAGCACACGGGCGTATCTGTTGACCAAGCCCTCGGGTAATCTGCTGATCTACAACCTGGGCGAGGACCAAGAGGGCGACCTGGACTCGATTGAGGAACTGGGCGGCGTCTCGGTCCAGGTGCTGAGCCACCGAGACGAGGCGAGTCCCGCGCTGAGCAAGGTTCGCGATCGGTTCGCGTCCCGGCTCGCGTACCACGAGGCCGACGCTGCCGCGATTCGTGATCAGGGCGAGGCCGATTTGTCTATCGCTCCGGGTTGCGACGATCCGGCGCTGTCGGAAGTTGAGGTCCTGCACACGCCCGGGCACACGCCGGGCAGTGTGACACTTCGCTATGAGTCGCCGCACGGCAAGACGTACTTGTTCACCGGCGACACGATCGTGCCGGTTTCCGGCGGTTGGGCGACGGCGGTGTACCCGGAGCTGGAGAGCGACGCCGGAGCGCTGGTCGAGAGCTTGACCAGCCTCCGAGATCAATCCGCCGACCTGCTTGTCAGCAGCGCATTTGTGGGTGAGAGCGGGGTGGTCGAGTTGGCCGCCGACGCGTGGTGCGAGGCTATTGATGGCCGGATTGCGAGTCTCCAGCGGCGATTCGGAGTCTGACGGGCTGCCCACGCCTGACATCGTTGACCTGCTGAGAGCGGCTGCGTAGCCTCTGGGTAGCTGCGTCCGGTGGAGGGAGCGATCCGATGACCTCGAAACTCCAGGACTGGTTGGACGGACCCTACGCCAAGGCGACCGGTCGATTTCCCGAGCGTCGGGATGAGTTTCGTCGCTCATCGGGAGAACCTCTGGACCCGATCTACGTGAACGGCGAGAACGGCGAGGCGGGGCCGCTGCCGGGCGAATATCCCTATACGCGCGGGATCCAGCCGACGATGTATCGCGGCCGGCTCTGGACGATGCGCCAGTACGCCGGGCAAGAGGATGCGGAAGCGTCTAATCGGCGCTACCGATTCCTGCTTGATCAGGGACAGACTGGCCTCTCGGTCGCGTTCGACCTGCCGACGCAAATTGGCTACGACTCGGACGCATCGATGTCCGAGGGCGAGGTGGGCAAAGTTGGGGTGGCGATCGATTCGATCGACGACATGCGCACGCTGTTCGACCAGATCCCGCTGGACCGGGTCACGACGTCGATGACGATCAACTCGACCGCGAATATCCTGCTCTCGCTCTACGCCGCGGTGGCCGAGGAGCAGGGCGTGGGGCGCGACAAGATCGGGGGGACGGTCCAGAACGACATCCTCAAGGAATACATCGCGCGTGGGACGTACATATATCCGCCCAAGCCGTCGATGCGACTGATCACGGACAGCTTCGATTACTGCACGCGCGAGGTTCCGCGCTGGAACACGATCTCGATTTCCGGCTACCACATGCGCGAGGCAGGCTGCACGGCGGCCCAGGAGATTGGCTTCACCCTGGCCAACGCGATCGCGTACGTCGAGGCGGCGCTGCAGCAGGGGATGGCGTTCGACAGTTTCGGCCCGAGGCTCTCCTTCTTCTTCGCCTGTCACAGCAACTTCCTGGAGGAGATTGGCAAGTTCCGCGCCGCGCGTCGGCTCTGGGCGAGCATCGCCAGAGACCGATTCGGCTCCGAGAATCAGCGCGCCCAGATGCTGCGCTTCCACACGCAGACCGGCGGCGTGACGCTGACCGCGCAACAACCGGACAACAATGTGATCCGGACCACGCTACAGGCGCTGGCCGCGGTTCTGGGCGGGACGCAGTCGTTGCACACCAACTCCCTCGATGAAGCGCTGGGCCTGCCGTCGGAGCATGCGGTTGAGATCGCGCTCCGCACACAGCAGGTGATCGGCTACGAATCGGGGGTCGCGGACGTGATCGACCCGCTGGGCGGCTCCTACTACATCGAGCAGACGACAGATGCCCTGGAGGAAGAAGCGCGGAACTACATCGAGCAGATCGATGCGCTCGGTGGAGCCGTGTCGGCGATCGAACAGGGCTACCAGCAAGCGGAGATTCTTGAGGCGGCGTCCGGATTCCAGCGTGAGGTCGAAACCGAGGCTGAGGCGGCGCGAGACGGCGATAGGTCCGCAGGCAAGCTCGGTCGCGTGATTGTTGGCGTCAATCGCTTCGAGACCGACGAGGATTCCGACGTCGAGATCGTGCGCGTCGACCCGACGGTGCGGGAGCGGCAAATCGAGAAGCTTGAGCGGCTGCGGGACGGTCGGGACCAGACCGCAGTGTCGGCCGCGCTGGACGCGATCCAGCAGGCCGCCGCCACGGATGAGAATCTGGTCCCGCTGATGCTTGACGCCGTCAAGCAGTCGGCGACGCTGGGAGAGATCTCCGATTCGTTGCGCCAGGTCTGGGGCGAGTACCGCGAACGGATCGTCGTTTAGGGCAAGCGGGGTCATCGACGTGCCATTCGGCAGGCGAGCGACAGGACGACAGACGCCCAGCTCGGCGGGCGGACAATCCGAGCGTGACTGGTCGGACGCGCAACGGTTGCTGTACTGGTGGCAGGCCGAGCGCGAGCTGCTGTTGAAGACGCTGTCGGCGGTGCCCGAGGACCAGGTAGACGAACCGCTGGCCGATGGCGCCTGGTCGCCGAAGGGGATTGCGGCCCATCGCTTGTTCTGGGAGGCGGAAGAGCGTGCGGCGATCGAGGAGCACCTCGGAGGAGCCTTTCCGTCCCTGCTCGATTTCCCGACGCGGCGAATCGATTCAACCAATGCCGCAGCGGTGGCGTCTCTCGGCGATCGACGGCTGCCAGCCCTGATTCGGGCCGTGCAGGATCTGCGCGGACGCACGGCTACGCTGGTAGAACGCATTCCTGAGTCCGATCTGAACAGCCAGGGCAATCCAGCTCGGATCCTGCTTGGCGTGGCGCTGGAACACGATCGGGAGCACCGGCGGGAGCTGGAAGCGAAATTCGGGCCGACCTCACCAGACGAGTAACCCACCATTGAGCGAGATGGGGACACGATGACCCTGACCCACGTACATCACATTGGCATCGTCGTGCGCGACGTGGACAAGTCCGCGGAACTGTGGCGAGACACCTTCGGCCTGGACAAAGTGGTCGATCGGGAAATCGAATCGCAAGGCGTGCGCGGGGTCATCTTTCCGCTCGACAACTGCGAGATCGAGCTGCTCGAACCCACGCGTGAGGGGACCGGCATCGCCAAGTTCCTGGAGACCAACGGAGAAGGGTTCCACCACCTGTGTTTCGGCACGACCGATGTCACGACTGAACTCAAGGATGCAGAAGCCAAGGGCATGAACATGATCGACACCGAACCGCGTGAGGGGTTGTCGGGCATGGTCGGTTTCATCCATCCGCGTTCCAACCATGGCGTCCTGATCGAGCTCGCCCAACCGCCGGCGGACGCGCCCGTTCACACCGGGCCCACTGAGGGTCCCTATCCCCATGCCATGCACCACGTCACCGTCGCCGTCAACGAGATCGCTCCGGTGGTCGATGAGTGGACGGAGCGTTTCGGACTCAGCGTTGGGCGCCACGTCGAGTCGGAGGCGCTCGGGATTGAAGCGCAATTCCTCAGCATCGGCGAGACCGATATCGAGCTCGTACGCCCGCTGGATGGCAGCGGCGGACCGCTTCCGCGTAAGTTGGAAGGCGGAGAGGGGCTCTTCATGCTGGCGCTCACCGTGAGGGACGCCGAAGAATCCGTCGCCTTTCTGCGAACGCTGGGTCTCACCGTCACCGACGCCAATACCGGCGCATTCATTTCGCCGAAGCACACTTATGGTGCGCGATTGCGCCTGTCGGAGGCATAAACTGATCGATGCCGATTGAAAGCTGAGATCATGAGCGACACCTCAACGTTGACGGACCAGATTCGAGTGCTGGTGGCGAAGCCGGGACTGGATGGACATGACCGGGGCGCGAAGATCGTTGCGCGGGCGCTGCGCGACGCCGGCATGGAAGTGATCTACACGGGCATCCGCCAGACCCCCGACATGATCGCCGAGGCGGCCCTGCAGGAGGACGTGCACGTGGTGGCGCTCTCGGTGCTCTCCGGGGCTCACCTTGAACTGTTCCCGCGCGTGGTGGACGCCTGCCGCAAGCGCGGCATTACTCCGGAGAACACGTTGTTCCTGGGCGGCGGGATTATCCCTGACGAGGACGCTGACGCACTCAGAGAGACCGGCTTTTCCGCGGTCTTCGGACCCGGCGCGCATACCGGCGACATCGCCGAATACGTCCGCGCGCATGTTCCCGAGCTCGACCGTTCGTGACAACTAAGACGGCTCCCAGTTCGGATACACATCTCACGGGCCGGCTGGCTGAGCTTGAGCAGCGCCTGCTGGCCAAGGATCGACGCGCGCTGGCGCGAGTCCTGAGCTGGGTCGAGAGCGGAGACCAGCGCGGACGCGAGATGCTTCGCGCGTTGTACCCGCGCAGCGGGCGAGCTCGAACGATCGGCCTGACCGGTTCTCCCGGCGCCGGCAAGAGCACCGTCACCAACGAGCTGGCCAAGGCGTTCCGGCAGCGCGGCCAGAGCGTCGGCATCGTGGCCATTGATCCCTCGTCTCCCTACACGATGGGCGCCATCCTCGGCGACCGCGTGCGCATGACCGAGTTGTATTCCGACTCGGACGTATTCATCCGATCGCTCGCTTCGCGCGGCGCGCTCGGCGGCCTCTCGGCAGCCACGCAGGACGTGGTCCATGTGCTAGACGCCTACGGCAAGGATGTGATCCTGATCGAAACCGTTGGGGCGGGACAGGATGAAGTCGATATTGCCGGCGCGGCACAGACGACCGTCCTGGTCAACACGCCCAACATGGGCGACGAAGTGCAAACGCTGAAGGCCGGCATCATGGAGATTGCCGACGTGCTCGCCGTGAACAAGTCGGACCTGCCCGGCGCCGACCGGATGGTCTCGGCGCTCAAGGCGCTACTTTCGCTCAACCCCGATCGGGGCTGGGATCCGCCCGTCGTCAGAGTCGTGGCGACCCAGGGCGAAGGGACCGAAAAACTGGTCGATGCCTGTGATGCGCACTTTGATGAGCTGCAGACCTCGGGCAGGTTGGAGTTGGCCGAACTCGCGCGCGCGCGGCAGCAGATTACCGCGCTCGCCCGCGCCAATGTGCTGAACCAATTGCACACGGCAGACGGCGAGGAGCGCCTGACCATGCTGGCCACCGAGGTCGCCTCCCGCGCGTCCGATCCGCACTCCGCAGCCGCCGCCTGGCTTGCCGGATCATGAGCCGGTCTGACGCTGTCCTGCGGATCCACATCCGGTTCGCGGCCGAAGGGCCGCTCAAGTACGTCTCCCATCTCGACCTGATGCGCGTTTGGGAACGGGTCTTCAAGCGAGCCCGATTGCCGCTGGCCACCTCTCACGGCTTTTCGCCGAGACCGAAGATCGCGCTTGCGGCTCCGCTGGCGGTCGGGGTGACGTCGGAAGCCGAACTGCTCGACGTGCTCTTGACCGAACGCGTTGACCTGGCCGAGACGATGCACCGGCTCTCAGGTGAGCTGACTCCCGGACTGCGAATTCTCGAACTGCGCGAGGGACCGTTGAAGCAGGCGTCGTTGCAATCAATGCTGCGCGCTGCCTGTTATGTCGTTGAGGCCGAGGATTTCCGCTCGCAGGCTGAGTGGCAGGCCGCGATTGATCAGTTGATGGCTCGGGCGGAGATTCCCTGGACCCATCAGCGTGGCAAGGAGACGAAATCATACGACCTACGTCCGCTGATCCTCGAAATCAGCTTGATCGGCGTTGTCGATGGCGTCGCCACGCTGTCGATGCGGCTGCGTAACGACGAACGTGGGGCAGGGCGTCCCGAGCAAGTGATGCTGGCCCTGGGCGCAACTGAGGAACCAGCCCGGATTCATCGCACGGCGATTGAGTTGGCCGGAGAGCCGGTGACGGCATGAACCGGATCATGCTCCTGCGACACGTGGAGTCGGAGGCAAACCGGGCCGGCGTCGGATTGGGGAGAACCGATTCCCCGCCAACCGAGCTGGGACTTGAGCAATTGCGGTTGACGGTGGACGCGCTTCGCGACGAGACGATCACGAGGGTATTGACCAGCCCTCTGTCACGGGCTCGCAACCTCGCGGAGGCCATTTCCGCGTCGCACGGTGTCGAGGCAACAACCTGTGAGGGACTGATCGAGCTGGACGTCGGGGAGCTCGAAGGGCTTCAGTGGCCCGTTGTGCGCCAGCGCTTCGCCGAGTTCCTGGGCCAGTGGCGAGGCGACGAGTCGGTCAGCGCGCCGATGCCGGGTGGAGAGTCCCTGATGGATGTCCTCGAACGAGCACGGCCGCTCTTCGACGAGTTGGTCGCGGATCCGTCCGAAGGCACGGGGCTGATCGTGACGCACAACTTCGTCGTCAAGATGTTGGTTGTTCATGCGCTGCAGATGCCTCCGAGTGAGTGGCGGCGGATCGACACCGGGCTTGCCGGAATCACCGCGTTTCGGATTGCCGACGGCGTGCCGGCCGCGGTCCGGTTAAACGATCGACATCATCTGAACGGGCTATAGATCGGTCGATTCGTTGTAGAGTGCCATCGGCGGCGGTGCAGACCGCAGACCATGGCCGACATGCCGGTCGACCGCACAGTCGAGATTGTGACCGACGCCGCGGTCATCCCTGCCCCCGAACGGCAGCGGAATCCCGTCCCGCCGGGCCAGGCGGCAGTGCTGCCATGGCTGCTCCGGCGCATCGCGTTTGTCGGTTCCCTGTTGTTGGTTGGATTTGTCGTATTCAGCGGCGTCGAGGGCTTGCTCCAGGCCAATAGCCTTGATGATCGAATCGTCGAGACAGAGGCAGAGATCGAGCAACTCCGGCGTGACACGGAACAACTGGCGGCGTTGGTCGCCTGGCTGGATTCCGATGCATACATTGAACGAATCGCGCGCGAAGACCTGGGCATGGTGCGTCCCGGTGAGGAATCGTTCGGTGTACACGCCCCCGGTCGCGGCACTCTTGAAATCAACCGATCGCCCTGGTGGGCCAATCTGCTGCCCGAAGAAGTCGAAGTCGCCAAGTAGCCTTCACGACGGGGTCTTGCAGTGACGCTCCCGTCCGACCGCCGGATTCGCGACATCGGCCGCCGAATCTCGCGCGCACTCGTGGAGCACGTTGGAACCGGCTTCGGCCGTCCATTGATTGCCGCGGTGTCGGCTGGCGCCGACTCCTCGGCGATGCTGCTGCTGTTGGCCGACACGCAGAGCCGGCACGGATGGCGCGTCCGCGCTGCTCATGTCGACCACCTGATTCAGTCCGAAGAGATTCGCCGCCAGTTTCGCGAGGGCGCGGTCACGCTCTCGGAGCAGGCTGGCGCGCCGCTCGACATTGTTGAGGCAAACGCCAGAGCCGAATCCGAACGCGCTTCCAGCGGCATCGAAGCGGCTGCGAGGCGTGTCCGCTACGACGCGCTCTCGCGGCTGGCCCAGGATCGAGGTGCGCCGGTGGTCTCAGTGGCACATACCGAGGATGACCAGGCCGAGACGGTGCTGCTCCATATCTTGCGCGGCTCAGGACTGGACGGACTCAGCGGTATGCCGGGCCAGCGTGCGTTGACGGACGAGGTCCAGCTGGTCCGGCCGCTCCTGGGCGTGACCAGGCAGGAGACCGAGGATGTCTGTCGGGCCTACGATTGGCAACCGGTGCCGGATCCGTCGAACCAACACCTTGAACACATACGCAACCGGATTCGGCATTCGTTGTTGCCGCTGATGTCCGAGATCAGCCCAGGCGTGTCCGAGCGGTTGGCTCAACTATCGCGCGCCGTGAGCTCCGACCGCGAATTGCTCGAGTTGATTGGCCAGGAGACGCTGGCACAACTTCGAGACGCGAGCGGGACGATTGCTCGACGCCAGTTCTTGACATTGCCCGGCCCGCTGCAAACCCGGGTCCTGCGCGCGCTGTGCCGCGAGCATGGGTTGATTCTGTCGGCCGAACGGACGGCCGCCGCGCTCCAGGTGATTCACACTGGACATGGCCGAGTCGAACTGCCCGGCGGCGCGCACATCAGTGTGGCGGGAGGCACAATCTCCGTTGCTCCACCGTGTCCACCACCGGTCAGCGATTGTTGACATCGCAGATCCGGGCGGGCTACTATTGACGTCTGCGCAAATGCAGGGCGCACCAGATGGCCAAGCCTCAAGCGCCCCGCATCGGCCAGGCCTTAACAATTGGAGAGCGGAAGTCCAGTGAGCTTGGGGAGCCCCCCCAAGTCCGGAATCGCGCTATTTCGACGCCTTCGGGCCGAGAGATGGTGGCGATGTCCGAACAATCTCTACCTTTGCAGCCGACACGATCGGCTGATCCAATGGAGAGTTTGATCCTGGCTCAGGATAAACGCTGGCGGCGTGCCTTATGCATGCAAGTCGAACGAAGCCCCTCGCTTCGGCGGGGGTGACTGAGTGGCAAACGGCTGAGTAACGCGTAGGTGATCTGTCCCGAGGAGGGGAACAACCCACGGAAACGCGGGCTAATGCCCCATACGCCCATCGGTTCGGACCGATGGGGAAATGTTCCGGCGCCTTGGGAGGAGCCTGCGTCCGATTAGCTGGTTGGTGAGGTAACGGCTCACCAAGGCAACGATCGGTAGCTGGTCTGAGAGGATGATCAGCCAGACTGGGACTGAGACACGGCCCAGACTCCTACGGGAGGCAGCAGCAAGGAATCTTGCGCAATGGGCGAAAGCCTGACGCAGCAACGCCGCGTGGGTGATGAAGGCCTTCGGGTTGTAAATCCCTTTTGTCGGGGAAGAACTTTGACGGTACCCGGCGAATAAGCCACGGCTAACTACGTGCCAGCAGCCGCGGTAAGACGTAGGTGGCGAGCGTTATCCGGATTTACTGGGCGTAAAGGGTACGTAGGCGGCGCCGTTAGTCTGCCGTGAAATCTCCCGGCTCAACCGGGAGCGGCCGGTGGAAACTGCGGCGCTCGAGGGGCGTAGAGGCAAGCGGAATTCCCGGAGTAGTGGTGGAATGCGTAGATACCGGGAGGAACACCAGTGGCGCAAGCGGCTTGCCAGGCGCATCCTGACGCTGAGGTACGAAAGCGTGGGTAGCGAACCGGATTAGATACCCGGGTAGTCCACGCCGTAAACGATGGATGCTAGTCGTGGGGGGTATCGACCCCCTCTGTGACGCAGCTAACGCAATAAGCATCCCGCCTGGGGAGTACGGCCGCAAGGCTAAAACTCAAAGGAATTGACGGGGGCCCGCACAAGCAGCGGAGCGTGTGGTTTAATTCGATGCAAAGCGAAGAACCTTACCAGGGCTTGACATGTCGGTGGTACCCTGGCCGAAAGGCCGGGGGACCCTTCGGGGAGCCGTCACAGATGCTGCATGGCTGTCGTCAGCTCGTGCCGTGAGGTGTTGGGTTAAGTCCCGCAACGAGCGCAACCCTCGTCGTTAGTTGTATTTCTCTAGCGAGACCGCTGCGTACAACGCAGAGGAAGGTGGGGACGATGTCAAGTCAGCGTGGCCCTTACGCCCAGGGCGACACACACGCTACAATGGCCGGTACAACGGGCAGCCACATCGCGAGATGGAGCGAATCCCTCAAAACCGGTCCCAGTTCGGATAGCAGGCTGAAACTCGCCTGCTTGAAGCCGGAGTTGCTAGTAACCGCAGGTCAGCCATACTGCGGTGAATACGTTCTCGGGCCTTGTACACACCGCCCGTCACGTCATGGGAGTGAGTAACACTTGAAGTCGGTGCGCGAACCTTCGGGACGCAGCCGCCGAAAGTGGGACTCGCGACTGGGACGAAGTCGTAACAAGGTAGCCGTAGCGGAAGCTGCGGCTGGATCACCTCCTTTCTAGGGAGATTTCCCGCACCCGATGCGGGGAATGCCGGACGATGGCCCTGCCATCGTTTGAGCTCCCAGGTCGATCCGCCAGTCTCCGATTCATTCGGGGACGCCTCACCGCCAACACCCCTAACCCGGGTCGCGGCCACGAGGTCAACGGCGTGTCCGGCTCCACGAGTGAACTGACTTCCGCTCTCCAACGGTTAAGGCCAAATTCATACCGGCCTCCCGGCCGCAGGCCATCCGGGCCATTAGCTCAGCAGGTTAGAGCGCAGTCCTGATAAGACTGAGGTCCCTGGTTCGAGTCCAGGATGGCCCACCATCACATTCAGAACTGCATCCCTGCCCGCTTCCGACGATTGTTAACCACAACAGAGGGCACGCGCGCTGCGTGCCCTCTGTTGTGCTGCTCGGCCGTGCTGGTAGTCAGGCGAACTGATCCTGTCCGGGCGCGATCATGTCCATGATCTTGTCCGGCTTGTCGACGTGCTCCCGGAACGGATAGGGATGGTCATAGCCCAGGATCTTGTGCAGCTCGGGGTAGCGCTCCAGCCGCTCGGGCGAAACGGCTCCGTCGTCCCACATTTGCAGGCGCTGCATGTAGGACCGGAGCCAAACGAGGACCATCGTCACGCGTAGACCGGTGCTCTCACGATTCATGGCGCCGTGCCAGGTGTTGCCGCCCCAGACGGCGAGCGACCCCGCCTTGGCCTCAATCGGGACGGGTTCGTAGAGCCGGTCTTCGCCTTCCCACTCCCAGAAGTTGGTCTCGTGCGGCGCAGGCGCCCGGCCCCAGCGGTGTGAGCCGGGCACGAAGACCGTCGGGCCATCTTCACGCGAGGCGTAGTCGGTGAGTACCCAACTGGTGTTCACCAGGTGCGTGTAGGCGGCCTGGGGCGGCGGCACGCCATGCGTGTCGTTGTGGATCGCCAGGTAGTTCTTCTCATGCGGCGGCTTAATGATCGACGACGTGCCGCCGAGAATGGCGCTCTGGCCGCAGTGCCAGCGAGCCATCGCCAGCACGACCGGGTTGAGCACGGCCTCGGTGATCACGTCGTCCTCGTCGACCAGCTGCCAGGCCATTTCGTTTGGCGCCGGTAGATCGGCGGTTCGCCAATCGTCGATAGTGACATCGTGCCGCTTCTGGTAGGTATTCAGGATCGCGTCGCGCAGCCGCTCGGCGAAACCCGGAGACGTGCCCAGCTTCTCAGGCGGGATGACCGTGAATCCGTAGGCGTCCAGCTCGACGATGTGTCGTGCCAGGTCGTGCTCCAGGATCGTCTTCACCAGGGGGTCGGCGTGAGGGGACTTGCCCAGTTCGGCGATGTTCATCTCTGCTCCAGTCAGTAGCCGGGCGTGACGTGTGTTCACGTCCATTGCGAACGCGCGCAGTGTAGTACGTCGAATCCGTGAAACGTTGAGTCGCTAACCTGCTGGCGTCCATGAGAGGTGATTGCGATGGCAATTGATGCACTGGCATTGGAGCGGGATCTGATCGCTTTGCGGGAATTGGCGGCGGCGAAGCTTGCCGACGATCCGATTCCGGCGGGCAAGGAGGCCGAACGACGGCTCCAGGCCGACATCGAGAAGTACGACCTCAAGAGCGAAATCGCCGATCTCGAGACCAAAGGCTATGCCGTCATCCCCCCGGAAAAGGCGGCGCCCATGGAACTCTTCGACCGTATTCGCGCGGCGATCCTGAGGGTCGCCGAGGCGGATGAACGCGAATGGCGTCCGGGCCTCGGCAAAACGCTGCAACACCTGCTGCCGCGTGACCCGGTCTTCGAGGAAGTGCTGACGTCGCCCGTGCCGCTGACGCTGGTCACATACATGCTGGGTTGGCGCGCGAAAATCAGCCAGGTCACCGGCCTGGTCAAGGACACGCGAACGCCGCCGCTGACGATTCACGCCGACCACAGCTACAAGTTTCCGACTCCCTGGCCGTTGACGGCCCAGTACTGCAATCTCAACTGGATTACGGGGGACTACACCAGAGAGAACGGCGCCGTCTGCGTCTGGCCGGGGTCACACCGCTGGGGCCGCAACGTTCCGCCAGAGCTGCAACAGGCCCACGACCATCCGGACGTCGAGGTGCTCGAAGTGCCAAAAGGCTCTGTCATCGCGTGGCATGGCAGTCTCTGGCACGGAGCCCTGCCCAGAACGTCCGAGGGTCAACGCGTCACGCTGGTTATGCCCTTTGTCCGCGACCACGTGCAAACCCAGGAGCTCTACTGGGCCACGGTCACGCCGGAGATGATCGAGCGCAATCCGGCCCGCTTCTGCACCCTGGTCGGATTGACATCGCGAACGCCGTGGATCTCGCAAGACTTTCCACTTCCCGCGACTGCCGGCACGCCCAACGGTTCGCAGTGGGAGTGACTTCCGGCTCGGAAGTGGTTCGAGCAATCGACGCCGCTATTGGCAAACCGGCTCGAACGCGTAGCGTCTGCTCTTGAGAAATCGCAGGGCCGATTCGAGCGCCTGAACCGTCTGCGTTCGGTCGCCGCCGCCGTCGTGCAGCACAAGGATCGCATTCGGCTCGGCGGCAGCGACGATGTTGGCGGCGATCGCGGTGGCACCCGGTCGCGTCCAATCGTCCGTGTCGCCGGTGTTCAGGATCATGCGCAGGCCCAAGCTCGCAGCCAGGTTGACGATCTCAGCGTTGAACCGGTAGAAGGGCGGACGGAAACAGGGTGTGGCGTGTTCGCCGAGCGCGAGTTGGGTCCGCCAGAGCGTTTCGATCACTTCATCTGCACTGAGCTGCAACAGGTCGTCATGCTTCCACGTGTGGTTGCCTAGCGTGTGTCCCTCATTGACCATCCGCTCAATCAACTCAGGAAACGCGGCCACGCTGCGACCGACTACGAAGAAGGTCGCTCGCGCGTCGTACCGAGCCAGGATGTCCAGGATGGCGGGGGTGGTCGCCGGCTCCGGTCCGTCGTCGAACGTGAGGTGTATGGTCGCCGGCGGAATGCTGAGACTGGTCGAACTCCCGAGCCGGCGCAACTCCAGGCAACCGGGGTCGTCGTCAGGGCAATCGAATGCGGCACCGACAGTGAGAACCAGGTCGTCACTCGACTCCGGGATCAGGACAGCTTCCCAACCGTCTTGTCGATCATCAATCCGGCGCAACCTGTCGATGCTTGCTGCGCCTGCTTGCAGTCCCAGATTGGCGAGTGTTCGCGAGCGGACGAGCAGCGGTTCGCTGAACACAAACTGAACCGGAATCCGATCCAGGCCGCTGTGATGCTCGATCGCCTCCAGGAACTCCACTGAAAGCGGCGGCCCCGGAACGATCGCTGTGGGACGATTGGCCAGGGGGATCGAGTGCTGAGTGCATATGGCGCCCGGTCGTCCGCAGCGACTTCGGCTATTCAGGCTGATCCGGACGCTCGACCTCCCGTCGGGCGCGACAGACACGTTCCACAGATCCGACCGGTTGTCGACAGGTTCCACTGCGGTGACATATCCCGACAATGCCAGGAGTGCGTCAGTTCGGAGTTGTTCGCCGCTCAATGCGACCGGCTCGCTAAAGCGCAGATTGAGCGAGAACGGAGCCTCAGCGTGCTCCTGTGGAACATCCTCGAACCGTGCCGTGAGACCGACGGTCGGGCGGAGCGTCGTCGCCGTTCCCGCGGCCGCTTGCTCTCCGCCGCGAAGCACGCTGATCCCTGCCCGGTTACTGTCACTCAAGGCGTGATGAGTCATCGTCCGAGGTGGCTCTGGACTGACGAACTGCGTGCTGACCAATGTGATCCAGGCGAGCGCCATCCAGATCGCCGCCAGAGCCAACGTTCCGCCGAGCATGGTCACCAGCGACAGATTACTCGCTTGATGAGCGTGCTAATCGCTGCCCTCCGCCGCAGAACTCGGCGCAACTCTACGTCCGCTTGCGGTCGGCTGGGCTCTTCCTAGACTGAGGGCGGCGGGCGACCTCGACTACGTTGTCGGTCGGCGCGCCCTTCAAGGATCGAGCAATGACCTTTTCCTGGGATCTGTGGCGTTTCACGGAGGGAGTCCGCTGGCGCATCGCGCTTGCCGTGTCGGTGGGCCTGTTCGCGGTGGCTGCCGGCGTTGCTCGCCTGGCCTTGCTCGGCTGGATCGGCGCGCGGATTTTCCAGGGCGACAGCTTCAGCGACCTGGTGCCATTGATCATCGCGACCGCCGCTTCAATCGCTGCTCGCTCACTCTTCCTGTACGCGAAGGAGGAGATTGCCAATGGCACGGCCCTCCAGGTCCAGTTCTCCCTCCGGCAACGACTGTTCGATCAGGTCACGCGCCTGGGGCCGTCGCACTTCGATCGGCAACGCACCGGCGATGTGACGGTCGGCGTGATCGAGGGCGTGGAACAGCTGGAGACCTTCTTCGGTCAATACCTGCCGCAGCTGATCGTCGCTGCGCTGGCGCCGGTCGGGATCTTCATCTTCATGGGCTGGCTCGACCTGCCGGTGGCGGCGATCTACTTTGGCTTCGCCCTGGTCACATTGGTCTTGCCCCAGCTGCTGAAACAGAAGAACGCCGAGGCCTCGATCCGGCGGCGCGACGCGTATGGTTCGTTCGCCGCCGACTTCCTCGATTCGGTGCAGGGTCTGGCGACGCTCAAGGCGTTCGGGCAGAGTGGGCGACGCGGATCGGAACTGGCTGAACGGGCGCAAGAGGTGTTCCGCTCGACGATGGGTGTGCTCTTCCACAACGCCATCGCTCAGGGACTGACGATCCTTGCGATCACGGTCGGGGCAGCGGTCGCGCTGTACGTCGGCGCGTTGCGGGTCGAGAGCGGCGCCATGGAGCTCGCCGAGTTGCTTGTTGTGCTCATGCTTGGCGTCGAGGTCTTTCGGCCGTTGAGGGAACTGAGCCAACTGTTTCACCAGGGACTGCTAGGTGTGGCGGCGGCCGAAAGCGTGCTCGACGTCGACCGTGCCACGCCACTGACGCCCGACGCAGAGGTGCAGCCGGTTGAGCAGCTGGAACCGCGGATCGAATTCGACAACGTGACCTTCAGCTATCCGACCGGCCGACGGCCGGCGTTGAGCAACGTTTCGTTCACCGTGGAACCGGGCAGGCGAGTCGGGATGGTGGGACGGTCCGGTTCGGGCAAGTCCACCTTGTTGTGGCTGTTGCAACGTCTGTACACCCCGCAGGAAGGCACAATCAGGCTGGGCGGACGCGACCTCAACGAACTGCGTTTCGCCGATATCCGCGCTCAGATGGCGGTGGTGCTGCAGGATACGTACCTGTTCCACGGATCGGTTCTGGCCAATCTGCGCTTCGCCAGGCCCGATGCGACAGAGGATGAGATTCGGGAAGCAGCGCAGGCGGCGAATGCCCACGAGTTCATCAACTCCTTGCCCGAGGGCTACGCCACCGTGATCGGCGAACGCGGACACCGGTTGTCGGGCGGCGAACGCCAGCGCATCGCGATCGCGCGGGCGCTCTTGCGCGATGCGCCGATGCTGATCCTCGACGAGGCGCTGTCCAGCGTTGATGCGGAGAACGAGGCAACGATCCAGGCCGCGCTCGACCGCCTGATGCAGGGTCGGACGACGTTGATCATGGCCCATCGACTGTCCAGCGTGCGTGACTGCGACGAGATCCTCGTGCTCGATGAGGGTCGCCTGGTTGAGCGCGGCGACCACGAAACGCTGCTCGCGGAGGGCGGCGTCTACGACTGGTTGATGGCAGGTCAGATGACCGATCCGAGTATTGACGGATTCGTCGATGACGCCCCACTGGCCGAGCGGACGGGAGCGGCCGCGACCAGTTCGCTGGCTATCCGCGACTACGGCGGGGGCGCAACCGAAGCGATCGTCCGTGCCGAGGGCATGGGCTGGCAGGAGACATCGGCCAGGCTGCTTGCGCTCGCCGCGCCCTATTGGTTCAAGACCACGCTCTCCTTCCTGACCGGGGTGGCCCACTTCTTTGGCGCCATCGCCGTCGGTGTGATCGGCGCCCTGATGGTGGCCAACGTCCGCGACGGCGACTCGATCACGCTGTTGGCGATCCTGCTCATCGTGGTGGCCGTGCTCACCGGACTCTTCCGCTTCCTCGAGAACTGGGTCTCGCACGACATGGCCTTCCGCTTGCTGGCGGACATGCGGATTGCCCTGTTCCGCAAGCTCGACCAGCTCGCCCCTGCCTACCTGTTGCGCCGGCGTTCCGGCGACCTCGTCTCGATGGCCACGCAGGACGTAGAGACGGTCGAGTACTTCTTCGCGCACACGATCGCCAATGCGTTCGTCAGCGTGGTCATCCCTGGTGTTGCTCTGGTCACGTTGTTCATCGTCGACTGGCGTCTCGGACTCGGTCTCGCGCCGTTGCTGATCATCGCCGCGCTGAGCCCGCTGTTTACACGCCGAATCGTCGACCGGCTCGGCTCTCGTTCACGTGATCATCTGGGTGCGCTCAACGCCCACATGGTCGACACATTGCAGGGTCTGCGCGAGGTGACGGCATTCCAGCGAGAGCGGGAGCGCAAGACCGAGTTCGAAGGATTGATGCGCGACTACATGCCGATTCGCGGCGGCTTCAACCGGCAGATTTCGGCTCAGCGCACGCTGCTTGAGGGCCTGACTGGCTACGGCGGTCTGGCTGTGCTGACGATTGGCGGGGCGCTGGCGGTCCGAGGCGATATCGACTCATCACTCGCGCCCCTGCTGACACTGTTGGCGATGGGCGCGTTCATGCCGGTGGCCGAACTTGCCCAGGTTGGCCGTCGACTGGGCGACACCCTCGGGGCGACGCGCCGGTTGACGGCGGTTCACTCCGAGGCGGTGGCGGTGGTCGATGGCCCCGGGACCGGAGCAGACGTCCAGCCAGCGGACGGTGTCGGCGTCTCGGAAGGGGCGTTCGCCTCTGTCGGATTCTCCTATGAGGACACACCACGGGCCGCGCTGGATGAGGTCTCGTTCGACCTCCGACCAGGTGGCACGGTTGCTCTGGTCGGACCGTCCGGTGCGGGCAAGACGACCGCAGCGCACCTCATGCTCAGGTTCTGGGACCCGCAGGACGGCAAGATCACACTTGAGGACGCCGATCTGCGCACCTACCGGTTGGACGACTTGCGCGGCCAGGTCGCGCTGGTGGCTCAGGACACGTATCTGTTCAACGCGTCGATCCGGAACAATCTGCTGGTGGCGAAGCCCGAAGCCGACGAGGGTGAACTGCTGCTCGCGATTGAGCGAGCCGGCCTGGCCGACTTCGTCGAATCGCTGCCGGACGGTCTGGACACCCCGGTCGGTGAACGGGGCGCGCAGCTGTCGGGCGGCCAGCGCCAGCGCGTTGCAATTGGCCGCGCGCTGCTCAAGGACGCGCCGGTGCTGATCCTCGATGAGGCCACGTCGCATCTCGACGGACTGAACGAGCGCCTCGTGCGTAATGCGCTGGACGAGCTGATGTCAGACCGGACCACGCTCGTGATCGCCCACCGGCTGTCCACGGTCCGCGACGCGGATCAGATCGTGGTGCTGGACGAGGGCAAGGTGGTCGAAATTGGCCAGCATGATCAGTTAGCGTCAGAGGACGGATTGTATTCGCGACTGGTGCGCCGACAGCTGTCGGCGGCAAAGCGTTAGCAAGGAAGCGACTATGAAGACCTTAATCCTGGAACTGATCACTCTGGTCGTGTTCTTTCCGCTGCGAGTCGTTTCGCGGCTGTTTGGCCGTCGCGCGAATGCGAAGGTGCGCAACTGGCAAGACGGCATGTGGACCTGGGTGCTGGGCGCCGCCGCCGTCGGCTACATGGTCGGCGATCACCACGCCGGCGATGCCGGACAAGGTGTGGCCGGATACGACCCTGGCCACTTTGACGGCGGACACCACGGCGGCGGCCACGACATCGGCGGCGGTTTCGATGGTGGCGGGTTTGGCGGCGACGTCGGCGGAGGCGGGATCGGCTAGAGGGGGACGGCGCAGCCGTCGGCTCGGGGGTCTGAGCCTCCCCAGAGGACTCCGGAGTCTGGATCGCGGTAGATGATCTGGCCCTTGCCGACGACGCCGGTCCGCATGGCTCCGCTGGCGGGGACGACGGGGTGGCCGAGCAGGGCGAGCGCTGAGAGCACCTCGATGCCGAAGGTGTCCTCGACGTAGATGGGTCCGTTGGGCGGCTCTTCGTACATCGAGACGCGCGGCGCGTCGATCGCCGTCTGAGCGTCCATGCCCCGGTCGATCAGGTTGAGCACGACCTGGGTCTGGCCCTGCGGTTGGTTCCAGCCGCCCATGACGCCGTAGCTGGCGAAGAGGCTGCCGTCGTGGCGGGTGATCATCGAGGGCATGATCGTGTGATAGGGCCGCTTGCCGCCGGCCAGGGCATTGGGATGATCGGGATCGTCCACGACGAAGCCGGCGCCACGGTTTTGCAGGCTGAATCCGCATTCGCGCGGAACGATGCAACTGCCGAACCCCTCGTAATTCGAGTTGATGAACGAGCAGGCGTTGCCCTCGCCGTCGGCGGCTGAGAGATAGACCGTGTCGGACCGGCCGGGCAGGAATCCTGAGGAGGCGAGCTCGATTGCCTGATCCTCGCAGATCAGTTGTCGCCGTTTGGCGGCATACGCCTTGCTCAGCATCTCGTCGACCGGCACATCCGATTTCGCGGGGTCGGCGACGAGGGCCCGGGCGTCGGCGAACGCGAGTCGCAGGGCCTCGATGATGATGTGCAGCACCTCGGGCGACCGTGCTTCGTATTCGCCGATCTCGAATCCTTCGAGGATGTTGAGCGCCATCAAGGTGGTGATGCCCTGACCGTTGGGCGGGCATTCCCAGACTCGATGGCGGCGGTATGTGGTTGAAATAGCGTCGTCGAAGGTGGAGCAGTGGTTGGCGAGATCGCTGAGCGCCATGACGCCGCCGTTGTGCTCGATTGCCTCCACGATGCGCTCCGCTGGTCGTGCCTGGTAGAAGGCGTCTGGTCCGCCCTCCGCGACCTCTCGCATTACGCGGGCGATGTGATGGTTGGTCCAGACCTCGCCAGCGCGCGGCGCGGTGCCGTTGAGCAACAGATCCTGTCCGGCCGGACCTGTTTCGGCCAGCAGTTCGGCCTGGAAATCCCAGCCTCGGGCGATGGCCGGGGTCATGGCGAAGCCCTGCTCGGCGTGCTCGATGGCGGGTTGGAGGATGTCGGCGAGGGGCATCCGGCCGAAGCGCGTGACGGTGTCGTGCCAGCCCATGATCGATCCCGGCACCGTCACGGCGTGCGGACCCTGCCGTTCCCAGCCGCCGCAGCGCGCGACGACATCGAGGTCCAGGGCCGCCGGCGAGCGGCCGCTGCCGTTGAGCGCCGACACCGACTGATCCTCGGCCCGATAGAACAGAGCGAAACAGTCGCCGCCGATGCCCGTTGACGTGGGCTCGACAACCGCGAGGGTCGCGGCAGCCGCGACGGCGGCGTCGGCGGCGTTGCCGCCCTCGCTGAGGATGCGCAGTCCGGCCATCGAGGCGAGCGGCTGACTGGTGGCGACGATGCCTTTGGTCGAGAGGACAGGGGAGCGCCGGGATTCAAATCGGAAGTGATGTCTGGGCAGGTTTGTCATGCGAGACAGTCTAGGCATCGGGCACGGCGGGGCCAGGGGCGGGTGATCGGCTGAAAGAAAAAAAACGCGCTGTAGTGGGTGAGGAGGATGCCAGTTACAAAGGGTCGTCGTCTTCGTCCATGGTCTCTTCCTCGGGGAGGGTGGGGGGACCCTCACCCCGACCCTCTCCCAGAGGGAGAGGGAGGCAGAGGGAGGCTTCGGTGGGGAGGACGATTGGACCGGGTCCGTCGTAGAGGTCGCGGAGGTGGTGGCGGGCGACATCGTAGGGGTCGGTGGCGAGGTAGAGCTGGTAGTTCTGGCGGGCGCGGTCGTTAGGGGCGAAGAGTTCGCGGACGACGGCGTCGAGAGATTTGAGGCGTCGGTAGGCGGGGGCGTCGGAGTTGGCGTGTCGCCAGAGGCGGTCGATGCTGGCTCGGAAGTGGTAGGGATTCGGCATTGGTCGTGCTTTCTGCTTTTGGAGTACGTCTGTTCTAATGGTAGAGCGTTTGGTCTGGCGCGGCTGGGCCCCGTGTCAAGCACGGGGCATCGGAAGGGGGCACGGGGCATCAGAAGGGCGCACGGGGCATCGGAGGGCAGGAGGCATCGGATGATGTATCATATAAACATCTGACACTACCTACGAATAGAGAGGAGTAGATCTCGATGGTAGCAGTAACA
>VXQZ01000033.1 GCA_009838735.1 Chloroflexota bacterium
TTTTTTACACCCACCCCCCCGCCAACCTCACCCTATCCCCTGCTCGGGGGCTCGGATATGTTTATACCCCACATTACCCCAGGCGCCCCGCGCCGGGGCGCGGGTCTCTGCTGGTTGAACCGGGGGGCGGGGTTAGTCGCCGGACATTGGGGCTCCGGTCTGGGTGTCGACTTCGAAGGCTCCCTTGAGGTCGAGATCCTTGCCCATCTCTCGGACGGCGGGGATGACTTCCTCGCCGAAGAGGCGGAGGGAGCGCATGGCGTCCTCGTGGTTCATCGCGCCGTCGCCGTCCCAGAAGAAGATGTTGCCGGGGCGCAGCTCTTCGAGGACGTGGCGGATCTTGGGGATGACCGTGTCGGGCGTGCCCGTGATGATCGAGTACTTGTTGACCTGTTCCTCGTAGGTGCCGAAGGCGTCGGCGTCGACCTTGTCCTGCTCGGCTTCCTGCTCGGCGAGGGCGGCGTCGCGTTCGGCCTGACGGCCGCGGGCGGCGGCAGCGAAGGTGCTGACGGTGGGCAGGAGCTGGGTTCGCGAGGTCAAACCGGGCAGGTTCTGCAGGTTGCTGCGGACGGTGCCCTGGTTGCCTTCGAGGAAGGGGTTGGCCGGGCCGGAGATGTACTTGCGGCCGGCTTCCTCGGCCAACTCTTCGGTCTCGTCGACGTGGACCTTGAAGAGGTAGCCGTGGTGCTCGGTCGAGGCCTCGTAGCCGTTCTCCTGCGCGACCTCGTCGTAGTACTGGAACGACTGCTTGGTCGGCTCGATCTCGGTGGCGAGCATGACGTAGGGATAGCGATGCTCGGCGCACCACTTGACCGTGTTCCGCGACATCACGCCGGGAATCCAGATCTGGGGGTGCGGTTCCTGGTAGGGGCGGGCCCAGGGGTTGACGTAGCGGTACTGGTAGTGCTCGCCTTCCCAGCGGAAGGGACCCGGGGTTGACCAGGCCTTGACGACGAAGTCGTGGGCTTCCTGGAAGCGCTCCCAGTTGAAAGGCGCCTGCGAGTTGTGGGCGACCGATTCGCGGCCGGTGCCGCGGACCCAGCCAGTGACCAGGCGGCCGCGGGAGATCATGTCGATCTCGGCCAGTTCCTCGGCGAGCCACAGAGGGTCTTCCCAGATCGGGAGGACGTTGCCGAGCAGCACGATCTTGGCGCGCTTGGTGATCCGGGCGAGGATGGCGGCCTCGACGTTCATCACGCCGCCCATGCAGAACGGGGTGGAGTGGTGCTCGTTGAGCATCAGTCCGTCGAAGCCCATCTCCTCGGCGTAGACCTTCTCGTCGAGGTAGCGGTTGTAGAGCTCGGCGCCGATGCGGGGGTCGTAGTCCCCGTTGGTCATGCCGAGGTCTTCGATTTCACGCCCGGTCGCTCCGACCCAGCCCGATTCGAAGTCCTGATAGGGACGTTCGGTGAAGTAGCCAATGAACATGGTTGCGGTTCCTGTTCCTCCGGCTCAGCGATTGGGTGCTTGAGCCGGTTGTACGTTCCTCAAAATGATACGTGATCTCGCACGAATCGCCGGAGGCCTAGAGCCCTGCGATGAACGAGCTGACGGCGTCGGCGGCGGCCTGCGGATTCTCCAGCTCGACCAGGTGTCCGAGTCCGTCGAGGACCTGAATCTGGCTATTGGGCAGGCTCGCGTTGTAGACCTCGGCGACGCCGAGCGGTACGACGCGGTCGTTCTCGCCCCAGAGGAGCAAGGTCGGCGTTTCGACCTCGGAGAGGAGATGCGGCAGCTGGCGGTTGAACATCCAGGGCTTCCAGGTGAGGCGCGCGGTCATTTCGCGGGAGAAGTCCCAGAGTTCCTTGAGTTCGGGCGCGGCTTCGTCGCCGAAGACTTCGGCGTAGGCCTCGTCGGAGGAGAAGCCGAGCTTCACGTACTCTTCGAACTCGTAGAAGATGACGTCGGCGATTTCGCCTTCCTCGGGCTGGACGCCGGCGGCGCCGACGAGGATCAGGCTGTCGAGTCCGTGCAGGTGCATGGACGCGAGCTCGGCTGCGACCCAGCCGCCGAAGCCGAGTCCGAGCAGGTGGGCGTCGGTGTCGATGCCCATCTTGTGGATCGCGCTGTGCAGCAAGATGGCGATGTCGCGGGGGTGTCGGGCCCAGGTGGGACGTTCCGACTGGCCGTATCCGGGCATGTCGAGGACGGTGACGGTGTGGTTCTCGGCGAGGTGGTCGTAGAAGGGAATCCAGCCGGGCGAACCGGTGGAATGGTGGAGCACCACGATGTTCGGTCCGCTGCCATCCTGCAGCGCGTTGACCTTGAGTCCGGAGACCTCGGCTGCGATCTGGGTGTGTGTTTCGGCTTGTGTCGTCATACACGTGCTCCTGAGGGTGATGCCTTCGACGTTGAGTCAGCTTGGACAGTGCAGGCCGGTTCGGGCGAGTTCCGGGCCGTCGTGCCGGCGGCGCAACTAGTTCGCCATAGGCTAAAGGCCGATTGCAGCAGGGGCAACCAGAGTAGTGACGACCCCAGAGCGCGACTGACAACAGGCGAGCGACCGGCAGTCGGGGAGCGACCGACAGTACGTGCGGTCGTAGGATTGCAACATCATGCTCGGACTCTTCCGTCTGCTGCGACTCGCCGCGCTGCGCGAATTGCGCGGCGGTTGGATGTTGATGATCGGGGCGGCTTCGCTGCTGGTCATCGCGGCGGCGCTGGTGGCGTTGCCGCTGGTGTTTCGGGCGGCGTCGGCTGATCTGGCGCTGCGTGAGCTGATTGAGCAGTCACCTCGCGGGACTGGTTTCGCCGATCACGCGCGGGCATTTCGTCCTGCTGAGATCGAGGACTTTGCTCAGGTCGCAGAGGATGCGGAACTGATTCGCGAGCGACATCTGAGGCGGTTTGATGGACTGCTTGGCGATACGCGGCGGATCATGGAGACGCCTCGCAGCTTTGCGAGGTTTACTCGCCTGGACAACGAGATCAACGAGTCGCTGCTTGCGTACTTGATGTCGTTCGACGGGCTTTCAGAACACAGCCGTCTGGTCCGAGGTGAATGGGCTCGTGGGGTGAATGAGGCGGTGATCGGGTCGGAGTTGGCGTCGGATTTGAGCCTTGATGTGGGAAGCGAGGTCGTGTTTGCCGAGGATCGACGGTTTGTGGTCACCGGCATCATCGAGCCAACTGCCGCGGATCCCTCACAGGTTCTGACATTTCACTACACGAATGTGTGGTTCGATCTGCAGGTCAACATCACGCAAGGCGGCGCCGAGGAGCCGTATTTCGGTCTGTTTGTGAATCAGGCTGCGCTCGAGCGGTTTGGTTCGGCGGTGACGCACCGGATGCGCACCGAGCTGATGACGGGCGCGTTGAACTCTGACCAGGTTGACGATGCGATCGAGGCCCTGAGCGCATGGCAGCAACAGTCGAGGCGACTAGAGAGCGGATCGGCGGGCACGCTGTTGCTGAGTGCTCTGGAATCGTTCTCCCGCCAGGCGCAGTTCTCGGCCAGTCAATCGCTGCTGGCCGGTCTGCAGATCGCTGCGGTTGCGATGTTCGGGGTGGCCCTGGTTGGGCGCGTGATGGCGCAGCGGACGCGGGTTGATCGGGAACGACTGGCCGCGCGGGGAGCTCGCCCGTGGCAGCAGGCGGGCGCGCAGGCGGTCCTGGGGGCGATCGCGGCTGTGCCGGCGGCATTGCTGGGGGCGCCGTTGGCGGCGTTTGCGCTGAGTCACGCCGGGCGGTTGGAAGCGGTGGCGCGGGTGTCGGGCGGGGAGCCGTTCGACACGCGTCTGACCTGGGAGGCCTGGGCGCTGGCGGTCGGCGGCGCATTGATTGCCTGGATCGCCTTCGCCACGCCGGCCTGGTTCGACGCTCGCAAGCGTGAGAATCAGCGCGTTGCGGCCGGGCGTCCGCAGCGGCAATCGCTGTTCCAGCGGGCCTGGCTCGACGTGGCGTTGCTGGCGCTGGCGGCGGTGCTGTTCTTCCAGTTCGAGAGCGAGGCTTCGGGCGGGGCGCTGGCGGCGTTCGAGTCGGGCGGGATGAATCCGGTGCTGATGCTCAGTCCCGGCCTGCTGTTGCTCGGCTCGGCGCTGACGATCATGCGTGTGGCGCCGCGGGTCTGGGGGCTGGCGGCGGCGGCGCTGTCGAGAGCGCCGATCGCGTCATGGCTCTACCTGGGAGTGCTGAATGTCGCACGAAACCCGACGGGGCCGATGCTGCTCACGGCGCTGGTCGCGTTTGTCACGGCTGTGGGGCTGATCTCAGCCACGTATGCGTCGACGATTCGCACGGTGGAGCGTTCACGAATTGAATATGAGGTCGGCTCGGACGTCCGGGGCGTGTCGATTGGCGGGAACCTGGCGACTTCCACCATCCGTCGGGTGACAGAGCCGCTGGACCGACGCGATGGCATCCAGGCGGGTGCGGTGTACCGGGGAATCGGTTCGATCGGCGGCGACCGGGAGGGCAGCCGGGTCGTGGTGCTGGGGCTGGAGACAGGACGGCTGACCGAGACGGTGGCGCTTGACGACGATCTGCTGGGTGCGTCCTCCGATGCGCTGCTGGCCGCGATCGCTCGGGAGCCGGGCCGGATCGGACAGGCATTGCCGGAAGGCGCGGAGGCGCTGACGATCGGCGTGCGCAGCGATCCGGGCAACAGCAATCTCGAACTGGCGGCGCGGGTGCTCGACGGAAACGGTCAGGTACACATGCGCCAGTTTCGGACTAACACTGCGTCGGCTGTCGGAGGGGAGATGCAGACGATGCGCGCGCCGCTGGGCGGGTTGACTCAACCGCTGAGGATTGCGGCGATCATCATGAGGCCACATGCGCGGGTGGTTCGGGCGCCCACCGGGACCCTGCACATGCGGGACTTGCGGGCGCTGGTTGGAGAGGAATCGATAGCGGTGGAGTCGTTCGAGTCTGCCGGACCCTGGTTGTCGGCGTCGGGCGGAGCGGGAGAGGACCGGATTGAGTTCAGGGGCGGCGAGCTGCGATATCACTGGTCACAGATGGCGGCCAGCGACGAGCGGATCATTGTTCGCGAATCACCCAACCTCCCGGTCAACGCGGCGATGGACCGGACATCGATGGAGACTGCCGATCTGAAGGTGGGTGACATCGTTCCGATCGAGCTGAACAATGCCAGCATTCCGGTGCGGATTGCCGCTTCGGTCGATTACTTTCCCACGCTCAATCCGGCCCAAGGCGGGTTCTTGATCGCCGATGTGCTGGCCTTGCGCAGCGCTGCGTTGTTGGCGGCGGTTCAGGCGGTGTTGCCGATCACCGAAGTCTGGGCCTCGACTGAGACGAACGCCGGCCGATTAATCACGAACGATTTGCTCGACGATGTGTATCTGGCCAGCACGGTGCTGGACGCCGAGGAGCGAATCGTGCTGGCGGAGGAGGATCCGTTCCGCTCGGGCGGGGCGGCAGCGCTCTTCGTGGTTGGATTTATTGGCTTGCTGGTGGTCGGGTCTGCCGCGCTGATCTTTACGTTGGCGGCTGCCGGTGGAGAGCGCGCCCGTGAGTTTGCGCTGATGCGCACGATCGGCGCGGGACGGAGCGGGCTGACGGGGCAGGCCGCGGTGGAAGTTGGGCTGGTGCTCGCGGCCGGGGTTGCCCTGGGATTCGGGTTGGGCCGGGCAATCGTGGGCGCTCTGCTGGCGTTTCTCGACGTCACGGCCGAGGGCATCGCGGCAGCGCCGCCGACCGTGCTCTCGGTCGATTGGGTGCTAGCCGGCATCGGGGTCGGTGTGATCGTGACATGCGCGATCGTCGGGACGACGGTGATCTCGCGCTGGGCGACCGGGCAGGAAGCGGCGCCGCTGCTGCGTGAGGGCGCCGACTGATGGCGCAACGGCAACCAACTTCGCGCGGGGAGACCGCTCGGGAGCTCGGGCTGCTCGCAATTCGGCGGATCACTTCTGCGCCTCGACTCTCGGCCGTGTTGCTGATCGGCGCGCTGCTCGCCGTCGGCCTGGCCAGCAGTGCCCCGGTGTTCATCGAGGCGGTGCGCGATCTCGGGCTGCGACAAACGCTGGCCGACAGCGATCCGGCTTCCCTGGACCTGCGCTTTGTCCAGACGAAGGTGACCGCCGATGCGGAATCCGTCGAGTCAGTGGAGTCGCTGATCCGCGATGAGGCGGTCAGCGCGGCCGAGTCGCTGCTGGTCGGCCGGATGACGGCGATCAGGACCGGCGGCTACGTCCTGCGGACAGAGGATCAGGAGTTTGACCCGCCAGATGCTGACCATGCGACGTTCCTCGCTCAGAGCGATATGGAGGAGACGTCGGAGGTTGTGGAGGGGCGATCGCCGGCGCCGGCCGATGGATTGCTCGAGGTTGCGGTTGAAGCGGCGCAGGCACGGTCGTTCGGCCTGACCGTCGGCGACGAGTTGCTGGCGCAGCCGTTCTGGCTGGGTCTGGAGCACGAAACGCGGGTGCGGGTGGTGGGTCTGCTGCAGCCGAGCAGCGAGGTCAGGCGCTGGTCAACCCTTGACCCGGTATACATGCCGATTGCCGCACTCAACACGGAGCTACGCTTCTGGACCACGCGCGACGGCATCCTCGGCATCCTCGCCGATCAATCGCCAACGCTGCGCCTGACGCTGTTGCAGCGGTTTCGCACCGATCTGACAGGAGCGTCAGCCGCTGACGCGTCGGCTGCGGCCGACTCGCTGGAACGGATGACCCGCCGGATCGCGCAGTCGATAGACGGCGTGCAGCAGGAAACGGAGCTGGTCGACACACTGGTCGGTTTCAGCCGGCGCTTCCAGTTCGCGCAGTCAACCTTGTTGATGATCGTGCTCCAGCTGGTTGGGGCCGTGCTCGTCTATGCGGTGGTGGCGGCGGCGATGCTGGCCGAACAGCGGACCGAGGACACGGCCTGGCTCCGTTCCCGCGGAGCCCGTCAACGTGACGTGGCCATGCTGCACATCGTCGAGGCGGCGATCCTGACTGCTCCTGCGGTCGCGTTTGGTCCGCTGATTGGGATGGGGCTGGTCAGTCTGCTGGGGTTCGTGCCGCCATTCGACGAGACGTTGGCGGCGACGGGCGCCGGACCATTCCTGCCGGTGTCGTTGCCGCTGGAATCCTGGTACCTGGCAATCGGAGCCGGCGCGCTCGCGCTGCTGGCACAGGCCGTTCCGACCTACCGGGCAACTCGTCAGACGATGGTGACCACTCGACGCGAGCGGGGGCGTCCACCTTCGTCATGGACCCAGCGCGCGCTGATCGACGCGGCGGTCGCCGCGCTCGGCGCCCTGCTGATCTTTGAGTTGCAGTGGGCCGGAGACCCGATCGAGACGCCGCTGGTCGGTGAAACACGGTTCGACTGGCTCGCGGTGGCGACGCCAACAGTGCTGCTCTTCGTCGTTGGACTGATCGTGCTGCGGTTGTTCCCGCCGCTCATGAGATTGCTGGCCCGGTTCGCATCGCCGTGGCGATCGCTCACCCTCTTACTGGGCACCTGGTACCTGGGGCGGACACCCACGCACTATGCGAGAACGGTGTTGCTGCTGACCATTGCCGGCGCGCTGGCTGTGTTCGCCGCCTCGTTCCGGACCACCCTGGACACGTCGTACGACGATCGCGCGCTGCACGCCGTCGGCGCCTCGGTGCGTCTGACGGAGCCGTTCTCGGAGGCGATTCCGTACGAGGAGATCGAGCGCGAGAGCGGTGGATCGGCGGCGCAGATCAAACGGATTGTGGGCGCGTTCGACGGTGACGAGGATTCCGGCCGGCTGCAGATCGCCGCGTTGGACTCTGAAGTAGTCGCCGATCAGCTGGCGGACCGGCAGATCAGTTGGACGCTGCCACCATCGGACTTGAGAGAAATCGCGGTGCCCCTCAACGAGGTCCAGGGAACGTTGATCGACGACATCGGCGGCCGTCTGGAGTTGGATCTCGCAGTGGTGCGGTTGGAACAGGAGACGGCGATCGGGATCAAGGTGCTGGACGCGGTCGGACGCTATTGGTGGTACACGATCGACACGCTCAGTCCCGAGCAGGTGAACGAGGAAGCGGAGTGGATCACGATCTCCAGCCGATTGACCGAGGAACCGGCCGCATATCTGCCACTGGAGGGGGCTCGAATCGTCCAGCGCCAGACCCGCTTCCGACCGGCCGTGTCTGAACGGCCCGTCGCACCAGTGACCCTGGTCTCGCTTGACCTGGCGCTGACACGCGCCGCCGGCGAGATCCTGCTCGGCAACCTGTCTTATGTCATGCGCGGGGAGCGGCAGCTGCTGGCCGACTTCAGCTCGGGACGCTGGGAAGCGACGCCGTTGGAGGTCGGCGAGGAGCCGCTCGATTTCTTCGCCGTCTCGGACGCTGGAGCACGCTACCGCTGGAATGCGATCCCGTCTTCGCTGCGCGGCGTGCGCTACATCGCCGAACGTGCGCCGCTGCCGGCACTGTTCTCTGCCGAAGCGATACAACAGGGCCGGCTCAACATCGGCGACACGGTCAGGCTGCGAATCGGTCCATCGCCGATGAAGTTCCTGATCAGCGGGCAGTTCGAGACGTTCCCCAGCTACGACCCGCAGCGCGACGATCCGCTGGTGCTAATCGACCGCGCCGCATTTGTCGATCGGCTGTACGGCAGCGCGGCGGCCGGAGTCGCGCTGGCGGTGAGTGACGAACTCTGGGCGTCGGCGCCGCTCGAGCGCTGGGCGGATTTGCTGGTTGAGTACGACACCCCGCTCGAAGGTGACGGCATCGCCACAATCGACAGCGCCCGCGAGGAGCTGGCGGCCGACCCGCTGATCGTGGCCTCGTGGAACGGCGTGTTCATCGGCGCGCTGGCGGCGGTCGCGATCGCGTCGGCGTTCGGACTGGTGGTTCTGACGGCAGTGACGGCTCAGGCGCGAACCGTGGAGTTCGCTGTCTGCCAGAGCGTGGGAATGAGTATGCGCCAGATTCTCGGCCTGATTGCCCTGGAGCAACTGATTGTGATCGCGATTGGGTTGGGGGCTGGATTGATTGTCGGAACGCAGTCGGGGGCGATCCTGTTGGACTTCTTCGCGCTGACACCCGACGGGCGCGACGTCGTGCCGCCGCTGGCATTCATCGTCGACTGGCCGGTGGTAGGCATGCTATTCGGCGCATTGAGCGGGCTGTTCGCCCTCAACCTGGGCGCGTTCCTCTGGTTCCTGAGGCGGATCGAGTTACACGGAGCGCTGCGGCTGGCCGCATGACTCGGACGCCTCTGGCGACGCCGCTCTATCCGAGACGGAATGGCGGATAGCGGTCGGTGATCAGCAGGAAGGCGTAGGCCTCGACGCGGAGAATCCAACGCTCGGCGTTGAGCATGAAGGTGAAGAGCGGTCGCGGGTACTGCCCGGTGAAGAGGATGGCGAACCAGGCGATCAACACGGCGATGGTCTGGAACAGCAGCATGATGTTGACCACGATGTAGTGCGGGATCGCGAGGAACCACTTGACCAGCGGCAGCCATCGATTGAGTTGGGCGGCGTCGGGATAGTCGAGTTCGAGCTTGACCGACTGCTCTTCGTCGCTGGACGGATACTCGTCGGTCATCAGATTGAGATAGGCGTTGACGCGATTGCGCAGGCGCGCCATCTCCAGGTTGAAGTCGAACCACCAGCGCGGATACTTGCGCCGCACGACCAACATCAACGCGACCGGCATGCAGAGCATGGGCGGGATGAACGAGACCAGGATGACGATCGGAATCGCCAGGATTGGTCGCAGCAGGGTCGAGATGCGGTCGAGCGATTGGGGGTATTCGATGTCGAGGCGGGACGGATAGTCGTCGACGGTTCGTTGCATGCAGATTCTCCTGAAGCCATGGGTCCGCGGGACCGGTGAGTTCAGGCTATCGATTATGGCAAGCGACTGGCGTCGGAGATCAAGGCACGATCCCGAGCGTCCGCTGGATCTGGCGGACATGAAACAGTTGATGATCGGCGGCGGTCAGCGCGATCGTGCGCAGGGACATGTCGAGCACGTCTCCGTCCAGCTCGAGGTTGGCCGGTTCGCGCAGATGGTCGGGCGAAAGATCGGCGAGCAGGCGTTCGGTGTCTTCGCGCACGCTGGTCAGCGCCCAGCGCAGTTCAGGCAGAGAGGCGTCGCTCTCAGTGTCCGGGAGGCTGACGCCGCCGATCCGCGGGACAGGTAGCTCGGGCGCAACTTCACGGCGCAACAGCATGAGTTGGGGATGCAGCCAGCGTTCGGAGTGGACGAGATGGAGCAGGATCTCGCGGACCGACCATTCGTCGTCCCCGAGGCGTTCGCTCAACCGATCCTCGTCACACGAATCGAGCAGCGCCCGCAACTCGTTGAAGTTCTGGTCGAGCGCGGCCCGGACGTTTACAAAATCAGCGATGATGTTTACCTCAACCGGTATCCAACGTGAGGGCGGTCGCGCACAGTGTCGATGAACCGCGGCGGCGGGACAACTCAGTAATCCTCACTGACCAGCGAACGCAGAAGGCGGTCGGCCTGATGGCCAGAGTGCGTGAGATCCCGTCCCGGTCCGAACAGCTTGCGCTCGAGCCGACGATTTCCTCGGAACACCGCGCCGAACTCGCGAAGGGCGCGGCCGAGTGGGACGCCAGGCAGTTTTTCGACGCTCACGAGACCTGGGAGGAAATCTGGCAGGTCGAGCGCCGCCCGATTCGCGGTTTCTACCAGGGATTGATCCTGCTCGCCGCCGGCCTGCATCATTGGACGGGCACGCACCGGCCTCGCGGGGTTCGAATCAAGCTGTCATCGGGCATCGAGCGCCTGGCGCCGTATGCGCCGTCGTATCTGGGGGTGGATGTGTCGGAGATGATCGCAGATGCGGCGGGGCTGCTGCGGCAGGCGCCCGACCATCCAGCCGCGTTGGCAGACACGCGGCTGGATTCCTTCCCGCCATTTCGTTGGGCGGCGACGGATGGCGGCGGGCTCGGAGCCTTGCGTGTGCGGCGACTGCGCGCGGCGGCGCAGTTGCCCACACGCGGCTCCGAGCTGTCTTCCGGACTAGACCTGTACGCGGAACTGTCGGAGCAAGGCGGATCGCTGCAGCTCGGCCTGATGCCGCAACCGGTACCGACCGGGATCGCATGCGCGCCGCCGGCCGGCCATGAGATTCAGATCCGTCCGCGGTCTGGTCTGACCCGACGGGGCGTTGAGATCGGCTGGGGCACGGTCGACGCGGACTATCGCGGCGAACTGCTGGTCTCGATGTCGCTGCGGGGCCCGGCCGGGCGCGGATACCGGATTGAGCACGGCGACCGAATCGCACAACTGGTGGTCGCTCCGGTCGCATTGACCGAGGTCGAGGAAGTGGACGAACTGGACGACACCGCTCGGGGAGCCGGCGGGTTCGGTTCCACGGGCCGCTGAACGATGACGGTCGCCGCAATTGCTTCGGTCGCGCTCGGTGGGGCCTTCGGTTCCGTGCTGCGCTACATGCTGAATCGGTGGATCGGTCAGCCGGACGGCTTGCCGCTGGGCATCCTGGTCGTCAATCTGAGCGGGACGCTGTTGCTGGGCCTCGTCGCCACGCTGTTTCTGGAGCGCCTCGGCGTTTCGGACAATCTGCGTCTGGCGATCACAGTGGGATTGCTGGGTGGATTTACCACGTTCTCCACGGTGTGGCTCGACACCCTGCATCTGCTCAATGGCGGTCGCTGGTACTGGGCGCTGGCCAATCTGCTGGTTTCAGCTGTCGGCGGACTGGCGGCGGCCTGGTTGGGACAGCAACTGGCGCGCCTTTAACGCGATTCGCATCGTTCTACCCGCTCTCTAGCCCGAATGTGTATAGAGTGGCTACAGGCGACGGGGCGGTTGAGTCACTGATGTCCCATTACCGTTGGCTTGCTCGACGGCGCGCCGTCAATTTTGCATCTGCTGTCCTTGTTCTTGCACTGAGTACGTTCCTGTTCGCCGGCTGCGGCCTGTTCGGCGGCGACGACGAGGAAACGCCGCAGGTCGTGGAGCCGCCGGCTGAAACGGCCCAGAACGCCGACGACCAATCCGCTGCCGTCGCCACCGGTGACGCCGTCACTGACCAGCAACAGCAAGCTCAACCGACCGAGGCGGTGTCGGTCACGACCTCGCCCTCGGACGACGAGGAAGAGCAGGCAGCTCAGCCACAATCTGAAACTACAGAGCCGGAGCAAGAAGGCGATCCCTCTGTATACATCGTCCAACCGGGGGACACGCTGGCCGCGATCGCGAACCGACTCGGGGTGCGGATCGACGATCTGATCACGCTCAACGGAATCCAGAACCCGGATTTGATCAGCGTCGGTCAGGAGCTGAAGATTCCCGGGGTCACGCTGAGTGATGCCGAGGAAGACGGTGAAGCGGAAGAGTCCGCGGAGGAAGCAGAAGATCAGCAGGAGGAAGAAGACGAACAGATCGAGCCGCCGAGCGTCGAGCTGCCGACCGTCGCGGTGCCCGCGGCCACGCCGACTCGGGTGACGTACACGCAGTTCCCGCAGCCGGGCCCGGAGCAAACCAGCGATACGATTCCCGACGCACCGGCGAACTTCCTCCAGTACGGGGCAGCCGCATTGCCCTGGCTGCACGGCGTGAATGAGGTCGAGCCGATCATCGAACTGTTCAAGGCCTGGCCGATGCCGTCTCTGGCCGTGGGCAACGACCGCGTCGTGCTGATCGATACCAGCGGCGACGGCAACTTCTCGGCGTCGATTGTGTACACCGACCCGAATTCGTTCGGCGCTGCCGTGCCGTTCTCCAATCTCGTGGTGTACGACCCGGTACCCGGCGATCTGACCAAGTATCGGATCTCGTACGACCATGCCCAGGCCTATGCCCGCGAGGTCCAGGGCATTCAACAGATTTCCGACGCCGACCTGACCGGCGACTTTTTCCGCGATCTGACATTCCGCGAGATCACCTGCGACGAGAGCGGCTGCGTGAGCAGCTTCTACATCCTGTCATCGACCGGCGACGGCTACCGCACGGTCACGGGTTCGGTCGCCCAGGTCGCCGCGGTCTCGGCAATCCGGATCGAGGACATGACGGGTGACGGCGTGCCTGACATCGTGGTCAACGGCCTGGCAACGGATCAGGCGACCGCAGCGCGGTACACATTTGTCTTTTCGGCGCGTGGCGACGAGCTGATTGAATCGGTCCGGCTGTCGCTTGACGGTGGCGGATCCGATGACGTGGCCGAGGAAGCGGAGACAGATGACGAGGAAGAGGAAGACTCCCTAGAGGAATAACCCGCCAGCCCGGGTTTGGCTCCGATTGCCCGCTGTGGGGCTGGGGCATAGCCTCAATCGGTAACACCTCGTAGCGAGAGACCCTGGTCTAGCCAGCGAAGCCCCGCTGCGAAGGACGGGCGTGCGCAGCGATGTCTCTGGTTCGGCGGCCATCGAGACGCTTCGGGACGCGGTCGGCCCAGCTCTTCTGGCGACTGCCGTTGATCGGCCGGGTGCGGATTCCGCGCAACCTGGCCCCGTTGCTCCTGGCCGGAGCGGTCGGGCTGGCAGCAGGCTTCGCCGCGGTCGCTCTAACCGCCGTGGTCGACGGTCTGACGACTGTTTTCAACGAGCTGGCGTCGATCCTCGATGGTCTGGCCGGCGGTTGGACGCTGATGCTGGTGCCCGCGATTGCGGCGATTCCCGTCGCCTTCGTGGTTTCCCGGATCGCCTCGGAGTCGCAGGGTGCGGGCGTGCCCTACGTCATGGTCGCGGTCGAGCGGGCAGGCGGCTTCGTTCGGCCGATCATCGCGCCGGCCAAATTGGTCGCGACCGGATTCACACTGGGCGGAGGTGGGGCGGCAGGCCGCGAAGGTCCGATCGTGTTGATCGCTGCATCGGTGGCGTCGTCGATCGGACGCCTGGCGAGACAGCCGTCCGACATGCTGGTGCTGATGGTCGCGGCAGCCGCCGCCGGCGGCATCGCCGCGACCTTCCTGACGCCGATCGCCGGGACATTCTTCGCGATGGAGGTCGTCCTGCGCCGCTTCAACGTGCGCAACTTCACCATCGTCGTGGTCTCGGCCGTCGTCGCCAACCTTGTCGCGGTCTCCTTCTACGGCGAATCCGCAGGCCTGGACCTTCCCGATCTGGACATCAACAGCAACTGGGAGTTGTTCCTCCATGCGATCGTCGGAGTCTCGGCGGCAATCGCGGGCATTCTCTTCGTCAGAACGCGCTTCTTCACCGAGGACGTGTTTGAGTTCCTCGGAGTGTCGTTGTCGGTGCGGCCGATCCTCGGCTTGCTCGGCGTCGGCGTGTTGGCGCTGATCGAATCGAACATCCTCGGCTCGGGTCTCGACCAGATCAGGATCTTCGCCGAGGGTGGCACGGCAGTGTCCACACTGGCGATCCTGATGGTGCTCAAACTGATCGCCGCATCCCTGACCATCGGATCAGGCGCGTCAGGCGGAGCGTTCGCGCCGCTGCTCTTCGTCGGCGCGACCCTGGGCGCGCTGATGGGCGCCGGGTTTGAGTCGGCGCTGCCGAACGTAGTCGGACCGACGGGTACCTACGTGGTTGTCGGCATGGCAGCGGTGTTCGCCGCCGCGGCGCGCGCTCCGCTGACGTCGTTGTTCATCGTCTTCGAGCTGAGCGGATACTCGCTGATCCTGCCCCTGATGACGGCCGTCGCCCTGGCGGCTGCGCTCGCGCAACTGTTGACCCGCGACACGATCTACAACGTCAGGCTTCGCCGCGCCGGACTCGACGTCCGGGATGAACCGGCGCCTTCGCCGCTTGACGACCTGGTGGTCGCCGCGACGATGCGCACCGATACGCCGATCGTCTCCCGGTTGGCGACAATTCAGGATCTGGCCAATGCCATGAGCCAGTCGCGCGGCAACGTGGTCGCCGTTGCGGACCAGCAGAATCGGTTCATCGGCCTGGTCACGGCGACGGACGTGGCGTCGGCGGTCGAGCGCCAGGAGCTGAACCGGCGAGCCTTCGACCTCGCGGTGGTGGCGCCGATCTTCGTCCATCCGGACGACAGCCTGCGCCACGCCCTCTCGCTACTGGTCGAACACGACGTGCGCCAACTGCCGGTGGTCGCACGAGAGGATGAGTCCCGGCTGATGGGCATGCTGACCCAGCGGGACGTCCTGCGCGAAGTCGCCCAGCCAGCCGCGCGCGATACCGGACAACGAGCCGCCCCGACTCCGGTGCGGCGCCTGGTCGGCGCCGTCGAGATCGAGCTGCGGGTAGAGCCAGGTTCGCAGGCGGAAATGACGACGGTCTCGCAGTTGCCGCTGCCCGAGGCATCGGTGATCACGGCGATCCATCGTCGCGGCGAGGTGGTGATCCCCCGCGGCAGCGTGAGACTGGAAGCCAACGATCTGGCGATCATCCTGTCGGTTCCACCGGAGGAGGCGGCAGTGCGCACGCTATTCATCAATCACGCATCTCAGACGCGCAACAACTGGTGGTTCCTGCCACATCCGCCGAGCTCGCCCGATGATGAGTCAAGCGACCGCTGAGACACACAGCGTCAGTGCTTGAGTCGCCGCTTAGAATCCGTCCTATGCCCAGACTGTTCACCCTGTCGCAGGCGCGACGGTCGCTGCCGGAGATTGCGGCTGTCGTGACCGTGATGCGTAAACGCGCGTTGCGACTGGACGAGCTGAATGCCCTGGCCTCGTCGATGCGTCGCACCACCGGCGCCGACGGTGATCCCGTGATCACCGACGACTCCGCCATGCGGGCCGAGATGAACAAGTTGGAGAGCCAGATCGCGGAGCTGATCGAACACCTCCAGCGGCAAGGCGTCGAGGTCAAGGACATCCGGCGCGGGCTGGTCGACTGGCGTGCCGAACGGGACGGTCGAGAGGTGTATCTCTGCTGGCAGTACGGTGAGCACACGGTGAGCTGGTGGCACGAACTGGCCGACGGCTTTGCCGGGCGTCAGCCAATCGTCGTGTCCGAGTGGGCCTGAGGCTCGGACCATGCCGCACCATCGCAATCTCGCGCCCCCGGCGCAGCGAGGCGCCGACCGGCCCGTCATCCACGACGAACTGCGCAGCCACTATGACGCGCTGTACGACCTGTTGCTCAATGGGCGGCGGGCTCGGGATGCGCGGCCGGTGCTCGATGTGGGCAGCGGCGACGGTCTGGCCCTGAGTGCGATCATGCAGGGCACCCCCCTTCACGGGATCGCGATAGATTCGGCCGCGACCGGACCGTGGTTGGGACCGAGCGACTGGGCCCTGGTTCAGGCGGACGCACAACGCCTGCCCTTCGCAGATTCACGCTTCAGGTCGGCAATGATGGTCGATGTCCTGGAGTGGCTGCGCCACCCGGCGGCCACCCTGCGTGAGATTGCCAGGACCACGAACGGTCCGATCCTGATCGTGCAGACCGACTGGGAGGGTCTGTGGTTCCAGGTGGATCGGGCGGAGATCGGACGCGACCTGGTGCGTGGCTTCACCAAGGGAGCGCCAGAGGAACTACGGGGTCTGATCAAGAGCGCGGCGGAGGCAGCCGGCGTCACCGTGACGCAGATGTCCTCGGTCTCGATTGAGACCAACCGACTGGACCAGGGCAGTCTGGCCTGGGATGTCCTTGAGTCGATTCGGCGCTTTCTCGTGATCGAGTCGGCACAGGTGCGGGCGCGGCGGTTCGACGACTGGCGCTCGGAACTGCAACTTGCGGCTGACGAGGGTCAGTTCTCGATGTTGGTGCGGCGAGTCGTCGCCCTGGTCGAAGCGGGTGAGACTTAGCGCCTACGGAGTCGGGCCGTGGCGATGCCCCTCCTGGTGCTCGTGGTCTTCCATGTGCAGCTGGAGCTCATCGCCGAGTCGCAACGTGTGGTGGTCGTGTCCGTCCGACGAGCCATTATGGACGTCCCCGCGCGACACGATCGCCAGCTCGCGTCCATACGTGCGCCGCAGGACATCCTCCGTGAGGACCGACGACGGATCGCCCTGGGCGATGATGCCGCCCTCGGCGGCGTTGATGCAGATCACTTCGGCGTAGTGTTCGAGGACGGTCGACAGGTCGTGCGTGGTCATGATCACCGAAGTACCGAGCTCCGTCAGGTCGCAGAGCACGTCAAACAGCTGGTCGTCGGAGATGGCGTCGAGGGCGGCAGAGGGTTCGTCCAGCAGCAGGATTCGCGGTTGCCTGGCCAGCGCGCGGGCGATCAGCGCGCGCTTGCGCTGTCCGCCGGAGAGCTCGTGGATTTGACGATCCCGCAGGTCCAGGACATCCATCAACTCCATGGCGCGCTCGATGGCCATCTGGTCTTCGCGGGTGCGCAGCAGCCGCCCCAGGCGCGATCTCCAGCTGAATTGGTAGCGCCCCATCTCAACCAGTTCGCGCACGGTGATGGGAAAGCGCCAATCGACATTGCTGACTTGCGGCATGTAGCCGAGAAATGATCGCGCTTCCTCCGGTGGCTCCCCGCCGACCAGTACCTCTCCATTGGAAGGCTTGATCAGGCCCGCGATCGTCTTCAGCAATGTGCTCTTGCCGGATCCATTGCCGCCGATGATGCCGGTAAACACGCCGCCCGGGATGTTGAGCGTCAAGTTCTCAAAGACTCGATGTCCGGGATATCCAGCGGTAACGTCCCGCAACGCCACCCCGGCTCCTGCGATTCGGGTGATCGTCATCCGGAACTCCGCGCTAGATACATGAGGCGCGCCAGTTGTCTGCGCCGCGGCAGCCGTGCGTTGGCGGCGTATCGGCCATGAGCTGACCGGTCGCTGATAGCCTCAACCACATGCCCAGCGTAGTTGACGCCACCGACACCGAGATCGACCTCGAGCGACCCGCTCGCGAAGTGGTTTCGCTGGTTCCCTCGTTCACCGAACTGGTCTGCTCGATGCGGCTCGCTTCGCGGCTGGTCGGGGTGACCCGATTCTGCGTGGAGCCCGCGGACGTCGTCGCGCCGATCCGCAAGGTCGGCGGGACGAAGAACCCTGACATCGAGCGGATCATTCGACTCGAACCTCAACTCGTGCTCGCCAATCGCGAGGAGAACAATGAGGACGATGTCGCCGCGCTGCGCAAGGCCGGACTGAACGTCTATGTCGGCGATGTGCGCACGGCAGAGGAAGCGCACGAGGAGATCGACCGGGTTGGCCGGCTGCTGGGCGGGATCTCGCTCAAAATCGGGGAATCGATCAAGGAATCGCTGGAGGAGCAAGAGCACGTTCAACGGCTGCGGCCTCGAGTCCGCGCAGCGGCACTGATCTGGCGCAATCCGTACATGGCCGCGTCGGGCGACACGTACATCGGAGACCTGCTGCGCGTCAGCGGCGCAATCAACGTCTGCGAGGACTCGGGCCGCGGCCGTTACCCGCGACTGTCGCTGACCCAACTCGTCGAGCTCGACCCGGAGGTCATCCTGCTGCCCTCAGAGCCGTATCGTTTTCGCGAGCGTCACGCCGAGGAATTGCTGGCCCAGCAGGGCATGTCGGCGGGACGAAACGGCCATGTGTATCTCTGCGACGGCCAGAACCTGACCTGGTGGGGCGTCAGAACTGGCGCAGCGATCCAGGAGGTCTCGGGACTGCTCGACCACGCCCGGTCCGGCTGGCAGGCCGAAGCAGCCATGGCCCCAGAGCTGCCGCCGGGACTCAATCTGAACGTCATCCAGCAGGACGTGGTCGAGTAGGCGTACCACAGCAACCTGCTAATCTCCGTCATTGCCGCGCTTGCCGCGGCAATCTCGCATTGTTCCGGACTTACCGGCAACCCCTGAGGATCGAGATACCCGCGGCAAGCGCGGGTATGACGAGCGCTTGAGCGAGTGGCTGCTACAAGGGTCGACCGCTGTCGAGCATCAAGGCTCTCGCGGCGATCTGCGCGGCCAGCACGGCGGCAGTGGTCAGATAGAGCAGGCCGGTAGCGGCCATCATCGAGCGCATCCGGGCCGTCGTCCAGGCCATCCAGCCGAAGATCAGGGGCAGGACGAAGCCGACCACGATTCTGAGCCAGAACGTTGGATCTCCACTCAACGCTTGATCGCGTCCGCCGACCGGATCGTCAATCGGGACTGCGACCGCGGCTGCAAAGAGAATGGCCTGCACGACGACCACGATCAGGAATGCCGCCGTGATCTCGACCAGCGGCCGGGCGGGGAGCCGGGGCGTGACCAGGTACCAGTGGCCCAGCGCCAACCCGACAGCGGAGAGGCCCAGCGCCAGCGCGCCAAAGCCGAGGCTGAACACGGTCAACGCTTCGGGGGACCCGGCCAGCGTCGCCGCCATCAGGCCGAGCGACGCCAGCGACAAGCCGCTCAAGGCCCAGCCGATGCGCCGCGCCCAGGCATCCCGATCGGTGTAGAGCGCCACATTGTGCAACCCCGACGCGGCTGTTAGCGCGGCCAGCACCCAGACCAGGACGTCCCGAGGTCCGGAACGGACGGCATAGCCTTCGACGACATCGCCCTCGAGTGTGAATGCGGTCCAGAACGCCAGGCCAAGCACGATCGGCACCATGATCGTGGTTGCTCGCACGAATCCTGGCGTGGCCTGTCCTCGCAGGTGGACAGCGTGCATGACCAGCGCGCCGCCGACGCCCAACTCCAACAACAGGAGCAACAACGTGTACGGCAGTGCTCCCGACGCTTCCACTACCGGCTACGACCCCAACTTCAGCAGGAGCACTGTGCGTCGCAAGCCTTCGTCGCCGATCTCCACCTGAACACTCAGCACCCGATAACGATCGTCGCGGCCGCCGCGACGGAAGCGCAGTATGTCGCCCTTGCTCCACGGGTAGTCGGTCTCCAGCGTGTCGAGCAGTGCTTCCCGCCGCTCGGTGAAGGTGTCCGACTCCCAGAACTCCGTCAGCATCGCAATCCTCCCGCGGCAGACGTACCGACCTATCGTAAACCACCGATGTGCGAAATCGATGTGTCAGAATGTCGGGCATGAGCGACAGCGAGACCTCCAGGCGCTGGCTGATGAAGGCGTTGCGCGAGGCGTCGGGCGAGATGTACGACTTGATGATGCGCGCTCTGCGCGACTCAATGCCGGACGCCGAGGCCTTGATCGACCGAGCCTGGCGGCACGAAACAATCTCGGCCTGGCAGCTCGGGCATCTGCTGTTCCAGGATGTCGAGGACTTGCCGCTCCACGACTACGAGTGGCTGGAGCAAGTCAACGTTCCGGATTGCTACGAGCAGTTACGCGAGTGGTACAGCACGCGAGAACAGATTTCCGGCGTGCTCTACATGATTTCGTCATTCGAGTGGGAGCGCACGGCCAATCACCGCTTCCAGGGAGAGTTGAGCGTGGAGTCGATTGCGCGCTCGATGCATCAGACCGACCTGGAGATCCTGAACACGCTGCGAGCTCAATTGCAGCCGACCTAGCCAGTCCGCAGTCAGTCCCCCACGTCAGTCCGCTGGCCAGCCCAATGCCGTCGCCACTTCAGATGCGGCCCGGGCAAAGTTCATCGTGTAGATGTGCAGGCCCGGCGCTCCGAAATCCAGTAGCTCGCGCCCGAGCCTGACCGCAACCTCCACCCCGATTTCGCGCCGCTCCGCCGCGCTCGATGCAGCCTCCAGCCGCTCTCGGATCTCGACAGGGAACTCCGTCGTGTTGATTGCGGACATGCGCTCGATGCCGGCGACGTTGGTCGGCGGCATGATGCCGGGAATGACCGGCGTGTCGATGCCGCGCGCGTCGAGTTGGTTGACAAACTGGTCGTAGTGCTCGGCCCGGTAGCCGAACTGCGTGATGGCGAAGTCGGCCTGCGCCAGTTTGCGCGCCTGGTGCGACAGATCTGCTTCAACGGAGGCCGCCATCGGGTGGCCCTCTGGATGCGCGGCGACTCCGATGTCCCAGTCTGCACGCGACCGGATGAAGTCAGTGAGTTCAGCCGCGGTGTCGAATGCCTGGCTTGGGGATTCGACGCCCTGCGGCAGATCGCCCCGAAGGGCAAGGATGTTATCGACGCCGTCTTCCTGGTAATCCTCGATGATTGCGGCGATTTCGTCGCGCGTATGGGCCACGCAGGTCAGGTGGGGCATCGCTTCGACCTGGAAGTGGTCGCGGATGGTTCGGACCCAGTCGCGAGTCGGGCCTCGAGTAGTGCCGCCGGCCCCGTAGGTGACCGACATGAACTGTGGACGGTGCTTCGAGAGGCGGTCCAGGGTCTGTTTCAGGCGCTCGGCGCCGGCTTCGTCACGAGGAGCCGAAAATTCGAAGGACAGCGTTTGGCCCGCATCAAGCAGGCGCGTGATGCGGGCCATACTGGGAGCACTCACCCTCTCCCTCTCCCGGAGGAAGAGGGGATATGGGGATTAGATGCAGGAGCGAGCCTGGGAGGCGCCGCCCGCGTCGGCAGTGTCGAAGCTCGAACCGCAGGCGCAGGAGTGTGATGCGTTGGGGTTCGAGATCGAGAAGCCCTGCTTCATCACGTCGTCGATGTAGTCGACGCGCGAGCCGGAGATCAACGGGGCCGATTCCTCGTCGACGAGGAAGCGGACGCCGTTCTTCTCCACGACCTGGTCGCCTGCCTCGGCGTCGGTGGCCAGGGCCATGCCGTACTGGTAGCCGGAGCAGCCGCCGCCGACCACGAAGACGCGCAGCGCGCCCTCGGCAAAGCCCTTGTCTTCGAGCAGGGACTTGGCCTTCTCCGCAGCCAGGTCCGAAACGTCCAGCATTTCAGTCATCTGAAAGACCATGAAGCTGTCCTCTCAACGAGATGAGTTCACGTCTGAGCATAGCGCATCCGGGGCGTCGCCAGTCCGCTCCTGCCGAGTGGAACACTGCTCCATTGCAGCAGCGGCTTCAGATTCACAGAGGATCCATTGGCACTCGGAGGCGGTCAGTCGGATTAGATTACAATGTATCGGTACAGATGTGGTGTGGAGCACGGCATGACGACAGGCGAGGAGTCGAGGCCGGCGACATCGTCGGAGTTGCAGTTGGTCCGGGATCAACTCAACGGCCGCATCGATGACCTGCAGAAGGTGATGTTCTGGGGGATTGGCCTGCTGGCAGCGCTCCTGATCGCGCTGATGGGCCTGGTGCTCAGCGGAGCGGGCTAGGCCCCACTGGCATTATAAGAATCACGGTTCGGGTCTGGACCTCCCCGGATTTCCCAGGAATCGTTCTGCCACGTCCCGGACAAACGCAGACAGGTCTGGAACAATCTGGACAAATCGGGACACAGGAATGGACGATCCCCAGTCCAGGACAAGAGATCTCTCCCGCGCAGCCAGATTCTCCTCGCGTCCATGCCTTCCAACCTCTGAGCAGTCCGAAGCGAGGACTGGAGTGCGGCGTTACTCTGACCTCATGGAACGTGCATATTTCGATCATGCGGCGACGACTCCTCTGGATCCGCGGGTGCTTGAGGCGATGATCCCGGCACTCCAGTACGGCTGGGGGAACCCGTCGGGAATCTATCGGGAGGCGCAGTATGCGGCGGGCCTTCTCGATCGGGCCCGGGATGACATCGCCGGGGTTCTGCAGTGTTCGCCTTCGGAAGTGGTGCTGACCTCAGGAGGGACGGAGTCCGACAACCTGGCGATCCGAGGCGCGGCGCTGGCCCGGGCAGAGGCGGGCCGGCACCTCATCACTCAGGCGACCGAGCATCATGCGGTCCTGCACACGATGGAGCAGCTTGAGCTCGAGGGGTTCGAGCTGACTGTGCTCAGTGTGGACGGCGAAGGATTCGTCGACCCCCATGACGTCGCTTCGGCAGTCCGTGACGACACAACAGTGGTCAGCATCATGTTGGCCAACAACGAGGTGGGAACCGTGCAGCCGGTCGCGGACATCGCGCGTGCAGTGAAGGCGAGAAATCGACGAACGATTGTGCATTCCGATGCGGTGCAGGCTGCCGGCGCGGTCGATATCCGTCCCGAAGTGTTGGGCGTCGACCTGATGTCGCTGACAGCGCACAAAATCTACGGCCCCAAGGGAGCAGGAGCGCTCTACGTGCGGCGCCGGACGCCGCTGCAGCCGCTGCAACTGGGCGGCGGTCAGGAGGAGGAGCGTCGGGCCGGCACGGAGTCGGTCGCGCAGGCGGTTGGCCTGGCCAAGGCGCTGCAGCTCGCTGAAGAGGAGCGCACGCAGCGGACGGGTCACGCCTCGGAGCTGCGCAACCGGTTGTGGCGCGAACTGAATGAGCGCGTCCATCCGATCCGTCTGAACGGGCCGTCGGACTGGTCCCGCCGCCTGGCGAACAACCTGAACGTCAGCTTTCCCGGCGTCGAAGGCGAGAGCATCTTGCTGCAGCTCGATCTGGAAGGGTTCGCGGCGTCATCCGGCAGCGCGTGCTCGACCGGCAGCACCGAGCCCAGCCACGTGCTTTCGGCGATGGGGCTCGATCCCGACACCGCACACAGCACGCTGCGTCTGAGCCTGGGCCAAACGAACACTGAGGAACAGATCGAGAGCATCGCCGGAACGATCGAGGAGATCACGGCGCGACTCAGGGCACTCTCGCCCGTATAGGGTCCGCTGCAATCACGCGGAAGTCTCGAGTTCCAGAGACCAGTTGATCTCGGTTCCGAGGAATCGTCCCATTTCCGAGAACTCAGCCTCGAGTTGGGCCTGAGCGTCGTCCGACAGTTCCTCAAAGCAAGTAACCCTGACGGTCAGTCCGTGCGCCCGACGGCGGCGATCCCAGGTCGCGACAAGACGTCCATCGATGAGGACGCATGGGCGCAGCATGCCGCCACCGGCGTTCACTCGCTTGAGGAGATGGTCGGGGACATCGAGGTCTCGCCTGGCGTAGCCAACGATGTACGGATCGAACGGTCCCAGCGCTCTCAGGACGTCCTGCGGACCGTCCAGCACTTCACCAATTCGGTCCGCCCCGTCCTGTGACATCCACATGGGCTGGCCATCGACGTCCACTTCTGTCAGGTCATCCAGGGCGGCCTGCAGGCATCGGCGAGTGTCGGTTGCGGGCAGACCGGACCACCAGCGGAAGTCCGACTGAGTCGCGGGGCCGTAGGCACTGAAGTAGCGTCGGGCGAATTCGGCGCCAGGGTCTGGTGGTGGGTCGGTCTGGGGCAGCCAGTCTTCGATCAGCACGTGGGTCGTGTCGCCGTCGCGTTCGGGGCCGAAGCAGCTGACGCCCAGCAACGACGTGCTGCGGAGCAGGTGCGCGGTTGCCTGACCGTCCGATGGCAAGCCCGCCGAACGGAAGGCGTCGGCGATCTCTGCTCGGGTCATCGGTCCCTTCAACGCGAGTTCCTCGCGCAGAAACCTGAGCGCCTTGCCGTGGTCGTCTTCGGAGATGCCGAGATCGGCGCGGCGCTTGAGCGCTTTGGCGTCCATGGCTTCTCCCAGAAGGTCGAGCATCCAGCGGAGATCCTCGGATGGGACGAGATGCAGGGTGCCGCGCATCAGCCAGTTGCGGACGACTGAACGCTCAACTTGACGCGCATGGCCAACCTGGGCTGCGGTCAACCCTGCCGCTCGGACGCCGACGCCGAGTTGTTCTCCGAGTCGGTCCTGAGCCTGGATGGCGGCTGCCGCTCGGACTGTTCCTGGGACACCGTCGCCGCGCTGGGCGCCCAACTGCTGGGCGTGGAGGCGCAGCCGATGGGCGTCGCGTCGGGTGAGCGTGATTTCGGCGGTCATCGACTGTCAGGCTACGCGGCTCGAATTGGTAGGCTCACGGTCGTGACCACTTCCGGACGCGACGAATGGCAGCCCGACCAGTACGCACGCTTCAAAGCGGAGCGGGAGCAGCCGTTCTACGACCTGCTGGAGCTGGTGGAGCCGGTACCCGGTGGACGCATCGTTGACCTGGGCTGCGGCACCGGCGTGCTCACAGCCGTGTTGCACGCAAAGACATTGGCAGACGAGACGGTCGGGCTCGACCGCTCGGAGGCGATGCTCGAACAGAGCGCGAAGCACGCCGGCGGCGGAGTGCGATTCCAACGCGGCGACATCACGGAGTTCACCGGGCTGGATAGCAGCGGACTGGACGTGGTCTTTGCGAACGCGTCGATTCAGTGGGTCCCGGACCACGCCTCGCTGTTTCCTCGTCTGGCGTCAACGCTGAAGCCGGGTGGACAGTTGGCAGTGCAGATGCCTGCGAACGAGGATCATCCGTCGCACGCGGTGGCTCGCGAGGTGGCAAAGCAGTCGCCGCACGCCGAAGCGCTGGGCGGATTCGTCTATCGGCACTCGATTGAGTCGGCGGAATGGTACGCCGAGCAGCTGGCGCGGCTTGGCTTCGCCGAACAACATGTGCGCGTGCAGGTCTACCTGCATCGCCTGCCGGGGCCGGAAGATGTGATTGAGTGGGTCAAAGGGTCGCTGCTGACGGGCTACCGAGACCGGATGGCAGTAGAGGACTACGAAGCGTTCCTGTCGTACTATCGGCAACAGTTGCTGTCAGAACTGTCGGATGAGCGCCCGTTCCTCTACCCGTTCAAGCGGGTGCTGTTGTGGGGTCGGAGGGAGTAACGTTCCTCGAGCCTTTGTCGGGCGATCGGATCTTGCGGTGTGTGACAGTGGACCAACGGCGGCCTAGCGTCGCCAATAGGGGCCAGTCACGCTCCTCGTGCGAGGAGTGCGCCCATGACTGCCAGGACCGATGCGAACCCCAGTGCAATTCCCCACATCAGGAGACGAAATCGGGCATCCATATCTGCGCGGAGATCGCCAATTCGTTCGTTGACATCGTTGATTCGGCCGTTGATGTCGTCAATCCGACGATTGAGCTGGGCAAATGCGTCCCGCAAACCGAATTGCTCTTCTCGACCACCTGATTGGTCGCTCGTGACCATGGCGTCCTCCGCACGTGAACGCCATAGTAGTTGATTCATACCGATATCTCCAAGACAACCGAGCTCAACTTGCGGTGCTTGGCCTCCTTAGGCGTGTGGTACGCCGGGAGGGACGAGAGATGGAAAGGCGAGAGGGCAACAACGACCCTCGTGTATCCTGACTCGGATGGGTGAATGGAGTTGGGATGGTTTCTCCGACGATTGACACTGGGGGGGCTCCGATCCCCTTGCTGGACCCGGTGACGGATGTTGAGGACGAGCTTCGCTCTCAGCTTCTGGTCTCGACGGTGGGCAAGGTGTTTGGCTGGGCCCGCCGGTCGTCTCTGTGGCCGGCCATGTTCGGTCTCGCCTGCTGCGCGATTGAGATGATTGCGACAGCCAACGCCCGATATGACCTGGCCCGCTTCGGCGCCGAGGTCTTTCGCGCGTCCCCACGGCAGGCCGACCTGATGATCGTGGCTGGCACGGTGACCTGGAAGATGGCGCCTCCGGTTCGGCGCATCTACCTGCAGATGGCCGAGCCCAAGTGGGTGATCTCGATGGGTTCCTGCTCCAACATCGGCGGACCGTTCGCGCACGGCTACTCGACGCTGCCGGGCGTCAACAACATCGTTCCGGTCGACGTGTACGTGCCTGGTTGCCCGCCTCGCCCGGAGTCGCTGTTGGCCGGTCTGATGCTGCTGCAGCAGGTGATCGATGAAGAGCACGCGAACGGCCATCGCAAGCGCCGACCGGAGCCGACAGGCGACTTCTCGCGGATGCTGCCAGAGGGCGATCCGATTCGGCAGGAGCTGGAATCGCTGTTCCCGCCATACCTGACCGCCGACGGTCAGCCGCGCGACAAGTGGACCGGCGCGCTGCCGCACGACGAGAACTTCTTCACCAGCCGCTAGCCTGCTACGGCAGGAGAGCGCTAGAAGGAACTGGCACATGGTCTTCGGCAAGGGCATCGCCAAGGGACTGATGACCGTGGTCAAGCACGTGCGCAAAGAGCCGGTCACGGTTGAGTTCCCCGAGCAGGAGCGGGACATCCCGCCGCGCGCGCGGACCAACCTGGTCTGGTTTGTCGAACGCTGCACCGGCTGCTCGACCTGCGCGCAAAGCTGTCCCGACGGCTGCATCCTGGTTGACACCGAGCCGCGCGAAGACGGCTCGTTCCTCGTTAACCGCTACGAGATCGATTTCCGCCTGTGCATGTACTGCGGACTCTGCGCCGAGGCCTGCCCATATGAGGCGATCCAGGTCGGCGGCTCGTACACCAACGTCGTCACGAACCCAAACCGGTTGTACAAGGACAAGGACGACCTGATCGAGCTGGCCAACGAGTACCTCGAGCAGCACGACTGGGTATATCCGAATGGCCAGCAGGCGGTCCAGCAGACGGTCCATCCCGAGGAGCGCCGGCAGCACCACTAACCATTGGTGCGAAGGCCGATTCGACTGTGTGAATCGGGCCGGCCGTGGTCATTTCTCAGTGACCCTGAGACTGTCCCCTCAGCAGCCGCCCCGCGGCAGCCGGAGGTTCAACTCGGCAGCAGCCAGCTCGCGCGCATTGAACTGGAGACCGGCGCTTGGACCTTGGACGAGAGCCGCGCCGTCATAGAAGTAGTCGCATTCCCCATATCTGATGCGAAGCGCGTACGCCCCGTCGTCGGGAAACCGGATGGCGAAATTGCCGTCTTCCGAGGGTTGAGTTTGCGACCTGCCCGACTCACCTTCCACCGAGATGTCGTACGCGTCTACTGCTCTGCCGTTGGCGTCACGGAGCACGCCCGACGCGGCGATGGTGCAGAACGGTTCGACGAGCTGAATGTCCAGGCTGACATCCTGATCGCTAACGGAGAATCGACCGGAGGAAAGGTCGTCGGGAGCTCGCGGAGCGCTGGCGCTTGTGACCTGGCAACCGTCGATGGAGAGCGCCAGGGCATACTCGTGCGGTTCGACAAAGAGGCTGTAGCCGCCGTCCGGCCATGACCAAGACAATCTGGCGGCGCGAGCGCCGGATGTCTGGCGCAACCAGACCAATGCGCCAGGTAGCGGTTGGCCGAGATGATCGATGATCTGACCGCTTACCACGTGATTCCGCGTTGCGCCTTGCGCTGGCGATTGCGCTGAGTGGCAGGTGGAATCGACCTGGAAGTCGCCGAGGGTGCCGGTGATCAGCTTCGCGATGGGCGGGCTGTGCTCCAACAGGTGCAGGCGATTCTTGAATGGCATATCGAATGACTGGCCGGTGCCGACCCATGCGCCGACCGCTTCGGCCCAGAATTCGGCCGTGTTCGTCGCGCCATATGAGCCATCCCAGAGGCCGGAGTCCATTCCCGATCGGTACGCGCGGCCGAGCGAGCTCCTAAAGTTGCCACTCGAGGTTCCGCGACTCAGGGCGTAGTCGATCGCGTGGGCATATTCGTGGATCACGATGTCGTAACCCCAGGACCTGCCGCTAAGGCAGAGCACGTTTTCCTCGGGTACCAAGGCCGGCGTGAACTGGTTCGGCCCGAGCCCGCGAGGACCTCCTGGCCCGTGGGGTTCGAGCTTGACGATGTCCTGATACTGCCGGTACGGCGTCAGGTCGAAGGTCTGTTCCTCGCGACCGACAACTACAACGTGGACCCGGTGACGGATGAGGGTCTCGCGGATGTCGGGCCGGTTGACCAACATGTCGTCGAGGATGGCGGCGGCGCGGAAGAGCGCTTCGTCGGCGACGTTTTCGGTGGCGATGATTGCGATGCCGTCGGCGTCGAGGTACTTGTCGAATGAGGCGTACCAACGGACGTGGTCAGGCGGCGGACCGAGCAGATGGAGCGCGCGATCGCCGCTTGGCTGCAGCCAGTTTGTCTCTGTCGTGCTGAACACCCAGAGAGCGTCGCCTCGTCGCAACTGATGCGAATGGCCAACGCTTGCCTTCGAATCCGGCTGATGCTTCCGCAATTCCCCGCTCTCCGGCGTGGAGTAGAGGGCGTGCGTGAATGAATCGCCGACGGACCGGAGCGCCAGATCGATCGGGGTTCCGCTGGGTCCGGTCCAGGCGACGAGGTTCGGCCCGGACTGCAATCCGACCCACTCACCGTCGGCGGCAGTCGGCTGAAGCCACTCCACGGGAGCGTCGCCGGCGATGCGTACGATCAGACCCATCCCGGGTTCCAGCACTGGCAGCGTTGCGTCAAGGCCGCGAGCGGCAAATCGGTACTGGGCAGACTCGGCGTCCCAGGTGTAAATCAGTTCCGCTTCAGGAATCTGAGCGAACACATCCCGCGTCGACGCAGGAAACCCAACCCAGCCAACGAGATTGTCCCCCGGCTGCAGCGTTCGCAGGTTCTTCGGCGGCTCCGGTTCGGCGAGCAGGGCTGGGGCGAGCAGCAGGCTGAGGAGCGCTGCCACCAAGACGACCGAGAGGCGTGCGAGTCGGATACGGCCAATCACTGCGACGCCATCAGCCTCTCGAATCTGCCGGTCGGTACGGTGTTCCAACGGGGTGCGCTCGAACAGAATGCTACTTGCCGCTTGAACAGGTGCTGAGTGCATGCCACCGTCTACGTTCACACGACAACGTCCCCGGTCGGCTGCCGCTGCGCTCCTCTGCGGTGGAAACCGAATACGATCAGAACATACGATCTTCCTGCACCAGGGCTCGACCGTCTGCTTTGTCGACATCCTCGCCGGAAACTGCAGAATCCTGGAACAGAGCGGAATTGCCTGGAGGAACACTGACAAAACCGAGCCAGATCTGGACGAATCTGGACAAATCTGGACAAATCTGGACAAATCCGGACACTGCAACGCACGATCCCCAGCCTGAGACAGGAGATCCTGCCCCGATCGCCGAATATTCCCGTCCGAAAGGCCGAATTGGCTGTGGCATCAATGGCACGCTTCGCAGGGGTTCGGTGGAAGATGAACAAGCGATCATCGCGATGCCGCTGCCCCGGTTGTCGGGAACGAGCGGGCCAGGTCGCCAGAAGAGGTGCTGGTAGACTGAGCCGCGGTGCCGCGTGCTTGCGGCAGGCTGCATCTGGGGAGGCCCTATGGCGACGATCACGATCAATGGACGGGCGGTCGAGGCTGAGGTTGGCGCTCCGCTGGTCGAGGTGATCAAGAACGCCGGCTTCCCGATTTCCAACCTGTGCTACCTGGATGGGTTGCCCCCCTACGCCGGCTGCCGCACGTGTGCAGTCGAGGTCGAGGGCATGCGTGGTTTGCCCCTGTCCTGCACCACGACCGTGATGGACGGCATGGTCGTACGCACCGACACGCCGGAAGTGACCGAGATGCGCCAGGAGGTCCTGGCGGTCATCCTGGCAAACCATTCGGATCGCTGTCTGACCTGTCACCGAATCGAGCACTGCCGCACCGGTGAAATCTGCCTGCGCGACAACGAGGTCACCCACCGTTGCGTGACGTGCTCGAAGAACTACCGATGTGAGCTGCAGACCACCTGCGACGCAGCCGATGTTGGACGCGCCAACGTCGAGCCATACATCGACGAGGCGCGCACCTACTACCGGCATCAGCAGCCTGAGCCTGACCGCGCGAATCCGTTCTTCGAGTTCGACCCGCAAATGTGCATCATCTGCACGCGCTGTGTTCGCGCCTGCGACGATTTGCGTCACACGACCGCGATCACGCTGGCGGGCCGAGGGTTCTCGACCATGATCGCGTTTGGCGCGGGAGGACGCATTGACGAGTCGAACTGCGACTTTTGCGGTTCGTGCGTCGACGTATGCCCGACGGCAACGCTGATGGAAGCGCCGAACAAGTGGGTCGCCCGGCCTGACAAGTGGGTGACGACTACCTGCACCGAGTGCTCGATGGGCTGCACGATTCAGATGGGCGTGCGCGACGGCCGCGGCGTGCAGGTTCGGCCGGGCAACGGCAACGACGTGTCGCGTTCGCAGATCTGCGTACGCGGACGATTCGGCTACGACCAGACCCGAGACAAGGATCGACTGCGCGCCGCCTCGATCGGTCGGGGCGAGGACGCGTTCGAACAGGACGGGGATGCGGTCGCGGAGCACGCGGCGGCGGCGATCTCGGCGATCCTTGCTGAGCACGGCCCGTCTGCGGTGGGCATCCTCGGCTCGGGGCAAATGACGCTTGAGGAGCTGTACGCGCTTCGCACCCTGGCGACCCGCCTGGGAATCACCAATCTCGATTCCTCATTGGGACCGGTCACCGCCGCAGTTGGCGCGGCGCTCACCGACGCGTTTGGCTCGGAGCACCTGCCCTCGCGTCTGACATCGGTGGAGACGGCCGATCTGATCATCGCAATGGGTGACGACATTTCCGCCTCGAACAACGTGCTCGGCGTGCGGATCAAGGACGCGGTTGCCAACAACGGCGCGTCGTTGGTCAGCATTTCGTCGCGTCGCAATCCCTTGGCCGACTATGCGGTCGACGAGGCGCACGCGATCCATCCCGCCGACGGCGACCTTGCAAGCGTCGCGCAGGCGATTGCGACAAACGTAGTCAAGGATCTCGATGTCCGGACGGGACTGTCCGACGTTGACGGCCTGTCAGATGTGAGTGGCTCCGCCGATGGCGTCGAGGCGTCGTCGGTGACCGCGCTTCGCCGGCGCGGAGGCGCGGTTGCGATCGTGGTCGCTCCTTCACGCACCAACGCCGCCCAGGCAGGTGCACAGGTGCGAGCGGCGGCAAATCTGGCGATCGCGCTGGCGGGTCCGGCCGACGCGCCGGCCTCTCTGCACGTGCTGCCGCCGGAATCGAATTCCGTAGGACTCCGAGACCTCGGTGTCGTCCCCGGCGAGGCAGGACTCGATGTCTCCTCGATGTTGAAGGCGGCGCAAGAGGGCACAGTGAAGGCCCTAATCGTGGCGCGAGACAACCCGGTGATGCTGCATCCCGACCACACGGCGACGATTGCCGCGCTGGAGAATCTCGACGTTCTCGTCGTGATTGATGAAGTCGCAACGCAGACCGTGCAACTGGCCACGCATGTCTTGCCCGATGCTTCGGCATTCGGCAAGGATGGCCACATCACCAATGCCGACCGGCAGATTCTTCGCCTGCGAACCGCGACGATTGACCAACGTAACGCGCGTCCGCTGGGACTCTGGCTGGCGGCTCTGGCGGCACATCTACCAGCGGTCGATACACCGACGACCAACGAAGACGGCGAACCGGGCAGTCCGATTCCGGCGCCGGAGCAGCCTCAGAATGTGGGCGAGGCCCGAACGGCACTGGCCGGGGTGGACAGCCGATACTCGGCACTCCTCGAGGCCGGAGCCAGCCAGTCTCGAATGGCGATCAACGGTGCGGCAACGCAACGTTTCCTCAGCGTCGAGGCCACTGGAGCTGCAAACGGCGACGGATCGCTCACGCTGCTGTCAGGACGCGATCTCTACAGCGATCGGCTCTCGGCTGCGCGCGGCGAGGTCAATGCCGACCTGTTGCAACGCTCGGACACGGTGCAGATCAATCCGGGCGACGCAGCGTCACTGGGGATCGAAGATGGTGCAGTCGTGATCCTGACCCGCAACGACAGCCGGATCAGCCTGGCGGCGGAGATTACCGAGGACGTGCCCAGCGGCGCAGTCTGGGTCTCGGCCCTCCACGAACACGGAGCCGTGCAAGAACTGCAGTCCGCGGGCGCCAATCGACTCGCCTCGGTGCAGATTGAGGTTGCTGGATAGCAGACTCGGTCAATCATCTATCGCGACTTTTGGCGCGAATCGACGAGGCTATCGGTGTTGTCGATAGCAAACGTGCTTGGTTCTTTTTTCCCTTCGATTGCTCGCAGAACTCGATAGGCTAGGTGTTACCGAGTCGGATAGACCGATTCGGTTAGCTCGACGAGTGTTGCCAACCGCGTTTCGAATATCGACTTCAACGGCCGACGGCCGCAGGATTTCATTGACATGACATTGCATCATTCCGACCCCGAAATGGGACCGCCTCGGGGTCACTACGTCTTCGTGGATGGTCCCTCAATCGATGGCACCCTGGGACGGGTAATCGGCCAGCCTCCGGGACCTGATACCCGCCCCGACTGGCGTCGTCTCGAAGCGTTTGTGAAGCAACACGGTGGTCCGGCGCCGTACTCGGCTACGTTCGTCTTCTGGGCGCCCGGCCAGCAGGGATTCATGCACTTTCTGCGCACGTCGGGGTTCATGATCGCGCTGGGAGACCGGTTTACACCCGGACAAAGTTGCGCCGACCTGATTCGAGAACGGATCGAGCGGCTCAACTCGACCGCGGACGACGAACAGTCGTGGCAGGTGATCGTCGGAACCCACAATTCAGAACTGATCTCTGAGCTCCCGGAACTTGCCAGTCGGGCGGAGCGGATCACCGTGTTCGGCTTCACTGAGTTCTTGCCCGACGCGCCGGAACTTGAAGATCTGATCGACTTCTACGACATTGAGGATGATGCGCAGCTGTTCCGTACCGCATTGCCTCGTGTGGAGTTCGACGACGAGGTTGATGAACGCGCTGTGTTCGACCCCGACGCGGCATATCAACCGGCATTAGTCCGGCCGCCGGCCGCCGAACGACACGTTGTTCCTCGAACGTTTGCACCCAGACCGCAAGGTGAGGAACGTGACTTCTATCTGATTGTCGACGGACGCAGCATCGAGAAGGAGCTGGGTGAGATTCTCGGCGAGAAGCCGAACCCAGGAACACGGCCAGATTGGGGGACCGTGCTCGATTTTGCCCGCAGCCAGACGAATTCGGCCGACGGTGAGGTCAAGGCGCTGTTCGTCCATATCGCACCCGGCCACGCAGGATTTCGGCGCGCGTTGAAGGACCTGGGCTATACCTCCAGCCCGGTGCGACTTGATGACACGCAACCGATGCGCCCGGTTGTCGAGGAGTTCATTTGCGGCTTGCTGGGAGCGCGTGTGTTTCGCGGCGAGTCAGGCGCGGATCCGGCGCCGGACATCATGGTGATCGGCCACGGCCAGGCGTTGTTTGATGCGTTGAGCGACATTCCCAACCGCGGACAACGCCTGTGCGCGCTCGGGTTCCCTGAGCGAATGCCACTGGTGGAGTCCTATCCCCGGATAGAGCAACTGGATCTGGAACGGGATGCGCAGGCCTTCGGCGCCGAACTGCCCAGGGAATTCGGGGTCGATGTCGACGACTTCGATCCCGACGAGGAACTGTCGAAGCTGTTCTAATCGCGAGGCAGCGCTAGAGGTCGAATGGCAGTGCGCTGCCAATGGCAAATGTGATTGCGGCGAAGAGCACACCGACAAGGACGGATCGTCCGGCCGCATAAAGCGGGCTACGACTCGTCACGAGTGATGTGAACAGACCAGCGACGGCCAGCGTGACCACGCTGGCCAGCACGCCGACAATCAGCGCCCAGTAGTTGACTGTCCAGTCTGCCGCGTGCCAGACCAGGAAGGGGAGCAATGGAATCAGCGCGCCGAATGAGAACGACAGGAACGAACTCGCCGCAGCCTTCCAGGGATTGCCCAAGCCGTCCGGATCGAGGCCGAGCTCTTCGCGAACCATCGTGTCGACCAGGGCATCGGGCTGTTCAGAAAGCTCGGCGGCGACCTGTTCGGCCAGCTCTTGCGATAGTCCCTTGGACCGGTAGATGCTGATCAACTCGCGCCGCTCTTCACCCGGATCGAGCAGCACTTCGTCCCGTTCCATGGCGATCTGTCGTTGAAGGACTTCTGACTGGCTACGAACGGAGATGTACTCTCCGCCGGCCATCGAGAAGGCCCCGGCAAGCCAACCGCCGATTCCGGCGACGAGCACCGCTTCGGATCCAATGGCGACGCCGGCGACGCCGGCGATCAAGGCGAGGTTGGAAACGATGCCGTCGTTCAGGCCGAAGAGGGCCGCGCGAAACGTTGAGGCTCCCTGGGCGCCAACCCCGGCGTGACCTTCTCCGATCGCTCCTTCGGCGCCGAATTGCGGCGCCAGCTCCGCCAACGTCGCGCGATGCTCCCGCTCTTCTTCGGCCAGGCCGCCGGAGTCGGGGTCGGAAACGTAGCGCTGGATGTCGAACAGCTCTTCTCGCCTGAGTTGGGAGATGATGTAGCCGAGACCAAAGACTCGAGCCTCGAAGGCCATCAGCCGGACTCGGAGCGACGGACGATGCAGGTCGAGGTAGGCTTGCGGCTCGTGGTCGCCCAGCAGCGCGATCCAATGCGCGGCGTGCTCGCGCTCTGATTCTGCCATGTTGCGCAGCACCTCGGCCGGTTGGTGGTGGGCCGGCTGCCGGTCGCTCATTCCCGCCAGCCGGTCGTAGAGCCAAGCGGCATCGAGCTCGTCGCCGATCATCTCTCGGAGACGTTCGATTCGCTCGTCGGTGAGCGGCACGTGGGCCTGGGGCGGATCCATGGTCGCCATGCGCCCAGTGTATCCCGCGACACCGGCGATCCCTACTGATGCGCGATGATCGACACAGACAGAGCGGCAGCATGCAGCAATAGTCCGGAGCCGGCGTCATGCTCAAATTGGGGCTACCCAAAGGATCACTCGAAGTTCCCACTTTTGACCTGTTTCGACGTGCCGGGTTCCATGTGTCGGTCAACTCAAGGTCGTACTTTCCCGAGATCGACGACGAGGGCATCAGTTGCACGATGTTTCGGGCCCAGGAGATGGCTCGATACGTAGAAGATGGCGTCGTCGATGTCGGGATTACCGGTCACGATTGGGTCGTCGAGACTGGTGCAGATGTGGTCGAGGTCGCCGAAATGACCTACAGCAAGGCGACCAGCAGACCCGCTCGCTGGGTGCTCGCAGTGCCCGCCGAATCGCCCGTGACGGGAATAGAGCAGCTCGAAGGCGGAGTCATCGCCACCGAACTGGTCCGCACGACGCGCCAGTACTTCGAGCAGCGAGGCATTGACGTTCGGGTGGAGTTCAGCTGGGGCGCGACGGAGGTCAAGGCAAGAATCATCGACGCCATCGTCGACGTGACGGAAACCGGGTCGTCGCTGAGAGCGAACAACCTGCGCGTCATCGCCGAAGTGCTGGAGAGCACTGCGCGGCTGGTCGCCAACAGGGACGCATGGAACGATCCTGCGCGGCGGGAGAAGATCGAGTCGATCAACACCTTGCTGCAGGGCGCGATCACGGCGACGACCAAGGTTGGACTCAAGCTCAACACGCCTCGCTCAAGCCTGGAGGACGTGCTCGCCGTGATTGGCAAGTTCGGCGAGCACGCCCCCACGATTAGTCCGCTGATCGACGGCTCATGGGTTGCGCTGGAGATTATTCTCGATGAGCGCCAGGAGCGAGAGATGATCCCCGAATTGCGCCGCGCCGGCGCCAGCGGCCTGGTCTCCTACCCGCTGAACAAAGTCATCTCCTGACGGTCCCGCAACACTCTCCAATAGCCTGCTTGCCAGCCAGGCGTCGATTGGTGCATTCGCGGGAACGACCCAGCGAGAAGTCGCGTCCATACTGAGACCCACCGGAACGTAAGTCGCCTGGACAAGCCCGTTGCTCAGCCGGCGAGCATGGATCCTGCCGAGCTCCTGATCGTTGTGGGTAATCGGCCCAGTCCTCAACCAGCGGTCCGCTGTGACTTCGACCGGGAGTTGACGCTGCGAGGGCAGGGCCCGCTCGCCGTTTGAGAGGTCGGCGGCAAACTCGACTTGGCCGTCGTCAAGCACGCGAGCCAGCAATCGGGTCACGGTGACGACCGGTGCGGCCGCTGGTTCCTCGGACACCTCTGGCTGCGGGATCGCGGGATTTGCGTCGAGTCCAAGCCCTGTGAGCAACAGGTCGTGGTCAGTGCCGGCCGTCGCGGCACCGCAGAACGCGCGATCCAGCATGAGATCGTAGATCGTCGACTGCGCTCGCAAGGCTTCGTCGCCAAGGTCGAGCGCGCTGTCATCAGCGCGGCAATCGATTCCCTCTCCGAATTCCTCCAACCCGGCCTCGACCACAGGACCGCTCCAGCCACGCTCAGCCTCCCGCTTCATGAGCACGAGCTCTGCGGCGGCGACCAGGTGGCTGTCGATACCCTGAGCAGCGGCGAGTTCAGCGTGAACCCGCAACGCTTCCTCGGGTGTGATTGCGCGTTGCTCCGCCGCCGTCTGTCCCCACGCCCGGACGAATCCATCGATCCGCGCGGCGGCAGCGCGGCCTGCGAGCACGACGATCTCCTCTGCGGCATCGGCGCTCTGGAACTGCTGCGGATCGAACTCGGCATTGCTAAGCGTTTCGCGATGCGCGGCGGCCAGCAACTGGACCAGTGCGTCCATGGTCGGCGCCGCAGGGTCATCCAGCTCAGACAGCGGCAGACCGCCCCGACCCACGCGAGAGAACAACGACTGCGCTCGGGCATTCAACGACTCCAGCACGGCGCTGAAATCGGCAAGGACCTGAGTGCGTACGCCGGCCGCGTAGATGGCTCTGGCTTCGATCTCCGGAGCGAGACCTTCTGCATCGACCGAGCTGTCGTCGTTCGATGCATCCCCGGTCTGTTCGTCAGCTTCGGCCGCCTCGCCTGTGGGTTCGTCGGCCGGCCTGACCTCGGTTGTGACTTCGCCATCTTCGGCGGCGATTGCCGACACCCGGTACTCCACGCCGTCAACGCTGACGTTGACCGGGTCGAGTTCGATGCCAGTAAGCACCATGATCGGTCGAGTCAGGAAGTGGAACGCGAGAGTGTCGAAGTCGTCGTTGATGACCGCGACCATGAGCATCACGTCGGTCGGGCCCGTGCGCCATCTGAACAACCCCTCAAATGGATGCAGCTGGGACAGGGGCTGGCTTCCGAATTCCTCAACAGTCTCATCAGAGTGATAGGAGGCGCCGACGGGCAACAGCTCTGTTTCGTCGTCCAGGACGTCAATCCAGGGCGTTCGCCAGTCGTCGATGTACGGCCAGCGCACTTGTACGCGCAGTCGCGCTTCGGGGTCAAGCGCGGACAGTGGCTCGTCGCCCAGGTTGCCTACTCGGTAGTTGATCTGGAAGGGCAAACCCAGAACCACGCGGTCGGGTGCATCAATCTCCTCCAGTTTGACGATCGGTCCGTCTTCAGCCGACGTCACAGTGAGCTCGAACTGGGCGGCAACCAACCCCTTGAGATCGCGGTCGCCCCAGTTGGTCGCCTCGATCATGTACGTGCCGGCGCCAAGAAATCGCTCGATCCGCGAGTTGTACCCGATCCCGCTATCATCATCAGCCTCGAGCAGATCACCGCCTTCGTCGAGGAGATAGACGTACGGGTCGGCCAGTTCCGACGTCAGATCGATTCGAATGCGACGGGTGTCGGTCACTTCAAACCGATAACGTTGCGCGGCGCGATCGGCTCGGTAGGCTGATTCGCATCCGAAATGCGACCACTCGCCGGTGGCGCTGAGCGTGTCGACCAGGACTCCCAGGTCGACGACGTCGAGACAGCCCTTGATCACGTGGATGGTGAGATCGAACGCGCCGGCCTCTCGTCCCGACCAGCCGAGGGCGCTGGCCTCAATGCGGTAGATCCCTGCGGAGAGCGCGCGCTCGATGCGAGCATTATTGCCGCTGCCGGTATCGTCGTCGGCTTCAATCAACCTGCCATCCTCGGCGAGCAGATACAGCAGCGTGTCTCTCTCGGGGGAGCTCAGATCAATGCGCACTTCCTGAGGCTCGGCCAGCGAGAACTCAAACATCAGGCCGTGGCGCCGCGCCAGGAATTGGGACACGTTGCACTCAGCGGATGTCCAGGTACCGCTGGCGCTCAGCACATCAATCAGCTCGCCTAACTGTGTGGGGGGCGGACAGTCTCCGGCGTCGTCCTGCGCCTGGATCGATTGCAAGGACGCGAGCGTTGCCAAGAACGCGACGGTCGCAATCAGCATGATCGATGTTCTCATTGGAGCAATCCAATCAAAGCGGCATATTGTCCGTGAGACAGCCTAACTGCGATACACGGTTGCAACCGTCGATGGCTCTGGGCAGCGACTGTCGAAGAACACGAAGCCGCGAATCGCGCCAGGTATTGGCCGCCAATCGCGAACAGGAGCCAATACGTTCAGTCCTGAATCCGCGTGATGAGAATGAGAGGATGGGCTACTGATCCGGCCCGGGGTCATCCTCTTCCACGTCAGGCTCGGGCGCTACCGGCATCGGCAGTGGGCGGAATCGCTCGGGCACGTCGTGACGAGGATCGCCCCGGCGGAAGTCGCTCCAACAATCAATGTGCCCTTCAGTGGTGATGGCACAGGCGGCTTGATCACCGAACAGGTGGGTGTAGGTATTGGCCTCCGTAGCGTCGCGATCGGGTCCGCCTTCGAACAGGAAGGTGAACGGAATGGACCAGTACTGGAAGCGGATGAGATCGGGCGGGCAGTAGTCGAGGTCAGCGGGAATCAACTCAAGACACCAATGATGGGTCTGTCGGCACTGGAGCGCGCCGTCTTCTGAGATGGTGCATCCTTGCGATCCGAGCAAATGCACGTTGCGAAACAGCTGGATGTAGGGCTCCGGCGGACCGGGAGCAGTGCGCGAACGGGCAGTCAGGCAGCGGACTTCGCCGTCGGCAGTGAAGCCGCACAGCCCGTTGCCGCTGGCTGCGATCCGGACGAAGGGGCCGGCATCGGAGATGAATCGCTCAATACCCAAATTTCCCCAGCATGTCGTCTGACCCTCGGAATCGAGCGCGCAAAACTCCCGCCCAGTGCTGATCAGCTGAGTGAAGTTGCCTCCCGCCGGGGCGTTCTGGCCCGCCTGAGGCCGGCCCCAGCAAACGATCTCACCCTCGATCGTGAGAGCACAGGCATAGTGCCTCCACGGGTGGACCACGATCTCGACGAGGTCGTCACGTTCGGGAGGAAGGAGCTGCGCAAGCTCAACACGGTCAAGATCGGTGCCAGGGTTGCGTTCAAGAATGCCGTCGATCGTGTCGTTGATGTAGCCGTAACCGGTGCCCCAGCAAACGGCCGCTCCTTCGTCGTTGATCGCGCAGGCGTCGCCGGGTCCGAGACTCAGGCTGGTAAAGACACCCTCAGGAACGTCGTGGACGAGCGGAGTGTCGAAGCCCCAGCAGACAATCTCACCGGCCTCGGTCAACGCGCAGACGGTAGTGGGGCTGATGACGATCCGGACCGGGGTTTCGGCGCGAGTCGCGGCGGGGTCGAGCAAGATCACGACCGCTGCCAGCAGCAAGGCGGCGAGTGGGGCGAGGCGACGTATATCTGGAGCCGACAGCATCGTGTGCGCGTTCGCTGTGATGTTGCGGGCAGGCTAGCGGAATGCGCACGCGACGTTGGCGACACGGGCGACGGCAGTCGTGGGCTAGGATCGCATGGACTTCGTACCTCGATTGGAGCGTGCCGTGGCCCTGCGAACTGCTGCCGAATATGTCGAATCCCTGCGGGACGGTCGGGAGATCTGGTACCGCGGCGAACGCGTTGATGATGTCACGACCCACCCGACGATCAGCAAGGCGGTCAAGCACGCCTGCATCGACTACGAGATGGCGGAATCGGATGAGTACCGGGATCTGGCCACCTATGAAGAGGATGGCGAGAGTCACTCGGCCTACTACCGAATTCCACGCTCGACGCAGGACCTCCTCGATCGCTCAAGGCTGATTGAGGCCGCCACGGCGGAAGGCGACACCCTGGTCGTACTGATCAAGGAGATCGGCACCGACGCGCTTTTCGCGCTGCTCTCGGTCACCGCTGAGTTCGAGGATCAGACGTACTACGAGCGTGCGAAGGCATACTACGAGTACTGCCGCGCCAATGACCTGTCGCTGGCCGTCGCCCAGACAGACGTCAAGGGCGACCGCATCAAGCGTCCCTCGCAGCAGGCCGATCCCGACATGTACCTGCGCGTGGTCGAGCGGCGACCGGATGGAGTCGTGGTGCGCGGGGCCAAGGCGCACACCTCGGTTGTGACCAACACCAATGAAGTGATTGTGCTGCCGACCCGCGCGATGGGTCCCGAGGAGCAGGACTGGGCAATCGCCTTCGCGCTTCCCGTCGACACGCCGAATCTGCGCTTCATCGCTTCACCGTTTGGAGACAACGCCAGCCACGCGGGCGAGCGGCCCATCTCGGCGGTCCGCAAGATGATGGAGACGATCACGATCTTCGACGACGTCTTCGTCCCCAACGATCGCATCTTCATCGACGGCGACACCGAGGCGGCCGGCAACCTGGCGCTGACGTTTGTCGAGTACCACCGCTTTACGGCGGTCTCGTACAAGCTGCCGCTGATTGATGCGCTGGGCGGGTGCGCGGCGCTGGCGGCCGACTACAACGGGATCATTGGCGTCTCGCACGTCCGCGAGAAGTTCGTGGACCTGATCGCTTACGCCGAGACGACCCGGGCATTGATTGAGAAATCGGCAGAGCGCTGTATCGCTAAACCAAACGGACAGGTCGCGCCCGATCCGATGACGGTCAATCTGGCCAAGTCGCACTTCGCCCACGGTTACCACGAGGCGGTGCAGCACGTGCAGGAGATCGCGGGCGGCATTCTGGTGACCGGTCCCGGCGACGAGGATTGGGAGTCGGAAGAGCTGAGGCCGTTCCTGCAAAAGTACCTGGCCGGTCGAGAAGGAGTCGGCGGCGAGCAGCGGATGAAGCTGCTCAACTTCGTCCGCGATCTGACCTCCTCAGATTACGGCGCCTACCAGGAAGTGCTGGCCATTCACGCCGAAGGATCGTTGCAGGCCGAACGACTACAGGTCTTCCGGGCATTCAACGAGAACGGCGGCGCGCGTCGGGTGATGAGGCTCGCGGGTAGAATGGCTGGCGTCAGGTAGCGGTCGACTGACCGGTTCGGAAACCGAGGACATGCCGGAACTACCGCTGTTTCCGCTTCAGATCGTCGTGTTTCCCGGCGAGTCGGTCCCGTTGCACATTTTCGAGCCGCGCTATCGCCAACTGGTCAAAGACACGTTGCAGACCGGTGATCCGTTCGGAATCGTGCTGACCCGTCGGAGTCGCCAGCAGCCGACATCGGGAGAACGTGAACCGACCCACGAGGTCGGTTGCACCGTGCGGATGGAGTCGAACGAGGCATTCCCGGACGGACGGTTCAACATTGCCTGCATCGGTGAACGCCGGTTCCGGATCATCGAGAAGCTCGGTGAGCGGCCGTACTGGGTGGCCGACGTCGAGTACCTCGACGATCCGCCCGACTCAGAATCGACGGAGGCGTACACCGCCTGCGACGCGACGGCGACGCTGTATCGCGAACACCTGGGGTTGGCGTTGGCGCTGCAAAACTCATGGCAGCGCTCGTATCGGTTGCCGGGTCGGCCCAACGCGTTGGTCAATCATGTGGCCTCAAGCATTGAAGCGCCGGCGTCGGTCAAGCAGGAAGTGCTTAAATCCGAGTCGGCTGTCGAGCAGCTCAATCTGCTCAGCCGGATTCTGAGGGCATCAAACCGCCAACTCAGCGATCGAGTCCACCTGCACCACAAGCAGCGATATGAGGGTCTTGGGGTCGGGAACTGAGCCGCAGTTCTACTCGGTCAATGGCGCCAGCAATTCGACCAGTTCCGCGACACTCTCGATGTCCGCGGCGATAACGGCAGCATCAAGAAACTCATCCCGTTCATAGAAGTACTCGTGGAGGTCGTTGGGACTCCCTCGCAAATCGCGCACCCGCTCGTCTCCAGTCAATCGCCAGACATTGTTCAGCACGGTACTGAAGTCCCTGTGCCTCTCGTACTCCCATCCTTGAGCAGTGGCCACAGCTTTGGCCATGTGTGCCGCTGCACCCCAACCCTTCTCAGACGCTTGATGCAGGTCGCCCGATGCCAGGTAGTCCCGGGATTTCTGTAGGAACGTCCTAGATTGTCTCGCGTAGGTCTCCACCGCGCGCCGGTCTATCGTTGCCAAGTCAAGTCCCCTTCTACCGGTACAACGATAGCAGGTTAGAGAGCTTCGATCCCATTCTGACGAATGTGTCGGGTGACCGTCAGCCGCAGCAGCTCGGTCGGACCCTCGGCGATCCTAAGGGAACGGCTGGTTCGATAGAGACGCTCCAACGGGTGGCCCCGCAGCAAGGCCTGGGCTCCGTGGAGTTGGATTGCCCGATCGACGGTCCGATGCAGGCACTCCGACGCCAGCCACTTGGCCGCCGCCACCTGCGTGCCCGCGGTGGGCTGGTCTGACTCTCGAGCCTCGGCTGCCCGGTAGAGCGACGTTCTCGCCGCGTAGGTATCCGCCACCATGTCGGCAAAGATTGCCTGGACCTGTTGCTGTTCCGCGAGCGGTTGGCCGCTGCGGTGGGGTCCTTCGATGCGCTCCAGCGTCGCACGGGTCACCCAGCGGGCCCAGCCGACGCAGTCAGCGGCAACCCCCAGGCGCATCCGATCGATGTTCTGCATCGCTCGGGGTAACCCGTCGCCAACCTGGCCGAGCAGCCGGGATTCTGGTACAGCGACGGAATCGAAGTAAAACGGCGAATGGGTGCTGCCGTCCATTGACGCACCCAGATCACCCTGGCTGACGCCGTCGGCGTCCCGGTCAACAACAAGGAGCGCCGTCCCTTCATCGGGAACGTTTGCGACGACGACCAGCCAGTCGGAGGATGCGCCGCCGGTGACGAACCCCTTGGCTCCGCTGACGAGGAACCCATCGGCGCCGTTGCCCAAGCCGGCGCGCACTGCTTGAGTCGGTTCCCGACTGCCGTCAGTGCGCAATGCTTCGGTAAAGGCAAACGCGGCCGTTTTCTCGCCCCGTAGCACAGGCTCGTACAGGGTGGCCCGCTGCTCTTCGTTGTCGGCGAGCCGCATGATCCCGGGACCCGATCCCAGCACCAGCGAGGCCAACGGATTGCCGCTGAGCGCCAGGGCTTCGCGGGCGGCCGTGATCACGCGAGGGCCGCCGCCCAATCCACCGTCCGACTCGGGCACCACGAGCTGGTAGTAGCCGGCGCGATCGGACCGGCCGGCAATATCTCTGCGTAATTCGGCCGGGGGCGACTCCGGATCGACGCCGACAGTGATTGGATCGATCTCGTTGGTCACGAAACTCAGCAGTCGCGACTGCAGATCGGCCAGGTCGGGTTCGAGTTCGAAGTGCATCGGCAGGGCTCCAGAATCTGTTGTGGGTCAGGGACTTTTGTCGAAGCCGTCAATCAGTCATTTGCGCCAGTTCGAAGTCGCGGAGGTCGGGCTCTTGCGCCCTGGTCAGCGCCACACCGATCAGTCGCGTGTGCGCAAGGAGAAGCTGTGCGTCAACGAGCTGCTGCTCCGATGCATCGGCGCGCGCCAGGAGAATCGCGCCGGACGATGAACGGGCCACGACTGTGGCAGACATGTCGGGAAGCGGGTCCGTCAACACCAGCACGTATGCATTGGGGCGCACCGCGGCGGAGGCGCTACGGAGGATCAGTTCCCAGCGTTCAACCGAAGCCCAGGGAGCTCCGGTCAGCCAGATTGGCGGCGAGTCATAGGTGATCTCAAAGGCCGGCCGCCGGGCATCGAGCCAGATGACCGACCGACCGCGAGCGGCAAGTGTTCGAGCCGTCTGAATCAAGGTCGCGGTGATGCCCGATTCCTCGTCCAGCGGAATGAGCGCAACGATGCCGGAGAGCGGATTGATCGCATTCGCGAGCATCACAGCGTCGTCGTCTGCGGCGCCTCGCTCATGTGTAGCGCCGATCGCCGCTCCCGATTCGTGCGCACCATCCTGGCCGGCAGCGTGCTCGGCGTCGGGCGAGATCACGGCTACTGGACGCAGCCCAATCCGACCGAGGCGGCCAAGCGTCGTCCCAGGGCTCCCGGCGCGCGTCGCAAACAGCCAAGCCAATCCGAGCCCGCCGAGCAGACCCAGCGCCGAGGACCAGGCCGCCGTCCACTCGGTGTGGGGCGAGACCTTGCGCGCGCCTGGCCTGACCAGACCAAGCATCTCCAGGCCGGCGTCTGCCCCGTAACGATGGATGGCCTCGCTGACAGCCGCGTGGGCCAGCGAAACGGCCAGGGCCTCGGCGTCGGCTTGTCCGGAGGAGCGGACCGTTACTCGGATCAGTGTGTCTGTCAACTCGACAGACACGCCGCCAATCACCGGGAGGCCATCCTCAGTCGCCATCATGCTGCTCGTCGCGGATTCCTGAACGTTGGTATCCAGCACGAGCTGCGCATACTCCGAGGCAGACGGACCGTCCCTCGCCCAGAGATGCACATCAGCATCCCAGGCGGCCACCGACATCTGCGAGACGATGACTCCAACCAACGCGGCCATCAAGGCCGTGATGATCGGCAGCCACCAGGGAAATCCGTCTTTGAGGGCGAAGAAGCCGGTCACAGAAACGAGTTTATCCGCACGCGTGGCACCGACGAGACAATCCGAAACTTGGGCCGCACCAGCTGATGACCGTTCGTTTCGGGCGAATATCGTCAACTCTCTGCCTCGTATTGCCAGACACGATCCCGAGCGTCCAAACCGACGATGCCTCTCAACTAGTCTCGTGCAATGCGTCGAGCGTTTTTGTTCCTTGCGTTGGTGATTGCCGTCGCTGCGTCCTTGTTCGGCACCGGCAACCCGACGTCAACGGCGGCTGAGCGACTGCATCTTGACGTGCGCTTCGATCACGTGGACTCCGGGATCGAAGCACGATTGGTTGAGGCGGGATTCGAGATACAGCTCGCGGTGCCCGAGTTCGGACGCTGGCAGGGCTGGCAACCACGTCACCGGTTGGAGGAACTGCGATCGGTTGCAGGCGTGGTAGCAGTCGGCACACCTCTCTACGCAACGCTCTCGGCGGGCGACGTATTGACTGAAGGCGACGAGCTGCTCAACGCGGCTTCAGCGCGAAACCGTTTCGATGTCGACGGCAGCGGCGTTCGTGTAGCCGTCATCTCCGACGGAATCATTGGCCTGGACGAAGCGATCCAGGCGGACGAGGCCCCGCGTCTGCAGGAAGCGAAGCCGTTCGGAGACGGCAGGATTGATCGCGGCGAGGAAGGGACCGCAATGATCGAGATCGTCCATGATCTCGCACCGGGCGCTGAGATTTCGTTCGGCGCGGTCTATACGGACCTGGATCACATCGCAGCCGTCAACTACTTCGCCCAGCGAGTCGACATCATCGTCGACGACGTGTCGTTCGCCTACCCCGCGAATCAGCGCAGCGATGTGTCGATCAACACGACGAGTGCGCTGCGACATCCCGACTGGCCGATCAGGCTGTATGTCACCGCGGCCGGCAACTGGGCCGAGTCTCACTGGTCGGGAACCTGGCAAGCGGGGCCAGATGGAACCCAGGTTGGACTGTCCTCACCCGGCGCCGTACACCAGTTCAACCTGGCGGGCGATGCCGGCCTCTTCTTCGGTGCCGGGAACGGCTTCAACGTGGAGCAGGACGACGAAATCCGCCTGGCGCTGTTCTGGGACGACCCATGGGGTCGCTCAACCAACGACTACAACCTCTACCTCGTCTCAGGAGTCGGAGAGGTCCTGGCGTCGAGCGTGATAACGCAGGGGGTCGGGGTCGGGCAGGACCAGCCACGCGAACATCTCACCTACACCCACACGGGCGAGGCAACGGTGCTGTTCGCGGTCATCCAGAATCACAACAACGACGCTTCGCCCGTCAACTTCGATTTGTTCGTGTTCCAGACGGGCCGCCGACAGCTTCGTCTGTCGCATCAGTCACCTGAGGGGAGTTTGCTGGCGCAGTCAGATGCCGCCGATGCGCTCACGGTGGGAGCAGTCAATGCAGGCCGTCAGGTGGTCGCGGAGTATTCGAGCCGAGGTCCGACCGTCAATGGGATCGCGAAACCCGAGATCAGCGCCGTTGACCGGGTGTCGGTATCGCCGTCGACCATCTTCGGACCGCACTTCTCCGGATCGTCGGCGGCTGCCCCACATGTGGCCGGCGTCGCCGCACTGCTGCTCGAGGCCCATAGCGCGCTACTCGCGGCAGACGGCGGCAGCCCGTTGCTGGAACGACGCTTGATCAGGGACATCCTGACAGACACCGCGCAGGACATCCTGCCAATCGGGCCCGATCCTTCGACCGGCGCCGGCCTGGTCGATGCCAACGCGGCGCTGGAGTATTCGAACTCTCGCATCGCCGTGATTGAGTCGATCGCTGATAGCGGCCCTGGAACGTTCCGGGCTGCGATCGAGAGTGGCGCCTCCATCCTGTTGTTTGCGAACCTGTCGGACCAGCGCACCATCGTGCTCGATTCGGAGCTACCGCGCCTGCCTTCCGGGCTCGTTGTGGACGGCGCCGGTTGGACGCTCGATGCGTCACAGGTTGAGGTCGGGCTGCAGCTAGGCGACAACACGGAACTGTGGGGCCTGTCCGTGGTTGGCGCTCGCGATGTGGGTGTCATCGTTGCCGGCAGTGGCAGCCGGCTCGTGCATGTGACGGTAGATGGCAATGAGACCGGGATCAGGGTCGATGGCGCCGACGTACGGATCGAGCGATCGACCGTGATTCGGGGAGCTGCCGCGGGCATCGAGATCTCTCCGGGCGCGTCCGCTTCCGTTTCGGGCAGCGAAATCGGATCGAACCAGGGCCCCGGTGTAAGAATTCTCTCCGGGGCAGGGAACGTATCGATCGGTCCGGACACGGAACTGCCGATCCTGTCCCAGGCGAGCGAACAACCTCCGCCAATCGCAGAACTGAAGTCGGCGGCGCTCCGGCCCCGTTCGGGTCTGAGCCATTCCGTGAGCGGCTCGGTGAGTATCGATGGATTGCCAGCGATGCCCGGAAATCGGGTGGACGTCTACCTGGACAGAAGGTTGGCTGCCTCGGTCAGAGTCGATCATCGGGCCAGCTTCAGAGCGACTGTGACCGGACCCGGTGGAGAGTTGCGCTTCGCTGTTGACGGCGTGCCGTTAAATCAACGGGTCGCATTCGAAGCCGGAGCCAGCACCACGCTCACGCTACGCGCGGTGAGTCGTCACAGGCTGATCGCGGCGGACAGACAGGGAGAGCACATCGACGGCGCCAACCTGATCCACAACAACCTCGTGGGGATCGAGACTCCGGCCGCGGAGGGCGACGTCCATGGGCAGCGCTTCATCTGGGGCAACGTGATGTACCGCAACCGAATCAATCTGGCCTCGCCACTGACTGCACCGACGATCGAGCACGCGGGCTGGACGGCGTCAGGTTTGGTTCTGAGTGGTCGCGCCGATGGCGCAGCCATCGTCCACCTCTACGCGGGAACCGACGGCCGACGCCGGTACGCGGCCTCAATCCCGGTCATCGAGGGTCAATTCAAGTTTGAGCACCTCGATGTTGACCGTGTGGCCAGTGAATTTTCGGCAATCGCCTTCACGACAGAAAGTCGCGCCAGCCCGGAGAGTGACGTCCACCATGTGCCTGAAGCAGGTTCAATCGTCAGTGTGACGCCGGACGTCGGCTATATCGATGGCGGCGAGACCATAGAAATCTGCGGCACCGGGATTGCCTCCAACGCCAGTGCGCCCAGGGTCTGGTTCGGCAATGCTCCAGCCCGCGTGTTGTTCTGGTCGACCGAGTGCGTGTCGGTCCAGACACCGCGATCGCAGGCCGGCACGGCCGACATCGCATTGCTCGTGAACGGATCGCGGCCAGTTGTCGCGATCGATGGATTCGAATATCGAGCCATACGCGCCGTCTCGCTCAAACCTGGACGCAATTTCGTCACCTGGACCGGTTCGGATACACGGGTCACGACAGCGTTTTCATCGCTTGCGGGCGCAACGTTCCGTGCCTATGCCTGGGACGCCGAGAGGCAGCAGTGGCAGATCTTCTCGACCGATCTCCCGGCAAGCCTGAACACGCTGCGTACGTTGAAGCACGATCAGGCGCTCTGGATTCTGCTCGAAGGCGAGGAGATCGACTGGTTGCAACCAGCGCCTGAATGATCGGCGTACTGTCCGCGTTTGGGCACTCGCTATCATCGATTCGGGCCGGAGCGAATCGCGGTCCGTCAATCGCCGGTTGAGAGGACATCAAGATGGCCATCCAGAAGTACGAAGATCCACAGGCTGGCGTTGACCTCGGCAGTTCGACCGTTGTGATTGACGAAACGGCGCTGAGCGACTACTTCGAAGGTCTGGAGTTGGAACGGCCGACTGATCTCAAGTCGGCGCCGTCGATGGTGGCCGCCAACGCCGATCTCTCAACTCGAATGCACTACGCCAACGACTTCGGCAACCTGTGGCTGCGCCAGGAGTGGGATTTCCGCAAGCCGCTCAGGCCCGGCGGCAGCTATGAAGCATCGGCCAGGTCAATCGACATCTACGAGCGCCGCGACCGCAGCGTGATTCTCACGGAGACCGTGGTCAAAGACGACAGCGGAGACGTCGCCGTCGCCATGCGCCACCACCAATCGTTCGTGCTCTACCAGAGCGAGGGTCACGTCACCCTGCGCGATCCCTCGAAAAAAGAGGGCGCCAGGACCTACGCATTGCCGGAAGGCGAACCGTTTGGACCGCTCGTCCGAACGATTTCGCTGGAGATGTGCGGTTCCTTCTTTCACGGCGACCGCAACTATCACACCGACAAGGAGGCGTCGGAGGAGCTCGGCTTTACCGATGTCGTGGTCGGCGGCAAGATGACGATGTCTCTGGTCGGGGAGTTGCTCGACCAACGCTTCGGCGACGCCTGGAAGTCGTCCGGCAAACTGCTGGTCAAATTCGCCAACATCGTCTGGCCCAGCGAGACCGTCGCGGTCAAGGGAGTCCTGCAGGGCGCCAATGAGGACAACCCAGAGCGGCGCAACATCGCCTGCTGGGTTGAGAAGGACAACGGTGTGATCGCCGTCGTCGCCGAGGGCAGCCTGAAGCTCTGACCCGTCGCGGCAGGGGTGCACCGATGCCTGCCGATGTCACCGTCTTTGTCCCCGTTGGGATGCGACCGCTGACCGGCGGCCGGCGAGTGGTGTCCGCGTGCGGTCGGACGGTGTCAGAAGTGGTCGCCGATCTCGAAACGAACTATCCGGGATTCCATGAGTCGCTGGTCGAGGATGGCCGGCTCAGGCGTGGCTTGACGATCGCAGTCAATAGCGTCGAACAACCGCTCGGTTTGCTGGCCAAAGTGCCGGAACGAGCCGAGGTGCACATCCTGCCGGCAATGGCGGGCGGCGTTGTCTAAAGGACCGCTATCAGAATCGCAATGATCCCAGCAAAGAGCGCCTGCGCGGCGATGGTTGCCAGCAGGAATCGAAGCATCCTTCGTTCTGCCTGAGCCTCGGCCTGTGCAAACCGGGCCAGCATTCTCTGCTCCAACAGCGCGAACTGGGACACAATACGGTCTTCAGACGCCTCCAACCGCTCGTTCGTGACGAGCGTCTCGCTCAATTCCTCATCCAATGATGTCGCCAGTTCCAGGCCCTTCGCTTCGTCAGTGACCTCAGCCCGAACGAACGCGTCTCTGACTCGTCGGACGTTGATGATCGCCACTGCGCGGCCCTCTCGTGGATGCACATACTAGCCGATCGTGTTGGCCCATACCAGTTCGGCAGTACCAGTCAAAGCTCTGTGGATTCATTTGCTATAGAAAACCAAACCTGTACTTGATCTCAACCGGCGCTCTCCCGAAGATACGTAGGTTTGCATTTGCTATCGCGAACCTATTGCGTATTGAAGGAAGAACACCTTGCAGTTTGCCTTTGTTGAATCATTTCGCCACGAACGACTTCTCGCACTCGGCCTGGCCTTCATACTCGCTGGCCTGGGATTCTGGTTCCTCCTCGACCAGGCATCTGCGCATGGCACTTGCAGTACGCATCACCAGTACCGGGTCTACGACGGCACCCACGACGCTGATGGCGACGGCGTCGGTTGCGAAACACTACCGGAACCGCCGGGCGGACCGCCACAGACCACTTCAACCACGACAACCACCGCGACATCGGGATACGACCGCGACAACTGGAGCTTCAACTCGAGTTCGGCGAGAGCGGCGCTGCTATGTGATTCCAGCGAACACGTTGACCACATCGTCGCGCTCAAGGAAGCATATGACTCCGGCGCATCCGGTTGGACGAACGCCCGCAAGAGGCAGTTTGCCAACGACCGCGCCAATCTCTGTTGCCTGGAAGCGGGCGTCAATCTGAGCAAATCAGACCACGACCTCGCCGAGTGGAGGGGCGGATCCTGCGAGCAACGTCGCCACATCGCGACCGTCACCGTCGCAGTCAAATTGACCTACCAGCTGTCAATCGACCCTGCTGAACAAACGGCGATTGACCAGGCATTGGCGATGCAGTGTTCGATTCCATCAGCGGCGATCGGAGCAGAAGCCCCGGAGACGGCGCGTCTGAATAGTGTCACTGGATTCGCTACCTGGTTGTCTGAGCACTCGACCACCGCCGGCGCCCTCTTCGCCGCTCTCAACCCAGACGGCGCCATCGCCATCTTCATCTGGGACGGCTCGACCTGGGCTCGGTTCGCGATGGTGGGCGGCCTCCTGGTGCCTGGTTCGCTCGACGTCGATATCGAGCACGGCAACATCCTCCACATCACCAGGTAGGTCGTGTTGATGCGACCCTGGGGCCGAACGTTCTCGTCGGTCACGGTATGCAACCTGGGCCTCAGCAGTCCCCGCCCTCTCCTCCTCAAACCAGGCGAAATCGGGCACGATCAGAATTGATGTACGTACGCGACCAGAAGACGACCGCAATGCCTATTCGGCAACCTGTGCCCGGCCTGAACAGACCCGCATTCGACCGGATTCCGCTGGAGAGAAACTGTCCTGATCGAGCCCGATCTGGACGAATCTGGACAGATCTGGACAAATTTGGACCGTCGAACGCACGATCCTTCGTCCAGGACTGGAGATCCAGACAACCCACCCGGAAAACTCTCCTCATGGCATCGCAATCAAGAATTCGCTGGTGTCCTGTTCCCGCGGTCGATCCTTGGCTATGTCGAATCTCTTGCGCCGTGCCGTCATGCCATGCTGAACGGTGCGTCGAGCGAATATCCTTTGGACGACGACCAATCATGACCCAACCTAGCGATTGAGGAGCGGACGATGACTACTGAGACCAAACCGGCGTACAACGTGGTGGGCACGCGACCGATCCGGCCTGACGGAGTTGACAAGGTCACCGGACGGGCCAACTACGGCGCCGACATCTCGCTGCCGGGGATGCTCTACGGTCGCATCCTGCGCTCGCCACACGCGCACGCGCGGATCCTCAGCATCGACGCCTCGAAGGCGGAAGCGCTGGACGGCGTGCGCTGCGTGATCACGCACGCGGATCTGCCCGGCGCATCGGACACAATCCTCGACTTTGGTGAGAGCGTGTCGCCCTACAAGTGGGTGCTGGAGCAGACGTTTGCCTCGGAGAAAGTGCTGTATCAGGGTCATCCGGTCGCAGGCTTGTGCGCGACCGATCCGCATATCGCCGAGGACGCGCTGTCGCTGATCGAGGTGGAGTATGAGGTGCTGCCGCCGGTGCTATCGGTTCACGACGCGATGGCGGACGGCGCGCCAATCTTGCATGACGGCATGAAGACGGTCGAGATGGTCGCGCGATTCGTGCCCGGCGACGGGCGATCGGATCGCGATTCGAACATCGCATCGCAGCTTGAGCTCGAACACGGCGATCCGGCGGCGGGCTTCGAGGAAGCGGACATCATACTCGAAGGCGAGTTTGAGACGGCGGCGGCGCACCAAGGGTACATCGAACCACAAACCGGCACCGCCCTCTGGAATCCCGACGGCACGCTGACGATCTGGACATCGTCGCAGGGGCCGTTCGCGATCCGCGATACGGTCGCGCACATGCTCGGCATTCCGATGGCCGACGTGAAAGTGATCCCGATGGAGATCGGCGGCGGCTTCGGCGGCAAGACCAAACCGTACATGGAGCCGGCCGCGGCGGTGATGTCGAAGCAGACCGGCCGCCCGGTGAAGATGTATATGAACCGCGAAGAGGTGCTGATCGGCACCGGCCCGACCTCAGCGACCTACGTTCGCTGCAAGATCGGGGCCAAGAATGACGGCACCCTGGTTGCAGGCGAAGCGACGCTGGCCTACGAGGCCGGCGCGTTCCCGGGCTCGCCCGTGGGAGCGGGCGCGTCCTGCATGTTCTCTTCCTACGATGTCCCCAACCTCTACGTCAACGCGCTCGACGTGCTCACGAACAAGCCGAAAGCACACGCCTACCGCGCGCCGGGGTCGCCTCAGGCGACCTACGCCGTCGAGTCGCTGCTCGACCAGCTTGCGGAGCGGCTGGAGCGCGATCCGATGGAATTGCGCGCGCAGAACGCTGCTCAGGAGGGCACGCGTCGGGCGGACGGCACGCGGATGCCGGCGATCGGGGCTGAGGAGACGATGCAGGCGGCCATGGACTCGCCGCACTACCGCTCGGAGCTTGGCCTCGATGAGGACGGCCGGCTGCTGGGTCGCGGCGTCGCGATGGGATTCTGGCACAACGCCGGCGGAGAGTCCTCGGCCTACGCCATGACCAATTCCGACGGGACCGTCAACCTGTCGCTCGGCTCGGTAGACATCGGCGGACAGCGCGCCGGTCTGGCGATGCAGTTTGCCGAGACGATGGGGATTGGCTACGAGCAGGTGCGGCCGCAGGTCGTCGACACTGATCAGATCGGCTTCACCAACGTCACCGGCGGCTCGCGCGTTTCCTACGCCAGCGGACTCGCGGTCCATGAAGCGGCGCTCGAGATGCAGCAACAGCTGGCGGCTCGCGTGGCGCGGATCTGGGACTGCGACGAAGCAGCAGTGTCCTATGCGGACGGTGCCGTGCATGGCCCTGACGGTCAGTCGATGCCGTTCGCTGAACTCTGTGGACACCTGCAAGGGACGGGCGGTCAGATTCAGGGGGCGGCCGACGTGTCGCCGAATCGCCCTGGTCCGGCGTTCGGCTGCCACATCGTCGACGTGGCGGTGGATCAGGACACTGGCAAGGTCGACGTGCTGCGCTACTCGGCGGTGCAAGACGTGGGCACGGCGGTCCACCCGGATTATGCAGAGGGACAGGTGCAGGGCGGCGCGGCGCAGGGCATTGGCATGGCGCTCTCGGAGGAGTATGTCTACTCGCCCGAGGGTCGGATGACCAACGCCAGCTTGCTCGATTACCGCATGCCGACCTCGCTCGACCTGCCGGAGATCGAGACGATCCTGGTCGAGGTCCCAAACCCCAGCCACCCATACGGAGTGCGGGGCGTCGGCGAGGTGCCGATCGTGCCGCCGCTGGCCGCGATCGCCAACGCCATCTACGACGCCACAGGAATCCGAATGAACTCACTACCCGCGAGTCCGACCAAGCTGCTTGATCGTCTGCTGGACGAATAGCGGTGCTCGGCGGTCATGCAGTCGGTCCCGGGCAACCGGCACCGTTGCCGCCATGTGTTAAGCGGCGTATTCGCGAGCCAGGTTGTCCAGCAGCTCGACCACGAGATCGGGTGCCGAGAAGAACGGGGAGTGGTCCGTAGCCCACTCGACCACCCTGTCGGCTCGCCGGGCCAGGGTTCGCTGGCCCTCCGCGAGGAGCGCCTGATCCTCCGTGCAGACGACATACGTTGTCGTGATCTTGCTCCAGGCGGTATCACGCGCAGCATCAAACGGGACCGCGCCCTCATCGCGAACCAGCAGGCCAAGGGCTCGCTCGTAGTCTTCGTCCGAGCACTGGTGGTAGAAGGCGTAACGGATCTTGTCTTCCTGAACGGTCGTTGACCCGTCTTCGCCGGGAACCACGGCCGTGATCAATTCGGGATTGACGAAGTTGTCAGGGATCGTGCCTTCGGTATCAGGCATAATCGCCGTGAGATAGACCAAGTGCTTGACGCTGTCGTTGCCCAGAGGGGCGGTCGTCAGCGAGACGCCGCCAAAGGAGTGGCCCAACGCGACGATGGGACCATCAATCTCTTCAAATGCCCGACGCACGATCGCCTCGTTCTCGTCGGAGTCGGTCACGCCCCTCAGTTCACCGCTCGCTTCGTGCATTCGCCGGCGGTCGACCGTGACGACCGGGACGCCTCGGGACTCAAGGCCCGCGACCACCTTGTCGAAGCACCATGGTCCGTGCCAGGCGCCGTGGATCAGTACGACGGTTGCCGGGGTTGTCGAGGAAGTGGTCATGGTTGTGCTCCAATGCCTGTCAGGACGGGAATCGATCCGTCGTTGTGGATTCAAACTGCACGCCGAAGCTGTTCAGCGCCATTGACACGATGTGATATTGACCAACTGCAAAGACAACGTCCATGAGCTGTTGCGTCGAGTACCGCTCGGCCAGCTTGCTCCAGGTGTCGTCGGAGATGAACGCGTCGTGGTGCAGTTCATCGGCTGCGCGGAGCAGCGTGGCGTCAAAATCGTCCCAGCCGTCGATGTCGGGACCGAGCGTGATCCGGCGGATTTCGTCATCGGTCAGACCGATGGACCGACCGAATCGGGAATGCTGGGCAAACTCATACTCCGATTGACAGTTCCAGCCGGTGCGGAGGATCAAGATCTCCCGCTCGCGAGCAGGCAGTGAGGTCTGGCGCATGACGTGGCTCGTGAACGCCTGACGCGACCTGGCGAGCTCTGGGTACTGCGCGATCGTCCGCTGCACGTTGAGCGGCGACCTGCCGGATGCAGCCAGGATTTCTCGCTGCTCGTCGGTCGCGTCTTCGTCGGAGACGGGCTCGATTCGGGGCCGCGAAAGTCGCATCGATCACCTGCCGCGGGCAGGGTAATGCATGGTCGGAGCGGCCGGATTTGAACCGGCGACCTCTTGACCCCCAGTCAAGTGCGCTACCAAACTGCGCCACGCTCCGACGCGGCCCAGCGTATCACTGCGGCATTGTCCGACACGCTTCCGAATGGCCTCCTAAACGAAATCACCGAGGTTCTCTTTAGAGAACAGAAGTTCATCATATGCAGTAGGCTAACGATATGGCGCTCGACAGACTTCGGTTCCACAGCATCCTCGTCCAGGAGATGAGCGCTCCGACGGAAACGGCTGAGCGTCTGGCTGAAGTCGTTGCCCAAGCCACCGATGAAGCCGTCACAGACGAGCAGTTCCAGACTCGAATGGACCTGACGGAAGCACGCCTGCTGGCGGATCACCGTGCCGAGATCAATCGCCTCCTCAAGTGGATGGTCGGGCTCGGTGTTGCCGTGGGCGGAGGGCTGATTGCGGTGATGGGAATGCTGGTCGCGAAGCTCTAACTGCGCAACCCTACTCGGTCGGTCGCTTGAGCATCATCCCCGTGCGCCGGCACTTGACCACCAGCTCGCCTCGTTGGTTGGTCCCTCGATGCTCGAAGACCACGATCCCCCGATCGGGGCGGCTTCTCGATTCTCGCCGCTCGATCACTTCGGTTTCGCAGGTGATCGTGTCGCCGATAAAGACAGGATTGGGAAAGGTGGTCTCGTCGAATCCGAGATTGCCCAGCGTCGTACCCAGGGTCGTGTCGGCGACGCTCAGACCCACCGCCAGGCCGAGCGTGAAGATGCTGTTCACAATCCGCTGGCCGAACTGGGTGCTTCCCGCGAACTCGGCATCGAGGTGCAGTGGCTGACTGTTGTGCGTCAGCGCAGTGAAGAGGAGATTGTCGGCCTCGGTCACGGTGCGCGAGGGCTCGTGCCGGATCACCAGACCCGGTTCCAACTCCTCGAACCACTTGCCGGGCATGGGAGTCCTCGGCCTAGGCGAAGCGGGTCATGTCGTCGGCGGCGTACTGGGCGACGGCATGGTCGGCCGCGGCGGTGGTCTCCAGGCTCTCCAGCAAATCGGAGAGCTGGCCGGCCGGGATGGCGCAGGTCACTTCGGCGTTGGGCATCTGGGTGCGCACACGCGAGAGCTGGCAACCGACCGAGGCCGCCATTTCCCCGGCCTTGGCAATCGCGATGATGTGACACTGCGGCTTGCCCTCGATCCGCAGATCGGGGAACGCGTCGTGCAACACCATGAGCTGTCGCCCGGTGATCCTTAAGAAGACGACATCGGGCTCCGTCGGCGACTCGCCCAGTGGGCCGTAGACGACCTCTTGCGGCTGCTCTTCGACAACGGGAACGGCCATCGCCGCTTCGGGCGTGACCCAGCCTGATTCGAGCAGCGCGCCGACGTCGCCATTCTCCATCACATCCATCAAGCCGAGGAATCCGTGAGTGACCGAGCCGACTGAGCAGTTGGCGTGATCCTGGGCAACCGTCGAGAATGTCCGGTCGGTCGCGTGCATCCAGAACACGCAGCCGGCGGGCACTGCGCCCGTGCGGCCGTCGTCTGCCGGCGATGGCATGTTCGACTGGAAACGGTCGACGCCGCTGGCCGCATCGTGGAACGTGATCGCGAGCGGCTTGTTGGCCAGTCCGAGCGTGCCTTCGAGCTGATCAGAGAGTTCGGCCCAATTGGTCATACGTGAGTTCCTTCCTCAGGAGTCGCGCCGGGCCGTTGAAAGGCCTCGCGCAGAGTGGGCGGGAAGAGCCGCCAGTGACTCGGCAACATCGCCGCCGCACAGCCAAGATAGATGACGCCGAAGATCCAGCGAATCAAGTTGTTTTCCTGAAAGAAGAACTGGCAGATCAACTGCGCCAGGAACACGCTGAGCAGCGCGAAGCCGGCGCGTGCCGTGAGCTGGCGATCGATGATCAGCATGACGCCGAAGACCGACTGCGCAGCAGTGATGAATATCTCCGCCACTTGTGTGTCGCTCGACGTGATTCCCGACAGCGCGCCGCCGCCGGCGATGTAGGCGATCGGCACCGACGCGATCAGCAGCGTCCACTGGTTGACCTTGCTGGAGATGAGCATGTTGACGCCCATCCCTGCCGAGCCCCGCCAGACCAGATAGAGCGCCGCCAGGAACTCGGGAGACTCCGATGCGAGCGGCGCGATCCACTGGATCACGAAGAACTCGCCGATGCCGACGTCACGCCCGACGTACTCGAGTCCGTGCACGAACGGCTCGGCAGCGAGCCCGATCACGATGGCCGAGTAGACGATGAAAAAGAGCACGACGGCGCGCCGCGGCCAGACCGGCAGCCGTCCGATCGCCTCGGCCGGACCTTCCAGTTCAGGTTCGCGGACCGGCGCGCGCGCGAGGCGAATCACGTACCAGAGAAACAGCACGCCGAGAATGACCGTGTCCTCGAGCGCGATGCGTCCCTTGGCGACGATGATGAACGAGTACAGCGTGGCGACGATCAAGATGCCAACGTCGAGCGTGACGCCGCGCGGAAGGGTCAGTTCCGGCTCCGTGCCATCGTTAGGCCGTCCGCGCAGGTCTCGCCAGGCGTGACGGGCAGTGGAGGTGATCAGCTCGCGCGGACCCGCCGCCTTCCAGGCGAACAGGAAAATCACGGTCGCCCAGCCCACCCCGAGCAACAGCCGGTTGGCGCCGGTCATGTTTGCCAGGGCCAGGTTGGCCTTCTCCGAGAAACCCGAGAACGCCACCGGGTCGGACGCGTACTGTCCCGCCTCGTAGGCCAACAGTAGATCGACTGCGTACTCGGGCAGCACAGCGATGAATGCGACCAGCGCCACCGACAGCGCCGCCGGAATGTCATACTGCGACGCCTCCGCGCCGGAGGAGATCAGGAACGCCGCCGACAGGATCGCCAATCCGGAGATCGCCACCTCCGGGTACGTGTCCAGCTCAATCCCACCGAGTCGGAAGACCAGCGACGGAATCCCCGCCAGCACAGCCAGGATCAGCAGCGTCCACGGAGATCGAAGTCGCATCGAATCAGGACAAACAGGTTTCGACTGTCAGTCTCGGGCGCCGTTGCTCACGTTATGCCTCGGAGACATTGTCCAACCGTTCAATCTGCTGGCGGAGCCGACTCATCAGGAGTAACCAAAGTGCTGCCTCATCCCGAGGCACGATGGACCGAACGTCATGGGAGTAAATGTTTCGGACTCCAGTCGTCACGCCCAACATCAGATATCGAAGGGACGCGTGCTCATTTCGCTCCTTTGCGGTCTGACGTTCATTGAAGGCCAATGACGGCTTGTCATCAGCAAGAACTGACTGCACCAGGCTCTGTCCGTTCAGATCGTCTCTACCGCTCCGATCCGCGATTTCCGCGAGCAGGTCTTGTGCCTCATGACGGATCGCATCACGGTGAAACCCGCTGGCAAACAGCGATCTGGCGTGGCTAGTGATGCTCATCTCCGCGAGCGTGAACGCCACATCCGAGTCGTCGGTCATCAGGCGACCAACCGCTGCGCAAATTCCCGCGCGGAATGTACTCCTGAGCCCCTCAACCGAACCGTTCTCTGGCTGCTCCGGGGCTTCCCCAATACGACCAGATCAGGACTCGTCTGTAAGGCCTTCGCGAAGTTCGGCTTGTCGTATTTTCGGTACTGTTCGACGACTTTGCGGATGTGGTCCATCTGGGTGTCAAGGCCTAGAGCGGTTCGCGCGCTTAGCACTAACAGCGCAATCTCGCGGGTGGCCTTGCCTTTCGCCGGGGACAGAAGATTGGGGCGCACTTGAACCTCGGGTTCAGCGTCTTCCAAGCCGAACAGCATCTCTGCCTGTTCACCTTCGATCTCCAGATAGGAGGAAATCGCATCCATTCGCAGCTCAGGTGTCGAGTAAATGTCGTCCGCCTGTGATCCGTGCGGTTCTGCCGCGAGCGACGACTCACTCTCCTCGGTGCCGTCGGAGCGCACAGCATCTCCATTCCGGAGCATCGCTTCCAGGACAAGTCTGAATGCCGTTTCGCGCGTTTCCGGCGCGACTTCATCGCCGAGTTGCGATGCCGCTAGCCAAGCTTCCCGAACCAAGCCGGCCATCTTTAGGCCGGCGTTGGTCAGCGGCGCATCTGCGGTCTGAGCTTCTGAAACCATGGTTCCCTCCCGACTGCACAAGCGTACTAGATAATAGCCAACTTCTCCAACACTGACGTCAGCACCGACTCCCAATCCGATTCTGCCAGCCGCCGAGCAGGCTGGTATCGCAGTTGCGTGGAGCCGATCTGCACCTGCCGAGGAACGGCGAGCCGTCGTTGCGACGAGCTGAAGTTCAGACCTGGCGCCAGGCGCAGGACCACGTTCTCTCCCTCGGACTGGATGGACTCGGCCCCGATCCTCGAAGCGAGCACCTTGAGCTTGACCGCGCCGAGCAGATTCTCGGTCGGCTTCGGCAGAACCCCGAATCGATCGTTCAGCTCGAGCCTGAAGTCTTCAATTTCATTTGGCGATTCGACGGCGGCCAGCCGCTGGTAGAGGGTCATACGCAGCCCGACATCGTCGACGTAGGACTCCGGAAGATAGCGAGGGATCGCGAGGTCGAGGTTGACCCTGGTTCCCTGACGGCGGCTGACGGGCCGCTGTCCAGATCGTTTCGCCTTCGATCGCTCGACTGCCTCGCCGAGCAGCTGAGTGAACAACGTGAAGCCGACCGCCCCGATGTGCCCCGACTGTTGCGCGCCAAGCAGGTTGCCGGCGCCGCGGATTTCCAGGTCCTTGAGCGCGATCTGGAATCCGGCCCCGAGGTCGTCCGCCTCCATGATTGTGGCCAGTCGGCGCTGCGCCACTTCGGACAACGAACGGTACGGCTCGGTCATCAAGTAGGCGTACGCGCGCACGCTGGCGCGCCCGACACGCCCGCGGAGTTGGTACATCTGCGCCAGTCCGAGCCGTTCGGCGCGGTCGATGATCATCGTGTTGACGCGAGGAATGTCGACGCCTGACTCGATGATCGTGGAGCAGACCAGAACGTCCGCTTCGCCGTGGGTGAAGCGTTCCATGTGCTCGCGCAGGACATTGGCCGGCATCTGTCCGTGAGCGACCAGAAAGCTCGCCTCCGGCACCAGGCGGCTCAGCTCATTGGCCTCCCGGTCGATTGTTCTCACCTCGTTGTGCAGGAAGTAGACCTGACCGCCCCGATCGAGTTCCCGCAGGATCGCCTCGCGGATCACGCTGTTGTCGCGTTCCATGACGTAGGTGCTGATCGGCAGTCGCTCTTCGGGCGGTGAAGCGATCGTCGACATGTCGCGGATCCCGGTCACCGCCTGATGCAGCGAGCGGGGAATCGGCGTCGCCGAGAGCGTGAGCACGTCAACCTCGCGGCGCAGCTTCTTCAGACGTTCCTTGTGTTCGACCCCGAAGCGTTGTTCCTCGTCGATCACCAGCAAACCAAGGCTCTTGAAGCCGATGTCCTTCTGCAGCAATCGGTGCGTGCCGATCGCGATATCAATCTTGCCGACCTTGAGTGCGTCCACTGTTTGTTGCTGTTCGGCCGATGTGCGTAGCCGGGACAGCAAGCCAATCTCGACCTGCATCGCAGCCAGGCGTTGGCGAAACGTCTCGTAGTGCTGTTGCGCCAACACCGTGGTCGGCACCAGCACGGCGACCTGATGACCGGACATGACCGCCTTGAATGCGGCGCGGATGGCGACTTCGGTTTTGCCGTAGCCGACATCGCCGACGATCAGCCGATCCATCGGCCTGGACGCTTCCTGGTCTCGGCGGACTTCTTCAATCGCGCGATGCTGGTCGGTGGTCTCCACGTAGGGGAACGACGCTTCCAGCTCGATCTGCCAGGGAGTATCCGGCTCGATCGGGATTCCCGGCTCGGTCTCCCGGGCGGCATGGAGCTCGAGCAAATCGTCGGCGATCTCGGCGACCGCTCCACGGACCCGAGCCTTGGCCCGCTGCCACTGGCCGCCTCCGAGCCTGGTCAGCGTCGGCGGCGCATCGGAGGGGCCGACGTACGGCTGGACCCGGTCGAGCTTGTCGGTCGGCACCAGCAGTCGGTCGCCTTTGGCGAAACGCAGGTCTAGGTACTCGCCCTCGCGACCACCGATCCGTTCGCGAACCACGCCATGGAAACGTCCAATGCCGCTATCGACGTGGACCACGTAGTCGCCTTGCTTGAGGCTTTCCAGCAGATGAGGATCCGAGGCAGGTACGGCACGGGTCTTGAGCGGTCGGCGCTGACGCTGACGCTCGAATCCGAATATCTCTGTGTCGCTGATCAACGTGACCAGACGCTCTCCGGTCTGCGGATCGTCAAGCCGCCAACCCTCCGCGATCGCCGCTCGCCCGATCGAGATCGCCAACCGATCAGGCCTGCTCCCAGGTTCCAGCTTCGACAGTGGCAACCCGAGGTCCGTCATCAGTTCGGCCAGCCGCGCCTCTTGCAGGGAGACCACGACGTGGGCGCCGCGCCCTCTGGATTCGCGCAGCGATTCGAATAGCTGCGACAGTTTGCCCGCCAGTCGCGGAGTCGGTCGGAAGGGCAGACGCTGGTCGCCGCTGGCGAGACGGGACAGCGATCGGACCCGACGCGTCGACCGATACATCTCAGCTTCCAGCTCATCGCAGGTGAGCCACGGATGAGGGAGCCCGTGAGGGATGCGAGCCTCCCACTCCAGCTCACCGCGAGCGTCCTCGGCACGCTGATCACGCTCCTCGGCTCGAGCAGATACGTCGTGCGGCTCGTCGACGATGATCAATGCATCGTCGCCCAGATGGGCAAAGACCGTGCCGGATGCGAGAAACTGCGTCCAGAAGTCCGGCCGTGCCGTGGGACCGCCGTTTCGCAGGTGCTCCAGATCCAGCGTCAACAACGCGGCTTCCGCGGTCGGCTCCGCAGCGTCGTTCTCATCCCTGCGATCCTGATCAACTGCCGTCAACAGTGCTTCGACCAGCGGTTCGCTGGCCGGCCCCGGACTCCACTCGCGAGCCGGCCGAACGGCGACCCGTTCGACAGCCTGCGTCGAGCGCTGGGTGAGCGGATCGAATCGGCGAATCGAGTCGATGTCATCGCCAAACAGCTCGACCCTGACCGGCTCGTCCTCGGCCGGCGGCCAGAAATCGACAATCCCGCCTCGCACGGCAAACGTCGACGGTTCTACCACGAGTCGGCGTCGTTCGTAGCCGTTGGCGTCAAGCGATCGAACCAGGTCGGCCATTCGGATTGAGGATCCCAGACAGAGTTCGATAGGAGCAGAGACCGCGGCGACGGTGCGTTGCGCAGCGGCGTCAACGTCGGCGACGACGATCGGCGAGCCCTGGCGCAGCGATTCGATCGCGGAGAGCCGCGCTTCGACAGTGTCCGGCGCGGGCTTCTGCCGTTCATACGGGGCCGTCTCGCGGGCCGGAAACTGGAGCAGCCGGCTACGGTCGCGCTCCCCGAGCCAGAGCGGCAAGGCGTCGACCAGATCGGCGGCGTTGGTGGGTGTTGGCGTCAGGACGAGCACCGGACCCTGATGCCGGGCGGCCAGCACGGCGATGACGGCCGGCTTGGCGGCGTCGGGCAGGCCCAGCATCGGCTGGGCATCGAACGGCTCAATCGCCCCAAGCACGACGGGGCCCAGCCCGTCGAGCAGACCCGGCGGGGTGTCGTGCGGGATGTCGTGCGGGTCGGTGGCGCTCACGCGCGCAGACTCCGTCCGCTGACGTCTGGACTCAGCTTATGGGAGCCTGATCCAACGAACGTTATGCCAGGTTCAACTCTGGCCGTCCGGCGCCGAACGGTTGTACAGGTTCATCGCCGACTCGACGCCATGCTCCAACAGGTGGACGACCGCCTCGGCAGCGCGCATTTCGGCATCGTGCAACAGCCGACGCTCCGCCGGAGTCGGGTCACTGAGCAACCAGTCCGCGACATCATCGGGATGATGCGACGGTTTGCCGTCGACCATCGGACGGCCAACGCCGATCCGAATCCGAGGAAAGTCAAGCTCACCGATCGTGGCGCGAATCGAACGCATGCCACGCTGACCGGCGTCGGACCCTGAGGGCCTGATCCGGATCCGTCCGGGTTCCAGATCAAGTTCATCGACGAGCAGGATCAGGTCCGACGGCTCGGCGCGGTACTTGTCGAGCAGCGATTGCACAGCTTTGCCCGACTCGTTCATGAACGTTCGCGGAACGACGACGGCGACCGGTCCATGAGCCGTCTGAGCCTGAGCGACGCGGAAGCGTGCCTCACGCTGAAGCTGCGGCAGTCCGAGCCCACGTCGGATGAGCTCAGCCGAGCGTGCGCCTGCGTTATGTCGGTTCTGCGAGTAGTCCGCTCCAGGATTTCCCAGACCAACGATCAGCCGGGCACCCTGAAGCGGCTTGAGTCCGCGCCTTCGAAGTTTGGGCAGTCTGACCATGCGCCTATTCTTTCATCGGATGCCGACTTGGCGGTTGCGTCAAATCGGGCTAGATCACGCCTAACCGGCAAGTTGGGAGTTTGCGTCGTGCCGATGCCCTCAGAGGCAGAAGTTAGCCGCGTGCTACTTCTGTTGCTGCACCGGAGCGAATCGGGAATGCGAACTGGAGATGCCATCGTGGCTGTTTCAGTAGCGTTTCCCCAGATCACGGAGAGCGATCTCAACGAGACTGTCCCATCCGGCGAAAACAGATGGCAGAACCGCGTGCGCTGGGCGCGAAACGATCTTGTGAAGGCCGGCCTCCTTGATCCATCGCAACACGGATTCTGGCTCTTGACCAAGAAGGGTCACGAGGACGCAAGGCGAATCTTCCCATAGCCCTCTTTGAAGCGTCTACGGATTTCTCAAAGTAGCTCAGCTCAATGAGCTGTCGTGGGCACCGCCCGGCTGCAGAGCAATGCTCAAAGTGTCCGCGCTCGTAGCACTGAGGGACTTCAGCTCACTCTCCGACGTACTTCTCGCCCAGGGCGGTTTCCCAGCGCAGGTAGTGCTGCATGTCGGCGTAGCCGCGCTGCGGACCGAAGGTCAGGATGTCGTTGGGCGGCGCGAGCACTCCCGTCAGGCCGTACTCGATCGGGAGCCCAGCCGCGTGCCAGTTGCCCATGCCGCCTGCGATCGCGGAGACGTTCGGGCGCCCCAATTCGAGCAGCGTCTGGGCTGCCAACAACGATTGCCGGCCGGACTCGCAGACGATAATCAACGGCGTCGACTCCTCCGGGGCCAACGATTGGATATCCCGCTCCAGCCAGCCTCTGGGCGCCCATCGAGCTCCCGGCGGATGCGCCCGAGCGAACTCCTCGCTCGTACCGACGTGCAGGATCACCGCGTCGGGCTGATCGAACGTCTCTGAAGCCTCAATGGTGATCACGGTCTGGCGTGCCTGCGACAACAGACCAGGCTCAGTTGTCCTCATGCCTGATTCCAATCGCCGGCCGGCCGAAGTCCACGCCTCTATCCCTCCATCGAGCGCATAGATGTGTCGATGGCCCATCTGCCGGTACCACGACGCCGTCAGCGCGGCGCGCGCCACGCCGTCGCAGGCGAACACGATCGGCGCATGGTGAACAACCGCAACGTCATCGCTGCGCTGCACTGCCTGTCCACCGGGGAACCAGCGGAAGCCGGGGATGTGTCCGGCCTCGTGCTCGGCGTCGGTACGGACGTCGATGAGGTACACACTCTCCGACTGGCTCCGCCCGCGAAGCTCGTTCACTTGCTCGACGCCAATGAGTTGAACGCCATCCTCTTCAGCGCAGCGCCGCGCATACTGTTCGGCCGCAGCCTGACCCTCGGCGGAAACGGCGGGCAGCGCATCGCGGTCGGCGCCAAACTCAAGCTCGTGACCGGCCAGCATCCAGCCCGCGGTGCCGTTCTTCAGACCAATGACCTCGCGCTTCAAGGACATCCGCTGCAACACCCTGGTGCCAATGATGCTGCGCGTCCGTCCGGCGCAGTTGACCACCACCGTGGCGTCGTCCGGCGCGTCGGCAAGCACATCGGTGATCCGGAAGGCAAGTTCGCCTCCGGGCATGCTGCGCCCGCCGGGGATGCAGGAACGCCGGTACTCCTCCGGCGTCCGCGTGTCGAGGATTACCAGCGGGTCGCCGCGTTCTATCCGCGCATGCAGGTCGTCCGCGTCGATCTCCGGAACGCGGTGCACGACCTCGACCCGCTCACCAAAGTCCTTGCTGGGCACATTGACGCCCCACTCGGTCGGCAGGTCGAGAAACGCCCAACGGTTGGTCCCGCCGGAAAGCGTCGAAACATCGGAGTAGCCCATGCGCTCAACCGTCTCGGCGGCAAAATGAACGCGCCGCTCATCCTCGTCGCACAGCACAATCGGCGTATCGCGATGTGGCACAGCCTCGGGAAGCTCGAACTCAAGCATCCGCCGAGGAATCAGGCTGGCCCCAACGATATGCGACGCGTTGTACTCAGGAGGATCACGAACGTCTATCAAAGCAATCGGCGCATCGTCGGAAAGCCGGTCGTGGAGGTCGTCGGGTGTGATTGGTGGTGGCATGGCTGAAGTCTAGGTCCGAACTCATCGACTGACTTCAGTTCGTCCCCCTCCGCCAATTCGCCGCGAGGAGACCCGCGCGTCGACCACGGACTTGCAGTTGCCGTCAACCCCCTCTCCCTCGGGAAGAGGGGACCGGAATGAGGATTGCGGATAGGTCTTGGGACGCCCCTATACCGCCGCCAACCGCGACGCCTTCTGCAGCGCATTCGCCGCGCGCTCGAAGCTGGGGAACGTGGCGATCCCCTCCTCCTGCAGCCTCATCCTCGCAGTCAGCGCGGCCTCCTCAACGTGGCTCGGATGCAGCGCCGCCAGGAACGGTTTGCCCGACTCGGCCATGAACTTCTTCAGCGAGCCGATCAGGCGGTCGAACTCCTCCGGCTTGTCCTGCCAACGACGGGCCATGAATGTGGCCGAGAGTTCCATCCCGACCGCGTCGATGTTCTCGTCTGCGTTGAGGATGTCGAAGATCGTGTCCAGGTGCTTGGGGTCCTGGCCGATCGTCCCCGCGGCGTCTAGCGGGTTACGGTAGCTGCCGCCGATGATGTTGAAGAACTCGGAGAGCTGGGCATAGCTCTCGTCTGAGAGCGTCGGCACCTTCCAGCCCGCCTTCTCAAAGGCGTCGGTAAGCACGACCGACTGTCCCCCGGTCATGGCGATCAGGCCGAGCCGATTGCCCTGGGTGCGCTTGGTCAGCAACGTGGCCTTGACCACATCGATCATCTCGTCGAGGTTATGCACCGCGACCGCGCCGACCTGCTTAATCATCGCCTCCCAGATCGCCTGGTCGCTGGCCAGCGAGGCCGTGTGCGAGCGAATCGCGCGTCCGCCGCCCTCGGTCTGGCCGCCCTTCCAGATGATCACCGGCTTCTTCGCGGCGACCTCGCGCAACGTCTTGAACAGGCGCTGCCCATCGCGGGCACCCTCGATGTACATGCCGATCACTTCGGTCTGCGGGTCGTCGGCGAGGTACTCGAGGTAGTCGGCGGCCTCGAGAATGATCCCGTTGCCAAAGCTGACCAGGGTCGAGCAGTACAGGCCGTGCGCGGCGCCGGTCAGGGAGAAGTTCATCCCGTGGGTACCCGATTGCGAGACAAAGCCGATGTTGCCCTGCACGCCGGCCGGTTGGTCGCGGTTGAAGCGCACGCCGAGACCGGGCACGTGCAGCCCCATGCAGTTGGGTCCGATCAGGGCCAGTCCCGAGGGGTCGGCAATCTCAAAGATCTTGTTCTGCAGCTCGACGCCGATGTCTTCGCCGGTCTCGGCGAATCCGGAGGTGAACAGCGTGACGCCGCCGACGTTGGCCTCAACACAACCCTGGACGATGAACGGCGCGACTTGTCGCGGCACTGCACAGACGGCGAAGTCGACCTGATCCGGAATGTCGGTCAGCGATTTGTAGTTGGGGATGCCCAGCTCTTCGATCCCGGGAATCTCGTTCTCGTCGACTTGCACGCTGTAAACGGGGCCGTCGAACTCTTTCATTGAGCGCAGCCAGTTGTAGCCACTCGCCTTCTTGTCGCCAATGACGGCGACCACCTTGGGCGCAAGTGCACGGGTCAGGCGTTCACGTGTGACGGCCATCGGAAGTCTCCTAGCTCAATCAGCCTCCCCCTCGCAGGGGGAGGTGCCGAACGCGGAGGGGGTCCCGCCCGGCATTGGCGAATCTGCTCGTAACACCGCGAAGGACCCCCTCAGTCGCTACGCGACAGCTCCCCCTGCGAGGGGGAGCGGGATTTCTACGAGTCTGAAGTCAGCAGAATGCGGGCGTCAACGGCGATCGCCCCATCGGGACGCGCGAAGACGGGATTGAGGTCCAGCTCCGCGATTTCCGGGTTTGCTTCCGCAAACTCCGAGAGCTGCAGCAGCATCGACTCAATTGCCTCGAGGTTGGCCGCCGGCTGACCGCGGAAGCCCTCGAGCAGCGGGAATCCCTGGATCTCGCGAACCATCTCGGCAGCGTCACGCGGTTCGAGCGGGACAATACGGAAGGCGACGTCCTTGAGCACCTCGACGAACACGCCGCCGAGGCCGAACATCAGGACCGGTCCGAACTGCTGATCCTGGGTAATCCCCAGAATCACTTCCGCGCCCGGCTCGGCCATCGGCTGCACCGACACGCCCTGCGCCTGTGGATCGTCCACAGCGGCGGTCACCCGTTCGTGGATGCGCTCACAGGCGGCGCGCAACGCGTCCTCATCGGCGACGCCCAACTCGACGCCGCCGACATCGGTCTTGTGCGTGATCTTGTCCGAGACCACTTTGAGCGCAACCGGATAGCCGAGCTCGGCAGCGTGTGCGGCGGCCTCGTCGATGGACGTGGCTAGCCGAGTCTCGGTCACATTGATCCCGGCCTCGGCCAGTAACTGCTTGGCCTCCACCTCGGACAGAATGGTGCGGTTCGCGGCGCGCGCGGCGGCAATGACATCGGTCATGGGCGTCTCCGGCAGGAATGGGCGTTCAACTGCGCGCAGAATACACGCCGACTTCCGAACCGCGGACGCGGACCTGGTCCGCATGAGGCGAGACTCCCTCTCCCTCTGGGAGAGGGCTGGGGTGAGGGTCCCTTCTCGCTAACCGGCGGACCCTCACCCTAACCCTCTCCCTCGGGGAGAGGGGACCGGAGCTAACTCTCGGCGTTGGGCGACCGGCTATTCTGTATACTCAGTTTCGCAGTTAAGAATCGCTGAGGAGTTGGCCATGGCCGAGGGTGACCCGTTCGAGGACTGGCTGGACATCGTCGAGGCGGCGAGGGAGCTGAACATCCATCCGCAATCCATGCGCCGGCTAATCAAGCAGGGCCGGGTCCCCGCCCGCCTCTACGGCGGCAAGTACCTCATCGAGCGAGACCAACTCCTCATGTTCAAGTCCAACTACGACCCCCGCCCCGGCCGCAAGCGCTCCCCTCGGCTGCTGTAGGGGGCTCCTCACTTAGCCGAATGCAATGAGCAACCCTGAGACGAGCACCGTGGCGGAGAATCCCAGGCCGACGACTCCGATCACCCAACCGCGCAATTTTGCATCTCGTTCTTCTTGGTCTCGCGCGCGCTGGCGCTCACGTTCATCCCGTTCCCGCTCCCGCACATTGTTCTCTTCTCGGAAATCACTGATTTCCTTGCGAACATCGGCCATGAACTGCGCTTGCTGAGCTGCAATCTCCGCTCGCTCAATCCGCCATTGTTCGATCAGCGCCTCCAGCGTGTCCTTACGCGCCAGCGGCTCCATGGCTTCATCGAGCAGTTCATCCGCGAAAACTGCGAGAGGCTCGGCCATCGATTCCGGGCAAAGGTGTTGGGTGATCAGCGAGTCACGTGTCTTGAGAACGTCGATCGATGCCATAGGTTTCCTCGACCTGCTCACGAACGACTTCAACCACCTGGTCGGCCTTGTCTTCTTGTACCCACCCTCGCGCGATCGCTTCTCGCCTGAAGCGCGCGAGCGTCTCTTCAACCAGGCGCTCGGGCAGCGGACCGTCCACACGTCGCATCACGTGCTCCTACAAACTCATCTTAGTGCGCCGACGACGCCCCCTCGATGATCTCCTCGACCACGTGAGGCTCCGCCAACGTCGTCACATCGCCGACGTTTTCCGGCTCGCCCTCCGCGACCTTGCGCAAAATCCGACGCATGATCTTCCCCGACCGCGTCTTCGGCAACCCGCCGACGAACTGGATCCGGTCGGGCGTCGCGATCGGACTGATCTCCGCCCGCACCTGTCGCTTCAGCTCGACCGCCAGGTCAGGTCCGGGGTCGAAACCGTCCTTGAGCAGCACGTAGGCGTAGATGCCCTCGCCCTTGATCTCATGCGGATAGCCGACGACCGCCGCCTCAGCGCAACCGGCATGGCCGACGAGGGCGCCTTCAATCTCCGCCGTGCCCAGCCGGTGGCCCGAGACGTTGAGCACATCGTCCACCCGGCCGGTCAGCCAGTAGTAGCCGTCGTGGTCGCGGAATGAGCCGTCGCCGGTGAAGTACTTGCCCGGATACTGGACGAAGTACGTGTTGATGAATCGCTCGTGGTCCCCATAGACCGTGCGCATCATCCCCGGCCAGCTCCGAGCCATGCAGAGCAGCCCGCTCTGCTGATTCCCCTCAAGCTCGTTGCCGTCCGGATCGACTAGCACCGGCTCGATGCCGAAGAACGGCAGTGAGGCCGAACCGGGCTTCATGTCGTTGGCGCCGGCCAGACCGGTCAGAATGTGCCCGCCCGTCTCGGTCTGCCAGTAGGTGTCCACGATCGAGCAGTGCCCGTCCCCGACGATTCCGTGATACCAGCGCCAGGCCTCGGGATTAATCGGCTCGCCGACGGTGCCGAGCACACGCAGGCTGGTCCGCTCGTGGACCTTGACCCACTCGTCGCCCTCGCGCATCAGGGCGCGGATCGCCGTCGGCGCGGTATAGAGGATGTTGATCCCCAGCCGATCGACCATGTCCCAGTAGCGTCCCGCGTCGGGATAGGTCGGAATCGACTCAAACATCACCGAGGTCGCCCCGTTGCCCAGCGGTCCGTAGACGATGTAGCTGTGCCCGGTGATCCAGCCGACGTCGGCCGCGCAGCAGTAGATGTCGCCCTCGCGGTAATCGAACGTGTAGCGATGGCTCAGCATGGTGAACAGCAGGTACCCGGCCTGCGTGTGCAGCACGCCCTTGGGTTTCCCCGTCGACCCCGACGTGTACAGGATGAACAGCGGATCCTCGGCGTCGAGAATCTCGGGCTCGCACTCTTCCGACTGGTGAGCAACGGTCTCGTGCCACCAGACGTCGCGGCCGTCCGTCATCGTCACGTCGCCGCCGGTGTGCTGATGGCAGATGACGAACTCGACGCAGTCGACGCCGGCAGCGTCAAGCTGGTCCATCGCCGCGTCAACGTTGGCCTTGAGTGGCACCGTCCGCCCGCCGCGCTTGCCCTCGTCCTGCGTGATCACGGCCTTGCAGAGCGAATCCTCGACTCGGTCGGCGATCGCCGTCGCCGAGAATCCACCGAAGATCACCGAGTGAATCGCGCCAATCCGAGCGCAGGCCAGCATCGCCGCCACGACCTCAGGAGTCATCCCCATGTAGATCGCGACCCGGTCGCCCTTGCCGACGCCGCGGCTACGAAGCTCATTCGCCAGCCGGCAGACCTCGGCGTGCAGTTCGCGGTACGAAATCGACTCGTTGTCCGCCGGCTCGTCGCCCTCCCACAGGATCGCCGTCTGGTCGCCGCGCTCTGCCAGGTGCCGGTCGAGACAGTTGACGGACACATTCAGCTTCGCCCCAAGGAACCAGGCGATCTTGCCCTCAGCCAGGTTCTCCTCGCTCAGCGTGTGCCACGGCTCGACCAGATCGAGATGTTCATTCGCCATCTCCGTCCAGAAGGCGTCCGGCTCGTCCAGCGATCGCCGCCACAGCGCTTCATAACCCTCGCGCGACACAACCAGCGCGCCCTCGCGCACATTGTCAGGCGGCGAGTACGTCTCGTTGACCGGCATGGCAGCGTCTGGGGTAGTCATGTCAGCATCCTCGTCTACACAGGCGAAGTCGTCATGCCAAAAATCCTAACGCGCCCCGACATTCCCCGTCCCCTCCATCGAGCGGGGACCAGCTCCGCGCCGAACGCCTTCCTCACCCGTAACCGTCATTCCCGCGCCCTCTCCGTCATTCCCGCGCCCGGCGCGGGAATCTCGCCCCATTCCGCAGAGACGACAAATCATCCGACTTGGCCACTGACGCAAATCGTGGCCCGACAGCTTGGACCCTTATCCTCCCCGAGCGAGCAGCGCACCCAGGGTCGCCAGCACCGCCGCGAACCCGATCCCGATCCCCCACATCAACAGCTTCAGCTTCGCGTCCACGTCGGCCCGCAAATCGTCGATCCGGCCATTGACCTCAGAACGCAGATCACCCATTCGTTCGTTGATGTCACCCATTCGTTCGTTGAAGTCGGAACGCAGATCGTCGATGCGCTGGTCTATTCGCGTGAGCGCATCACTCACACCAACATTCCCATCCACTTCGCCCGAGCGCTCACTCGACACCATGCGGACCTCCCGACATCATTCAACGCTCGCGATGCAACCACAGTGTAGCTTTCCACCGGTCACCATGCACCCTCACCGCCCATCACCCGACCCGCCGGGAACCAGCCCGTCATCCGACAGCGCGTCCGCCGTCATCTCCAACACTCCGAACCAGAACGCCGCCGTCGACCCTGGAAAGTCGTGAATCAACTCCCGGATCAGACTCCGCCCGTCAGGCATGTCGCCATAGGCCAGCATGATCACGATCAGCGAGTCCACCGCCTCGCGATAAATCTTCTCAACCTCCGCTTGCTCCTGTAGATCCTCCAGGTTGCGCAGCTCCGACATCCGACGCTCCTCTCTTATGCAGCGTGCCCTCGGCCAACGGACGTTCGCCCCGACACACTTGGCTCTCCATTCAGAACATATTCACTATATGGTAAGGCGAACATCTGTGCTCTCCGTGAAAGGAAACAACGATGCAGATCTCACCCCGACGACGACAACGCGCCCTCAGAGTCCACGAGCTGCGACAGAGAGGACGTTCGCTACGCAACATCGGCAAACAACTCGACATCTCTCACTCCACGGTGCTCGCCGATCTCAAGCTGATCGAAACGCGCTGGAGCGAGCTCACGCGGCAATCCACCGACGACTTCCAGCTCGAACAACTCGCCCTGATGCAGCGGCGCCTGCGCATGCTCCTCCGGCGCGACCTGCTCAAGGAGTTCGGGCGGCTCAGTCCCATCGACTTCGTCCGCATCCACGAGGCCCACAACCAGGAGCTCGCCATCCTCCTCCGCGAGACGCGGCGACTCGCCGCTGAGCTCCGCGAACGAGCCGATCTCCGTGATCTCGATCCCGCCGAGCTCCCTCCGGAACTCGACTTCCCCGAGGAAGAACTGGTCTCGGCTCTCAAATCGACAAGACCGGCGAAATCGACCGAGTCGGCCAGAGCCGCAAGGGCAGGAGAGCCGACCACCACTCACCACGGCCTGCCAAAATCTTCCAAACCCAACCACTTCAACCACCCAATTCCCCGCAAAACACTGGAAATCGCGTCATCGACCGCGCCAGAAAAAATCTCCAACCAACCGCCCGCGGACCTCACCCCCGAACAGCTCAACCAACAAGCCGAGACCTTCCTCCGCAACTACAACAGACAGGAGCTCCAACCCACCGCCGCCGGCGGCTAGGTGCGGGACCTACCGGCCGCGCAACATGCGCTAACCCTCTCTATCTTCTTCGCTCCCCCTCGCAGGGGGAGCTGCCGAAGGCTGAGGGGTCCCGTTCCCGCCGAACGAACGCGTCGTTGTACCCGCCTTCCCTCTCCCGTCCACTCTTGTTCCGAGAGCGTGTTTGCTCCCTCGTAGCCTGCCCCCCACCCGACGCGGTGATACGATGCGCAACAGGGCACACAGAGCCGAGTCGAGAGGTCCCACGATGGCGCAGCAGGAACCGTTTCAGCGAATCTCCGTGGAGCAAGCGGAAGAGAAGCGACAGGCCGGCGTAACCCTGGTCGACACCCGCGAACTGGACGAGTACCAGGATGGCCACGCCGCCGGCGCCCCACTGATGCCGCACATGTCCGTCATGACCCGCGCCGACGAACTCGAGCAGATCGCCGGCGGCAAGGACGAACCGATCATGTTCATCTGCGCCAAGGGCCAGCGCTCCGCCGTCGCCTGCGAGTTCGCCGCCGCGCTCGGCTTCACCGACCTCTACAACGTCGAGGGCGGCACCGACGCCTGGATCGCCGCCGGCTTGCCGATCGAGCATCCCGCCTGACGTGCGCCCGACGAGCCGCGCCGCGAGCGGTCCACACCAATGCTGAGCGGATTAAGCGGCACCCAGCGCTACGCGCTGTTCGTCCTCCTGGTCGTGATCGTGGTCGTCATCTACCTCTTCGTCTCCGGCGGACTTGGCGATCTGATCGGCGGCGATGACGAGGACCAACAGGTCACCGAAGAGCCGACCAGCGCCCCGGAGGCCCTGAGAACCGTCGCCGTCGAGTTCGGCGAGTCCCAACAGGTCGGCCCGGTCGAGGTCTCCATCATCGGCCTCACCTTCCCCGACCAGATCCGCGCCGAGGGCCTCTGGCGAACGCCGGCCCAGCGCTTTGCCGCCGTCCATCTGACCATGACCAACCGCTCCAAGCAGGCCGTCGAACTGCCCCTCGATGGACTCCAACTCGTCACCGTTGACGGACGCGCCTACCTCGCCGATGCCGCCCTCTCCCTCGGCCACGCCCGAGCCGCCGAGTCGGTCGCATACTCACCGCCGTTAATCCTTCAGCCCCAGCTCACGATCACCGTCGTCGCCGTCTATGACATCCCCCTCGACGCCTCCGGCCTCCAACTCCGCGTCCGCGGCGGCTGGACCGACTTCGCCCTGTTCGAAGAATGAACCAGCGATGACCATCCTCATGTTCGACATCGACGGCACCCTCTCCCTCTCGCAGGGCGCCGGCACCCTGGCGATGACCCGGACCTTCAAGGAACTCTGGGGCATCAGCAACGCCCTGGAAGGGATGAACTTCGCCGGCCGATCCGATAGCTGGATCGTTCCCACCGCGCTCGCCAACCAGGGCCGCGAGTGCTCCCCCGAGGACCTCGCCCGCTTCATCGACCATTACGTGCCGCAACTGGACCGGGCGCTGCCGCGACGTCGGTCGCGGCTCTGCCCGGGAGTGTCGGAGCTGTTGGACGTCCTCAGCCGCCTGACCGTCACGGTCGGCCTCGGGACCGGCAACTTCCGCCGCGCCGCCGAGGCCAAGCTCGCCCCACTCGGCGTCTGGGACTACTTCATCGACGGCGGATTCGGCGACGACCATCCCGACCGTACCGAACTGCTCGCCGCCGGCCTCGAACGCCTCAGGCAACACGCCGACGACGGCTCCGACGTCGTCGTGATCGGAGACACCGCTCACGACATAGAGGCCGGCCACGCGATCGGCGCGCGAGTCGTCGCCGTCAGAACCGGCTACTCGGAACCGGGCGACCTCGATGAGGCCGACGTCACACTCGACGACCTGTCCGACCTGCAGGAGTCCCTGGCCGCGTTGCTGGGAGTAGCCTGAGCTCATGTCAACCGGGCTGATCGTCGGCATCATCATCATCCTGCTCGTGGTCGGCGTGCCAATCTTGCAGGCGCTCATCCGCGGCGCTCAGCGCCGCCGATCGCTGGCCGCCGAAGGCGTCCCCGCCTTGCGCGACGCCGGACTGCGACCCGAAGAACTGCCCTCTGGCCTGTCCCGTCAGACCGCCGAGGCCGTCACCTCCGAGGACATCGCGCTGGCCGACGACAACCCGGAAGCCACGATCACCCAGCTCGACGACGCAGGCCGGATCATCGGCTATCGCGAGAGTTTCCGCGAGCCGCGATCCTGGGGCGAATTCATGGACTGGGTCCTGGCCCAGTCAATCTTCCGCAACCGGCAACATCGCCGGGTCGAAGTCGAACTGACCAGATACGACTCGTCTGAGCACGCCAATGAGGCGCTGCAGGCCGATCCACCCTCAGACCTCGGCGATGCAGGCGTCAGCGTCGAAGACGCTGGTGAGCGTGGCGGACTCATGGCGCGCGAATGGATCCGCACAGAGCACGGCGACACGGTGCAGCGCATGCTGGAGTTGCGCTGGGCCTCCGGCGATGTGCTCGGCGTCGTCCGTGGCGACTCTGAGCCCTCCGGAGCGCTCGACGATGAGGAAGTGCGTCGCCTCGCCGGGTTGGTCAAGGCCCGCCTCGGATGAACGCTGAGCAACGCGATGAACTCCTTGCCCGCTACCGTGCGGCGCCGAAGCTGTTGGCCGACTCGGTCGCCGGATCATCAATCGCCCAGCTCGACGGCGCGCCGCCCGAGCCAGGCTGGACCGCGCGCGAGAACGTGCATCACGTGTCCGACATCGCAATCATGGCCGGTCTGCGCCTCCGCCTAATGCTGCTCGACATCGAGGTCGAAATGTGGCCGATCGACGGCGACACCATGCAGAAGCGGCTACGCAACGACCAGCGGCCGATCGGTCCGGCGCTGAGGACGGTGGACGGGTTGGTCGAGTCGGCCTGCTCGATCCTCGGCTCTCTAAGCGAAGAAGAGTGGACCCAGCCGCGTCCCATGCCGGTGGCCCGATCCCGTAGCGTCGAGGAATGGCTTGAAGCCAGCGTGCGGCACATCGAACAACACGTCGATCAGATCCGCTACGCCCTCACCGGCACCTGCTAGGACGTGCCAGATGAGCCAACATCCCGCCGAACGTCCAGAACTGTTGGTTGCGTACCTCGAGTCGACCTCCGACATCGAACTCGTGCTCGGGGAACTGTCCGAGGATCAGTTGGAGTCGCGCGAACGCCCGGGTGAGTGGTCGGTCCGCCAGATCGTCCATCACCTCGCCGACAGCGAAGTCGCCGACGCCATGCGCCTGCGCCAGATGCTCGCCCATGACTCGCCCCTCATCGTCCCCTTCGACGAACTGCTCTTCACCGAGCGGTTGCACTATGACCGCGAGATCGAATCCTCGGTAGCGACCTTCTTCGCGCTGCGCGCCTCCAGCGGCGCGATCCTCGAACAGATCTCGGACAACGACTGGTCGCGCTCCGGCCGCCACGAGGAGCACGATCGCTACACGGTTGAGATCCTGGTCCAGAAGAACATCGAGCACGACCACGCCCATCTGGAGCAAATCCGGCGGGCGCTGGCGTCAGCGGATTGACAACGACGGAGAATCGGAGACCGATCATGGCCACGCCGCCGACCTACACGCCGGACGATGTCGAGGCGCTGCTTGCGAAGATGGCCCTGGAGCGCGGCAAGCTAATCACCGCCGCCGAGGGGCTGCGCGGCGATGACGCCGACCGCGTGCCCGTCGACGCCGTCGGCGAGGAACAGTGGACGGCCAAGGAGCAGCTCGCCCATCTGATGGAAATGGAGCGCGGCTACATCTCCTGGTGCCGAGCCGCGCTGGTCGAGAGCGGCGCCGACGTCAGCGCCGTCCGCGGCATTCCCGTCGACGTTCCGATTGAGCATGCGCCTGACCACACTGTCCGCGAGCTGTTGGACACGTTGATCGAGGAACGCGAGCGGACCAACCACTTCATCCGCTCACTCCTGCTGCAACAGTTCTCTCACACTGCTGTCACGCCCGGCTTCGGCGAGCTGACAGTAATGCAGTATCTGCGCTCCTTCTACCGCCACGACCGGCAGCACACGGCCCAGATCGAGGGTCGGCAGTCGGACTACCAGCCGAACTTCGCCTCGGGCGTTGAGCCAAATCAGCGGCAGATGCGCATTGACCAGGTGGCTCAGCGGGCTGAGTGATCGGAGTAGCATCGGCCCATGACAGAACCAGAAGAGGAAGTCGTGCAACCGGACTCGGTGACCGACTGGGCCGAGTGGGGTCGCCAGCGTGGAGGTCGCTGGGGCAAGGAGTTCAGCGGCAAGGCTCAGAACTGGCGCAGCGAGGCCTGGTCCTGGAGCCATCCGCAGGACCGGCCCACAGGGCCCTGGTGGAGCCGCCTGATCTGGGGCATCGTCGGGTTTCCGGTCTACCTGCTTGGCAGCGTCGTCTTCCTCGGACTGGTCATCGTCGGCGCTGCCGCCGCCCTGTTGGGCGGAGCAATGCTGGTCTGGTTCGCCTGTGGAGCCGGTGGCGCCGCCTTCGCATCGCGTAGAGGCTGGCCCGGACAACTGGGCGGACTCCTGGGCTTCGCGCTCGGACCGATCGGCCTGCTGATCATCCGCCGACTGCCGGAGCGGGCATGATGACCGCTACAGGCAGTCGGCCCGCCGCAACGTCGCCCGAATCGACGGGTCCAGCGCATCGATCGCGCGCGACAGTTGAGTCGCAATGCGAACCGCGTTGAGGCCGAAGGCAAGCGGGTTGGCAGGCTCCTCAGCAGGCTGTTCCTCAGCCACACCGACGACGAAGTCCAGCGTCTTGATTGAAGACCGGTGGAACTCCGCCAGCTCGTCCGGCGGCTCCACAGCTCTCAAGCGCTGCAACGAAGGCTCTCCGAGGCGGACGAGGTCGCCCCAGGTAACGGACTCCGGCTCAATCAGTGTCCGGGCGCTGGCGATGCCATCAGCGCAGAACTCGGCGTACTCCGAGACACTCAACCGCTCACTCGAAGCGCACGCCGCGACCAGGATGCCAACGCCCATCGATGGCACAATGAACACGATGAACAGTGAGCGAGTCATCCGTCGACCTGATACGCCTTGACAGACCCGGTTCGTCATCCAGCCCCGTCCCCACTATCTTGACCGTGAAGCGGGAGGCTGTGTATGACGGCGCCGTATCGGGTGTTCATAACTCGTGAACTCCCCGGCCGGGAATTTGCCAAACTGCGCGACGATCCGGCATTCGAGCTCGACGTGTGGCCGGGAGATTTCCCGCCATCGCGGAGCGATTTGCTCCAGCACGTAGCCGGCGTCGACGGACTGGTCTGCCTGATCACCGACAGCATCGACTCCCCGGTGTTGGACGCGGCGGGCGCACGGCTCAAGGTGGTCTCGCAGATGGCGGTCGGAGTGGACAATGTCGATGTCGCCGCCTGCGCAGCACGGGGGATTCCCGTGGGGAACACGCCCGGCGTCTTGACCGAGACCACAGCCGACATGGCCTGGGCGCTAATTCTCGCCTCCGCCCGGCGCGTGGTCGAGGCAGCGGAGTACGTCAAAGACGGACAATGGCAGACCTGGACGCCGACCCAGATGGCCGGAATCGACGTGTATGGATCGACCCTGGGCATCATCGGCTTTGGCGCAATCGGTCAGGCAATCGCGCGGCGAGCCCAGGGATTCGGCATGCGGGTGCTGTGCTGGAACCGATCCCCCCGGCCAACTGAGTCCGCAGCGGTTGGCGCCCAGCAGTGCGAGTTTGACCACGTGTTGTCGCAGGCGGACTTCGTCTGCGTCAGCATCGCCCTGACCGACGACACCCGCGATCTGATCGACGCGAGAGCGTTTGAACTGATGAAACCGGGCGCCATCCTGGTCAACACCGCTCGCGGTCCAATCGTGGACGAAGACGCGCTGGTCGAGGCATTGCAGGGCGGCCAGATCGGCGGCGCCGGCCTGGATGTCACCGCAGTGGAACCCCTGTCGATGGAATCGCCGTTGTTGAGCATGGACAACGTCGTTGTGTTGCCGCACATCGGCTCGGCATCGATGGCAACGCGAGGCAAGATGGCCGATATGGCGGTCGCCAATCTGCGCGCCGGACTCGCCGGCGAGTCGCTGCCCAACTCGGTGGGCGGCTGATGTCGGAATCCGGTCGGGCCGCCTGGACGCCGCAAGGCGATGAACCCGGCAACCTCTGGTTGGCGCGGGCCCTGTGGGACTCGGGCGGAATCATGTTCGGCGATTTCGACCTCGGCGCCACGCTCGGTTCACCGGTCTACCTCAACGTCCGCCGGCTGATCGCCCATCCCTGGGCGCTGCGCCGGATTGGCGAATTGCTCAACGATGAAACACGCATGTTGGGCGGCATGTTGCGTCCGACAATCGCGCCGTTCGAGCTGATCGCTGGCGTGCCGATGGGCGGTCTGCACGCGGCTACCGCCTTCTCACTCTCCAGCAACGTGCCGATGATCTACGTGCATCCATCGAGCCAGATCAGGCACGTCGCCGAGGAGATCGAAGGCGCCTACTACCCCGGTCAAACCGTGATCCTCGTCGACGACCTGATGACTCGCGGCGGCTCGTTATCGGAAACCGCCGATCTGTTGCGCTCGGCCGGCCTCATGGTCCACGACGCCTTCGTCCTCATCGATCGCGGAGCTGGCGGCGGCGAACGTCTGCGCCGGGAAGGCATCACGGTGCACTCGCTGCTCACGCTGGAGGGACTACTCAACTTCTTGCTGACGCGAGAACTCATCACCGAAGCGATCTACGCCAAATGCCTGACCTGGCTCGAAGGCGTCCGGGATAGCAACCGATGAGGCTGTTGTGAGGCTCTTGCAAACGCTGTTGGCCTTCGTCACGGGCGCCATCGCCGCGATCATGTGGCTGGAGCGTCAGGCAGCGGGCGATCGGTCGCGGCCTGCCTCGCCGGCGCAGCCCGAACCCGCATCGCCTCCACCCGCCCCGGAACCTGTGGTGGAGCAGGTCGAAGTCCCCGACCCCGAGCAGGAATCGAGGATCGCTGAGCTCGAGGCCGAGCTGGCCGAGCAACGCTCGCTGCGCACGCCGGAACCGGGCGAGGCCCATCCCGGCGTCGATGCGATCCGCGCCGCGCGGACACGGGCGCTAGAACTGGAGCGACAGCTCCTTCAGCAGTCGGATGACGGTGCAACACGATGGTTCGACGTCTCGCCGTCCGCAGATGACCTGATCGAGGCGGCAATCGAGTATCTGCCGCAGGTCGCAGTGAGGGTTCAGCCTGACTCGATCGATCCGAGCGATCTGTGGGGAGTGCTCGGTGCGATGCAGGAGTTCGCCGCGGCCTCCGGTGGCGCCTGGTTCGAGTTCGATGGAGACTTCGCCCGCTGGTGCGCGGAAAGCGGGCACCCCCACGCCCTCGATCCGGACGTACCGGGCACGGACGAGGAGCGCCCGACCTTCGCGGTCGAGGCGAAGGTCAATCGTTCCGGCCAGATGATCGTGCCGACCTTCGTCGCGATCGGCGAACACCGCTGCTACTACGTCGACGATGTCGCCGGCGAGACGGGCCGGATGCACATCGTCGGACTCGTCTAGCGGCGACTGTGGAAGAAGCCGCAACCTGGCGTGTCGGCCTCCGGCGCCAGGATTCCACTGGCAGGGTGGTCGCAGGTTCCCTTGCCGCCCATCGCGTCGGCCCGAGGCGGAAGCCATTCCAGGCAGTTGCCGCAGAGGCTGGGCAGCGATCGCGCGGGCTGATCGTCGAGGACCATCAGTTCCCGGCGCTCCCGTCGAGCTTCGCGTGAGCTGTGATATCGGGCGGCCTGCTTTCGCGGCCGCTGACTCGGTCGGCGTCCCTTGCGGTTGCGGCGGGGCACGTCAGCGCCGCTCCAACGCGTAGCGGTCGGCGCTGAGCAGCATCGAAAGCGCGGACAACCAGCGGTCGCGGACCACGGTGTAGTCGCGGCCGGTGCGCCGATTCGGATTGCGTGGTACCCGATGCCCATAGGGACGGCGCAAGGCGTAATGGGAGCCAATCCACTCGGTGCGCAGCGTGCGATCGGCCTGCGGCGCCCAACGAACACGCAACCGCGTCCGGCGAGCGCGCCTGCGATCGGGTGGTCGCCACTTGATGACCAGGTCGCGACCGCGGGAGGGTCTGACATCCTCGACCAGCGACGCCGGAATGTGCAGCAGGGGCCGGCCATCTTCTCGCAGGAACGTCGCCCCGTCGACATCAAGAATGAGGTCACCCTGGTGATCGCTGAATGGAACCGGACCGACCAGCGTCGCGGCGTCGCGGCTGGGAAGCGCAATTGGACGCTGCAAGGCGACATCAGCGCCGCAGCGATGACAGGCGGCGCGTCCGTCAAAGGTCTCTCGGTGGCACGCGGGGCAGATCTTCATTCCGCTTCCCGTCCACGCGAACGGTACCAACAGTGCTCCCTCACCGGGAGAATGAGGGATTGGAGGAAGGCGGCAACCGTTGGCGCGTTAGACCGCGACGGGCGAGCCGAACTTCTCGATCAGCTCTTCGGCCTGGCTGACCATGGTCTCGACAACCTCGGTTGCGGGGCGGATGGCCTTGATCAGACCAGCGCCGTTGCCAGCGGGGCCGCCGATCAGTTCCTCGATGTGCGCTTCGCGGGCGCCGCGCAGCGCTTCACCGACGAGCAGTCCCTGAAGCGGCATGGGGAGTGTGGGCGGAGCTTCGGGTCGTTCCCAGGCCTCGGTCCAGGCGTTGTACATGTGGCGCATGGTCTTGCCCGAGTACATCCGGCCGATGCGGGTGTCCTCGTCAACCGCGGCCACGAGCTTGTCCCATTGGACCTTGCGGGTCCATTCGTCGGTCTCGCCGCGTTCTTCGGAGTCCTGGTAGGCCTCCCAGGTGCCGAGGAAGGCGGTGCCGCACCAGATCGCCTCGGCGCCCAGCGCGAGCGCGGCCAGCAGGCCGCGACCGTCCATGATTCCGCCGGCGGCAATGGTCTTGGTCGGAGCGATTGCATCGGCCACCTGGGGCACGAGCGCAAGGGTGCCGATCCGGCCGGTGTGGCCTCCGGCCTCGGTGCCCTGGGCAACGACGGCGTCGACCTTGGCGGCCGCCACACGGCGTGCATTGCGGGTGTTGCCGACCAGACCGATGACTTTCATGCCCTGCGCGTGGGCGTCGTCAACCATCCAGCCGGGGCTGCCCAGGCCGGAGGCGAAGACGGGTACGTTCTCGTCGAGGATCACCTCGACCTGCTTGCGGAAGTAATCCTGCGTCAACGGCGGCCGATCGAGCTGTTGGGACGGCTCGGGGATCTCGAACTCCTGCTTAAGCTGATCGACGAAGTGGTGATGCTCGGCCGAGATCTCGAGCTCCAGATCCTCGCGGTTGCCGGAGTCGGCGATCGAAGAGGGCAGGAGCAGATCAACGCCGAATGGCTTGTCGGTCAGCGAGCGGACCTTGGCGATCATGCCGTGCAGCTCATCCGGCGTGTAACCGGTGGCGCCGACCACGCCGAGCCCACCGGCCTCGGATACGGCAGCGGCCAGCGTCGGCCCGGCGGCGCCACCCATCCCGGCGAGCATCACCGGATACTCGATGCCCAGCATGTCGCAGAGTTCAGTTTTCAGAGGGGAAGCCATACGTGGCCTTTCAGTGAGTCTCAGATGTGTTGGAGGGTTCGCGGGTATGGTATCAGCGCCTCGGCCTGCGCTGGCCGGGGTCAAGAGAGCGACGCCATGAGGGTCACCGCAGTATCCAAGGATTGGTTCAGGATCGAGCGCGACACAGCGGGTGCGCTCGCTTCGATCGATGTGGGTCCGCCTGGCGTGGCGCGAACGACAGACTGCGCGACCACTCTGTTCTTTGGGTATCAAGAGAACACAACAGCGATACTTGAAGAAGCGACTCGCCATGTCTAGTCTGGTGACTAGTCACGTACAGTCGTCGCAGGGTTGGGGGTGCGATTTGGCGAACAGCTATGAAGGCCGCGAGCAGGAATCGACTGGTACCTGGCAGGTGCAGGAGGCGAAGGCTCGCTTTAGTGAGTTGCTGGAAACCAGCTTGCGGGATGGACCGCAGGTGGTGACTCGGCGCGGGGTGGAAACTGCGGTGATCGTGCCGTACGCGGAGTGGCAGCGGATCAAGAAACCCAGGTACCGCAACGTCAAAGAGTGGCTGCTGGCGCCCGAAGCCCGCACCGACGATCTTGTTCCAGAGCGACTCGACTGGGAACTCGGGTCGCCGCCCAGATTCGACTAACGCTCCGTGTATCTGCTCGACACCAACGTCGTCTCCGAGCTGAGGCGCCCACGACCGAATCGGTCGTTGCTCGCCTGGTTTGAGGGCGTCCACTCGGAGGATCTGCACTTCAGCGCGATGACGATTGCAGAGATTCAACGCGGCATTGAACAATGTCGGATCAAGGATTCTGAACAGGCTCAGGAGTTGACGGAGTGGTTGGAGAGCCGGTTGCTTACTGGCTTCGAGGTATTGGCCTTCGACACTCGCGCGGCGCGTGAGTGGGGGCGAATGATGCACAACCAGTCGGCCAAGTTGGCCCAAGACGCGGTCATTGCAGCCACAGCGAGAACGAACTCTTTGACAGTGGTTACGCGCAACGTCAAAGACTTCAGGCGCCTGGGCGTCGCCTATCTCAATCCGTTCGAGTTCGGCCGCTGAGGGGATCGTCCCATCAGGTCCCAGCCGGTCCGACGATGGTGATCTCTTCACCCAGCGCGGCCAGCCCCAGCGAGTGCTGGAGTTCGTCAGTTTTCCAGGCCATGACGATGCCGCCGGTAAGGTCGCGGTACAGGCGCTCGAGCGGCTGGCCCTTGACATAGGCGTGGGCGCCGGTGGTCTTGATGCTGATCTGGGCGACTTCCTCGGCCATGCGGCGCAAGTGGTGTGTGGTTCGAACTTGCATGCGGACGAACGACTGGCGATCGTTGTAGGCCCGGTCCACTTCCTTGACGGCGTGGTACAGCATCGTTCGTCCGGAGGCGAGCCAGCTGTCCATTTCGCCCAGCGCCATCTGGGCCCATGCCTGTTGCGAGCGGAGCTCGTTGGATCCGCCGAGCGGGCTGTTGGCCGAAGCGAGATAGCCGCGTCGCTGCTGAAGGTATTCAACGGTCTCGTCGAACATGGCCTGGGCGTTGCCCAGCCAAATCGCGCAGATCCCCAATCCTGGTAGCGCTCTGCGTTGCCACTGGCGCTGGGGGATCATCTGTTCGCCCATGCGCAGCAGAGAGAGCGGTACCACGAAGCAATCGGCCCGCGGGAGCCTGAGTTCCTCGATCACTACGTCGTGCGAGGCGGTCGAGCGCAGACCCATGCCGTCCCAGTTGTTGCGATTCGTGATCGCTTCGTCCGTGAAGGCAGGCAGGGCGATGACCAGGTCCGGTTCTGTTGGCCTGTCGATCAGGGCGCCGACCATGGCGAACCGGGCGGCATCGGCACCTGAAGCAAAGCCTGCTCGCCCGCTGATGACCAGATCCGTGCCGTCCTCGGTTGCCGAGAAGCCGGTTGAGGTGTTGTCGAGCTCTCGTGATGGAATGCTGCCGGGTGCGCAACACCAGGCGCCCTCGGCGCAGGCCTTGAGCACATTGTCGCGGTGCGGATAGGGAGGCAGGGCTCCGGCGATCGCGGTGACGAGCACGTGCATGTTTAGCGCGACCGCCGTCGAGGCGTCGCCGTAGGCGATCTCTTCGATCAGGCGGACGAAGGTCTCGCCGTCGGCCTCAAGCCCGCCGAGCGCCTCCGAGATCAACAGACCGGAAATGCCCAACTCGGCGAGTTCGTTGAAGTTGTCGATCGGTAGCTGGCCGTCACGATCGGCGTCGGCGGCTCGGTCGCGGATCGATCCTCGAGCGAGTTCGCGGACCTGTTTAGTCAACTGTTGTGATGCATCGGCGTCCATGGGAACTCCCGTTGTCGATACGAGTCAGAACGAAATCAGCGTATCGGCCAACTGTGCCCGAGCGTTAGCATTTCGGCAGGAATGGCAAGCCTCTGGGAAGGACGCTGCTGATGCCCTCAATCAACACATTGCACGGAGAAGTAGATACATCCGAGCTGGGTCGGACGCTGATCCACGAGCACATCGGGATCCGATCTCCCGGGATCTCCGAGAACTGGCCGGAGTTGTGGGACGAGGCGGGCTGCGTGGCTTCGGCGGACGAGAAGCTCAACGCGCTCCAGCAGCGCGGCGTCAGCACGGTGGTTGACCTCTCGACGGCGGATCTGGGCCGTGATATGGGCTTCCTTCAGAAAGTGTCGGAGGTGACGTCGATCAACGTCGTGCTCTGCACCGGGATCTACTGGTTGCGCTCGATGTATTGGCGCGGACGGCCGGCCGAGATGATGACGGAGGTGTTTGTCAGGGACATCACTGAGGGAATCGCCGGCACGGGCGTCAAAGCCAACATCATCAAGCTGGCTTCGGACGAGCAGGGCGGCGGGGTTGACCGCTACAACGAGAAGTGCTTGCGTGCCGGGGCGCGTGCGCATCGCGCAACCGGCGTGCCGATTGCGACGCACAACGGTCCGCCTGAACTGGGTGCGAAACAGCAGGATGTCTTCGAGGACGAGGGCTGCGACCTGTCGCGGATCGTGATCGGCCACGTCGGCGATACGGCGGACACGGACTATCTCAAGTCGCTGATGGACCGGGGCTCGTACGTCGGGCTCGATCGCTTCGGACTGGACCAGATCCTGCCCTTCGACGACCGAGTGAATACGGTCGTCAAGCTCGCGGCCGACGGCTACACCGAGCGCATGTTGCTGGCCCACGACGCCTCTTGCTGTCTGGACTGGATTCCCGACATCGATGCAATGCGGCAGGCGCAGCCGAACTGGCACTTCAATCACATCTCCGACGACGTCGTTCCGGCTCTGTTGGAACGCGGCGTGACGCAGGCTCAGGTTGATCAGATGCTGATTGGCAATCCGCGAACCCTGTTCGAGAATCAAGGCGCGTACTAGATGGGCGCAACGGCGCTGGAACCTGCCGACCTCCTGTCGGCGGCACGCGCTGGATTTGCCGGTGCGCCGCTTCAGGACTCTCCGGGTGAGGTGGCCGCGCGGGCACGACTGTGGCGCAACGGCCACCTTGTCGCAGAGGCGGAAGTGTCGGCCTTCGATGGCCTATCTGCCGCTCAGGCAGCCGGAACAGCGCTGCAGGCGGCCTTGGTCGACGAAAGCGATCAGCCCGGCGATGCACTGAGCATCGAAGTGGAAGCCGAACGCGTTTCGCGAAACCCCGAGGGGCTGATCGGGCTGATCCAGACGCCGCTTGCGGGCCGGCATGGGCTCATTCTTCGAGACGGCGACCAGGTCGCCCGGGGATGGCCGTTTGAAGCCTTGCGCACCGACGGACGCACGGCGGCCTGGGTGAAGCAACTGAATCGCAGCGTTCGGCGTCCTGGCGCGAGGCTGGCGGCGAGCACCTCTGTGGAAGTCTTCACGACGGTCGAAGCGATCGGCAGCGTTGCGCCGGCGGACGGAGAACGGATCTCTGCCCGTGCCGGCGGCTTCCGGCTGGTCGAGATGGCGGAGGTGCTGCCCGACCGGCTGACCGGCTCGGCTCTGCAGGCGGCGGCCTGGCTGCTGCGGCATCAGCGGCCCGACGGTTCGTTCGCGTATGAGTACGCGCAGTCGGCCGCCGGCGAGCAGGGCGACTGGACGCCGTACGACCAGCTCGTTCGGCAATGCGGTTGCGCCTGGGCGATTGCGATGGTCGCGCGATTGTCGCGAGATCGGAAGATCGGCGAAGCGGCCGCGACCGCAATCAGCGGCATCCTCGAGCGTCACCTCAGACGGGATGGACCGGGTCGGCTGTTCTACCTGCGAGACATGTACGGCGAGGCCAAGCTGGGCGCTCCGCCGCTGCTGTTGCTCGCGATCACGGAGATGGGTTCGTCGCTGCGGCTGCCTCGGGAGACCGTCGACCAACTGACGGCATCGCTGTTAGCGGTGCAGGCGGCCGACGGCCACTTCGGCACCAGGGCCCGGGGGATGGAACTGGAGGGCTCCGAGACCTACTACGCCGGGCAGATCGTCCTGGCCCTGGCCAGGCTGTTCGGCGTCCGCAAGCGGCCGCGACTCCGCTCAGCCGTGGAACGAGCCTTGAAGCACTACCAGGCGCGCTGGCAGGACGAGGATGAACGCGATCTGTCCTTCACGACCTGGATGATCCAGGCCTGCGATCAGTGGCACGCCCTGGCGGACGACGAACTGTCCCGGGACTACGCCTACGAGATGGCCGACTGGGCGCTGGAGGAGCAACACGGCGAGGACTGTGAGAACCCGCTCTGGGTGGGCGCGTTCCAGAACACGCCGGGGATTGGGACAGCGGCGTACAGCGAGGGGATCGCGAGCGCGCTCTCAATTGCCCAGCGGGCGGGTAATGAAGAACGGATCGAACGGTATCGGACGGCGCTGTTGCTCAGCATGCGATTCCTGCTGTCGCTCTCGGTGGACGGTCCCGAGCATGCGCTGGTCGGCGGCAGTGAACACGTCGGCGCGGTTCGGTCGGCGCTGCATCGCTCGGGGCTGCGCTGCGACAACGCGCAGCACTACCTGATGTCGATGCTGCGCGCTCGGGCATTGTGCTGGGAGAGCGAATAGCCACGGTTTTCCAAAGAGAACAGTTGTACCGGTATCATATGGGTGCAGTTGAGAGAGTCTGCGTTGGCGATTCGCATCGACCGTCCGAGATTTCGAGACATCTTTGCTCGTATGGAGATCCCGCAGGCTCCGGCGGACGACTTCGTTGACGCCGTTGAGGACACGGTCAACGAGGGACGTGACGAACTTGCGACGAAAGATGATCTACGTGCTCTTGCAGCCGAACTCATGCAGGACGCTGCCGAGCGAGAGGCTCGGATTCTGCAGAATCAGCTCGTCATGGTCGGCGTGATCCTTGGAGCCATGGCAATCGCAACAGGCGTCATCATCGCGGTTGTCACGCTCTCTGCTTAGCCGCCCTTGACCTCGGGCCAGACTTCTCGCCAGGCGGTTTCGATGGTCTGCAGGTATTGGTCAACTGGGATTGACAGCTCCCGGTCGTAGTTGGGCATGCCAATGCCGAGTCGGGTGATGCCCATGTCGCGCGCGGCGCTCAGCATCCTCAACGTGTTCGACATGTCGCCGTCCAGAGGCGGCAGCCACTGGATCGGAAAGTCGTCAGGCTCTCTCTCATTGGCCTCGAGCTGCGCGCGCAGGCGTCCGATCAGCTCGGCCAGTTGTTCCACGGTGGACTGGACGGGTGCGATCCAGCCGTCGCCGAGGCGGGCTGTCCTTTCAATCGCAGCTTGAGCAAAGCCGCCAAAGAGGATCGGTGGACCGCCCGGCGTGACCGGCTTGGGCATCACCGACATCTGGTCGATGTTGACGTAGCGGCCGTTGAAGGTGATCGGTTCCTCGGTCCAACAGGCGCGGAGCACTCGGATGTACTCCTCCATCCGGCTCGGGCGCTGGCGGAAGTTGGCGGTCAGTGCGTCGAACTCCTGCCATTGCCAGCCGATCCCGATCCCGAGGCGCATCCGTCCGCCGGACAGGATGTCGACCTCGGCGGCCTGCTTGGCCACGAGTACGGGTTCGCGTTGGGGCAGGACGAGCACGTTGGTTTGCAGCGCCACTCGGCTGGTGATGGCGGCGAGCCAGGCAAGCGTCGTCATCACCTCATGCTGGTGTACATCGTCGGTGTAGGGACCGGTCTGCGGCCGGTCGTCGCGCGCGTAGGCGTAGACGATGTGGTCGGCCATCGAAATGAAGTCACAGCCGATCGCCTCGACACCCTGGGCCCAGTCGCGCAGCTCCGAGACATCCCAGTGCCAGTGCCAGGCGGGGATCTGACAGCCGAATTCAAACTGTGCCATTTGGGTACTCCTCGTGACTGGTGAGATTGAAGCGCGGTCGGTCAGGTGTATCCTAAGCGCATCCCGACGGCTGCTGGAGACTGGTGAGGTATGGCGCTGGATGAACGGCATGCTGGCGAAGAGGGCGTCCTACGGAGCGACATCGCGGATGTGATCGACCGCGCGGCGGCAATGGCGGTCTATGCATTCGCCTCAGTCAATCAGGCCGGTGCGACCGAGGGCCTGCGCTTGCCGCCGCAGTTGGCGGAGCATCTGGCAGAAGCAACGTACGTCGACGTCCTGCGCTATTCGCTGGACGAGTGCACCTGTCCCTGCCATCAGGAGCATTAGGCCTCCGAGAACTCCCTCCGCCTCGCCCCTTCGGCCAAGGCCTGGCCCTGGCATCTTCCCTCCGTGCGCGAGGGGAGAGCGGATTCCGGCTACACTGCGGTTGACTGCGCTTGCGCAGATGAGATTTCACGCGACGACATGAAGGAGCATGCGCGATGACCACGGCAACCAAGGATTCGGTGGTAACCCCGGAGCGGTTCAAGTCGGGGATGACCTGGAACCAGTACCTGGCCTTCATCAACTCGGAAGAGAACTTTCAGCGCCTGACTCCGGGTGGCCAACCGCGCGGCGACGCGAACGTCGAGCGGTTTGTCCGCAACATGAGCGCCTGGCAAATCTCGGAAGATGGCCGCGAGGCGCTGCAGTCGCTGCCTCGGCTGAAGATGCTGGTCCTGGGTGAGGACTGGTGCCCGGATGTCTACCGCGGACTGCCGGTACTCGCCGAGATCGCCGCGACGGCAGGGTGGGAGATTCGAATTTTCGCCCGCGACGAGAATAACGACATCATGTCCGAGTTCCTCAAGGACGGCCTGCACGAGTCGATCCCCACGGCAGTGATCTACACGATGGACCACGAGTACATCGGTCACTGGATCGAGCGTCCGGCAGTGGCGAACGAGCACATGGCCAACATGCAGAAGCTGTTCAGCCGCAAAGAGGGTGAATCCGAGGACGACATGCGGGCGCGCATCCGGCAGGGCTACCGAGACCTGCAGTCGTCGGACGAGTGGGCCTCGTGGCGCGACGAGACGGTCAACGAGATCGTCACTCTGGTGCGGGCGAACACCTAGCGGTTGCATTCTGGCTCGACCAGAGACCTCACCTAGCCCCCTCACGGAGGGGGCTAGGTGATGGTTCGTCAGTCGGCCACTGTTCCACCGAATGGGCTATCGGGCGGCTCTTCCGGTTCGTCTTCCTTCTCGGCGATCGGTGCACGCTGCTCGATCGCGCGCATCGCTCGCCAGGTGATGAACCAGCGCTGCAGTGCCGTGAGGTTGGTGAGCACGGCGAGCAGCCAGAGCATCGGCACGATCTGCGATGAGAGCAACCCAATCGCCACGATCAGGACGCGCTCGAGTCGGGTTCCCAGCCCGGTGCGGATGCTGACGCCGAACTCGCCCGCCTTGGAGCGGGTGTAACTGACCATCATGCTGCCGAACAGAGAAACGGCAATCAGGACGATTGCCGTGCGATCGAAGCGCTCGGCGGCGCTGTACCAGATCAGCAGTCCGAAGAGGATTGCGAAGTCGGCGAAGCGGTCGGAGACGGCATCGAAGACGGCGCCCCAGTCGGAAGCTCGACCGGTGGCGCGGGCGACGGCGCCGTCGAGCAGATCGAACAGCGCGGCGGCGAGCATGACGATCCCCGCCTGCCAGAACTTGCCATAGGCCACCAGCGTGGCCGCGCCGGCCATGCCGAGCAGGCCAATCAGGGTGAGCGCGTTTGGTGTGAGACCGGTGCGAGCAACGGCCCGTCCGAGCCGCTCCGAAACCTCAGTTGATATCGAGTGGGGAAGGAGAGACACGCAGTTTCCGAGTGAACTCGCCCGCAGTGGATTCACTCTACACAGCGAGCAGAGCTTGACCGGAGTTAGTCGTAAAACATTCGCTTGCCGACAAAGAAGAGAAGGAATGCGACGGGGATCGCCGCGGCGATCATGATGACGTGATTGAGGTTGAGCTGATCATAGAAGGGCTTGTCCTGGGATTCGATGTACGGCCAGTTGAGGAGCAGTGCGCGCTCGGCGTTGTCGGTGAATTTGGAAATGAGCTCGTCTTCGGGAATGCCGCAGATCTCCTCGACAGCGTCATAGAAGGGCACGCCTTCGCCCACGGCTCGAAAGAGATCGGCAAGCGCATCAGGGCCCCAGTCCTGAAGGAGCCAGGCGAGCATGCCGCCGGCCTGTCCGAAGTACTTGGCCTGGAATTGCCCGGTGGTAGGGACGACCTCGAGTTGCTCTGTTGTGTAGAACTCCTCGTAGTCGAGATAGAGGACGGAACCGGCGCGTCGGAGGAAGAAGCCGGGCAGCGGTCCCTGGGACCACAAGCCGAGCGCGGCGCGCATCCAGACGGGGACCTCAGTGGCATATTGCCTGGTGGCGGCGTTGATCAGCGCGTTGGTGACGGCATTGCGGACGTCGCCGGATGTGCTGCGCAGCACGTTCACGGGAGGGATCTCGGCTGTGACTCCGTCTGGAAGCTGTTCGGGGTCTGACGGGTCGGCGCCCGGCGGCCAGACGACGATGGTCAGGGAAGCGGATATCTCGGTGTCGATGAGTTCGCTGACCAGGTCGTAGGCTCCCTGGGCATGGTCGGCCAGGTCGTCGGCGCGTTCTTGGCCCTGTGAATGCCAGAGCGTCAGGTCGCCTCGTTTGGCCGATGACCATTGGCGCTCCTCGTCCTGGGCGCCGATCGAGGTGAACGAACAGGCCAACCAACCGGCACAGAAGGCTACCAAGAGGAGCACGTGAGACCGTCGGGGTACGCGAGACCGGGTCACGGGGCCAGACTACGCGGGCACGAGGGACTGATACAGGTCCAGGTGCTGTCGAGCGATCACATGCGAGTCGAAGCGGTTTGCGGCCTCCCGTCCGCGATTGGCCAGGCGTTCTCGCAACTGGGCGTCGTCGAGGAGTCGCAACAGGTTCTGGGCGAGCGCATCCGGATCGTTGGGAGGAGAGAGCAAGGCGGCGTCGCCGTTGTTTGTGGCGATCCGGTAACCGGGAATGTCGGAGGCAACCAGCGGGACGCCTGCTGCCATCGACTCGATGAGCACGAGCCCCAAGGCTTCGCCGCCCGAGGCGGGAAACGCGGCGCAGGTCGCCGACTTCATGAGCAACGGGATTTCCTCGTGTGGGATCGGTCCGAGGAATGTCGTTCGGCCGTCGGCCAGCTGGCGAGTCGAGTGGCGGACAGGTCCTGCAATCACCAGTTTCGCCTGAGGTAGCTGCCGGATGGCACGCAGGAGGAGCGTGAGCCCTTTTCGCGGCTCGTCTCGTCCGACAAAGAGGATTGTGTTGGGTTCGGGATTGCGCGTAACGGCGCTAAAGGCGGCCAGATCCAGACAGGGGTAGATGATCCGGGGCTCGTAGCTGATGGCAGGGACGGCAGTCTGGTGTGAGATTGGGCTGGCGCAGATCAGGGCGTCGGCGCGGCGCATCAGTCTTCGGGTTAGTGGCGCCGTCCAGCGGTAGAAGCGATGCGCGACGACTTCGGCCGAGTGCAACGTGACGACGGTCGGGACCGGAGACGGATGGAGCAAGGCGAGGGGTCCGACCGCCGGCAGGAGCGGTTCCTGGATGTGAAGGAGGTCGTGCGGCAGGCGGAGGAAGCGCCGTAGGGCGAGCGCGTCGAGTGGATGGAGGGCGAGGTCGGCTCGTGTGCCTCCCAGCGAGACTCGGAGCGGCCGTGAAGGCGCGAAGATGGTCGAATCGTGGCCGACATCGCTGAGCGCTCGTGAGAGCGCGTATGTGTGGGTCTGGACGCCGCCGGGTTGCCTGGGATCATAGGGGAGGACATGTTGGATTCTCACGGCTTCGAGTCCGGTTCGCCCTGTCAAGCGCCGGTGCGTCGTCGCCGGAGTATCGCGCGAGGAGTGGCGCTAATCCCTCTCCATTGCTGATGAAGGAGGCGTCCGGCGCCGATGTTGCGCAGCCGCGGATACTCTCCGAGCTCACCGACCGTGGTTCCAGCATCGAGCGCCGCGCGCAGCGCGTCCTGTCCGTTTCCCTCAAAGATGGTCACGGAAGAGCCGACCTGTTCGTGAAAGTGTGCGTCTGATCCACCGGTTGTCACCAGGCCCCACGCCTGGTTGGCCTCGATCACCCGGTTGCGGCGCCAGCGGGCGGAGGGGATGGGATTGGCGGTCTCGATCCCGAGAATCGGCGGTTCATTGCCGCCGCGTTCGGGGGCGAGATCTCGCACCAGACGGTCAATGTCGCCGATGTTGAGCGCGATTGGCATGACGGCGCACGGGTGGGCGATGATCGCCACGCCGCCCTGCTTCCAGATCGCCTCGACGGTTGCGGCGGCGCTGCGGAAGAACGGGATCGGTTCCTCAATCCAGAGCGCGAGGATGTGTCCCTGTCGACTGGTGACCTCACTACCGATGATCACCTCGACGGGATGGTTGTTGCGCGCGGATATCTCACGCGCGATCTGGGCGCCGCGGGTGTGGTCGTGGTCGGTCACGGCGATGATGTCTACGCCGCGTCGGTGAGCGGCGTCAAGGATTGTCAGCGCATCGTCCATTCCATCCGATTCCTCGGTGTGGATCTGCAAATCGGCGCGGCCGATGTTCCGCTCTGGATCGCTCATGTCCGGACCTCGGCTGGTTGATCGCGGGGATGGAGATCGTCCCAGGGGGTATCTCGACAGGGCGCCCAGGGCGACTCCGGAACGCGCCAAAAATGGGCGTGTTCTTCGATGATCGGCTCGAAGAGCCGGGCCAGATTGGCCGTGTTCGTGCGGGTGTCCAGGGCTCGGTTGCCCTTGAGCAACAGATCCAGTGGCGGCAGAAACGTGACATTGAACTGCAACCGATCCGGGCCGGGTCGGCGGACGGCGTACAGGGGGAGCACTTCGGCCTTGGCGCGAATCGCCAGATCGATGGCGCCAACCGGGAATCGCGCCTGGCGTCCGAAGAAGGGCACACAGGCTCCGCCGCCCTGGCGATCACGGTCCCAGAGGATGCAAACCACACCGCCAGCTCGCAGCGTGCGTAGCGCCGAGGCGATTCCGGTTTGTGAGGCAGTCAGGAACTCAATGCCCACCGCTGCGCGAGCGGCGTTGACGGCGTCGAGATGATCCTGGTCGTCCAGGCGCTCGACGAGGGCCACGGCAGATATGTCAAGCGCGGCCAAGGCCTTGACCGCAACCTCGGGATTGGAGATGTGGGCTGTGGTCAATACGACGCCGCGGCCGGACCGGTGGGCGTCGAGCAGATGGTCGAGTCCGGCGACGTGCAGGTGGCGGTCGAGGACTACCCGGGGCGAGATGGATGGCAGCAACGCGAGGTCGACGTAGTAGCGAGCGGTCTCGGCGATGACCTCAGCAGTGTCGCGGTTGAGCTGGGCCGGAGTGTGTTCCGGATGGATGCGCTGGAGGTTGTTGCGAATGCGGATGCGTCGCCGTTCGAGCAGGGGCAGCGCCAGAGAGGCGGCGGTCTCGGCGATGGCGTAGAGCCACTGTCGGGGTAGGAATCGGGAAAGCCAGGCCAGAACGGCCAGGGCGTAAGCGGTCGTCATAGAGACATCTTCTCACGTCTTGAAGAAGTCCCTGAACTGGTACCACTGGTCCGGCGCCGCGTCGACTGCACGCTGGAAGGCTGGCAGCAGCGGAACGCCTGCGCGGTGGTCCAGGTCGATGTGGGGTACGAAGCGAAGGTCGTGACCCTGGCGGGTCGCGGCGAGGGGGACGAGCTTGGCGCCGGTTGACTCGGCGATCCGGTGGATTTCGTTGGGAAGGACAACTCTGTGGCCGAACAGGGTTTCGGTGGTGGTCCGTTCGTTCGGGCGGGGCGGGCGGTCGAAGAGGATGGCGGCGGTTCCGTTGTCGTTGAGATGGGAAACGATTTGACGCAGGCCTCGGCGACCGCTGGCCGGGGCCATGCCGAGGCGGGATCGCTGATCCTGGATGGCTCGATTGAGGGCCGGGTGGCCGAGGTCTTCCACGAGGACCATTGAGGGACCGATCCGGTGGGTGTAGGCGCCGCCGAGGATGTCCCAGTTGCCGAAGTGGATGACGGCGAACAGGATTGGGCGGCGTTGGTACAACTCTTCAAGTTGCTTCCACTGGTCGACCCAAACCGGATCGTCGCCTCCGACTGCCGCGTAACAGTCGGCCGAACTGAGTTCGTCGAGGCGGACGGCGTCAACCAGGTACTCGCCGTACCGTTGAAACTGGGCGCGGGCCAGGGATGAGGCAGAGCCGATCCAATCAACGTGCGGTAGGAGCAACTCGGCGTTGCGCCGGGCGGCGTTGCCGCCTCTGGGCCAGCCGAGGTAGACGGCGTCCATGAGGCGTCGGGCGGTGGCGTAGGCGAGGGGCCGTGGGAGGGCTCGGGCTGCGCGACCCAGTGTCTGATAGCCGAGGGCGAGCGGATTCATCGGAGCCCTCACCCTAACCCTCTCCCAGAGGGAGAGGGGACGAGAGATCTTCAGCCAGAGGGGGAGGGAACCGGAAGGCTACTCGCCGTGGGCGAAGGCTTCGACGGAGTCACGGGCGACATCGTCGGTCCATTGTTCGGGGGGCGATTTCATGAAGTAGGCGGAGGGCGCGAGCAAGGGGCCGGCCAGGCCGCGGTCGAGTCCGAGCTTGGCGCAGCGGACGGCGTCGATCACCACGCCGGCCGAGTTGGGCGAGTCCCAGACTTCCAGTTTGAGCTCGAGGTTGAGCGGGACGTCGCCGAAGGTTGTGCCCTCGATCCTGATATGGCACCACTTGCGGTCTTCAAGCCAGGGCACGTGGTCGGAGGGACCGACGTGCACGTCGCCGGAGGGCATCTCGTACTCGATCTGGGAAGTGACCGCGTTGGTCTTGCTGATCTTCTTGGATTCGAGGCGTTCTCGTTCGAGCATGTTGTAGAAGTCGGTGTTGCCGCCGAAGTTGAGCTGATAGGTGCGGTCAATCTGGACGCCGCGATCGCGGAACAGGCGCGAGAGCACGCGGTGCACGATGGTCGCGCCGACCTGAGACTTGATGTCGTCGCCGATGATCGGTGCGCCGGCGCGGCGGAACCGGTTGGCCCAGTATTCCTCGCGGGCGATGAACACCGGGATGCAGTTGACGAATCCGCAGCCTGCTTCGAGCACCTGCTCGACGTACCACTTGGTCGCCTCTTCGGAGCCGACCGGCAGATAGTTGATGACCACATCGACATCGCGATCCTTGAGGATCTGCGCGACGTCGACCGTCGAACCGGGCGCCTTTTCGATGACCTCCGAGAGGTACTTGCCAAGGCCATCATGGGTCATTCCCCGTTCGACGGGCACGCCGAGGTCGGGAACATCGGTGAATTTCACGGTGTTGTTGGGTTCGGCGAAGATGGCCTGTGACAGGTCGAGGCCGACCTTGCGCGAATCGATGTCGAAGGCGGCCACGAAGTTGAGATCGGAAATCGAATAGCCGCCCATCACGGCATGCATGATTCCCGGGATTTCGTCGCCGTCCTGTGCGTTCTGATAGTGGGTCACGCCCTGGACGAGGGAGGAGGCGCAATTGCCCACCCCGATGATCGCCACATTGATTTTTCCTGTTGGGGCATTATTGGCTTTCGCGTCGTCTGACATGGAGAGTTCCTTCCGCGGATGGTGCGGTCGATGAGGATTGCCGAGCAAATTCGGAATCTCGCCGTGAGACGACCGCCCCGGATCACTCAGATGTCACCTGCGAGTACTTCAATCTACCAGCCGCATTTGTGATCCGCAGTCATTGAAGACATAGATGGAACGGCCGAATCGGTCGAAGATTGGGCGGTCTGGGCGGATCAGCCGCGGGCTCAGGGCATGGCGGCACGCGGTAGGCTGAGGCAATGCCCGACCCTCGCGAGATGATGGCGGAGATGTATCTGCAGTTTGCAGGGGAGTTGGCGGATGCCGCGGGCGAAGCGATTCGGCCGTGGTTTCGGGCCGAGATGCAGGTTGACCGCAAGAGCGACGGCTCACCGGTTACTCAGGCCGACCGAGCCGCCGAAACCGCGATCCGAGAACGGATCGCCGACCAGTTTCCACTGCACGGCGTGATTGGCGAAGAGTACGGGAGCGAGGGCTCGGATTCCGAGTGGGTCTGGGTCGTTGATCCGATTGACGGCACCGGTGCGTTTGTGTCGGGATTGCCGACATTCGGCACGCTCATCGCCCTGGTTCACGATGGCAAACCCCTGCTGGGCGTACTTGACCAACCGATATTGAACGAGCGCTGGTCGGGAGTGCACTACCCGGGAGTGACACGACGAACTACACACAATTCACACCTTGTCCACACGTCCTCCACGATCGAACTGGAAGCCTCGATCGGCTTCGCCACGACGCCGGAGATGTTCACGGGCGCCGACCACACGGCGTGGCAAGCGTTGTCGTCCTCGTTCGAGCGAATTCGCTATGGGGCTGACTGCTATGCGTACGGCCTGCTGGCCTCCGGGTTTGTGGACATTGTGTGCGAAGCCTCGTTGAAGTCGTGGGACTACCTGGCGCTGGCCCCGATTGTGGAAGGGGCAGGTGGTCGGATGACGGACTGGGAGGGTGCGGAGCTGACCACCGGGTCAGGTGACAGAGTCGTGGCTGCGGCGAGTGCGCGTCTGCATCAGGCTGCTGTGGAACGACTGATGTGTGCGGATCGTTAACCCGGCTGTGGACAGCTCGTGGAATTGGGACAGAAATGTGGACAGAGAGACAGCAACACTCGAAGACAATCGAGAAGTGTTATCAGCCAGAACCAGTTGGAATCGATCAGCCGGCAGCGTCGGCGTGAGCCTTGACCTTGCGCAAGACAGGCAATCCGGTGCGCGGATTTTCGACGATTTCATAGCCGTCGGGGACCGCGTCGATAGCTCCAGGCTTCTCCGACTTGGCGAAGAAGTAGATGCGTTGCGAGTGGTGGTTTCTCAGCTCGATGTCTCGAGCGTGGAGAAAGTAGGTCTCGTGGCGGCGGTTCGTGGTGGAATAGGCCATGGCTGCCAGCCTCCGTCTAAATGATCAGGCGCCTATGCGGTTGCATCATATATTCAAGCGACTTTCGCGCCAGATGTCAAACCCACGCCGTTTCCTCGTTACGTCGAGTGTGCACAAGTCGTTGACGAATCGGCGATTGCTGGTTGTCGCTGCAGCGACCGCTTTGCTCTTGAGCGGATCGGCGTGCGGCAACGGTTCGGATGAGCTGCAACAATCGTCGCAACGCGAGACTGACGCCTGGGCGGTTGCCCAGCCTGATCCGGCGGCCCGGTGGTTACCGATTCTGGCGACGCAGGATCTTGCCGTCGGGGTGAAACGGATTGCGTTCAGCCTGGATGGACTGGGGCCCGACGACACACCACCCACGGTTCGGGTGTCGCTGTTCGCGCTCGACGCCGACCGCCAATCGCCGCGAACGGTCCAGTACGCCAGGTTCATCGCCTATGACCCGAAGATCGGTATTGCGCCGCACGGGCACGCCAATGCGACGGTTTCCGATCGCTCGTTGCCGATCGGCCGCGGGGTCTATGTCGTGCCGGTCCGATTCACATCGGCCGGGCTCTGGGGCGTGCTGCTTGAGATGGCTGTGGATGATGTCCAGGAGTCGGTGCGACTGCGATTCTCTGTTCGCGATCGGCAGGCTGCTCCGTCGGTGGGTGACCGCGCTCCATCCGTCGATTCTCGCACTCGAGATGACGTGGCGGCGCTGTCGGAATTGACATCTGATCCGGATCCTGAGCCTGGGTTGTATGCGTCGTCAATCTCCGAAGCGTTAACTGACGGCCAACCGCTGGTCGTTGCCTTTGCGACGCCTGCCTTCTGCCATTCGCGGACGTGCGCTCCGGTCCTGGAGGCGGTCAAGGTGGTCTGGCGCGAGTTGTCCTCCGAGGTGACGGGGATTCACATTGAAGTGTTTGAGAATCCGGGCGAGCCGGAACGGCTGGTTGAGGCAGAGGCGTTTGTCGCCTGGCGCCTGCCCTCCGAGCCGTGGGTCTTTGTCATCGATCGAGATGGCGTGATTCGATACGCCTTCGAGGGGGCGGTGACCGAGGAGGAGTTGCGTTCCGCGGTCGAGTGGGTTGTGCAGGACGGGTCGGACTGAACGTTAGGCTGGTAGCAAGGCGAGAGCGAGGATGGGCGAGAGCGAGGATCGGCATGGCGCTGGCGAGTTCGGAGCGAGCTCAGATTCGGCAGCAATTTGCGGCCATTGAGGGTCCGCTGAAGCTCGAGTACTACCACCAGAGCCCTCGCCGCGTGATGGTTCCCGGTCGGCCTGACAAGCCAAGTTGCGTGCTGGCCAAAGAGCTGTACGAGGAGATAGCCGACCTGTCCGATCAGATCTCGTTGACGGTCTTCGAGCACGAGGAATCCGAGGAGCAGGTTTCGCGGCGCGACATCGTTGACGTGCCATGCGTCCTGATTCGCGGTGAATTGAATCGCCCGCTGCGCTTCTATGGCGCTCCGAACGGACACCTGCTGGTCGCGATGATCCGGGCCATGGTGCTGGCCGCCACGCGTCAATCGAAACCGTCGGTCAAGATGAAGCGGATCCTGGGCAAGTTGCGTCGTCCGACGCGGCTGCGGTTACTCGGCTCGGCAGATGATCCGATGGCCGGTCAGGCGGCGTTGGCTGCCTGCGCCGCAACCTTGCTGTCGCCCAAGCTGCAAGCCGATGTGTTCGCAATTGAGGAGTTTGCGGAGATTGGCGCACGCTCAGGCGTGACGGCGCTGCCGGCGTTGTTCATTGACGATCAGCTGTTCGCGGAGGGACTGGTGGAGCCGTTCGAGCTGGTCGAGTTCATCGGTGTGTGGCAGTCCAATCCTGAGAAAGCGCAGCTGAATCCTCCGCCAACTCAACCAGGCTCTGCGACTCCCTGGCGCCCGCCCCAACCCCCTCCCCAGCGGCGAGAACCGGCGGCGATCGATCCGATCGCAGCGGCGGCCGGCCGAGCGCGTGAGGCGGCGGTCACGCCCGAGGGCATGCGGCGCACATCGGGCGGCCTGATCGTCCCGAATCGGTAGTACGCTGAGCGCATCCGAGGCATCGGTGCTGCAAGCGACGAGTTGCCCGCAGCCAGTGCGGGTCTGACGACGATTTGGTACGGAGATGCGTTGTGGCTGATGTTGACGAATTGCGCGGCTCGCTTGAAGAGATGTCGGAGCAGCTAAGCGACGTCCTGGAGCGTCTTTGACCTGCCAGCGATCGAGGCCGAAGCAGCGCGGTTGGAGTCGGACTCAACGGCGCCGAGTTTCTGGGACGACTCCGAGCGCGCGCGCGCCGTGATGAAGCGTCTGGCTACGCGTCAGCGCACGATCGAGGTCTGGCGCGGCCTGGAAGCGCGCGTCGACGAGTCCGTTGAACTGCTCGAATTGGCGGATGACGATGAGCTTGCGGCCGACCTGGCTCAAGAGGCGCTGTCGATCGGCGAGGAGATCGAGCGGCGGTCGTTCGAGTTGGCCTTCTCCGGACCATATGACGATCGGTCTGCCGTGATCTCGATCTATGCAGGCTCGGGCGGGATCGACTCACAGGACTGGACCGAAATGCTGCTGCGCATGTATCAGCGCTGGGCGGAGCGGGCCGGCTTTGACGTCGACCTCGTCGACCTGGTCGAGGGTGAAGAGGCCGGTTTGAAATCGGCGATGCTCGAAGTACGCGGCGATGCAGAAGGCGGCGGAGCCTATGGCTGGCTGCGGGCGGAGCACGGCGTCCATCGGCTGGTGCGGATTTCGCCGTTCGACCAGAACCACGCTCGGCACACCTCGTTCGCGCGAGTCGAGATCATGCCGGAAACCGAGGGCGCGGCCGAAGTCGAGATCGATGACGACGACATCAAGATCGACGTATACCGCGCCTCGGGCAACGGCGGCCAGAATGTGCAGAAGAACTCGACGGCGGTACGCATCACGCACCTGCCTACCGGATTCGTGGTGAGCTGCCAGAACGAACGATCGCTGCGGCGCAACCGTGAATCGGCGATGCGCGTGTTGGAAGCGCGGCTGCTGATGCTGGAGGAACAGAAGCGCGAGGAAGAGCGCCTGGCGATTCGCGGCGAGCATATCGAGGCGGGCTGGGGCAATCAGATCCGCTCCTACGTGCTGCAACCCTATCGAATGGTGAAGGACCTGCGCACGCTGCACGAGACATCGGACGCCGACCGGGTGCTTGACGGTGAGATTGACGAGTTCCTGCGCGCGTCGCTGCAGCATCAAATCGGCCAGCAGTCTCAACCAGAAGAGGCGCTGGCATGAGGCGAGGCGTCCTGCCGTCGGTCTTCGCCGTGCTGGTCGCAGGGATCGCGTTGCTGTCTGGCAGTCTGGGAGCGTCCGCACCGGCCGGCGCGCAGTCGGTCGAGGAGGGCCCGGTCGTCCAGGGCACTCGATTCGAGAATTCGTGGCCCGACTCCGTGGTTGTGACGGCTCTGGTCGACGACGCGGCGGAGGTTGAGTCCGTCACCTTCCTGTACACGATTCTGCCGGAGGGCGCTTTGACTCGTGAGGCGGCCGAGATCAACCAGGGCGACGTGACCCGCATTCGCGCGGAGTTTCCGACGCGCAATCCCCAGTTGTGGATTCCCGCCGGGGCCGACTTTGAATGGCGCTGGGAGTTCGTCTTTGAGTCGGGTGAGAAGTTTGAAACCGAGCCGGAGATCTGGCGGTATGAGGATCCCCGATTCGAGTGGCAATCACTGAAGGAGGGCGATCTGGAGGTCGTCTGGTACGACGACCGAGGTGTCGCCGAAACGATGTTGCGGGAAGGGCTGTCGGCGCTGGAAGAGATCTCGCCGTTCCTGGGTCTGCAAGAACTGATTCCGATCAAGATCTATGTCTGGGCCAACACGGGAGACGCCCGCGAGGTCGAGCGGATTGAATCGGAGCGGTTTGAGGAATCGGTGATCACGGGGGGCACTCGCGTGCTGGCCGATCTGGTGCACATCTATCAGCCTTCGCGATGGGTCGTCCGACACGAGCTGACCCACGTGCTGACGAAGCTGGCCGGCGAGGGTCCCTACGGAGACCTTCCGGCCTGGCTCGACGAAGGCATGGCGACCCTGGCTGAGGGAGACTGGCTCGAGCGGCGGGGCGGCGCCCTGCAGTTCGCGATCAACAACGACCAGGTGCTGTCCCTGCGGAGCATGGAATCGCCGTCCAATCTGCCCGGATTCGTCGACATTTTCTATGGCCAATCAGCGGCGATCGTGCTGTATCTGTTGGGCGAATACGGCAACGAGAAGATGAACGAGCTGTTCGCCACGTTCAAAGAGGGGTCGTCGGTCGAAGACGCGCTGAACAAGGTCTACGGACTGAGTCGCGACGAACTGGATAACGACTGGCGCGAATCTGTCGGGCTGGGGCCACGGGAAGTTGGGGAGGACCGCTCGACGGAGATCGAGGATGAGGTAATCGCCGGTCCGGAGGTGGCGGAAGACGAACAGTCGGAGATGGACAGTGCCGACGGCCGGACCGACCGGACTGACCGAGAGGCGCCTGCCGACAGCGACGACGATCGAGACGCCGCAGAGCAGGCGGCGCAATCATCGCAGCAAGACGAATCCGAGTCGGAGCAGGCATCCGACAGCCGGAGCGAGGCAGAGGTTGCGGAACGCACCGATGAGATTCAGCGCCGCCAGGATCAGCGTCGATCGGGTCCGGTCTTTGAGGCTCCGGCGCCATTCCCGTGGGAGTATCCACTGATCGGCGTGGCGGGCGCGCTCGTGCTGCTCAGCGGTCTGTTGCTGGTCCGAGTGTTGACGCCGCGTCGGGACTGAGTCGACTCTCGGTGCGACCAACGGCGCCGGCTGCGATGATCGCGCAGCACTCCACCCAATTCTCCGGGCGTCGGTGGTGGTTCGGCGCTACGCCTGCAATGTCGGTGTGGGAGGCGACCGGTGTTCGCTAACGCTGCTGCGATATGCGGGCGGCTCGCGTGACGTTGTTGAGCAGCATCGCCACTGTCATTGGACCAACACCTCCAGGCACAGGTGTGATTGCCGATGCGACAGTTGAGACCGACTCGAAATCAACGTCACCAACCAGCCGATAGCCGCGTTTGCGGGTCGCGTCTTCGACGCGGTTGACGCCAACGTCGATGACGGTCGCGCCGGGGCGGACCATTTCCGAAGTGATGGTGTGCGGCCGGCCCGTCGCGGCGACGAGGATGTCAGCTTCTCTGGTGATCGCAGGCAGATCGGTGGTGTTGGTGTGACAAAGGGTCACCGTCGCGTTGGCGCCCTGACGTTTCTGTGAGAGCATCGCAGCCAGCGGCATGCCGACCAGCCGGCTGCGTCCCACAATCGCCACGCGCTTGCCGCCCGGATCGGCGCCACTGCGGACCAAGAGTTGCTGCACGCCGTGCGGCGTTGCCGGCAAATATCGCTCGCGGCCCTGGAGGATGCGTCCCTGATTGATTGGGTGCAGACCATCGACATCCTTGAGCGGATCGATCCGATCAAGAAGAGCATCAGGGTCGACCCCATCAGGCAGCGGCAGCTGCACGATGACGCCGTGTACATCCGGATCGGCGTTGAGCAGGTCAATGCGGTCACGGACTCGGCGCTCGGTCTGCTGCGGATCGGCGTCGGCTTCGATCTTATGGATGACGACCTTGATCCCGGTCTCCTGACCGGCGCGCTGTTTGCCTGTGACATAGGAGGCGGAAGCGGGATTCTGACCGACCAGGATGACAGCGAGGTGAGGCAGCAATCCTCGAGCGATCATGTCCTCCACCTGCCGCGTCAGCGCCTCGCGAATGCCGGCGGCTATGGCAGCGCCATCAATGATCGTGGCCGTCATGCGCTCAGGGTAAGTCAGAGGCGGGGGCCGAAATGTCGCCTGGTTGCTCGAGCGCGTTGATAGGCTGCGAATCGATGTTCGGCGACCTGACCTGCGGCGTAGACCTGCTGCTGATAGAGCGGTTTGAGAGCGTGCTCAATCGGCACCCCGAGCGTTTTCCTCAACGCATCCTGACCGACCGGGAGCGCGAATATTGCGGCGACCGAATCGCCGAAATGGCGGTCCGCTTTGCCGGCAAGGAAGCCGTGATGAAGTGCCTGGGGACCGGGGTTCGCGGCGTCAAGTGGAAGGAAATCGAGATCCTGGCCAATGCTCGGGGCAAGCCGGTCGTGATACTGCACGGCGGCGCGAGGGAACGAGCCCATGAGATCGGTCTGGAGCGGATCGAGATTAGCCTGACCCACGAAACACATATGGTCTGCGCGTTCGCCGTAGGACAACCGAAGTTGGGCACCCGATAGGGAGAGGGACGATGAAACTGTTGACGTCGGCGGAGATGCGAGAGCTGGAATCGCGAGCGGAGGCGGCCGGCGTCTCGACCGACACCCTGATGGAGAACGCCGGTCTCGCGGTCGCGCAAGAGATCTGGATGCAACTCGGCTCGCTTGAGGACCGGCGCATCGCCGTGCTGGTCGGGCCGGGCAACAACGGCGGCGACGGCCTGGTCGCGGCGCGTCACCTGTTCGAGTGGGGGGCGCAGGTCCGCGTCTACGCACTTCGGGAGCGCAGTGACAGCCAGTGGACTCAAACCGTCGAGCTGGGCGTGCCCTGCGGCACGGTCGCCGAAGACGAGAACTTCGAAGCGCTCGAGGGGCTGCTGACCGGCGCGGAAGCGATCGTCGATGCGTTGCTGGGGATCGGTTCGTCGCGGCCGATCGAGGGCGATCTGGCCGGGATCATGCAGCGACTCGCCGCAATTCGAACACGCACGGTCAAACCCAAGCTGGTTGCTGTTGACCTCCCGAGCGGTCTCGACGCCGATAGCGGACGTCTCGATCCGTTGTCCGTCGCTGCCGACGAGACTGTCACCTTCCACGCACCGAAGGTGGGGTTGTACATGCAGCCCGGGGCGTCGGCGGCGGGATCGGTACAGCAGGTCGAGATCGGGATACCCGCCGGTTTGGACGACGATCTGCAGACCGAGGTGCTCGAGCGCCGCGCGGCCAAGTCATTGTTGCCGGATCGGCCGGCCGACGGGCACAAGGGAACATTCGGACGCGTGCTGGTGATTGCGGGGTCGGCGCGGTATCCGGGCGCGGCGGTCCTCTCCGCTCGTGGCGCTTATCGGGCGGGGGCCGGATTGGTTACGATTGCCACCCCCCAATCGATCGCTGCACACCTGGTTGCGGCCATACCGGAGGCGACCCTGCTGCCGCTGCCCGAGTACGACGACGGCGTGATTTCCGGGTTCGCCGCCTGGGAAGTCGTCCGAGACGAGTTGCCCGGTGTCGACTCCGTCGTGATCGGTTGCGGATTCGGACGGCATGACCATAGCGGGAAGTTTGTACGAGAGTTCCTCGTTTCTCCCGAGGTCGGCTCGGTCAATGGCGTGGTGGTCGACGCAGATGGATTGAATTTGCTCTCAACGGACATGTCGGGGCTGGCGAACGCGGTGGCGCCCATTGTGCTGACACCGCACCCCGGCGAAATGGGCACGCTGACTGGAATGGCGACGGATGAAGTCCAAGGTCAGCGCCTGACGCTCACGCGCGATTGTGCGGCAGAGTGGAATTGCCACGTGGTGCTCAAAGGTGCGAACACCGTTGTGGCCACACCGGACAATCGAGCACGGGTCTCGGAAGTCGCGCAGCCGGCCCTGGCCACCGCCGGTACCGGAGACGTACTGAGTGGAGCGATTGGCGCGCTGATTGCGCAGGGGCTGGATCCGTTCGATGCCGCCACACTGGGTGTCTATCTGCACGGCGATGCTGGAAACCGGGCAGCGCGGGCGCGAGGGACGATTGGAGTGACAGCGGGCGATGTCGCCGATCAGCTCGCGATGGCTGCACGATCGCTCGCCGGGGAAGAGCCGGTGGAGGCGCCGTCGTTCGGTGGTGGACTCGGGTTGGGCGGTGGAGACATGGGCGGCCTGGGTCAACCGGGCGGCGCCGGTGGACTGGGCGGCGGTCTTGAAGGATTGCTCGGCGGGCAGCAATGACACTGAGTTGGACTGATCTGTAGCCTTGATTGAGGAGGCCGCGAGATGGTCACGACGGAGGCTCAGACGCCTACGGTCCAGGAGACGGAGATCGATCCGGACGGATTGCCCGCACCATTCAGGCTGAAGTTGCCGACAGATTGGGCTCTGTCGGACGAGGCGCTGATCGCCCTGTCCGACCTCAATGAACCCTGGCAGTTGGAACTGACCGCCAACGGAGAGCTGGTGATCATGGCGCCGGAGGGTCCGGAAAGCAGCGAGCGGGCCAGCGAGATTGGCGCGGACGTAGCGATTTGGAACCGGCTGGCCCGTGGAGGGCACGTCTTCGGTGCGCAGCTGGGAGTGCGCAACTACGATGACGGTTCACTGCGCGCGCCCGATGTCGCCTGGATGAGCAACGAAGGCTGGGATCAACGCGATCCCGAGCGAGGATTCCTCAGCAACTGCCCGGAATTCATTGTCGAGGTCGTGTCGCCGTCCAGTTCCTTCCGCCAGCAGCGGGAGAAGATGCTGGAATGGATGAGCAAGGGCGCGCTCCTTGGCTGGCTCGTAGATCCGTTTAGAGAGATCGTCGTGATCTTTCGGCCTGACACCGAGCCCGAACAGCTTGACAGGCCGGACACCCTCAGCGGCGAGGATGTGTGCGAGGGGCTCGAAGTGAACCTTGAGCGCATTTGGAAGTAGCGAGAGCAGAGGAGCCTTGACATGTCGCGAGTGAGTTTCAACTGCACCATGCAGGAAGGCCAGGTCGGCGAGGAGATGCGTGCCAGGCTGGCCGTTGCTCTCCAGCAGATCACACAGGATGTACTCGGCGAGTCACCCGATGATGTCCCGGTCACCTTCAGCGACATCCCAAGAGGCTTCGGATTCCGCGGCGGCGAGCCGTCCACCACGTCACTGGTTCGCGGCAGCATCGTCGGCGGCATAACGCAGGACGTTCGCGAGGATTTCATGCGCCGAATCTGTGACAGGTGGATGGAAATCAGCGGCTGCACCGTCGACGAACTGGTGGTATCGGCTCGCGACGCATAACGCTGTGGGCTAGCATGAGTTCGTACTCCGAGACGAGAGAGGAAGTCTGAGATGCCGTATTACCGTTGCGTGGTCCCCAAGGACTCGGTTCCCTACGAGCAACGAGCGGCGGTGGCCAAGGCGTTCACCGACATCCATTGCGGCAACACCGGCGCGCCGCGCAGCTTTGTCCACGTCGTGTTCGACGAGGTCGACGACAGCTGGGACACGGCGTACTTCCTCGACGGCGGCAACCGCGCCGGACGCTCGGAAGAGGTCAAGGCGGAATTGCTGAGCGACCTGATGGGCGCCTTCCGCGAGATCACCGGCGTGTCCTCGGAGGAATTCAGCGGACGGATCACCGAGGGTCCGGCGAAGTGGACGATGGAGGGTGGGATGGTCCTACCCGAGCCGGGCGAAGAGACCGAGGAGTGGTACTCCCACGGTCAGGCCGCCGCCGGCGGATAACGCCAACGACCGCGCGTCTCTCTGTTTTGAGCCGGACCAACCGGCGGCGCTAGCCGTCCGTGCGGATCCGGCTCGCGCCGTGTCTTCACTCATTCGGGGACCCCAGGCCCAGTGACGGGGTAGGCTGAGAGCGCACTGAGCTTGGGGGACCATATGGACGAGCGCATTGTCGTGACGGGGATGGGTGCGGTAACGGCGGTTGGCGGCACGGCTGAAGAGACGTGGGACTCGCTGGTCTCAGGACGCTCAGGCGTGAAAGGGATTTCGATCTTCGACCCGTCTCGACTATCGGTGCGCTTTGCGGCGGAGGTCAGCGACTGGAAGCCGGACGAGTACATGCCGCGCAAGGATGCGCGACGAATGGATCGCTACTCGCAGTTTGCCATCGTCGCTTCGCGCGAAGCGGCGGCCAACGCCGGGTTTGACGGCGGATTCGACGGTTCCGATCGCGTCGGTGTGATGATTGGCACGGGAATTGGCGGTATCGCCACGACCCAGGAGCAGTTCCGGATTCTGGACTCGCGCGGGCCCGATCGCGTCTCACCGTTCGCCGTGCCGATGATGCTGCCCAATATGGCTTCCGGACAGGTGTCGATCGCCCTACAGGCGCGCGGACCAAACTTCGCTCCGATGTCGGCGTGCTCTTCCGCCGCCGACGCCCTCGGACTTGCGGCTCAGACAATTGAACGCCGCGAGGCAGATGTCGTCGTCGTCGGAGGCGCAGAGGCGCCGCTTTGTGAGATGGCCGTGGCCGGGTTCGCATCCGCTCGCGCTCTGTCCTCGCGCAACGAAGATCCTGAGGGCGCGTCGCGTCCCTTCGATGCCGAGCGGGACGGTTTTGTGATGGGAGAGGGCGCAGCGGTCATGGTGCTCGAACGAGCCGAGCACGCCACCGCGCGCGGCGCGGAGATTCTGGCCGAGGTTTGCGGCTACGGCTCGGTCGGCGACGCGTATCACATCACGCAACCGGCCGAGGGCGGCGACGGCGGCGCTCGGGCGATGTCTCTGGCGCTGGAACGTTCAGGTATCGCTCCGTCGGACGTCGACTACGTCAACGCGCATGGCACTTCGACGCCGCTCAACGACAAGTTTGAGACGATGGCGATCAAGAGTGTCTTTGGAGAAGCCGCATACGGGCTGTCGGTCTCCTCGACCAAGTCCATGACCGGCCACCTGTTAGGAGCGGCCGGAGCGGTCGAAGCGCTGGCCACGGTCGAGGCGATTCGTCGCGGCGTCATTCCGCCGACGATCAATCTGCAGAACCCTGACCCGGACTGCGACCTCGACTACACGGCCAACGTCTGCCGCGAACGCGATGTGCGCGTGGCGATTTCGAATTCGATGGGTTTTGGCGGGCACAATGCCTGTCTGGTCTTCCGTCGTTGGGAGGCCTGATTCGGCAGGCAGTGCATCGTGGTGCGGGAGCGCTCGGACGGTTGGCTCGGCCGCACGTGGCGGATCGCCGAGCCTCACGACTCGCCGCCGATTGAAGGACTGGATGCGCCCTCGTTTGTGGGCCGACTGCTTCGTCAGCGCGGCGTCGACACGGTGCCGGCGGCCCAGGAATTCCTCAATCCTGAGTGGTATCAACCGGCCGACCCGACCGTCCTGGGCGATTGGACGGCCGCGATCGACCGAGTCGAAGTCGCCGCCCAGCGCAGCGAGCCGGTCGCCATCTACGGCGACTATGACGTGGACGGAATCACCGGCACGGCGATCCTGACGGAAGCGCTGCGCATTGCGGGAATCGACGCCAGGCCGTTTATTCCTCACCGCGAACGGGAGGGCTACGGTCTGCAAGACGAGGCGGTCGGTCGGCTTGCTGCAGACGGCGCCCGCGTCCTGATCACGGCCGACTGTGGAATCACAGCGCTCACGGAAATCGCGGCGGCGCGTGAAGAACACGGGCTCGACGTCATCGTCCTTGATCATCACGAACCGGCCGATTCGTTGCCCGAGGCGATGGCGATTGTCACGCCGAAACGCGCTCCCAGCGGACATCCGTTGTCGGAACTCTCGACCGGGGGCCTGGCCTACCGGTTCGCCCAGGCGTTGGCCCAGCGTGTGGCGTCCGAGGACGATCGGGCACGATGGCTGGACCTGGCGGCCATGTCGACCGTCGCCGATGTCGTCCCGCTACGGGGTGAGAACCGCTGGATCGTCCACCAGGGGTTGCGAGCGCTGGAGTCGACGGAACGTCCCGGTCTGCGAGCGCTGCTCAAGGGCCGACGGGGCAACGGGCCGATCGACACCGAGACCATTGGTTTCCAGTTGGCCCCGAAGATCAACGCCGCCGGACGGCTGGACGACGCGTCGCTCGCGCTGGAGATGCTGATGGAACGCCAGCCGGAGACGGCACGAGAGCTGGCCGGCCGACTGGAACAACTCAACGATCAGCGCCGACGATTGACTGACGAAGCCATGCTCTCCGCCGAGCGGCAGATACGGCAGCAGCTCGACGCGTCCGGCCAAGCGCCGCTGGTGCTGTTCGCCGGGGGCGAAGAGATCCACCACGGCATCGTTGGAATCGTTGCCGGACGGCTGGCAGATCAATGGTCGCGTCCTGCGTTTGTCTGGTCGCTGGTAGATGGCGAGGCGCGGAGCTCGGGGAGAAGCGCGGCCGGATTCGACCTGGTGAGGATGCTGGATGCCTCGCGCGATCTGCTGATCCGCGGCGGCGGACATGCAATGGCAGCCGGCTTCTCGGCCGAGCCATCGCACCTGGGAGCTTTGATGTCCCGATTCAACGAGGTCGCGCAGTCGCAGCTGGATGCCGGCGAAGCCGGCGCCTGGGCCGCGCTCGAGGGTCGGATGGAGATTGACGCCCAGGTCCCGCTATCGGCGCTGACCCGGCAGACCGTGGGTTGGATTGAGCGGCTGGCGCCTTTTGGCGAGGGCAATCCAGCGCCGACCTTTGTCAGCAATGGCGTAGGGGTACGGCAGGCGAAGACGGTAGGAGCGGACGGCGCTCATCTTCGACTGGATCTCGACGGTTGGTCTGCAATCGGCTGGCGTCTCGGCGGCGCGGCGGCGGCGGTCGGGTCTCAAGTTGACATCGTCTGGCGACTCAGGCGCGGGCTACAGGGTCGGCCAGAGCTGGAAATCGTCGATCTGGCGGTGTAGACGCCATTCGTCTCCACGGCATACGTTCCGATGCCCGTCGTTCGTCAGCAGCCTTCCATCCGTTAACCTGTGGCCAATCTGGCGGTCAGGTTCGGAGGGTTTCGCGATGGCTGTACGCAACGTTGGGGTGGTGGGACATCAGGGCGCCGGCAAGACGACGTTGGTTGAGGCCCTGGCGTTCGCGACCGGCGCGACGACGCGGCTGGGGCGGGTGGAGGAAGGCAACACGATCTCCGATTATGACCCCGAAGAGCAACAGCGCGGCATGTCGATTTCGACCTCGCTGGTCTCGCTGGAGCACAACGGCACGCAGATCAATCTGCTCGACACGCCGGGCTACGCCGACTTCGTCGGCGAGGTCGTCGCGGCGATGTCAGCGGTCGACGCCGTGATCGTCGTGGTCGACGCCTCGTCGGGCGTCCAGGTCGGCACCGAGACCGTGTGGCGGATGGCGGGCAAGCGTGGCATCCCGCGGGCCGTCGTCATCGCCCGGCTGGATCGCGACAACTCCTCGTTCGAGGACGCGTTGGCATCGGCGCAGACCGTGCTCGGGTCGGAGTGTCAGCCGCTCTATCTGCCCAACGGGTCAGAGTCTTCGTTCAGCGAACTGGTCGATGTCCTCGCGGACGAGGAGGCGGAAGGGCGCGACAGTCTGATTGAGCAGATCGTCGAGGCCGACGAAGACCTGATGATGCTGTACCTCGAGGATGAGGAGATCGACGACGACGATCTGCGTAGCGCAGTCAAGACTGCCGCGATGTCGGGCTCACTTGCCCCCGTGCTGCCCATGTCGGCGGTCGCGGGAGTGGGTTCGGAAGAGCTGTTGCGACTGATCGGCGACGTGTTGCCCGACCCGTCCGAGGCGCCGCCCATCGCCGACGGCATCGCCGGAAACGGACAAGCGGGCGCGTTCGTCTTCAAAACCACCGCCGACGAGTTCGTGGGACGGTTGTCATTTCTACGGGTTGTCTCCGGTTCAATCACGAGTGACGCGCATCTGGACAACGCTCAGACCGGCAATGACGAGCGGCTGGCCGGCCTTTCGAGAGCCACAGGCAAGACCTTGAACTCCGTTCCCGAGCTCGCGCTCGGCGACATCGGCGTCGTGACGAAACTGCAGCACACCACGACATTCAACACGTTGCGGCAAAAGGGCTCAGATTTGCTGATTCCGGTGCCTCCGATGCCGGCCCCGATTTTCGCCGCCGCCGTTGAGCCGAAGACCAAGGCGGATGTCGACAAGCTTGGCCCGTCGTTGGCACGACTGGTTGAGGGTGATCCGACCTTGCAAATCGAACGCGACCGAGACTCGGGTGAGACGATTCTGAGCGGTCTGAGCGAATCGCACGTGCAGCTATCGGCCGGACGTCTGGCGAGCAAGTTCCACGTGGAGGTCGAAATCAGGGATCGCAGCGTGCCCTATCGAGAGACGGTCACCGCGAAGGGTCAGGCGGAGTACCTGCACAAGAAGCAGACCGGCGGCAGCGGCCAGTATGCCCGCGTCGCCCTGCGGGTCGAGCCGCAGCCGCGCGGCGCCGGGTTTGAGTTCAACGATGAGATCGTCGGCGGCGCGGTGCCGCGCAACTACATCCCCGCGGTCGAGAAAGGCGTTGTCGAGTCCTTGCCTCGAGGAACGTTCCCGCTTACCGACCTGCGAGTGACCCTCTACGACGGCAAGCACCACGACGTTGACTCGTCGGAAATGGCATTCAAACTGGCAGCGTCTCAGGCGCTCAAGGAGAGCGTCTCCTCGGCTCGACCAATCCTGCTGGAGCCAATCCAGACCTTCCGGATCACGGCGCCGGAATCATCGACCGGCGACATCATCAGCGACCTCAACTCGCGGAGAGCGCGCGTCCTGGGCATGGAACAGGCCGACGAGCCGCCTGATTCCACAGTCGTGATCGCCGAGGGGCCAATGGCCGAATTCCTGCACTACGCGACCGACCTGCGTTCGATGACCGGAGGCCGGGGCACCTTCACCTGGCAGTTCGATCGCTACGACCAGGTGCCAGAACACGTCGCCCAGAAAGTCCGTCAAGACGCCGAGGCCGCGGCCGCCGGTTAGAGCAACAAGCTCCCCCTGTTGGGGGAGCTGTCACAAGGTGACCGAGGGCGCTCCCCAATTGGGGAGGTCTCAGTGCCGCTACCTCAGTTTCCGTTCGACTCGTCAGTAGCTCGTTCTTCGACCTCAGCCAGCGGACGTAGTTCGAAGACTATTCGCACGCGCGACGTCACGGACTCGCTGCCGCCGAAGACCGGCGTTGGCTCGAACGAATCGTCGGCCATGGCCGACTCGGCGGATTCCAGAACTGTTCGGGACGCGGTCAGACTGCCGACCGGACTCAACTCCACCACCCGCACAATCTCGTATCCCATGTGATCGGCGATGGAATCTGCCGTGGCCTGGGCGTCGTCAATGGCGTCCAGCAATGCCAGCCGCTCAGCTTCGGCGCGGCCGGAGGCCGTGAAGTCGAGCCCGTCGAAGCGGACGTGGTCGCCGCCGGCGATCAGGATCGTATCGATCAGCACGCCCGCTTGATCGACGCCGTCGAGCCGGGCGAGCAGTGAGTTGCGGTACTCGAAGCCAAGCGAGACGCGACCCTGCTCGGTCCAGTCAAACTGCTCGCTGATCCGGATCGACGTAGTCTGCAGCTGGTCGTTCGGCACGCAGAGCTGCTCCGAGTCGTCGTCGTTGCAGCCCATCTGCAGCGCGGTGCGCACGTCAGCGAGCGCGCTATTGCCCGTTGAGACGGCATCCCGCACGGATGTATCCAAAACCGTGATGCTGAAACGGGCGACCGTGCCGTCGCGTTCGATGCTGCGAGTGGCCGCGCCTTCGATCGTCAGTGTGGTGGCCGATGACTTCTCCGGCCACGTGGTGACCGTTTCCGTGACCTGCTTCTCGATGTACTCTTCCGCGCCGACTGAACTCGAGCCGGTCAGGGTCAACAGTGCCCCAACCGCGATCAGCGCGGCGGCCAGCCCGACCGCGATGAGTTTGCGCCCATTCCGGATCAAAAACGAATCGCTCATTGTCGTCACTCCAAGTCTTTGCGAAACGGCATGCACGTTCTTCAGTGACCACCGTATGACTAAGAAACGTCCGGCGGTGCGCCGAGGTTGCGTTGGAAGAACGCCAGCATTGTTGCCCAGGCTGCTTCCGCGGACGCTTCGTGGTAACCGACCGCCATGGGCGAGAGGCGGACCAGCAGCGAGCGAACCGGTCCGTGCCGGTTCATGAATGAGTGTCCGGCACCGGGATACACGGTCACCTCATGTTCAACCCCGAGCTGTTCCAGATGTCCGCGCAACCTGTCGGCCTGTCCGACGAAGACGCGATCCCGCTCGCCGTACCCGGCGAACACCGGACAGATGCCTTGGAGCGCTTCCTGTTCCCGAGGAACCGCACCGTAGAAGTCCGCGGCGGCGCCGATCGGCGCCCGCGCGGCATAGAGGATGGCAAACCCGCCGCCCATGCAAAATCCGGCAATCGCAATCTGCGAGTCTTCGACGTCGTCACGCGCGGCAAGCCAGGAGCGGGCCGCCTCGATATCGTCGAAGGCCCGCCCTTCACCGCTGCGCAGGGCCTGCATGGTTCGGCGAATACAGATCGGCTTGGCTCTCGGTCCGACCGAGTACAGATCGGGGGCCACTGCCACGTATCCGTTGTCGGCAAAGCGACGCGCAATCCGCCGGATGTCGTCGTTAAGCCCGAACAGCTCATGCAACACCAGCACTCCGGGTCTGGGCGCTGCTGCTGGGTCCGGCGCTGCCACGAAGGCGGTCAGGTCGCCGTTACCGGTCGGTATGGAAACGGTCTGCTCAGACATGGGAATCTTCCGTTCTCGCGATAGCCTGCTGTTGAAACGGCTCGCGTGAGCCAACAGTAACGAAGAACCGGCTAGGAGTTGGGCAATGGCTGAATACAACACGCTGGGATACGACGTGGCCGACAGCGTCGCAACGATCACGATCAACCGGCCCGAGGCGGCGAACTCGCTGTCGCTGGAAATGTGCAAGGAGCTGATGGATGCATCAATCCTCGTGGACGACGATCCGGATGTGCGCGCGGTCGTGTTCCGAGGATCCGGGCGATTCTTCTGCACGGGCGCCGATTTGCGCGGCTTCCCGCCGGCCGGTCCGGAGATGGCGACCTATGTCAAAGAGATGACGACCTACCTGCACGCCGCCGCCTCGCGTTTCACCCGTATGGATCCCCCGTTGATCACCGCGATCAATGGCACCTGCGCGGGAGCCGGCATGAGCCTCGCCCTGATCGGCGATCTCGCGTTGGCCGGTGAGTCGTCGCGCTTCACGATGGCCTACTCGCGCATCGGCCTCACCCCCGACGGTTCCTCGACCTACTTCCTCCCACGTCTCGTCGGTCTTCGCCGTTCGCTCGAGCTCTGTCTGACCAACCGAATGCTCTCGTCCCAGGAAGCGCTGGACTGGGGCATGATCAATCGCGTCGTGCCCGATGAGGATTTGCAGACCGAAGCGCACGCGCTGGCCGCGCAGTTGGCGGCCGGTCCGACCGAGTCGATCGGCGCGGCCAAGCGCCTCTACCACAAGTCGTGGAATGAGGGTCTGGAGACGCAGATGGAGTGGGAGACCCGCGAGATCTGCGACGCCGCCCGCCGCCCCGAGGCGAAAGAAGGCATGACCGCATTCTTCGAGAAGCGCGATCCGGTGTTCCGCTAGCAAGGCGCACTCCTCACTCAACCCTCCTCTGATCCCCTCTGCCCGAGGGAGAGGGCTAGGGTGAGGGCGCCTGGAGAGCCGTGAGATGAACGAGGCTGACGACCCCCTGCTCGAACACGTCATCGCCGAAGCAGAGCGAATTGAGCGAGCCGTTGACCGGCGCTACGAGCGTGGCGGCGGTCTGACCAGGCTCGGTCTGCCGCCGATCACCGACCATCACGCCGCTGGAGATCACACGTTCAGCTGGCGATATCTCTTTACCTGGCAGGAAGCGGAACGCTCGCGACGCTATGTGATCGCGTTGCCCGTCGATCGCTGCCTCGCGGCGCGGCAGCCGGTTGAGGAACAGATTGAGAAATGGCTTGAGGGTCGCAGCGCGACCGCAAATGTGACCGGCCCACGTGTCAAGTTCCGGGATGGCCTACGCGCCTATGAAGTGACGACGAGCGTGACCCTGTCCGAGCGTCCGACATGAGTTGGCCCGCGTTCGTCGATGGAATCTAGGTAGCCTTGAAGCTGTTAGCTTCTGGTCAGATTCGAGAGCGCACAGATCCTGGTAAGGAGTTGAATCATGAAAGCCGTTGTGATGGAAGGCGTCCGCCAGCCACTGGTCGTCCGGGAGTTCCCGGACCCTGTAATCGGACCGAAGGACGCGCTGGTCCGAGTCGAAGCGTGCGGCGTCTGCCGCTCAGACTGGCATCTCTGGCAGGGCGACCTCTCATGGGTCGGATTCGAACTCCCGCTGCCGGTCGTGCTGGGCCACGAGTGGGCGGGAACGGTGGAAGCGGTCGGCGACGAAGTTGAGCACATCCGGCCTGGTCAGCGGGTGCTGACGCCGTTCCACAACGGCTGCGGCAACTGCCAACTCTGCCGCGTCGGACTTCCCAACATCTGCGACAACCAGGCCGGATTCGCTGGCGGATTCGCGCAGAAGGCGGCGATCCACGGCGCTGACTTCAACGCCATCCCACTGCCCGACAACGTCAGCTTCGAGGCCGGAGCGGCGATGGGCTGCCGATTCATGACCTCCTACCACGGCGTTGCCGACCGCGGCGAGGTCTCGGGCGGCGACTGGGTCGTGGTCAACGGTTGCGGCGGAATCGGTCTGTCGGCGGTGCAGGTCGCCGCTGCGCTGGGCGCACAGGTGATCGCGGTTGACCTCGAGGAAGGCAAGCTCTCCCTGGCCCGCTCGCAGGGCGCCGTGGAGACGATTAACGCGCTTGAGCACGATGTGCCCATGAGGGTCCGCGAGATCACCGATGGCGGCGCCAATGTCTCGGTCGATGCACTGGGCATCAAGGCGACCATGCTGAACTCGGTCAACTCGCTGCGCAAGGGCGGCGTGCATGTCCAGATCGGCATCACGTCGGCCGAGGAAGCGGGCGAGGTTGGCCTGCCGATCGACTTCATCACGATGTCCGAGATCGAGTTCCGCGGATCGTTGGGCCTGCCCAACCAGAACTATCCGTCGATGCTGAACATGGTCGCATCGGGCAAGCTGCAGCCGGAGACGATCGTCAGCGAGACGATCTCGATCGACGAGGTTCCGGACGTGGTGGAATCGATGACGACATTCCAGACCACCGGCTTCGTCACCATCACCGACTTCGCCTGAGCCTGCGAGTTCCTCTCTAATCCCCTCTCCCTGCGGGAGAGGGTTAGGGTGAGGGCCCTAGGGACGTTCCGAGGACCGGACCCTCACCCCGACCCTCTCCCAGATGGAGAGGGAGGTCGGCAAATCAAGTTGAAGCCCCACTGGTCCGGGAGCAATGAAGATGGCCCATGACTGTCCTCACTGCACGTGGATAGGCGACCGCCGATTTTGCCCGGCCTGCGGAGCGGCGCTCTGGTCTCCCGACACCGACGACGGCGCGGCCGAATGCACCGTCGTACTCTCTTTCGACGTCGACGGATCATCGGGGATGATCAACCGCGATCCTCGCGTCGAACAGCGACCCTCGGCCCGCTCGTTCGGCGACTACGGACCGACGGTTGCCGTGCCCCACATTCTGACCGCGCTGTCCCGAGCCGACGTGCCGGCCTCCTTCTACATTCCCGGCTGGGTCGCGGAACGCAATCCCGCAACGGTGGAGCAGATCGCTTCGACCGGACACGAAATCGGTCACCACGGCTACCTGCATGAGCCGCCAGCGACCCTCTCGGCCGAGGAAGAGGCGGAAGTCCTCGACAAGGGCAGCGACATCCTGCGAGGGATCACCGGCGAGGCTGTCGTTGGTTATCGGTCACCGTCGTGGGAGCTGAGCGACGTTTCGCTGGCCCTGATGTCGGAACGCGGCTTTCGCTACGACTCGTCGCTGATGGGTTCGGACGCGCCGTACTGGGTCGGCGCCGGAGAATCTACGCTGGTCGAACTGCCGATTCACTGGGCCCTGGACGACTACCCCTACTTCGTCTTCGCGCCCACGGACGGCCGCCGTCTGCAGGCTGCGCCGGAACAGGTCGAGTCGACCTGGCGAGACGCCTTCGACGAAATCTATCGTCGAGGCGGCGTCTTCACGCTGACGATGCACCCCTACATCATCGGCCGCCCGGGACGAGTCTCGATGCTGGAGCGGCTGATCGATTATATGAAGTCAAAGCCGGGAGTGACTTTCTCCCGAGCGGTGGACGTGTGCGACGAGTTCGCCGCAGAATGGGACTCGGCGCGGGCCGTCCTAGAGTCCTGATCGCACGGCAGATACGCTGGTCTCGATCTGGAGACTGAAGACGTTGCCCGACATTGACGATCAGGACCGGTTTGATCAGGCCATCGCCGCTATCAACGCAGCCAACGCGGACGATCCATTCACGCTGATGGTCGACGGCGAGGTGCTGCCCAAGGAGCAGACGCACGCCGAAATGATGACCCGCTGGGTCCGGGAACTCGATCCGCGGGCCTCGGAAGAACTCCTGCTCGCCGCTCGCGCGCATCACATCCGTCGCTGGATGATCCCACGCTCGACGTTCCCCGCCGGCAGGTCGGCATACCTCCGCTGGCGCCGGGCGCTGCACGCTGTTCACGCGGAGTTGACGGCGGCGATCCTGGAGGATTGCGGCTACCCGCGAGGTTCGGTCGAACGCGTCGCCTCGCTCGTGGCCAAGGCCGATCTGCTCCAATCCGGCGATCCCGACGCCCAAACGCTGGAAGACGCGCTCTCGCTCGTCTTCCTCGACACCCAACTCGAACCGCTGCTGGATGACCTCGACGATCGCCAGTTGCGCCGGGCATTGGGCCGGACCTGGCGTAAGATGTCGCCCAATGGCCAGGAGGCCGCCCTGAAACTGACGCTTTCGGAGCGCGCAGTCGAGACCTTGACTCGCCTGGTCGACGGATTTGCTGATGAGTGACCCGCCCAGGGATCGCTACACGCACGGTCACCACGAATCGGTCGTGCAATCGCACGCGCGCCGCCGAGCCGAGGTCGAAGCGTGGTTCCTGCTGCCAAGCCTCAAGTCGGGGATGCGCCTATTGGATTGCGGTTGTGGTCCCGGCACGGTGACCGCCGGACTGGCACGGGCGGTTTCACCGGGCGAGGTCGTAGGCCTTGATTCGGCTGCGGGAGTGCTCGAACACGCGAGAGCGCACGCGGCGGAGGAGTCGGTCGACAATGTCACATTCGTCGACGGCGATGTGTACCACCTGGAGTATGCCAAGGCCGAGTTTGACGTCGTCTACGCGAATCAGCTCCTGCAACATCTGACCGACCCGGTGCGCGCCCTGCAGGAGATGCGCCGAGTGCTCAAGCCTGGCGGGTTGCTCGCCGTTCGCGACGCCGACTACGCCACGATGTCCCCGCATCCCAAGTTCCCCGAGTTCCTCGACTGGAACCGCCTCTATCACGATGTCGCCTACCGCAACAACGCCGAACCCGACGCCGGCCGCACGCTGCCGTCGTGGGTGCGGCAGGCAGGGTTTGACGACATCGAGATCCATCCGAACGTCGTCGCGATGGACGGCGAGGAGGCCAGGATCTGGGGGCAGACCTGGTCGCAGCGCATCCTCTACAGCGGCATCGCCGACCAGGCCCTGGAGTATGGCTACGCGGACCAGGAAGAATTGCAGCGAATCTCAGACGGCTGGGCAACCTGGGCAGAGTCGGAGGAGCCGTTCTTCATGTTCACTCAGATCGGGGTGCTGGCGGTTCGCTAGTCAGCGACTTCGGCCTGCCCTGCTTCGCGGGCGTCACGCTTCGCACGGATTGCTGCAAGTGTGTACTCGCGAACCAGGCGATCTGTGCGTAAGCCAGTCAATCGCGATTCGTCGCCGATCTCGCGAATCTCGTCGCCGGAAAACCGCAACTCAAGGATGACGAGAGGGTTATCGGCGACGATGACGTCGATTGGCTCGTCCTCAAAGTCAGAATCGGGGAAGCGCTCGTCGTGGGTCATGGTAGATTTCTCCTGCCACCGGGCTGTCGATATCTCGTCTGGTCGCCCCGGTCTGATTTCCAACCGGTGACGACATGGGCACGCCCAGCGTGGTCAGGGTGTTCAATGATAATCGTTAAGAGTCGACCCGTGCGCCCTGGACCGATCATCTTCCAGCGCTCCCGATGATTCGCCCGGCGCCGAGCGCGCCGCCCCTTGTTGGGAAGAATCTTCGGATTGGCGCGAAGGACTTCATACACGTCGTCGGGATCCAGTCCATGAGCAAACAGCTCTTCAATCGACTCATCGTTGAGTGTCAGTTCCTCAACGAATCTGGGCATGAGCGTCCAAGTCCGTTCGGTTGCATCAGTGATTGGGCAGCAACTGGGGCTACTGCGCGAACACCACCTCAATCAACGGTGAGCCGTCGACCCATTCCTGGACGTTGTCCTCGTTGATGTATTCGCTCAGCTTCCCGGCTGTGAGAAAGAATGCCCGCTTCTCGGCCGCATCGGTCACTGCTCTGGCCGTGCCCTCAAGGTCGGCCTCGGTCGACTCCTTGAAATGAAACGTGATCGCCGGATTGGCGAGCACGTTCGCATACCAGGAACGGGGACCGGGACGACCAGTGATGTAGTACCGATCGTCGACGTTGTGGAACCAGATCTCGAGCCGTTTGGGCTCGCCGCTGTTTCGGCCGATCGTCGTGATGTCGATCACCAGATCGTTGGCCAACGCCTCTGCGACGCCGTGGTCAGAAGTTGAAGCCATCAGTCGTGTCCGTTCTTGCTGGTTGGCCTGCTGGTCTGCAGGTGTCTGCGCTCGTGTTCGAGGAACCACTCCTTGCGATGCAGCCCGCCGCCGTAACCGCCGAGCCCGCCGTCCGAGCGCACAATCCGGTGGCAGGGAACCGCGATCCCGACCGGATTGCGCCCGGTCGCCGTCCCGACGGCGCGATACGCCGACGGTTTGCCGACGGCCCGGGCGATGTCCTGGTACGACCCCGTCTGTCCAGCCGGCACCTCGCGAATCGCCTCCCAAACGGCACGCTGGAAGTCGGTGCCTCCGGGTTGGATCGTGATCGACTCGATCGCTTCGATGTCACCTTCGAAGTAGCCGGCGACCGCGTCCCGCACGAGCTGCGCCTCGCTCGACAAGTCCTCGCTTGCCTCCTCGGCGTCCGGCGACAACACCGGGCGCGCCCAGGTGTCGACGAACCCCGCCTCTTGCAGCGCGCCGTCACGAATCGCGAGATACATCGTCCCCAGCGGTGTGTCGATCCAGCAATGCTCATCCATCTCGGTGCTCCTCATCATGCTCGTCTGCGACAGGCTATGGTCACGGCTACCAGAACGCAAGTACTATTCAAGATCCTCCACATCACCGCGATAGGCTGCGACTCAGACAGGAGCGTGCCCGCACATGTCCGATCGCGACAGTCGAGCCATCCGCCTCACCGACCTCGCCCGCTGCGGCGGTTGAGGCTCCAAGTTCGGCCCCGAGGGCCTGGCTCACGTGCTGAGCCATCTCGGTCCCCAGTTCCCACCGTCCGAGCACCCCGAACTGCTCGTCGGTCTGGCGCGCCCCGACGATGCCGCGGTCTACGCCATCGACGACGAGCGCGCCCTCGTGCAGACGCTCGACTTCTTCGCTCCGCTGGTCGACGACCCGTACCAGTTCGGCGCAATCGCCGCCGCCAACGCCATGTCCGACGTCTATGCCATGGGTGGACGCGTCCTCTTCGCGCTGAACATCGCCGCCTTCCCCGAGGATCTGCCGCCCGACGTCATCGCCGACGTCCTGCGCGGCGGCGCCGACAAGGTGCGCGAAGCGGGCGCGGTCATCGCCGGAGGACACACGATCATCGACGAGGAACCCAAGTACGGCCTCGCCGTCACCGGAGAAGTCGCACGCGACCTGATCCGCACGACCGGCGGCGCGCAGCCCGGCGACACGATCATCCTGACCAAGGAGATCGGCACCGGAGTCCTGATCGGCGCGAACCAGCAGGGCGCAGTCTCCGAGCAACACTGGGACGCCGCCGTTGCCCAGATGATGACCCTCAATCGCGACGCCGCCGAAGCCGCATCCGACCCCGACCTCGCCGCCGGCGTTCACGCGATCGCCGATGTCACCGGATTCGGTCTCGCCGGACACCTGCACGAGATGGCCGAACTCAGCGACGCCGCCATCGAGATCGATCTCGGCGCGCCCCCCGCGCTGGGAGGCCTCTCCGAAGCCGTCGCGGCCGGATTCGGCTCAGGCGGACAGTCCCGCAATCGCGACTACTACGGAGCCCGCCTGACCGTCAAAGGCAGCCGAGAGCTCACCACGTTCGAGGAAGCCCTCCTCTACGACCCCCAGACCTCCGGAGGCTTGCTGATCGCCGCCGGAATCGTCGAAGCCCCCCACCTGATCAACGAGCTGCAAGAGCGTGGGGTCACGGCGACACCCATCGCCCGAGTCACAGAACCCGCCGACGGCGGCCGCCTCAGCGTCGTGCCGACCGAGGCTCCGCGTGTCTGACCACACCTCCGACGCGGCCGACGTCGCCGTGATCGGCGCAGGCATCCTCGGACTCTCGACCGCGATGGCCCTTGCGACGAAGCATGAGGGCCTCCGAGTCATCGCCCTCGAGCAGGAATCCGGCGTCGGACGACACCAGAGCGGCAACAACTCGGGCGTGATTCACTCTGGGCTCTACTACCGACCCGGATCGGCCAAGGCGCGGATGGCGGTTGGCGGGGCCGAGCGCATGTACGCCTTCTGCGACGAGCACGGGATCGGCGCCGAGCGCTGCGGCAAGGTCGTTGTCGCCACGCATGAGTCCGAGCTCGAGCGGATGCGCGAACTGCACCGCCGCGGAGACGCCAACGGCGTCCCGGACATCCGCGAACTCGGACCCGACGAGCTGGCCGAGTTCGAGCCCAACGCCGCCGGAGTCGCCGCCCTGCACATCCCCTCGACCGGCATCGCCGACTACCGGGGCGTCTGCGAGAAGTACCGCGAGCTGCTGGAGTCGGCCGGCGGGTCGGTGAGGCTGCGCTCGCGCGTCTCGGGCGTCCGTGTCGATGCCGACGGCGTCCAGCTCGCCACCACGACCGGCGTCGTTCACGCGAAGTACGTCGTCAACTGCGCCGGACTCCAGGCCGACCGCATCGCCCGACGCGCCGGCGCGCCCGAGGCCCGGAACCTGCGCATCGTGCCGTTCCGCGGTGAGTACTACGACCTCGTGCCCGCCGCCCGCGGCATGCTCAAGAACCTCATCTATCCCGTCCCCGACCCGGCCTTCCCCTTCCTCGGCGTCCACTTCACCCGACGCCTGGACGGCAGCGTCGAGGCCGGACCGAACGCCGTCCTCGCCCTCAAGCGCGAGGGCTACCGCTGGCGCGACGTCGCCCTGCGCGACGCCGCCGAGTCGCTCACCTGGCCCGGCTTCCTCCGCCTCGCCCGCGACCACTGGCAGACCGGCCTCGGCGAAGTCTGGCGCAGCGCCAACAAGTCCGCCTTCGTCAGCGCCCTCCAGCGCCTGATGCCCACCCTCGAACCCGACCAGCTCGTCCGAGGAGGAGCCGGAGTCCGAGCCCAGGCCCTCCGCCGAGACGGCTCCCTCGCCGACGACTTCGAAATCGCCCACCAGGACCGCCTCATCCACATCCTCAACGCCCCCAGCCCCGGCGCAACAGCGTCGCTGCTGATCGGCGAGGAGATCGCGTCAACGGCTGAGTCAGCGTGGTTGGGGCGATAGGACGCTTGTCCCCCTACACGTCGCATGGGGAGACGGCGGCACCGGCACCTCTCACCCGCTACCCTATTCACATCTCTTCATGCGCCTCGACTTCACCGCTTACTCTGAGCAATCGATCCTTCAACAACTTGATCGTATCTGGATCCAATTGCGCTGAATGACGACGGGCTTGCCACTCAGCCACGCCGTCGTACATACAGTGTCGCAGGTAGTTCAAAAACCCTTCGCTGCCCACAATCTCATTGACATGGGGATGCGATGCATTCACGATCACAGCTAGATCGTTCTCACGCACGGCGTCAACCGCCACATATGGGTCATTCGGGGACAAGTCATGCAAAAACAGGTTCACCGCAGCGCTACCAATATGTTCCGAGATAACCGGTGACTCAACTTGCGCTGCCAACCGCAAAGGATTGAACGTTGCCTCCACTAGTTGAGGAGCCGGCACCTCCTCTAGCGCGAGCTTGTCGACGAACTCAGCTGACGTCACTTCCCGCCGCATCTCGTCCAAGGCGGTTTGCGCCTCGACTTGAGTCGGACCCCTCTGATCGTCCCCCTTCTTCCGCCTCTTCTTAGCCACGTCTACATAGTCCGCACACTCCTCCTTCAGCAACCTCTGTAGTTCTTCTTCCTCTGTCCCCAACCACAGAATATCATCCTTGGTGTGACTTACCGCGAACTCATCCAGGTGAATCTCACCCACGATCCGCTGGTTCACGAGGTCATTTGAACCTTGGAATTGCCCGAAGATCTCTTCTGGCCGCCACGAATCTGGCCAGCCCTTAACAACCCTTTGAGAATGCAAGATTGAGAAACCGGCCTTCGCCCTGCTTCCTCTCTCTAGTATTCCGACCCACCCTAGAACCAACTTCCCGTCCACTTCAAATTCAAACTCCTTTTGGTACGCCTCGCCGCCCGGTGCCTTCAGAAATTGTTCTGGTGATTCATCCCACTCCAGTGCTTCCCCTTGCCAACCTAGTTCCAGAATACCATCACGTAAGTCTGAACGGTACATCGATCCGAGAAAATCCCGTATCTTACTAAGAGTCCTTCCACGAAACTCCTTGTGATGATTGCTAATCTCGATTATCGTGTAATGGTCGTTCGGGTCACGATCAGCGACCTCTGAATACGGAAGGAGATTCTCTCCGGAGGCCACAGCCTCGACATCCACGTCGATCCTATGCTCGCTGGGCTCTCCCATCTTCTTAGTACGGACACTCCAATTGTCGCCTATCCAGCAGGCCGCTGTCTTCATTCCCATTCCATATTTGGAACGACCATCATCAACAGCGGGGGGTGCACCTACGCGAAGTCCGTACGTCAGCTCAGCTAGCGACATCCCCATCGCGTTGTCAGAAATTCGGAACAATCCACGTTCGCGATCGTATACGATATCCACCTCCAGCTTTCTGCCTTCTCGCTCGAACGCAGCATCCAGGTCGGGGCGATTGTTGAAGTAGGATTGTGTTGAATTGTCAACAAACTCAGCAAGCGCATGCCAGATTGTGTACGACAATCTCTTGTAGGACCGTATCACTTCCAAACCGAGTTCAAGTTGCACAGTCATGTTGTCTCTCCGTTTTCTAGTCAAGCACTAAGCGTCCGTCGGCGGTGTGCGCCAAGTTGAATGGTCCCGACAACCCCTCCAACGGGTTCACTCCATGAGGCCTGAGCCATACCCTATCTTGGACATCTATCCGCGACCATTCTGTTAGAGCGCCCTCAACGTCGATGAAAAGGCTGGCGACTCCGGCACTCGGAAGCTTCGCCGGAGATTCAACAATCAAGAAGCCCGGCAGTCGGGAATCTCGCCTACAGACTGTGAGAATGTCCTCCGGTAACTCCGGGTAGTGGCCGTTGACACGCAGTGCGTGCTTGTTGCGATCAGATCGAAACACCTCCACCACCATCAAACTGGCTGGCACTCGGCGCAATTCATCTTCCCAGTTCTCTCGTTCCTCGTTCACAATCACGAGTATCTTGGGCTGCTCGCCCTTAAGCAAGTCAAGCGCTTCCTTCATCCTCAGTGCTGGAATGGCGGCGGACAACCGCGCGGCTTCGTCGGTGCCGTAACGTCCTCTCGCGAGTCCCTCAACTTGCGGAAGAACGTGCCCAGCCATGGAATGATCCGCCAGCTCAACCTCGATCACCCACCAAGCCCTGAGCTCCTTGTCCACAAGGGCGAGATCGGGTCTCCTGTTGTCGTACTCCGATTGAATGAGAGGACTAAAGCTCGCCAAATGGAAATCTGGGAACAACGATTCTGCGTTGGACAGCAAGAGCCGCTGATACTCACTCTCGTATAGTGCCTTGCTTGACAACTTCTGAAAAGACTCTCCTTCGATCACGAGCCTAGTCATCGATGCGAATCCTCCGCCAGACTATGGAACTCGCTCCTACCAGGGCTCGTGCCTCACGCGCCAATCGCTCCTCCTCCTGCTTCGTCGCGTAGATAGTGTATATCCTTGCCAAAGCTTTGCCCTTAGCAGGCCTCAACACCCGACCCATCCGTTGAATCCGCTGGCGTCCACTGGCAGTAGAGCTCGCGATTATGGCCACGGACGTCTCTGGTATGTTGGTGCCCTCATCCAGGGCCCTACACGACACTAACGCATCGAACCTACCTCGGCGAAACAGCCTCAAGTTGTCCCTCCTAACTGCCTGACCAATCCGAGAGTGATACAACGTGGAGGGCACTCCGCGATCGTCAAGAAGGCTGTTCAGCTGCTCAGCCGCCTCGATCTGCTCGTGGAACAACAGCACCTTCTCACCACGGTGTCTCAACGCGACCGCAACGGCTGCTGGAACCCGCATTGCCGCCCGAGAAGAAACGCGTGCCCTGAGCTGAAGCAGCCGCTTCACCCTTTTGTCTTGTAGGCCGCCAGTATCCATCGACTGCAGAGCGGCCGCGACTCGTTGGCTCAATCTGCGATATTCCCTTTCCTCATCCGGGAGAAGATCTATTGCCACGTTTATCAGGTCAAATGGGGCAACGACGCCGTCTACTGCCGCCTCGTTATAGTCGTATTCGTAAACAATGGGACCCAGGCCCGGAACCAAATTAGCTTCTAGGCCATCATCATAATCTCGTTCTGGAGTCGCTGACATACCCAAAGTCGCCTGATGCTGGCCTTGTAGCGCCCTCGCGTTCTCACTGCTGCCCGCCCGATGACACTCATCCACAATCAACATCGACGGAACACCATCAGAAACGCGGGCAGCCTCCTTCCGTGCTGTGTTCAGTACCATCAGATTTACCCGCTTCGGTTCCGAAGGCTGACTCTCACCCGAGTACGAGGCCATCTCCCCGTCCGAAACTCCAAGCTCTTCCCGCAGACTGACATACCACTGATCCAAGAGCGTCAGGGTAGGCACCACTATGACGATCCTTCCGGACGGAAATGTCGCAATGAAATCTAGCATGCACATTTCTGCGAACACCGTCTTGCCGCCGCCTGTCACTACTTGCACAATTCCTTTAGAGTCATTGGCACGCCATTCCCCAAGCGCCCTATGTTGCCACTCTCGGGGCTCGTAGAGCAAGGCCCATCCAACCGACGCCACTATTGGTCTCCGACGCCTTGAAATCGGCCAATCGACCCGTCAACGTACTCCTGAACAGGCTCCGCAGCCAACCACTGCCGTCCCAATTGCTCCGCCACACTTCCTGTGAGATTGCTACCAGCGAATGGGTCTAACACCAAGTCGCCTGCGTCAGTGAGAAAATTGATGAAGAACTCGGCTAGTCCAGGGTGCATCCTGGCTGGATGCGGCGTGATCTCGTGCTCGCGACAGTAGTCTTGATACGGATCTCGCGAGCGAGTATTCGGAAGCGAGAGGACATTGGACGGGATCGCCCCTCCGTTGTCTCTATTGAAAGTAGTCGAATTTACCTTGTGGCCGGAGGGTCGCTTGCCGGCGTTGTACGCCTGCCTTGCAAGCAGCCTCTTCATCGATTCGCTGTAGGGTGTCAGCACCTTTCTGTTGTCCGCCTTCGGCCTATCCGTCTTCGCCATCCACCAGACGTGGGCAAATGAGTCTTTGACGCGAATCCTCTCAACAGTGACCCAAGCCGCGGGACCGGGGAGCTTGGCTGGGTTGTGAGTGATGAATTGCTGACACAGATTCAGATTCCCATTCTCAAGGAACTCGATCAACGCCTTGGTCGCCAAGAGCGACATTGTTGGCTTACCTCTCTCCCAAGAGTTGCCCACTTCCATCACAATCGATCCATCGGGGGTCAACAGATCTGCGAATGCGGGAGCGAGACCAGCCAGCCAATCGACGTAGTCTTGTCCTGTCAGATTGCCATACTTCTTCTTGCGATTGAGCGGAAATGGCGGTGATGTGAAGATCAGCTGAACCTTCCCTTGCCATCGTTCAAGCTCACCGTGCTCAAGCAGATCTTCGATCCTCCCGCAGAACATGGAGCCGGACAAGGTCGAGTAGGCCAAACGAGGTACGGACACGGGACTGCTCGATTGGTCCGTACGTGACATTCAACCCGCCTGTGCTGCTCTGAACGATTGCCGTCCAATGGGCGAGCCTAGGCTAGTGCATCCCTCGACCAGTGCCCGGTCCTCGACGCCGTCATCTCCGACTCCGCATACAATGAGAACATTTGAACGACTCAACCACAGAGAGCCGGGCGTCAATGCTCCGACCGCATCCAGACCTCACACCCGACATTCCCGGATTCGGCCGGATCGACGCGGACTCACGCGCAACTGACCTGGACTGGTCTGGACTCTTCTGGACAAATCCGGACAAATCTGGACTCAGACGGCACAAATTCGCCGTCCAGCACACGAAACTGAGCAAAGTTAGCCCAAATTCACCGCCGGGGCAGGTCGGATTGCCTCCTGCGAACTTCGAAGGGCAGCTACTCGCAGCAGTCTTCGCCGATGTCGAGGCGGCAGAAGCAGGAGGATTGGACTTCGGTGTCGGCTCGGGCCTGGGCGAGGTGGAGGCGTTGGCGGGCGACGGCGGCGAGGTCGTCCTGGCCGGTGCGCTCCAGGCACTCGACGTAGCCGGCCAGCGCCCAGACGTTGTCCAGGTGCTGGCGGGGCCGACTGACCGATGAGTCGTAGCCCAGGTCGGCGCGGTAGACGTCGAGCGCCTCCGCGACCCGGTCCTGCTCCAGCAGCAGCGCGCCCAGCGCGTGCCGGACCGGCTGCATCCAGCCCCAGGGCTCGTCGTAGTGCAGGTGGTCGTCGAGCTCGACCGCGTGGCGCAGGTGCGTGAAGGCGGCGTCGAACTGGCCCTGCCGATAGGCGATCTCCCCGCGCATCATCTCCTGCGCGATGGCGAGGATGTCGCGGCTGGGATTGTTGAACTGGTAGCGGGTGTCGGGCACGAGGTCGTAGGCGCGATCGAACTCTTCGGCCTCGGCCACCGCCTCGTCGGTCCGGCCCAGCGTGGCCAGGGCGATCGCACGGGCGTAGCGCATCGTCGCGGTGGTCACGCAATAGAGCTCGCGATCCTCCGGCAGCGGCTGTTCGAGTATGTCCTCCCACTTGCCGAAGCGGACCAACACGTGCTGATCGATCGGCACAAATGCCTCGAGCCAGTCGGCCATGTTGGGCGTCTCCATGCGCAGCAGCTGCTCGGGAATCTCGCCCTGCATCGCCCGCGCGGTCTCGATCGCCGGACCGAATTGTCCAAGGAACATCGCGCCGTAGATCTTGAAGTGATAGTTGTGCGCCCGGTACATCGTGTAAAAGTTGAACGGCCCGCGCGCCTCCACATAGGGGCGGTCGGCCTGGATCGCTCGCTCGTTCCAGTTGACGACGTTCAGGTAGTCGCCGCAGAGCACGTCAATGTGCGTCGCCATGTGCTGCAGGTGTCCGGAGTGCGGCGCAATCCCGCGCAACTGGTCGGCCGCCCGCAGCGCCAGCTCGGGGAAGGGCGACATCTCCATCAGGTGGATGTACATGTGCAGGATGCCTGGATGCCGCGCCTCGCCGCAGTGAGCAATGCGCGCCATGGCGCCTTCGAGCACCTCGCGGGCCTCGACCGTGTCGGCACCGTCGGCCGGCTCGCCCGACTCCAGATTCCACAGCGACCAGGGAGTGCGATTCATCATCGCTTCGGCGAACAGCGAGCCGATGTCGGAGTCTTCGGAGTGGTCGCGGTAGACCTCGCGCATGGCGTCGGCGTAGTCGTCGACCCAGCCCATCATGTCGTCCAGGGGCTCGGTCTGCGGATAACGCTGTCGCAGCGCCGCAATCAGGTCGCGCTCCGCGGGCGTGCATGCGTCAGACAGCGACACCGCGAGGTTGGCCTCCTCGCAGGCCGTCGCCAACGCCTGGGAAACCTCCCTCCGACCGAACGCCTCCCACGGCTTGTTGTAGTTGGGTCCAATCGCGTAGGCGATGCCCCAGTGGGCCATGGCGCAGTCGGGATCGGCTGCGACCGCCTGCCGGAAGCAGTGGACGGCTTCGTCGTGATTGAATCCGTAGGTCCAGATCAGCCCGCGGTCGAACCAGGTCTGCGCCTCGGGCGAAGAGGTCGTGATCGTTCGGCTGTAGGTGCCGAGGTCGAAGTCGTAGGTCATGGAGTGCGCCTTTCGCCACGGGTCTGCACGATGCCCATGGTTCCAATCGTAGGAGCAGTGGTCCAGCCGTTCGATCGCCGCGCGAGCGACGTGCCAGTACACGACCTCCCCGTATCCTCCTTCCCATGACTACCAACAATCTCCGACCTCCACTTGACGGCGTCACGGTGATCAACGCCGGGCAGATTCTCGCTGCGCCGCACTGCGCCACGATCCTCGCCGAGTTTGGCGCCGACGTGATCAAGCTGGAACGGCCCGGCACCGGCGAGACGAACCACGGGACCATTTCGTATGTGCAGGAGAACCGCTCACAGCGAGGTGTCACCTGCAACCTGGCCGATCCGCGAGGCAAGGAATTGTTCCGCGGCCTGTGCTCGCACGCAGATGTGCTGATCGAGAACTTCCGTCCGGGCACGCTGGAGAAGATGGAGCTTGCGCCCGACTCGCTGCGCGAGCGCAATCCAGGTCTGATCGTGACGCGCGTATCGGGTTACGGACAAACCGGTCCCTACCGCGAGCGGGCCGGTTTCGACCGGGTCGCGCTGGGCTTCGCCGGGATGACTTACCAGACCGGCTGGGCCGATGGTCCGCCGGTGCGGCCCGGTTACATGGTCGCCGACTACTCGGCCGGCGTCTTCGCCGCGATGGGCACGATGATGGCCCTGCGCGCTCGCGACGTGAACGGCGGCGGCGGGCAGGATGTTGACGTAGCGCTGTATGAGGCGATCTGGAAGCAGTCGGGCACGCACGCCTCGCAGTTCCTGATGACCGGCCACAACCGTGAGCGCTCAGGCAACTACTGGCCCGGCGTCGTCCCAGCCGAGCAATGGCAAACCGCCGACGGCCATCACCTGATCATCAACGCGACCACGCAGGGCACCTTCGAACGTCTCGTCGCCGCCATGGACCAGCCTGAGCTGCTCCTGGACCCTCGCTTCGAGGTCCATCGAGAGCGACGCCAACACTACGAAGCAATCCACGAGATCGTCGGCGAATGGATCGCCAGTCTCACGCTCGAGCAAGCCCAACACTTGCTCGACAAGCATGGCGTCCCCGCGACCAAGGTCTACACCACCTCAGACATCATGGACGACGAGCACTACGCGGCCCGCGACCAGATTGTGGATGTCCCATCCGAGCAACACGGCGAACTCCCTCAACCGGGCATCGTGCCGCGTCTGTCACGGACGCCGGGAGCCGTCAAGCATCGGGCGCCGACGCTGGGAGAGCACAACCGCGAAATCTACGGCGGCATGCTCGGGATCAGCGATGATGAGCTTGCCCAGCTCGCCGAAGATGGCGTCATCTAGCGGTCCTCGCCTTGCTACGATCTCGGCAACCCATGGAGATGGCATGATCACCACCGTTCCTATCTCCGCACCACCCTTGCCCGGCCTGATCCGCATCGGCTGCGGCCTCGAAGCGATCAGCGACGAAGAACTCGAGCGCATCTGCGACGAAAATCCCGGCTGGAAGTTTGAACTCGACGACGGAGAGCTGGTGATCAACGTGCATGCGGGTGACGAGAGTTCAGACGTAGGGTTGGAGCTTGGCGGACAACTGAGAAATTGGCGCCTCGGAGGGGGTGGCGGGCGAACTCGCGACTCTAGCGCCGGCTATCGCATGACCGACGCAGACGGCCAAACCCGACTGCTGGAACCCGATGTCTCGTGGGTCAGCCCGGAACGGCTCGCCACGGCAACGCGCGAGGACGTACGGGGCGCGATGTCCTTCAATCCCGACTTCGTCGTCGAAATCCGCTCGCCGAGCGACCGGCTGCGTGATCAGCAAACCAAGATGGACATCTGGATGCACTACGGCGTGCGCCTCGGCTGGCTCGTCGACCTCGACGCCGGCAACGTCTGGATTTACCGACCTAACCAAGAGCCGCAACTGCTAGAGCGTCCCGCCACGCTGGACGGCGAAGACGTCCTCGTCGGGCTCCAGGTCGACTGTGCCGAAATCTGGCGTCTGGCCGACGAAGCGAACACAGACTGATGCCGAAGGAACCTGTGAATGACAACCGCAATCGTTGAACGAACCATCACCGCTTTCCTCGACGGGGACGACTCGCTGGAGATCAACAACATCATCCACTCGACCGCGGGCGCGGCGCGCTATGGCTACAGCGGCGCGCTGGTCGGAGGGACGACTGTGTACTCGTGGTCGGCCGGCGCGCTGGTTGAGGCGCTGGGAGAGGCGTGGCTGGACGAGGGCTGGGTGGAGTTCCAGTTGCGCAAGCCGGTCTATCCGGATGAGGTCATCACTACTCGCGTGACTGCCAACGGCGGTGATGTTGAGTTCACGATGACGAAGAACACCGGCGATGTCGCGGTTCGAGGCACGGCCGGACTCGGCGTTGCGGACTTCCTGACCGAAATCTCGACCGCAGCCGATCGTACGCCGGTCCCCCAGCCCGAGGAGCGGCTGTTCATCACTCGAGCCCTGGCGCCTCTGGGTGAGGACCTGCCGGCGATGGCGATTGATCTCAGCCATGTCGATGCCGAGACTTACGCAGACGAGAAAGCCAGTGACCCGGATCCGCGCTGGCGCGGCGCTGGAGGCCGAGTCCACCCCGGCTGGATCGCACAGCGGGCCAACGCGCTGCTCGCCCACACGTGGCGCTACACGGCGATCCATGCCTCCAGCCAAATCCAGCATCTGGCCCCGGTCCACCCCGATCAGCAGCTCCTCGTCAGCGGGCGACTTGAGTCCGGGTACGAGCGCAAGGGCCACGAATACGCAGTGATCGACCTCACCATCGCCTCGGAGGACGGCCGCGAACTGGTGGTCATGCGTCAACCGACGATCTATCAGGTCGGTACACGCTAGGGAGCTGACCATGACGACCCGGACCATCGAGCGTTCAATCACCGCGTTCCTCGACGGTGAGGATTCACTCGAGATCGACAACATCATCCATTCAACCGCGGGCGCAGCGCAGTTCGGGTTTCAGGGCGCCCTGGTCGGCGGCGTCACCGTCTACTCCTGGGCCATTCCCGCACTGATCGACGGCCTCGGTGAAGACTGGCTGGACTCGGGCTGGATTGATTTCCGCCTGCGCCGCCCGGTCTATCCCGGCGACGAGATCACAACCCGCGTCACTTCCACCGACGGCGGAGTCGAGTTCACCATGGCCAAGGAGTCCGGAGAGGTCTGCATCGCCGGTACGGCCGGCATGGGCGAGGCCCAGTTCTACGGCGATCTCGCCGTCGCGCAAAATCGCGTCGTCGTGCCGCCGGCCGATCCTCTGACGCTGTTGACCAACGAAAACCTGCCGGTCGGCGAGGACATGCCGCCGATGGCCGTGCCGATGTCAATCGAGGACGCGGCCGAGTACGCCGACCAGTTCGCGCGTGATCCGCATCGGCGCTGGCGTGAGGACGATGCTCGGTTACATCCCGGCTGGATCGCCGGACGCTGTACGCGGCTGATCCGTCACACGTACACCTACCGAGCCGGAATCCACGCCGGCAGCCAGATCCAGATGCTCGGACCAGTCAAGGCTGGACAGACCCTGGTCGTCTCCGGACACATGACCGACGGCTACCGGCGCAAACTGCATGAGTATTGCCTGCTCGACGTGACCATCAGCAGCGAGTCGGGCGAAGACCTGGCCCGCCTGCGCCATCGAACCATCTACCAGGTCGGCGGCGGTGACTAGTCAGCTCAGCCAGCGTCTCCAGACGATCCAGATGAGCGCGAACAGGACTCCGAACGCGGCGGCGATGTACAGCAACAGTCGCACGCCGTCGACCAGTGGCTGGTGGTACAGCACTCGCACCGGCAACGAACTCAGGTAGGTCCACTCCTGGCTTCGCAGCTCCGACATCGTGATCGGCTCATCACGAGGGAACCGCGTGCTATCCCACGCCCCGCTCGACCTGATCGAGCGCAGTCCCAGCTTGACCTCGCTGTCCGACAGGCTGCGCATCGTGATTCGCACCTTGCTCGGCGCGTTGTGTTTGTCGTTGGACAGCACAATCGCCTCGCTGTACAGAGAACGCGGGCGATCGATCAGTGACAGGTCCAGGTCCGGACCGTCAGCCTCGTAGAAGTACTCACGGCCCTCGTGGTCTGTTTCGCGGACGCCCAGCTCGGCACGCTGCTCGTCGATATGGCGAATCGCAATCTCAACCTGGCTGACGCGCGCCGGCTTATCGGCGCTGAACGCCCAGATCCCGGCGGCGACGATCCCACCCACAATCGCGATGATGAGCCAGCGCTGCAGGTTGATCCCGGCGGTGTTCATCGAGTCAGCGTATCTCGCGTTCCGCTGCGCGCCAGCCGCTGGATCACTCCAACACACTTCACCGCCGGGACCGGGATTGAGCCCGAGAATCTACCTCCGGCGAATCTAAACTGTTCGCATGGCGCGAAGTATCGGCGCATTCGGCACATTCGGCACTTGGCGGCGGAACACGTTCGCCGCTCTGAACGACGGCCACTTCCGCGTGCTCTTTATCGGCACGCTGTTCGCCACATTCGCCTACATGATGATGTTCCTGGCGATGTCGGTCGTCTCCTACGACCTGTCAGGCACCAATACCGCGGTCGGAATCATCGGGACTGGCGTTGGTCTGGCAATGCTGCTGGCGCCATTCGGCGGCGTCATTGCCGACCGCATGAACCGCAAGTGGGTGATCGTCATCGGCCAGGGCGGCGGCGCAGCGATGCTGGCGCTCACCGGCGTGCTGCTCCTGCTGGGTCAGATGACGCTGCCGCTGATGTTCGTGCTGATGTTGGGGCTCGGCTTCACCTTCGTGGTGATGGGGCCGGCGCGCAACGCCTTCACCGCCGACCTGGTTGGCCCCCACCTGATCGGCAACGCGATCGTGCTGAGCCAGCTATCGCACACGATTGGACAGCCCTTCTCGCCGTTTATCGCGGCCCTGCTGTTGGAGTCTGCCGCCGGATCGGGTGGCACGTATCTGGTGATGGGCGCGTTGGTTGCAGTCGGCGTGTTCACCGTGGCCGTCATGCCGAATCGCCGTCGCCAGGGCGACCCGGGCGCTCAAGAGGCAACAGCGACGGGCGCCCAGCAGCCCGCGCAACGACGGGGCGTCATCGCCGACATCGTCGACGGCGGTCGCTACGTCTGGCGGCGGCCGGCTCTGCGCTTGATGCTGCTGATGTTCGTCAGCACCGTCGTGATCGGCTTCCTCTTCCGCATCCTGACGCCGGCCTTCCTTGACCAGCACCTCGATCGTCCCACCACCGACATGGGCCAACTCTTCCTGGTCAACGGGATCGCGGCGGCGATCATTTCGTTTGTCGTCGCTGGCCTGGCCACGACCCGCTGGGCCTGGCCGACCACCCTGTTGCTGGTGGCGTCGCTGGGAGTCGGCTACTTCGTCCTGGCGGCCTCGCAGACCTTCGGTCAGGCGATGATCGGCATGGCCATCCTGGGTCCCGGCCTGCAAGGGCCGGTGATGATCCTCCAGGCGCGGATCATGATGAACACCGAGTCGGCCTACTACGGTCGGGTGATGGCCTTCACGATGATGGCCTGGGGCGTGCAGATGGTCTTCGCCGGCCCGGCGGGTGTGCTCGCCGACGCCATCGGCGAGCGGGAAGTATTCGGCATGATGGGCCTCGCCGCCTTCGTCGTCGCCATCCTCGGAACCTTCGGCTGGCTCGCCATCCGCAAGGACGACCATCCCGTCCTCCCGTCAACGCTCCCCGCGCCCGCCCGAGCCGCCGCGTCGACCAACGGCGCAAACGGCGCCGCCGCACCAACGATGCCGCCTCCACCAATGCTGCGCCCCGTCGCCCTGATGTCGGGTCAAAAGGATTAGCCGCCAGGTTCTGGCGGTCCCGGTGACGAGGCCTGGGCGCTGTAGAGGCTGAGCTCTGATCGATCGGCCACCGAGCGACGCACGGTTCCTGGTTGTCGCTTGCTTCACTGTCATGGCGCGTGGCGAAATCGACGTCGCACAGATGTACGTATATGATCGACCGCATTCTTCTGTCGATTGCGTGGGGCTCGCCTCCCGAGGCGAGACTGCAGAATGCGAGGATTGCTTTGTCTGATCGTGAACAGGATGCGGTCGAGATTCCCGAGGGGCCGGTAACCAGGAGTGAAGTGATTCAGGGGATTCGCCAACTGGCCTATCGCAGCGCATCGGAGAACGTCCAGTTGCGCGCCTGGGAAGTCATGGGCAGAGACATTGGCATGTTCAAGGAGAGCACTCCCGAGGGAGGGGTGCCAGTCGTGCGATTGACCCCGCCGCTGGATCAGCCTCCCGGGACACGAGCGGGAGCGGGCGATGGCGACACGTAGCCTGAGTGCCCTCGAGACCCAGGAGCAACGATTTACGCCGACCGCTCGGCAACTCGCGGTGTACGACGCACTGCGCCAGACGCCGCCCGGCGGCACGACTCTGGTTGGCTACGGCGGCGCGATGGGCGGCGGCAAGACCCGCGCGATCGCTGAATTGGCGATCGATACTGCACTCTCTTATCCCGGGACGAACATCCTCGTCGCGCGGCAGCACTACTCCAATCTACAGACCACCACGATGCGTGAGTTCTTCGAATGTCTGCCGGAGCGCCTCATAGTCGGTCGGCAACGATCGGCGCCGCAATGGGTGTCAATCCGAGATGTGGCCTGGCCTGGCGGAGTGAGCTCGACGATCCACTTTCGGCATCTGTCGGAGTGGACTGGGCTGGGATCGGAACAGTACGGCGCGGTCTTTGTCGACGAAGCCGGCGAAGTCGCCGAAGAGGCCGCGCAGATGCTCCTGACCCGTCTCAGGCATCCGGCGCAGCGGCAACGCTGGTTCGTCGCCGCCTCCAATCCCTGGCCTGGGTGGTTCGAGCGCTGGTTTGCTCGCCGTGAGCTGGACGAATCCGCATTCGCCGAGGCCGGAGGCAGGATCGTGTACATCCCCGCCAGGATTCCCGACAACCCGCACCTGCCTGACAACTATGCCGCTCAGCAGCAAGCGCTACAGCCCGGCGGGTGGGTCCAGCGCTTCATCGAGGGCCGCTTCGATGCGTTCGAGGGTCAGATCTACACCGACTTCGATCCCCGACGCCAGCTCTGGGACGCCCCGCTGCCCCCGTTTGCCCGATACATCGGAGGACTCGACTTCGGCGGGCAGTCGCCGCGTGACCACTACACGGCGGGAGTCGTCGCCGGGATCACCGGCAGCCAGGCGCCCTGCGGTTCGAACGTTGTGATCCGCCTGGGTGAGTTCGAAGATCGCGGCCCCGGCGTGACGGAACGGCTCGAGCAATGGCAGCATCACTGGCAGCGCAAGCTGGGCCCGATCCAGTGGTGCGCCGATCGTTCGCAGTCGGCCTGGATCGATCATCAACGCCGCCAGGGGCACCGGGTCTTGCCCAGCAAGGGTGGACCCGACTCTGTCAACTGGGGCATCAGCCTGGTCCAACAGCGACTCAGTCAGGATCCGCCCGGTTCCTACTACACCCCGTCCATGCACCGCTTTCCAGAGCGGATGCGCGAGTACCAGTGGGACATGAAATCGGACGAGCAGTCGCCCAAACCGAAGAAAGTGAACGACGACCTCCTCGACGCGGACCGATACATGCACGAACTGACGATCCTGAAACCGTTCAGAACAGGGACAGCTGTGATCACGACAAAACCGAGAGGCCAGATCGCGCGTTATCCGGATTGAGCCATGGAGTCAGTCGAACACGGCAATGGCGATGGTCAGGATGGTGCCGAGAATCCCCGCAATCAACAGAGTCCCCAGCAGAATCTGGTTGCGCGTTTCGGCCATGTACTGGCGAACCTCCGTCATCATTTGGTGGTGCCTGAGGTCAGATTCGTGACGGCTATAGGAATGGTTGTCAATCGCGTCGGCGGCTTCATCAGCTCGCTCGGACTCCGCCCCCATGGAGCGGAATGCTTGGCGAAGTCTCAGGATTGGATTCATCGTCGCCATGTCGACCCCAACTCAAGCGACGAAGGCGAGAATCACGCCAACTGCGATACTCACGACGACGATGATCTCAAGTAGCAACTGCCGCCGATGCTCCGAAAACATCCTGGCTATTCGATCCTCGAATTGTTGCCGACTGATGTATATGTCGTCGATTGCGCTGGTGACTTCGTCGGCCTGCGTAGACGTCGCCCCGAACTCTCGAAATGCCCGGCGCATGCGCAAGATCGGGTTCATCGATGCCATGTGGTCAATATAGCGCACCCTTGGCCCATCTGTTCTATGTTCGGAACTGCTGTGGTTCGCAGTAGAGACATGCGGCTGCCCAGCCTGTGTTTCAGCGCTGCCCTTACACTCCGACGCATGCCTGACCCAATTGGTCCCCTCGATGGCGTCACCGTTCTCGATCTGACCGAGCATGTAGCGGGTCCGTACTGCACCAAGCTGTTTGCCGACTTTGGCGCGGACGTGATCAAGGTGGAGCCGCCCGGCGGCGATCCGTCACGGTCGGTCGGGCCCTGGTATCAGGGCATCAGCGGGCCGGATCGGTCCGGGACCTTCTTCTACTTCAACACCAACAAGCGCTCGATGGTGCTCGACCTGGAACGGCAAGAGGCGAGAGCGGTGATGGAACGGCTGTTCCGGCGGGCCGACATCGTAATCGAATCCCAGCCGGTCAGTCGGCTGGATTCGCTGGGCTTCGGGTGGGAGCAGGTCTCGTCACTCAGAGACGACCTACCGATGGTTTCGATCACGCCCTTCGGGCACGACTCGCCCTACCGCGATTACAAAGTTTCCGACCTGGTGCTGTACGGCTTCGCCGGTGAGATGTACTCAATCGGCGTACAGGATCGTGAGCCGGTCAAGATGTACGGCACCGCTTCGCTCGTCGAGTGCGGCTCGGCAGCGGCGGCCGCCGCGATGGGAGCGCTGACCTCGGCCGAGCTGCAGGGCATCGCCCAGCACGTCGACTTCGCCATGGCCGATGCGCAATTCAACGGCGTCGACCGCCGCCACGCAACAACCATGGGCTGGGAGTACGCCGGCCGCAAGTCGCTGCGTGCGCCCGGTCCAGCGGCGGGCATGCTATCGGGCGTCTATCCCTGCGCCGATGGCTACGTGGAATTCTCAGGGGCCGCGATTCGGGTCCCGCGCCTGGACGAGATGCTGGGTAGTCCCGAGTGGCTGCAGGAGGAAAAGTGGTGGCGGCCCGGCGCCAGTGTCAATCCGGCGCTGGTTGAAGAATTCAACGCCCATTTCCTGCCCTGGGCGCTTGAGCGGACCAAACGTGAGATCTGGGCCGAGGCGCGAGAGGCGAAGGTGCTCTGCGGCCCACTGTTCTCGGTCGATGAGCTCTTCGAAGACACGCACTTCAGTGATCGAGGTTTCTGGGCCACCTCCAACCACGAGGAACTCGGTGAGGTGCAGATTCCCGGCCGCCCATTCATGATGTCGGCCTCGCCCTGGTCGCTGAGGACGCCGGCCCCGAAGCTGGGGGCGCATACGGACGAGGTGTTGTTGGAGTGCGGGTTTGGCTCGTCGGAGATCGGGGATCTGCGAGCGACGGGAGCGCTGGGTGAGTAGCGATCCAGCCATGACTCTGCCGCTTGCTGGCATTCGCGTGATTGACCTGACTGTGGTCTGGGCGGGGACGTTCGGGACGACGCTGTTGGCCGATCTTGGCGCCGAAGTGATCAAGGTCGAGAACATGCACGTCTGGCAACCGATGACCAGGGGCGGACAGGCCCGGCCGTCGGCGGAGATGGTCAAAGCCGGCGCAGGCTGGGCGGTGGGCTACCCAAACGCAGAACCTGGACCGCGGCCCTGGAACTACGCGCCGACCTTCGTCCAGCAGTTCCGCAACAAGCACTCGATGACCGTCGATCTCGTCTCCGACGAAGGTCGCGAGATCTTCGCCAACCTGGTCTCGAAGTCGGATGCCCTGGTCGAAAACAACGCCTCCGGAACACTGGAAAAGCTGGGCATTGGACCGGACTTCCTGCGACAGTCGCGCGAGGACATCATCGCCCTGCGAATGCCCGCCTACGGATCGAACGGTCCCTATCGATTCGCACGCGCGCTGGGCGTGCACCTCGAGTCGGTAATGGGACACACGCTGTTGCGCGGCTATCCCGACCTTGACCCGTCCTACATCACTTCGATCTTTTCCGGGGATTATGTCGCCGGGGCGCACGCGGCGTTCGCGATTATGGCGGCGCTGCGGCACCGGCGTCGGACGGGCGAGGGCCAGTTCATTGAACTCGCCCAGGCCGAGTGCGCAGGCGGGATGCTGGCACAGGCTTTCATGGACTACTCGTTCAATGTGGTCGTGCAGGAACGGACTGGCAATCGATCGGTCAACGGACACGCTCCCTACAACCTCTATCCGGCGAAGTCGGACGGCGACGGGACGGACGGCGGCGACCGCTGGATCTCGATCTCGGTGATGGACGACGACCAGTGGCTGGGTCTGCGAGCGGCGATGGGTGATCCGGAGTGGGCGCGCGACCCGGTACTGCGCCGCGAGGCGGGGCGGCTTGAGCGGCATGATGAGCTCGATGCTCGGATCGGGGAGTGGACGTCGATGCTGGAGGACTACGAGCTGATGCACCTGTTGCAGTCGCACGGCGTGCCTGCGGCGCCGGTGCTGGATTCATCGCGGATCTACGACGACGCGCATGTGCAGCATCGGGGCCTGAACGAGACACAGGATCTGTACGACGACGTGGGGACGTTCCGCTACAACACGCCGTTCATGAGGTTCTCGGAGACGCCGCTGGGGATCCGTAAGCCGGCGGTCGCGCTGGGCGAGGACAACGACTACGTCTACCGCGAGGTGCTGGGCTATTCGGAGTCGGAGTACGAGAGGTTCCGGGAGCGCGGCCATATCGGGATGGACTACGACCCCGAGATTCCCTAGCCAGCGCCAGACTTCACCGAGCGTTGACGCTCTGCATACCTGCCGGTCGGATGGCGCTTACGTCGTCTCCATAGGTTTCTTGCATCGGGGACGGCCCCCGGATGCAAGAAGGGAATGACCGGTGGAAACAATTTCGAATCGCTGGATTGGTCTGGCTTACAAGTGGCTGCTGCCGCTGGCGTTGGTTGCTTCGATTGGGGTCGCAGCAGTGACGGTCATCTCGGCACGTTCGGAAGACGGCAATCGCACTCAACATGGCCAGCAATTCTCCGAGGGCGATGGAGAATCGGAGAAGGAAGACTGCGAGGGCCGCAGGGGTCACGGCAAGTTCGGCGCCAGTGTTTCAGCGCTCGCCGAGCTGGTGGGCACGGATGTCGACGGACTGAAGACTGGCATCGGCGAGGGCAAGACGCTGGGCGAGATTGCCGGGGAGAACGGCATCGATGTGCAGACGGTGATCGACGCGCTGGTCGTCAAGGCCGGCGAGCGGATCGACGCGGCCGTGGAGGCCGGCAAGCTGACCGATGAAGAGGCCGAGACGAAGAAGTCGGAGGCTGCGACCCGGATTGAAGATGTCGTGAACAACGGCTTCGATCGGGATGGCATGCGCGGTTGGGGCAAGGGGCGCTGGCGGAGCTAACCCAGGGTGCCGGCGGCGGCGAGGCGGGTCATATCGTCGTCGCTGTAGCCCAGCAGACCCTTGAGCACTTCCTCGGTGTGCTCGCTCCAGATCGGAGCGCGGACGGCGGGGAGGCGTTCGCCGTCCCAGAGGACCGGTTCCTGCTGGATCTGGAATGTGCATCCCTCGGGCGATTCCGCAGGGTTGTAGTTGTCTCTCATCGCGCGGTCCTGGCCGTCGAAGAAGTCTTCCAGACGCTCGACCGGGCTGGCCGGGACGCCGGCGTTGATCAGCAGGCGGTACGACGTCCAGTCGTCCTGGGTGCGGGTCCAGTCTGAGATGGCAGCTTCCAGCTCGTCCTCGTTGGCCTGGCGGCCGGCGAGGCTGTCGAGCTCCGGCCTCGCCGCGAGGTCCGCGCGGCCCATGACCCGGCAGAGGTTGCGCCAGTCGGCGTCGTCGCGGCAGGCGATTGCGACCCAGCGCTCTTCTCCGGCGGCGGGAAAGACGCCGTGCGGCGACATGAAGAGCGAGCGATTTCCCATCCGTGGACGTTCAGCTGCGCCGTTGAGTGCTTCGATGAGCTCGGTGTCAAGCAGCTGGACCGCGGTCTCGTACTGGGCGATCTCGAGATAGCGGCCCTCGCCAGTTCGCTCTCGATGGTCGAGGGCGGCCATGACCGAGGTTGACAGGTAGTAGGGGACGGTGAAATCGGTGTGCAGGGTTCCGAGTCCAATCGGCGCTTTACCGGGGAATCCGGAGCGATGGGCAAGACCGCACATGGCGACGATGCCGTTGCCGTAGGAGCGCCATTCGGCGCGCGGACCCTCGATGCCCATGACGGCGACGTTGCAGACGATGATGTCCGGCTTGAGCTGGCGCAGATCGTCATAGCCGATGCCCCAGCGGTCGAGCCGGTATGGCGTGTAGTTGGAGGTGACGAGATCGGCATGCTGGGCCAGTTCGCGGACGGCTTCGATGCCCTCTTCAGTTTTGAGATTGAGCGTGACCGACTTCTTGCCGCCGGAGCAGTCGTTGAAGGTGCCGTTGGTGTTGATCGAGAAGTGGTCGGGCGGCTGGACGCCTCGATAGCGGATCGGGTCGATGCGGGACTCGGATTCGATCTTCAGCACTTCGGCGCCGAGGTCGGCGAGCAGCCGGGTGCCGAGCGAGCCGGCGATGGCCCAGGTGAAGTCGAGGACTCGCACGCCGTCGAGAGGGCGTCGGGGTGGTGGAGGTGCACCATTGAAGAGAACTGAGCTGGCGTGCGGCGGGGGAGCCCCCCTCTGTCGCTCCGCGACATCTCCCCCCGCTTCGCGGGGGGAGAAAGCAGAGGCGGGGATGGTAAGGAACTCATCGTTGTGCTCGCCGAGGGTTGGGGCTCGTTTGGCTCTTGGCTGTTCCCCTCGGGTGCGGATTGGGGAGCGGGGGAGGATGAGACTGGTTGCCAGCCGGGGGTGGTCGACGGACTGGTAGTAGCCCCTTGCGATTAAGTGGGGGTCGTTGGCGACCTCCTCGACCGTGTTGATCGGCAGGACGAGGAGTCCGAGTTCCTGGCCCTTGTCGTGCAGTTCGGTAACGGTGAGGGCCTTGCAGAGGCGGTCAATCCAGGGGACGATTTCGGGCTGGTGCTGCTCGCGCCAGAATTCGTCGTCCCAGGTCTCGCCGCGCAGTTCGCCTTCCTCGAGTCCGAGCACGTCGTCGACCCAGTTGACGAACCGGTACCAGTGGGGCGGATGAATCGTGAACGACAGCCAGTGACCATCTCGGGACTGGAACGTGACGCCCGAGCCGATCGGGATGTGGCGGCTGGGCGAGGTGCCGTGCCAGGTCCACCAGTTGCCGCTGGCAGTCTGGAGCGTGGTGAAGGTGACCGCTTCCTGGATGCCGACGGTGATCCGGCCGACTTCGCCGCCGCGTCGACGCTGCATGATCAGGGCCATGGTTGCCTCGGCCATGGCGATTGAGCCTTGCTTGTGCGAGAGGTTGCCGGCCGGCCAGACGGGCGGGTCTTCAGGATGTCCGTTGAGCACGACGTGTCCGCCGGCGGCCATGGCGGTGATGTCGGTCATCGGCTCGTCTATTCCGCGGCGGAAGACGGCGTCGACGATGGGGATCTCGGCGGACCACTCGCCGTTGCGGCCTCGCACAAGCCAGTCGGCCAGGGCATCGGCCGGTTCCAGCGGGGCGAGGACAGCGTCGAACTGCGGCAGTAGCGATTCGATCCGGGTCCAGGTCTCGGGAGCATCGACATTGACGGCGACGGAGCGCTTGCCGGCGTTGTAGAGCAGGTGGGCCCAGCCGCGCTCGGCCCGGGGCGCCTCGCCGGCGATCGCGGGCTCGCGCATTCTCAGTTGGTCGCCGCGGGCGTCTTCAACGCGGACGACGTCGGCGCCGATGTCGGCGAGCATCCGGGCGCCGAGGGCGAGCGGCTCGTCGGTGAGGTCGAGAATTCGGGTGTCGTTGAGCATTCGGTCAGGATACTTGCCGCGATCGAGGGCTCAATCACCGTCCTCGGAGGGATTTTGGGAGGTGACTGGGTGATCTGCTGTTGTGGACTGAGGATCGCGCGCTATGGCGTCCGGATTTGTCCAGATTTGTCCGGATTGGTCCAGATCTGGCTCAGTGTTGTCAGGTTTTGTCCAGCCAGCGCCAGAAATTTCGATGCGTTTGCTGTTTGGCGATGGGAAGTTGGCCTGGCTCGATCGCTGGGGCCCTCACCCCATCCCTCTCCCTCGGGGAGAGGGAGCCAGAGCGTGGTCTTCGTTCGGCTCTCGTCGTTGGTCCCTGCCGTTTGCAGGTGTTGCCGAGGGTACATTAGGGAACTTGTGTTCTATTAGGAGAGGACATACATTCGACGACCTAGCGCAACGGACCGCGCGCCTTCGAGCGCCGACCGGACATTGTCCGTCGGCGCTCAGTTTGTTTGGAGGCGCAGATGGAATCTGCAGAGATCACGGCCGTTGGCGAGGGCTTGCAACCGGAAGCGGGAGCGGGCGACGGGACGGCGCTACGGGAGGCGATGCTCGATGCGATCGGCGAGTTGTCGGCTGATGAACGCGATCGCATTGGTTCGGCTGAGGAGCCGGACGACCTGGCCAACGCCTGGCGCGACCTGATCGCGGAGCGGGCGGCTCGCGAACGCGAGGCCACGGTTCGCTCGGAGCTGACACGGGATTTCGAGAGGCGCGCCCGCGCTTCGCAACCGCGTCCGACCAGCGGCCTGCGCGGCGGCCCGCCGGCTGCCCAGCCGGACAGCGTTGCCGAGTGGACAGACTTCATCCGATCGAGCGATGACGAAGCTCATCGGCAGCGGCGCCGGGCTCAGTTCGCCGACTGGCTGGCGCGACATCCAGAGGCATGACGTTCATGCACGGAAATCGAGATTCCCGCTCGCGCGGGAATGACGACCAACTGAAAGGACTCTTTCATGGCTGACACTCTGACCACCAACATTTCGGCCTCGTACGCGGCGATGGTCGAACGGACGATTGCGCAGATGCCGCAGTCGGCGCCGATGCTGTCCCTGGCGCGCAAGCTGATTGTGCCCAAGGGCTCGAACAGCGCCCAGATTCCGCGAGTCTCCAGCGTCTCGAGCGTGCAAACGCCTGGCGAGGGCGAAGAGCTGAGCACGACGTCGCGCTTCACCCTGGCCAGCAACACGATTTCGCCCACGTTCCGGGCGATCTCAGTGCGCATTCACGTTCGCGCGATCAACTACTCGCAGGAAGACCTGGTCCGCCTGGTCTCGGACGAGATGGCGCTATCGCAGGGCCAGGACATCGACACGGACCTGACCGGTGAGTTCGCGAACTGGCACACGGACAACGACGTCGGGGCAACCGGCGAACAGTTGACCCTGGCGAAGCTGCGCGAAGCCCGCCGAATTCTACAGTCGGTGGCGCGATCGAAGGGCGGACCACCGCGCGGCGACGTCGTGACGGTGCTCTCACCGGTGGTCGCCGAACACGTACTCGAGGACATCGGCGCGAGCGGTGTGGGATCGGGATCCAACTGGATTCCGGCGGGCATCTCGGAGCAGATGATCCGGCGATTCCACGTCTCGGAGATCCCGCTGATGGGCACGGCCGTGTTCGTCGACGGCTACATGTCCGCCGACGGCAGCGGTGACTACATCTGCTCGATGTTCGGCAGCGAGGCGCTGGTCTGGGCCTGCTCGATGGACTGGCAGATGTCGGTCTTCGAAGAGGCCGAGTGGCCCGGCGTGACGCTGCGCTCGCTGGCCGACTACAACGCCGGCATCGCCGGATTCAGCCACCACGGCTGCCAGATCACAGCGGACGGAGGCTAGGTGATGCCCCTGGACGACCGCGGACTCTGGTCGCCGGCGGACTTCTCCGGGCTGCGCTCCGAGACCTTCTCGGCGCCGCAGCTCGGAGGCAGGCTGCGGGCCCAGCGCGCGCATTTGCGAGTACCGAAACGCGACCGGCACGGTCGCGAGTATCTCGCTCGAGACCATGCGCTGCTGGGCAACGGTTTCCACGACGCGCGGGAAGCAGAGCGGCTATTGCTCGACGCGACCGAGGAGCACGGACTTCCGCATGAGGCCGTGTCGATCCAGGCCGAACCCTGGCTCCAGACCGAGATCAACGCTGGTCTCGGTCCGAGCTGAACACAACCACAGAGCTGAACCCTGAACAGAACGGAAGCAACCAATGGCAAGCAAGACAACCGAGGAAGGCACGGACGTTCTGCTGTTCGTCCGCGCCGGCGAACGCGCCGTCCTCCTCAGCCACGACGAGTTTCGACGCGCCCGCGCGGCGGGCCGAGGCGTCGAGGACTACGACATCCTCATGCGGCGTCCCGAGGACGACGCGCCCGACGCAGACGGGCTGTACGCAGACGAGCACTGGATCCAGGTGCCGGCGTCCAAGTACCTCAAGCACCGAGCAATCGGATGGCGCGAGGCTGAGTCGGCGGACGAGCTACCTGCGCCCTGGCGCGAGCTGGCCGAGGGACGGGACGCGTTCCCCGCGGCCGAAGCGAGCGAGGAAGGAGCTGAGTGACCATGCCGGATCCACGCCTTCCAGCCTCGAGACCGCAGCCGCCCGATCCTGGTGGATCGGGCGGCTGGCCGAACGAGCCGCACAGCGAAGCGACCGATGCGCTCTGGCAGTACCTGCGGCGGATCGAGAGCGGGCTTGACCAGATCGACGCGCGAATCGACCGGCTGTACATCGCCCTCGGCGGAGGCACGGTCCTGCTGGCCGCGATCGGTCTGGGCTCAGCCTTCATCATCCGCGGCGGCTGAGGTGACCAGAACCCCGCTCGGACGCGGGGACGAAGAACGGTGACTGCAACAGAAACGGAACGAACCATGAGTGAACAACAACATCCATCCGAAACGCCTGAGCGCGCCCGCGATGGCCAGCACGATCCGCTGTGGCTGCCGCGAGGCAGCGTTCGGGCCTTAATCGCGCTGGGAGTGATTGGCGTCTGGGCGCTGCTGGAAACGGGCGCCGTGGGCGCCCAGGCGTCCGACGCCGTGCGCTCAATCGCCATTGCGATCGCCGCGGGCTACGGACTCTTGCGCGCCCGCGACGGAAAGACCGGTGGTGCAGAATGACGACGAACGTGACTGCGCCAGCGCCAGACCTGAGCGGCCTCACGGGTCTGCCCGAGGGCGCGCGGACGATCTGGCGTCCCGCGCATCCGAGCAATTACTACACCGCCGCGTCGCGGCCCTACTCGGGGGCGACGCGGCGGTTCGTGGCGATTTGCTACTACACGCCGGAGGAACCGTGGGACGACAACGAGGTCACTCCGGCCTGGTTTGAGGATCCGCGCGCCAATGCCAGCACCAACTACTACGCCGACTCCGATGGAGATCTGTACCAGATGGTGCGCGACGAGGACTTCGCCTGGGCCCAGGGCGTACGGCGCAGGGACCTGGTCTTGCCGCGGCCGCCGTGGTGGCGGGACGAGTACATCAGCTACAACGCCTGCATGCTCTCGATTGAGATCGAAGGTTACGCCCGCGAGATCGGCCAGACGTTCAAGCCGGGCAGCCGGCAGTTCGAGACCGTCGCGGCGTGGTCGGCCCACGTCTGCCGCAAGTACGGCATCCCGATCGATCGGACGCACCACGTCGGCCACAGCGAGTTGACCCGTCAGAAGTCGGATCCGGGGAAGGACTTTCCCTGGGCGGCGCTGCTTGAGCGGATTGCCTGGCTGTCGGGCTACGGCGACGGTCGGTTGCTGGCGATTGAACAGCGGCTGTCGGCGCTGGAGCGTCATACGCACGGTCCACCGGTGTGAGTCTGCAGCCTGAGTCCGTTGCTCCGCGCTCGACGCGGGGCCCAGAGCTCGCAACGTCTCAGCGCAGGATCAGAGCGGTGCTGCGTAGGGAGATCGCGGTCTGGGCCCCGCATCAAGTGCGGGGCATCGGAGGGGGCCGTGCGGGGCATCGGGAGGTGTGCGGGGCATCGGGAGGTGTGCGGGGCATCGGGAGGTGTGCGGGGCATCGGAGAACAGTCAGTTGCGGAGCTTCTGGCCCGACATGAGTGCGACCGGGCGCAGCATCGGCGGCGGCGGCATCTCCGGGGCGAGTGTGTCTGCGTCCGAGGCGGCATGGGCTCCTCGGATGTCGGTCTGTGGCGTGAGGCGGATCTGCGGGAGTCTCGCCTCGTACTTCCGGATGCCGAGCCAGCCGACGACGCCGAGAGCGACGACAACGAAGGTCAGCAGGGCGACGCCGGCGAGGACCTCGCGCTCGCCGAGCCAGTCGGCGACGACCCCAGCCGGTCCGCCGCCGACCGATGAGATGCCGTAGGCCATCATCGTGAAGGCAGTTATTCGGCCGAGATAGGCTGACTCGGTCGTCATCACGATCTTGGCCTGCAGCAGCAACGTTGGACCCTGGAGACCAGGTCCAAGCAGGACCATCGAGGCGACCGCGGCGCCGTAGCTCTGGGACTGCGACATGATCAGGTAGCCCAGACCCATCACCGCCATGAGCACAAAGATCACGGGCCAGGACCAGCGTGAGGTGGCCATCCCGGCGATCGCGATGGCGACGACGGCGCTGGAGATGCCGAACACGGTCATCATCAGGCCCATGTCGGTCGAGGCGCGGTCGAGATGCTGTTCCAGTAGGGCGGGGGTGAGCACGCGGAACATGAACCCGATCACAACGGTGGCCATGAACAGCAACAACATCAAGCGCAGCGGCGGCCGCTGCGTGACGTAGCGCACGCCGTCGAGCAGATCCGACATCGGGCTGCGTCGCTCGGTCTGTTGCGGCTTGCCCGTGTTGGGCATGACGACCATCGACAGGACGCCGATCGACACGAGCACGCCCATGACGACATAGGTGCCGCCGCCTCCGGCGGCAGACTCGAGCAGCAACGCCGCGATCATCGGCGCGACGGGTTGTCCCCAGCTGTGGGCGAGCTGATTCAGCGATACCGCGTTGCCGATCAGCCGGGGGCCGACGATGTCGGCGGTGAAGGCGTTGCGCGCCGGGCCCATGAAGACGAACGTCGCCCCAAGGATCAACGTGAGGATGAACATCAGGGGCAGGTTGACGAGGTCGAGCAGCAGCAGGACGCCGGTCAGGGCGAGCATGAAGGCGCCTGAGCCTTGGCCCCAGATGATCAGACGTTTGCGGTTGACCCGGTCGGCGATCACGCCGCCCCAGGGCGAGCCGATCAGCATCGAGATGCCGGTGCCCATCGAGACCAGTCCGACGGCCGAGTTGGTGCCGCCCAGGTCGTAGGCCACGACCGACATGGCGACGAACATCATCATGTAGGCGAGCATTGCGAAGAGCGTGCCGCCGAAGAGGATGCGGAACTGGGGATGCCCGAGGGCGAGGAAGGTGTTCGATCTCCAGCCCTGGATACTTCGCCTCATGCGAAGAGTTTACGACTGGGCACACGGCTCGCGGCTCGGCGATAATCGCGTCGATAATGCTGAGGATTGGAGTTTGAGCATGACTACACCAGATGTTTCGTCCGTGTCGGCAATCTCGGATTGGTACGTCGACGCCCTCGCGGCGGCGAGTCCGAACATGGCGACGGCCCTGGGGATTCCGGGTCGCGAGACGGAGTTGACGGATTACTCGCCAGATGGACATGCGGAGCGGTCGGCGATCCGTCGGCAGGCGGAGGCGGCGCTGCGGTTGATCAACGTGGAGACGGAGCGAGATCGCGTGGCTCGCGACGTGATGCTGGAGCGCTTTGACTATGAGGCGGAACTGGAGGCGCAGCAGGAACACCTGCGATCGCTGAACATCCTGGCGTCGCCGCTACAGAACACGCGGCAGATCTTTGACCTGATGCCTCGGGATTCAGAGGAGGACCAGGCGATCATCGTTGAGCGCATGGGAGCGGTGCCGGAGGCGCTGGAGCGCTATCGGGCGTCGCTCGCATCAGGAATGGCGCAGGGGATCGTGGTGGCTCAGCGGCAGGTGCGGGGCGCGGTGGAGCAGTGTCGGGTGTGGTCGGGCGCGGGAACAAGCGGTGGCCCGCGCGACGCGGGGGGCGGGTTCTTCCAGGGGCTGTGCGATGAACTGGGAATCGATGGTGGGCCGAATGCGACGGCGGCGGAGCAGGGCTATGCGGCGATGGGGGATTGGCTGGAGCGAGAGTACCTGCCGAATGCGAATCCTCGGGATCCGGTCGGCCGGGAGCGCTACCAGGCGGCGTCGCGGGGGTTCAACGGCATCGAGCTGGACCTGGACGAGACGTATCAATGGGGTTGGGAAGAAGTCTGGCGGATCCAGTCGGAGATGGCGGCGACGGCCGAGCGAATCTCGCCGGGCGCGTCGGCGGCCGAGGCGATCGCGACGCTGGAGTCGGACGACGCGCGAGCGATCACCGGGGAGGACGCCTTCCGCGAGTGGATGCAGCAGACGCAGGACGAGACGATGCAGGCGCTGCTGGGCACGCACTTCGATATCGCCGAGCCGGTCCAGCGGATCGAGGCAATGATCGCCCCACCGGGCGGGGCGCTGGCGATGTACTACACGGGACCATCGGAAGACTTCTCGCGTCCGGGCCGGACCTGGTATCCGACGGGCGGCGAGACTCGGTTCCCGCTGTGGCGTGAGTTGTCGGTTTGCTACCACGAGGGCGTACCGGGACACCACCTGCAGATCGGCACGACGCGGTATCTGGGCGAGGAGCTGACTCGCTATCAGCGGCTGTTGGCGGGGACCTCGGGATATGTCGAAGGCTGGGCGCTGTACGCCGAGCGTCTGATGGCGGAGCTCGGTTATCTGGAGGATCCGGCCTACTACATGGGTCTGCTGAGCAGTCAGGCGCTGCGCGCCGTGCGCGTGGTGATCGACATCGGGATGCATCTGGAGCTGCCGATCCCCGAGCAGGAGGAGTATCACGGCGGCGAAACCTGGACGCCGGAGCTAGCCCTGCCATTCCTGATCGAGCGCTCGTTCTTCCCCGAGAAGATGCTGGCCAGCGAGGTCGATCGGTATCTGGGTTGGCCGGGCCAGGCAATTAGCTACAAGGTCGGAGAGCGCGAGTGGTTGGCCGCCCGAGAGGCGGCGCGAGAGTCGATGGGTGATGCATTCGACTTGAAGAGCTTCCACAAGGCCGCGCTGGATCTGGGCCCAATGGGTCTCCAGCAGCTGCGAGACGAAATGTCTCGGTTGCGGGGATAGAACACTCCCAACTCTGGGCTTGACTCGCAACCTCGAAGGGAGCCTTGCGCGATAGGCTGGCCTGGTGACTCGTCTGTTTGCCGCGCTGCTAGTTGTTGGATCGATTGCAGTTGCCTGTGGATCGGGCGGGGAGGGGCAGCCAACGGGGACGGCGACGTCGGAGCGGGTGGAGCGACAGGCGACGGTCGCTCAACAGCAACAGGCAGCGCCGGACGCGGATGTCGAAGAGCAGCCGGTGGACGAGGCGGAGCCGCAACAGCAGACTGCGGCGCCGGAGGAGGAGCCTCAGGAACAGCAGGTCGTTGAGCTACCCACCGAGATTGTCGGTGAGCACAAAGGGGTGCGGTCTGAGCGCCACGTTCTGGGTGAACCGGACGCTCCGGTGGAGATTCGCTACTACGGCGACTTCACTTGAGGCGGCTGTCAGTGGTTTGCGGCTCAGGTTGAGCCCATGATTCTGGAGCAACTGGTCGAGCCGGGCATCGCCCGATTCGTCTTCCGACATTTTCCAGTTCGCGGCGAGGCGGCGGACTTTGCCGCGCAAGTGGTGGAATGCGCGGCGGAACAGGGCGGGTTCTGGCCGCTGCACGACAGATTCATGGCCGGCGACGAGACGCTCTTCACCGAGGCCGGATTGCGGCGGCAGATCACGTTTGAAGGTCTGAGCTACCCAGAGTTCGTGACCTGCATGAATGAGCGACGGATGGCGCCTCTCGTCGACGCTTCCAAGGCTGAGGGAGAAGCGCGCGGCGTAGCAGGAACACCGTCGGTGTTCGTCAACGACAGGAGAGTCGACCCGACCTTCGAGGCGATCGACGAGGCAGTCAAGGAGGCGGCTGGACAGACCGCCCAGTGATCACATCGTTTGCGTCAGGCGAACACCGTGTCAGATACAGTCAACCCATGAGATTGACGCTGGTCCTGGCAACCCTCCTCGCTGCAATCGGACTGCTGTTCTCGGCGTGTGGATCCGGAGGCGAACCGGCCGATGAGGACGTCTCAACGGGCACGGTGCGCAGTGAACGCGCCGATCGTGAAGCGTCGATCATGCAGCAGGAACAGGGAGCTGACCAGCCAGCAGAGGCGGGCGCGGATTCCGGCGTGATTGCGTTCGGCCATCGCGAAGGACTGCCGTTCGCCCGCAACGTGGTCGGCGATCCCGACGCGCCGGTGCTGATTGTCGAGTATTCCGACTTCCAATGACCAAGTTGCCGCCGATTCGCGGCTCAGGCTGAGCCGCAGATTATGGAAGAACTGATTCACAGCGGGATCGCCCGGTATGAATACCGGCATTTCATCATCTTCGGGTCGGCTTCGCAGTTCGCCGCGATGGCGACCGAATGCGCTGGTGATCAGGGCGCCTGGTGGGAGTTTCACGACGCCTATCTGCTTGATGCCCAGGCACGCAGCTTCACGCGGGCGGGTGCGATTGACTTGGCCCGGGACAACGGTCTCGACGTTGCTCGGTTTACGCAGTGCATCGACAACGAGGAGCATCGCGACCGGATCCTCGAGATGCAGCGGCATGCACGCTCCGTTGGGATCAGCGGAACGCCCACGTTCAGAATCAACGGCCAGCCCGCCGCCCGTTCACTGAGCGGAATCATCGAGCAGGTGCGTGCCGCCGCCGAAGCCGTTGAGAACCAGGAGGGCAGCTGATGACGATCCGAATGGCCACGCTCCCTGGCATGCTCCCAGCCACGCTCGTAGTCGCGCTTCTGGCCGCCCTCGGGCTGATCCTCGCCGCCTGTTCGTCGGGCGGAGATGTACCCGAGGCGGTGCAGGAATCAGCGGTCGCGGCGACTCAGAGCGACCAACAACAGGAAGATCAGCCGGCAACGTCGTACCGGGCGGGTCAGAGCGAGACGGCTGAGGGCGAGGCCGCAGAGCAATCGTCTCCTGCAGAAGCCGAACAAGCTGGCGAGTCCGCCGACGAAGCCGGCCAGACCGACGCGCCCGAGCAAGAACAGGCAACGGAGGCCGAGCCGCAGGCGTCAGAGCAGAGCGAAGAGGCGGAGACCGAGGATGCGACCTCGTCCGAGGCTGAGGCTGAGCCGGAAGCGATGGTCGGCCAGATCATTGAGACGGGACATCGGGCCGGGCTGTTCGCCAATCGCAACGTCGTTGGCAGTCCCGACGCGCCGATCGTGATCACCGAGTACTCGGATTTCCTTTGAGGGAACTGCCGCAGGTTCGCGGCTCAGGTTGAGCCGCGCGTGATCGACGAACTGGTGCGCACCGGCCTGGCGCGATTCGAGTACCGGCACATTCTCAATCACGGTCCGCCCTCTGTCGCCGCGGCATTGGCCACTGAGTGCGGCGGCGATCAGGGCCGCTGGTGGGACTTCCACGACCACTACATGACCACGCAGGACTTCAGCCGCGACGGAGCCGTCGCTCTGGCTGCCTCGCTCTCGCTGGACACGGAGCAGTTTGCTCAGTGCCTGGACAACGAGGTTCACCTTGAGTTGGTCGAAGGACAGCATCGAGCCGCCGCCCAGGCAGGGTTCAACCGGACGCCGACGATCCGGATCAACGGCGAGGGCGGGGCAGTCAACGACGCGCTGATCGAGCAGGTGCAAGAACTCGCGGCACAGTTGGAGTCGGAGGAGGGCTGAACGTGAACCACTGCCTTCGGAGCACCTTCCTGGTCATGCTGTTCAGTGCGCTGTTCCTCGCTGCGTGCTCGGGTGGGGACGATGTCGCGCAGGAGACCGGGACCCAGACAGCTGCGCCGCAGGAGGTGGAGTCAGCCGAAGCTCAGGCGCGGGTCCAGGTCATCCGCGATCGCGCCTCGCTCGGCGACCCCAACGCGCCGGTCGTGATCCAGGAGTACTCCGACTTCCTTTGAGGCGGCTGCCGTCATTTCGCGACCCAGGTTGGGCCGCGCATCGAGGAAGAGCTGGTGGCCACCGGTCTGGCCCGCTTTGAATATCGGCACATCATCAATCATGGCGCAGCCTCCGAAATGGCCGCGCTGGCGACCGAGTGCGCCGGCGACCAGGACCACTGGTGGGAGTTCCACGACTACTATTTTGAGGGTCCGAGTCGGGACGCCTATACACGCGACGGAGCGGTCGCCGTCGCGGCTGAATTCGGTCTGGACACCGACGACTTCTCCCAGTGCATCGACGACGGCGAGCACCTCGACCGGATCTATCAACAGCACACGGACGCGGTCGCGCAGGGGCTGGCCAGTACGCCGACCGTCGTGATCAACGGTGAACGCGGCCCGACTCGGGCCGACGCCCTCATTGAGTTGGTCAAGGAACTGGCCGAGGGCTAGCACCGCTCTCCGGAAAATGCCAGCGGCTGTTCATTTCAGGGTCTGCATCGGGGATAACTAGTTCCCAGCAATGGCCGAGCGAGCCGTTTCGCAACGCTTGATGAATGCGACTGTCTCCTCCACGAAACGTTCAGCCTCGGTGACCAGCGGCGCGTGGCCCGACTCTTCAAACGTCCTCAGCGTCGCGTTCGGAATCTCCCGAGCCATGAACTCAGCCGCCGCATGTGGACAGATCGGATCATGTCGGCCGGGAAAGATTGCGACCGGGATTGCGATGCTTGACAGCGTGGCCTCGAGGTCGCAGGTAGCCCGCGAGTGCTGCGAGCCTTCCCAACACGCCTCGGTCGACGATCTGAACTGCTCCCCCCACACCTCGCGCGGCGGCGCACCCTGATCGGGAGGCGTCAACGCTTGCCCGCCGAAGTTCGGAGAGGGCGGCCCAGCGACGAGAATCGCCTGACCCACCCGACCCGATCCGTGCCGATGCAGGTAAGCCAGCGTCGTCCGCACGCCCAGCGACCAGCCCATCATGGTGATGTTTTCGTAGCCTCGTTGTTCGATGAACGACGCCTGGTCGTCGGCAAACTGCTCGATGCTGTACATCGATGCATCGTCCGGCGATTCCGACGGCGGACGCCCGCGATGGTTGAGTACCGCACAGCGAAATCGGTCAGAGAGCGCATCCATCAGACCCGCGTACAGCGAGGCATTGCCCTGCGTGCCATGAACGAAGACGATCGTCGGCGCATCAGGATCAACCGGTCCCTGTTCGTGATAGAAGAGCTGTAGTCCGTTGATCTCAGCAAAGGGCATGGGTCGGCGTTTCGTTAGGCTTCCACTGTCTTTGGTAGGGAGCATGCTATGACCTCAATCTGGGATCTGGACACGCCGGCGCTGCTGGTCGATCTGGACGCGCTCGACCACAACGCCTCGCTGATGGCGCAACGCTGCGCCGACGCCGGCATCAACTGGCGCCCGCACGTCAAGGCCTGTAAGGCGCCCGCGATGGCACTGAGGTTGATCGACGCCGGCGCCGTCGGCGTGACATGCGCCAAGGCGTCGGAGGCGTTGGCCATGGCCAACGGCGGAATCACCGACATCTTGATCGCCAACGAAGTCGTGGGAGAAGGGAAGGTCGCGCGGCTGGTCGAAGTCGCCAGACTGGCGACCCTCTGCGTCGCGGTTGACGACGCCGCCAACATCCGCCAGATCTCAGCCGCGGCCGACGCAGCCGACGTGACCATCGATCTGCTGGTCGACATCGACGTCAATCTGCACCGCTGCGGAGTCACGCCCGCAGAAGCGCCGGCGCTCTGCGCGCTGATCGCCGACCTCCCGGCAGTCAGACTCCGTGGTCTGATGGGCTACGAAGGTCACGTCATGGGATTGCCGGACGACGAGAAGGAACGCGAGACCGCAGTTTCTGCGTCGATCCTCGCGCGTGCCAATGATCTCTGCCAGGCCGACGGGTATGAGATCGGGGTGCTCTCCGGAGGCGGAAGCGGCAACTATCGCTACGTCCTCAAGCAGGGCATCCTGAATGAACTTCAGGCCGGCGGCGCGGCGCTCATGGACCTGACCTACGAAACGATGGGCGTGACCAACCACCGCAGAGCTCTGAGCCTGGTCTGCCAGGTAGTCTCAGCCGCCAGCCCCGATAGGGCCGCCGGAGACGCTGGCTGGAAGGCGACGGGCCGGCACACCGGTCTGCCGTCGGTTGTCAACCCGGAAGGCTGGAGCTGCGTCGGGCTCAGCGCCGAGCACACCCACCTATCGCGCGACGACGGCGATGCACTGAGGATCGGCGACCGGGTCGAGATGATTCCGCACTACTCAGACAGCACGGTGCTCCTCCACCGAGCGCTCCACGCGCATCGAGCCGGAGTGGTCGAGGAGGCGTGGGAGATCAGCGGATCCGGCGCGTTGCAGTAAGCCGCCGACCGCTCGTCGCTTGCGATACCCTTCAATCGCCGAGGGGGAGGAGGCCGCCTGATGCTGTTATCGCCGTATCGCGTGCTGGATTTGACCGATCAGCGCGGCATGTTGGCCGGCCAGATCCTCGCCGACCTGGGCGCCGATGTGATCGCGATTGAGCCGCCCGACGGATCATCAGCGCGAGCTGTCGGGCCCTTCGCCGGCGACGATCCCGGGCCCGATCGCTCGCTCTTCTGGTGGGCCTACGCGCGCAACAAGCGCGGCATCACCTGCAACCTCGACCATCCGGACGGTCAAGATCTGATCCGCCAACTCGCCGCCGGTGCCGACTTTGTCCTGGAGTCCGCCGACCCCGGCGCAATGCCTGCTCGTGGCCTGGGCTACGACGACCTGTCGGCGGACCATGACGGTCTCATCTACACATCAATCTCCGCATTCGGACAATCGGGCCCCAAAGCTGGATACCAGGCGACCGACCTTGTCCTCATGGCGGCCGGCGGTCCGCTGATTCTCTCCGGCGGCGCCGGTGAGGCGCCAGTCCGCGTGTCTGTGCCGCAGGCCTGGAGCCACGCCAGCGGCGAGGCGGCGATCGCGGCGATGGTCGCGCTTCGCGCGCGGAGCAAGATTGGCCGCGGACAGCACATCGACATCTCGGCGCAGCAGTCCGTGGCTGCCGCCACGATGTCGGCCAATCTCGCCGCCTCGATCGGCGCTGCCGAGACCGCCCGCGTCGCCGGCGGCATGGCCGTCGGACCGTTCACGGGCAAACTGATCTGGGAGGTCGCAGACGGCTACATCTCCCTCACATTCCTGTTTGGTTCCGGGATCGGGCCCTTCTCCCAGCGACTCTTCAACTGGATGTACGACGAGGGCGAGTGCTCACAGGATGACCGCGATCTCGACTGGATCGGACTCGGCGCGGAGTTCATCTCCGGCGCGCGACCGCTCTCCGACTGGGCCCGGCTCATGGAGGTCGTAGGCGAGTTCCTGAAAAAGCGCACCCGCGAAGAACTGTTCGCCGAGGCCCAGTCGCGCTCGCTCCTGATCGTCCCGGTCACGACAGTTGACGAAGTCGCCAACTCCGAACAGTTCGAGGCCAGGGAGTTCTGGCGCGAGCACGAGATGCCCGGCTGGCCGGACCCGGTTCGGTTCCCCGGGCCGTTCGTCAAGCTCTCCGACAACGAGATTGAGTACCGACGCCGTGCGCCAACGCTCGGCGAACACAACGCCGAGGTCTACGCGGAACTCGGCCTCGACCACGACGCGCTCAGCGACCTGCGGGAACGTGGAGTGATTTAGATGACGACGCTCAGTAACGCTCCCGGAATCCCGGCTGAGGGCGCACTCGCCGGACTTAAGGTGCTCGACCTGATGTGGGTCGTAGCCGGACCAACGGCGACCCGCGCCATGGCCGACTTCGGCGCGACGGTGGTCCGTGTCGAATCGACTAATCGGATCGAGACGGCGCGTGGGATTGGTCCCTATCACAACAACGGGCAGGGACCGGACCACTCCGGCCTGTTCGGCAACATGAACATCAACAAGCTGGGACTCTCGCTCAACCTCGGCACTGCCGAGGGGCGTGCCGTCCTGCTCGACCTGATCAAGTGGTGCGATGTCCTGACCGAGTCGTTCTCGCCCCGCGCCATGCGCGCCTGGGGCATGGACTACGACTCGCTCAAGCAGATCAAACCCGAGCTGATCATGCTCTCGACCTGCCTGTTCGGGCAGGAGGGGCCGCTCTCTCGCGTTGCCGGATTCGGCACGATGGGCGCGGCGATCGGTGGGTACATCGCGCTCGCCGGCAATCCCGGCGGCTCGCCGATCGGGCCGTATTCGGCCTACACCGACTACCTCTCCCCGCGATTCGCCTTGCCCACGATTCTCGCAGCGCTCGATCACCGCGACCGCACCGGCGAGGGACTGTACATCGATCAGGCCCAGGCGGAATCGTCGCTCCATTTCATGAGCACGGCGCTGCTCGACTACCACGTCAACGGACGCGTCCCGCAACTCGTCGGCAACGCCGACCCCGACATGGCTCCCCACGGTTGCTATGCCGCATCCGGCGACGACGATTGGGTCGCGATCGCCGTCCGCGACGACGGCGACTGGGCCAATCTCTGTTCAGCGATGGGCCAGGGCGAACTGACCTGCGACGACCGCTTCGCCGACTTCGCCGCGCGCCGGGCGAATGAGGACGAACTCAACGGCATCGTTGCAACCTGGGCTTCGGAACGCGGCGCGGTCGAGATCGAGTACATGCTCCAGGCCTTCGGCGTGCCGGCCCACGCGGTCTCAAACAGCTCGGCGGCCGCCCGGGATCCGCAGATGCGGCATCGCGGACACTTCGTCGCCATGGAGCATCCCGAGCACGGCACGACAACCTTTGAAGCAGCCAAGGGTCAGATGACGGAGACACCGCCCAGCTACCGCTCGGTTGCCCCGTCAATCGGCCGCGACAACGATCTGGTGCTACGCGACATCCTCGGCTACGACGACGAACGAATCGCGGAACTGGCTATCGCAGACGCCCTCACCTAGGTGCTGTCCGAACGACCAGCCATCGCCCTGGAATGGCAATATCCGCGTCCACTCTCTCCTCTGGAGACCTACCCATCACTCCTGGCTCCGGCCCCCTCTCCCCGAGGGAGAGGGTGGGGGTGAGGGCTCCGCAGCCGGTGACCGCGGCGGTGCCCATCTAAACGGGTATGGCCCGGCCGCGGCGCTGCCTTCCAGAGTCCCGACTCGCCCTGAGCGAACACTCCGACGCACAGACCACTGCCAAAAGAACACAAGTTCTGTACACTGACCCTGTAGCACACCAGCCGTCGCCTCCGGCGGCGCCAACATAGCTGCGAAGGAGAGACCACGTGACAACCGCCTGCTGTTCCGACACCGCCGAACGCATCCGAACAGGCCCGAACACCGCGAGCGCCTGCAGAGGTCCGAAGAACGCTGAAGAAACCTGAAAAAAGCTGAAAAAAGCTGAACGTCCCGGATTCACGATCTCCCTCAAAACACTGGAGATCGTGACCAGATCTCGGCTGTTTCGTCCCTGAAAAAGATTTTCAGCTGAAACCTGAAAATCGCCTCCCGCAAGCTCTACCATCCCTACGGTGCGCGTCGTGGGTCGCGCCTCTAGCAGGAGGTTCTGAGATGGCAGGACTACTGGACGGCAAAGTCGCCGTCATCACCGGAGCGGGCTCGGGCATGGGCCGGGCGACAGCCGAGCTGTTTGCCGAGGAAGGCGCTCGCGTCCTGGTCATGGATCGCTGGGCCGAACGGGCCGAGGATGCTGCCTCGGGAATCGGGGAGGCGGCCGTCGCCTTCACCGGCGACGTCTCCAAAGGCGAGGACGTCCAGGCGATGTACCAGGCCGCCGTGGATGCCTTTGGCGGGGTCAACATCATCTACAACAACGCCGGCATCGGGAGCCGCGAAGACAACGTCCGTGACTGTCCCGAGGAAGTCTTCGACGAGATCATGGCGATTAACCTGCGCGGCGTCTGGCTGGGCATGAAGTACGGCATTCCCCACCTCGAGCGCGCGGGCGGAGGTTCGATCATCTCCACGGCCTCCGTTGCGGGAATATCCGGCTTGTCAGGGATTACCGCCTACTGCGCCTCCAAGGGCGGCGTGATTTCTCTGACCCGCACCGTTGCCGGTGAGTTCGCATCGTCGGGCATCCGCATCAACTGCATCTGCCCCGGCGCGATCGCGACGCGGATCGGCGACAACTCGCAAGGCCCCCAGGATCCCGCCCAGCTAGAACGCCGACGCGAGCGTAACGCCACAGCGCACCCGCTGGGTCGCTCGGGCGAGGGCAGTGACATCGCCCAGGCAGCCTTGTTCCTCGCCTCCGATGAGTCATCCTTCATGACCGGACAGGCGATCGTTGTTGATGGCGGCTGGACGGCCGTCGACGGACGTTGGGCCGATTTCGCCGGCGTCGACTTCTCGTAGCGGCTCGCTCCGAACACAGCACGGGAGAGACCCATGCCCAACCGACTGGACGGCAAAGTGGCGGTCATCACCGGTGGCGCCTCAGGGCTCGGCGAAGCGTCCGCCAGGCTGTTCGCTTCGGAAGGCGCGCGAGTCGTGATTGCCGACCGCGACTCGTCGCGAGGACCGATGGTGGCCTCAGAAATCGGCGACGCAGCCCGGTTCGTCGAGACCGACGTGCGCTCCGGCGAGGATGTGCAGGGCATGTTCGCAGTCGCCGACGAAACCTGGGGTCGCGTGGATGTGATCTACAACAACGCCGGGGTCGGAGGGCCCGAGGGCCGCGTGACCGAGTGTTCAGAAGAGCGATACGACCTGATCTCCGACGTCAACATCCGCGGCGTCTGGCTGGGCATGAAGTACGGAATCCCGCACCTGGAGCGCGCGGGCGGCGGCTCAATCATCGTCACCGCCTCGATCGCGGCAATCACGGGCGTGGCCGGTGTCTCGGCATACTGCGCCTCCAAGGGCGCCGTGGTTGCGATGGTTCAGGCAGCCGCCGGCGAATGGGCCTCGAAGAACATCCGCATCAACTGCATCCTCCCCGGCAACATCGCGACCGGCCAGGGTTCTCGCGACGAGGACCAGATCGAGCAGTCACGTGAATTCATGGCTCAGTACAACCCGGTGCGCCGCTCGGGCGAGGCAATCGACATCGCCAATGCGGCGCTCTTCCTGGCCTCGGACGCATCCTCACTCATTACAGGGCAGAAACTGGTCGTCGACGGCGGCTGGACCAGCCTCGACGACCGCTACGTCCAGGTCATGGGACCTCAGTATTCGCAGGGATAGAGAGGAACAGTTCATGGCTGATCGATTGGCAGGCAAAGTGGCGGTGATCACCGGCGGCGCGTCGGGCATCGGAGAGGCGACGGCCCGGCTCTTCGCCTCCGAAGGAGCGAGGGTCCTGATCGCCGATCGCAACGCGGAGCGAGGACCATGGGTCGCTTCGGACATCGGCGACGCGGCGTTGTACGTCGAGACCGATGTGCGCAACGGCGAGGACGTGCAAGGCATGTTCTCGGCCGCCGACGAGGCCTGGGGCCGGGTCGACGTGATCTACAACAACGCCGGCGTCGGACCCCCCGAGGGCGGCATTCTCGAATGCGCTGAGCATACCTACGACCTGGTCTCGGACGTCAACATCCGCGGGGTCTGGCTGGGGATGAAGTACGGCATCCCGCACCTCGAGCGCGCCGGCGGAGGCTCGATCATTGCCACGGCATCGGTCGCCGGTCTGGTCGGCCTGGCCGGGATGGGAGCCTACTGCGCGTCCAAGGGCGCGGTGATCGCCATGGTCCAGGCTGCGGCCGGAGAATGGGCGTCCAAGGGCATCCGGATCAACTGCATCTGCCCCGGAGGCATCGCCACCGGCCAGGGCTGGCTCAGCGAAGAGCGCGTCGAACAGACCAGACAGGACTGGGCGCAGATGCACCCAATCGGCCGCTCGGGCGAGGCGATCGACATCGCCAACGCCGCGCTGTTCCTGGCATCCGACGCTTCGGCGCTGATCACCGGACAGAAGCTCGTGGTCGACGGTGGCTGGACCGGTCCCGACGCCCGCTACAACCAGTTCACCGGCCGCGACTGGAGGTAGCTCACGAGGCCGACCAGCGCGTAATCCGGTCGGGCGTCAGCTTGAGCAGAGGGCGCTCCTCCAGCACCATCGGCTCGTATTGCGGATACTTCGCTCGAAGCGCCGTGATCGCCGCGTCCGATTCATCAACATCCCACGTTGATGGCCACAACACAGTCGCCGGTCCGCGCAGCAGAATCCACCACAGTCGGTCCCAGGTATCGTCATAGTTGTCGACTAGCAACGCGAATCTCGGATTGGACTCGATGTTCGTCAGCCGTCGAAGACGAAGTGTTGTCTTCGGTTTCTCGTCAATGGCGATGTAGACCGAGTCCTCCAATAGCTGAAACACCACCGGCTGGAGATGCGGATCGCCCTCTGCCGAAGCCGTGGAGAGATATCCGTGTCGGGCCGTTTCGAGCGTGGCGCGAACGTCTTCGAGTGAAGTCATCGGCTTCCTATACTCGCGGCATTGAGCAGAAGTTCAGGAGATCAGCGGGAGGTACTCATGCCGGAGCGACGCAAGCTTGATGATTCCGAGATTAGCGGGCGGCTATCGGAGATCCCGGGCTGGGGCTACGAAGACGGTTCGCTGACGCGCGAGTTCCAGTTCGACAACTTCGTCGCCGCGTTCGGGTTCATGTCGTCGGTCGCGCTGCTGGCCGAGAAGCTCGACCACCATCCCAACTGGTCGAACGTCTACAACACGGTCTCGATCGCCCTCAACACCCACGACGCCGGCGGCGTCACCGACTTCGACTTCGTCCTGGCGGGTCAAATCAATGACGCAGCGAACTAATCGCCCAGCCACTTAGCAAGTTGCGCTCGCGTCGCATTGGCGCCGCTGACGACGATGACGACGCGCTTCCCCGAGAGCCGCTCGCGCTCCTGCTCGGCAGCGGCAACGCCAACGGCGCCCGCGGGCTCGGACATGATGTGCTGCAGATCCCAGAGCCGACGCAGGCCCGCGAGGATCTGGCCGTCATCGGCCAAAATGAAATCGTTGAGCGAAGCGCGCAGGATTCCCAGCGGGAGCTCGAACACCACGCCAGTGGCGATGCCTTCGGCAAGCGTTCGATTTGGTCGCGGTTCCATCTTGCCCGAACGCCAGGCATCGTGAACGGCCGGTGCTTGCGACGATTGTGCGGCCCACACTTCTGCCGGATGTCCCAGACCATCGCGCGCAAGGACCCACCCAGACGCCCCGGTACCGCCGCCAAGCGGCACAATCACGAGTTCGGTGTCTGGCTGTTGTGTCTCCAGCACCTCCAGCGCTGCTGTCGCGACTCCCGCGATCAAGGTGGGTTGATTGACCGGCTCCACGTAGAGCGCGCCTCGCTCGTGGGCATACTCCGCCGCCGCGATGAAACACTCATCGACTCGTTCACCGACCAGCTCCACGCGGCCGCCGAAGCGCTCGATCGCCGTAACCTTGTCGGGATTGGCGTCGGTCGGCATGAAGATCGTTGCCGACGTTCCAGCGACGGCGGCGCCGTACGCGATTGACTGGCCGTGATTGCCGGTTGACGCGGTCACCAGCCCCCGCTCGCGAGCGTCAACGCCGAGTTGAGAAGCGAGGTAGATTCCTCCGCGAACCTTGAAGGCGGACGTGGGCGTCGCTGCTTCCAACTTGATCGAAACGTGAGCGTTCAGGTGCTCAGAGAGCCCGGGGCTGTGTATCAGCGGGGTCGGCAGTCCGATCTCCCGATTGATGATTTCGTGTGCGCGTCTGATCTCCTCCAGGGTCGGAGCGACGAGTGTGGGCCTCACGAGCGGTACTTCGCGATCTGCTCGGGCTGGCGCTCGGCGATGGTCTCGGCGGAGCGGAAATAGATGTCAGGCGGATCCCAGCCTTTGAGTCCGGCGTAGGTGTCGATCTGGGAGCGGTGATGGATGTCGTGCTCCATCATCATCAGCAGCAGTCGCCAACCGCTCAGTGTGGCTCCGGGCGTGTCGATCATTTCGATCTGGCGGGTCAGCCCTTCAGGACCAACCTCGGTCACGAGCCGGCTGAACTCCTCAAAGCTGGCGTCCAGCGCCGGCGCCCAGAGGTCGGGGCTCGAGACGTCGGGCGGCTCCGGAGAAATCCAACCCTGGCGACGATAGGCGCTGGCAAAGTAGAGCCGCGAGCCGCACATGTGCCCGATCAGCTTGTTGATCGACCACGCATTCTCGCCTTCTCCACCAACCGGGGTCCAACCGTCCGCTGCCGGAGGCAGTGCAGTCACGTCACGTACCGCGCGTCGGTTGACGGAGCGGAAGTAGCGCAGAAAGCTTTCGATGTCGGTGAACATGTGATGCTCCAGGGTTATCCAAGGTCGAGCGTCGGCTGTTGTTCGACCCGCAGGAGGTCAGGGTCGTCGTTCTTGACGTAGTTGACACGGGTCGAGACCGGTTCGGCAATGAAGGCGTCGTCGGGCGGGAGGTCGAGCAGGGCTAGCACGGACTCCGTGTCCTCGTTGCCGGAGTCGAGCCAGGCCTCCAGGCGATCGGGAGGCAACACCACCGGCATTCGCGGGTAGATGCTGGCCAGCGACTCGGTCGAGTCCTGGGTCAAGATCGTGAACGTGACCGCCGGGTGTTCGGGCTTGGGGTACCAGATGTCGAAGAGACCAGCGAAGACGAACGCCTCGCGGTCGGCGCGGTGGATCCAGTACGGCTGGCGGTGGTTCTTCGGCCCGCTCCACTCGTACCAGCCGTCGGCCGGGACGAGGCAGCGTCGACGCTTGAACGGCCGCGCGTACGCGCGGGACTCCGCCACGGTTTCGGAGCGCGCGTTGATTTGCCGCGAGGCACGCTTGGCGTCCTTCGCCCACGAGTTGACCAGACCCCAACGAGCCGGCTGAACGGCGAATGCTTCGCGCTCGGCCAGCAGGATCGGGTGCACCTGGGTCGGGGCGACGTTGAATCGTGGCTTGTGCGAGAAGAAGTCAAAGCTGACCTCGATCCCGAGTTCCCCCCAGGTCTCCACCAGCGCTTCCTCTTCTTGTGTCAGTGTGAATCGGGCGCACATGAGGTCAGTGTAGGTAGGTCTGGCCTTAGCATTGAGCGGACCAATTCAATGCTCAGTGAGAGGCCCGATACATGTCAGACACGAACGGCGAACCGACGGTCATCCTCGACAAGCGCGACGATGGCGTCGCCCTGATCACGCTGAACCGACCGGAACGCTTGAATGCCTTCGGCGATGACCTGCTTCAGAGACTGACCGAGGCGCTGGTCGATTGTGAAGATGATCCGGAAGTGCGCTGCGTGGCGCTGACCGGTGCGGGGCGTGGGTTCTCAGCCGGAGCGGACATCAACAACATGAGCCGCGGCTCGTCCGGCACTCCGCCTGGCCCGGGTGTGGTCAACCGGCGCAGCCATCGCAGCCAGCAGCAGACATCGGGAATGCTGCATGAGATGGGCACGCCGACCGTGTCGCTGGTCAACGGGCCGGCCGCCGGAGGCGGGCTCGGCCTGTGCCTGGCGACCGACTTTCGGATTGCCTCGGACCGTGCGCGCTTCGTGACTGCGTTCCGCAACATCGGCGTCTCGGGCGACTACGGCGTTGCCTGGTTCCTGAATCAGATGGTCGGGATCACACGCGCTCGTGAGTTGCTGATGCTCGACCGTCGGATCAACGCCGACGAGGCCGAGGCGCTCGGCATCGTCACGAAGATCGTGCCGCATGACGAGCTGTTGTCCGAGGGTCTGGCCTTCTGTCGCGAGCTGGCGCAGGGCCCGACCGCGGTGCTCTCGATGATGAAGTGGACGTTGAACTACGCCGCCACGTCAAGCCTGAGCGACTCGCTCTACCAGGAAGGATCGCACGTCATGCTGTCCTTCACGGGCGAAGACAACAAGGAAGCGGCCCGCGCCTTCCTCGAGAAGCGTCCCCCGAACTTCGTCGGCCGCTAGACCTGCCAGCGTCGTGCGGATCGCCTGGAAAAACCGAACCCCCGGACAGCAGGTCCGGGGGTCGGCCAGGAAGGACGGGGACGGGCGAGCGAGAAACCCGTGCCCCTGAGTGCGCCGGGCGGTCGCTCCCGGCGTGACTCTCACGTTCGCGGCCGATCACTGTCTCTCAACAGTTGGGCGAACCGGTGGAGCCGTGCTCAAGACACGGGTTCTTGAATTGCGCTTCGGTGCAAACGCTCCGCAGCGCATCTCCCTCGGTCGCCTACGGGGTTAGCTGACGGGTTCGGCGCGAAGGAGTGCGCCGTGCGATTCCGCTTCAACGAAGACGAGTCTCGCATTCACCCCAGAGTGTTGGGTCCCCCGCTCCCTGATCGGCTGGTGGGCTTCACAGGGATTCGGCCCGAATATTCTGTTGTGCCTCCAAGGGTAACCACTCCATGAGACAATTGCCAATGCCAGGTTCCGAGTGTTAACCGAGTGTGAAGCTCAGGCAAGCGACGTCGGCCGGACAGCCGTGCCCCGGCTTCAGGTCGTCCGCTCTACGGTTTGCAACCCATTGCCAGAAGTTCCTTGCGCAAGTCGTTGATCTGGTCGTAGATGCGGCGCAGTTCGGGATTCGGGCGGCCTAGTGGTCCCTCGCCGGGCTGAGGAGGCAGTTTGCCGGGCATATCGTCGGCAAGCTTGTTGAGTCGCGCGCGCTCGGCCCGCATTTCTTCACAGCGTGCGTCGTCCGCCATCTGACCGACTCCTATCTATTCCGATCTCGATGCGCGTTGTCCAGCGCCTCAGCTTCGGTTCGAGACAATGCTACGCGCGAGGACAGCTCCAGGCCCAACGCGGACGCCTCGCGCCCAATCCGGAACAGAGACAGGTCATCAGGGGTCTCAATGGTGAATGAGAGATCACCGTCAACCTGGAGCACTTGCAGCACCTGACCGCCGGTCCGTTGGACGATGCCTTCAAACTCAGTCAGCACCTGTTCCAGCGGCCTTCGGACATCCCAACGGGCTTGCGACAGGTAGAGCGGCATGGGTCGTATCGTAGTCGCAGTCGAACGCAAGAACGGAGTCAGCCATGGAACGGATCGGATTCATCGGGCTGGGAATCATGGGTGTACCGATGGTGGCCAACCTGATCAAGGCTGGCCATCTGCCGACCGTGTGGAATCGTTCTCAGCCGGGAATAGATGCCTGCATACAACTGGGCGCCTCGTCGGCCGATTCTCCTCGGGCGGTGGCTGAAGCGAGCGACATCCTGATCACCATCGTCACCGACTCACCCGATGTGGAATCCGTACTCGTCCAACGTGATGACGCCGCGATCCATGGCCTGGTTTCTGGGTCTGTCGTCATCGATATGTCGACGATTTCACCGGCGGTGACACGCGATGTCGCCCGGCAACTCGCTGATCGCGGCGTGGCGATGCTCGACGCGCCGGTGTCAGGGGGCGACACCGGCGCCAAAGCGGGCACATTGTCAATCATGGTCGGTGGAGACGCCGACGTCCTCGAGCGCTCTCTGCCGGTGCTTGAGGCAATGGGGACGACCATCACCCATTGCGGACCGACCGGCGCCGGACAGACTGTGAAACTCTGCAATCAGGTAGCGATTGCGGGCGCGCTGCTCGGTGTGTGCGAGGCGCTGTCGCTGGCGGACAAGTCGGGCGTGGACCAGGAGCGAATGCTGGCCGCGATTTCGGCCGGCGCGGCGGGCAGCTGGCAACTCACCAACCTGGGGCCCAAGATCGCTGTCGGGGACTACGCGCCGGGCTTCATGGTCAAGCTGATGCAGAAGGATCTGCGGCTGGCGCTTGAGGCCGGCGGGGATGTATTGCAGCCGCTACCGAACACCTCGCTCGTGCAGCAGCTCTACTACCAACTGCAGACGTCTGATCTTGGAGACGAAGGCACACAGGCACTGGCACGCGTCGTGTCCGGGCTCGGCCAGAGCGTTTCGGAATAGGAATCTAGTGCGAGTGCATCTCGCCGATGGTCTCGTCGGCATGGGCCAGGCGTTCGGCGACGTGCTGGAGCATGGCCCAGAGGACGGGAACGGTCGCGCCTTCCTCGAATGAGTTGCGCAGGATTTGCAGGCACTCGGTCTGTTCCTTGGCGATCACGGTGGCCGAGCGCGGCCGCCCGAGCAGGAGCGCCATCTCGCCGAAGAAATCGCCCTCGCCAAACGAGGCGAGGAGGGTCTGGTCGTCCGACCCGTATGACTGGTACACATCCACCGATCCGCTGCGAATGATATGCAGCGTCGTCCCCAGATCGCCCTCAGCGTCGATCACCTGGCCTGAATTGTAGTTCTGGACCTGGACCCAGGCGGCGAGGTTGTGCAGTTCATCGCGATCAACGCGAGAGAACAGCGAGGTGTTGGCGAGCATGTCTTCAATCGAAACCGGCATTTCAACCTCCGAAGCTGATCCCTGGCGCTCGACGCGGGTCTTGCGCTGCTTCACGTGCAAGATAACGCGTTGCTGAATCCCGGGGGTGAATGAGCGACGCTACTGGCCAATTGCTTGTGAATCAGGTTGCGAACAGAACGGATCGCCGTTTACGTCAGTTGGTCGCGGAAGTCGGGATGGGCAATTTCGCGCAGTGCCTCGGCGCGCGCTCCCAGGGTGCGACCCGCCAACTCGGCCTGACCGAACTCGGTGATGATCCGATCGGCCAATGTGCGCGGCGTCGTCACGACGGCGTCGGAATCCAGTCGTCTGACAATCCTCGAGACCTTGCCCCTCGCCGCCGTCGAAGGCATCGCCACGACCGAGACTCCACCATTGAGCATCGCGCCGGAGGCGAAGTCGGGTTGGCCGCCGGGACCGGAAATCTGCCGAGCGCCGAGTGACTCAGCGTTGATCGTGCCGTCGAGCGCGACCTGCACGGCGGAGTTGATCCCGACAAAGTTATGTTGCACCGCCAGTACCTCGAGCGCGTGCGTGTAGCCCGCAGGCGCCATGCAGACTGCCGGGTTTCGGTCGAACCAGTGAAAGAACTCGGCGCTGCCAGCGGCTTCGGTCGTGATGATCAGTTCGGGAGCCGTCGACTTGCGCGACCCTGTGAGCGCGCCGCTCTCGACCATCCCCATCACGCCATCAGAGATCAAGCCGGAGTGGATCCCCAGGTCACGCCGATCGCCGAGCATGCCCATAATCGCTTCGGGCACGCCGCCAATACCGAACTGCAGGGTTGCGCCGTCGGTGACCAGTTCAGCCACCGATTCCGCGATCTCACGTTCCAGTGGTCCCGGATCGGCCCGGCGTAGCTCCAGTACGTTGCTCTCTATGGGAACGATCCAGTCGATCTCCTCGGGCCGGAGCTCGGCTGCACCGAAGGTGTAGGGAAGATTCGGGTTGACCTGTGCAATGACCAACGGGGCCGTTCTGACGACATCAACGATTCCGCCGACTGACGTCCCCAGCGAGTACATGCCTTCGGGGCCTGATTCCGACACCTGGATCAGGATGGCGTCGGCGGGCATTGGACCATCCGGCCGGAACAGGGACGGTACCTGGGCATAGGTTGCCGGGATGTGTTCGAGTGCGCCGGCGGATTCGACTTCGCGCAGTGGGCCGCTGGTTTGGTAGGTCGAGAATCGGAATGGCTGGCCTGGGTGGTCGAGTGGCGCCACATGAGTGAAGAGGTTGCCAGTGGCTATCTCGATGTCGGTCCAACCGTCCCGGATTTCGTCGAGAGCGTGCAGCAATCCGACAGGGGTCGCCGACATCGGCGGCACGACGACACGGGCACTGTCGGGAATCTGGCGCAGTGCCTGCTCTGGCGAGCCTTGCCGAGATGGGCGCGGTGCAGAGCGAGGTGGCAGGTACGCATCGAAGTCCATGGTCGTCATCGCCGACTCTCCCTCACGATCGAATCCGACATACGCAAACGCGCCGCCCGGTGTGCGGACGGCGCGTTTGGTTGCCGCTGGTCGCGGATTATGGCTGCGAAATGTCGAGCACGCCGCGGGCGACTTCTCCGGCCTGCATGGCTGCAAAGGCCTCGTTGATCTCGTCGAGCGCGAAGCGCTTTGAGACCAGACCGGTCAGGTCGAGCTTGCCCTGGCGGTAGAGGTCGAGCAGTTTCGGCATGTGCTCGCGGAAGCGAGTCGAACCGTACATGCAGCCGATTGCCTTTTTCTCTTGCAGGAACTCGGGACCGGGCAGGTTGACCTCGGAGCCGAGCGGCATCATCCCGACGATGCAGGCGGTGCCGCCGGCGCGGACCATATCCCACGCCTGGCGTGCGGCATTGACGTTACCGATCGCCTCAAACGCGATCTCCACGCCCATGCCTTCGGTCAAGTCCTTGACGGCCTCGACCGCGTCGACCTCTTTGGCGTTGATCCGGTCGGTCGCGCCGAACTGCTCGGCGAAGTCGAGCTTGTTGTCGAGGATGTCCACTGCGATGATTCGGCTCGCTCCGGCGATCCTGCAGCCCTGAATCACGTTCAAGCCAACACCGCCGCAGCCGATCACGGCAACGATGGAGCCACCGGGCACCTTGGCCGTGTAGAGCGCAGCGCCGACTCCGGTCATCACGCCGCACCCGACCAGCGCGGCCTCGGCCGGCGGGACGTCCTCGGGAATCTTCAGCACACCGGACTGCGTGGTGAGCATGTACTCGCCGAACGAGCCGACAGAGGCCATCTGCATGACCTGACGGCCGTCCCAGCTCAAGCGATTCATTGACAGCCGGGTGTCGGCCGGGGCTGGACAGAGGTTCGGCTCGCCACGCCAACACCAGTAGCAGTCACCGCAGAAGGGGCGGAAGGACATGATCACGTGGTCGCCGGGTGCCACGTATGTGACGTCGGATCCAACCTCTTCGACGACACCGGCAGCCTCGTGCCCGAGAATGGTCGGTCGACCGCCGAACGCGGCGCCCCACTTGCCGTCGATGAAGTGGAGATCTGAGTGGCAGACGCCGCTGGTCGTGGTGCGGACCAGAACTTCGGTCGGTTCTGGGTCGCGCACTTCAACGTCGTGCACTTCAAGCAAGTCCCGGTCGCCGTCCTTGGCCTGTGCTCCCGGTTCCCAGATCGCAGCTTTCATGGCGGTTTCCTTCCCAGGTTGTACGAATCCAACACGCCGCACGGTCTGGCGCGGCTGGCCATCATGCTAGGCGAGCGCCATAGCCGAGACAACAATCGGATGCCCACGCTACGCGGGAGGCAGCAGTCCGAACAGACGCCGCTTCCTCGGCGGCGGGTCGCGCCGAGCCTGGACTTGTTGCGCGGCGAGCTGCAGTAGCTCGAGGACGCCTCGAGCCGACCAGCGGTCCTCCTCCAACCAGGCAGCGAGCTTCGCGTCGGCGGCTGCAACGTTGCCGGCGATCCGGTGCTCGTGGAAGCGCTCGAGCCGCCGCACGACCCGATAGGCGACGAGCGAGAATTTGACCGCGGCAGCGAGGAATAGCAAGGCCACGACGCAGCCGCCGATTCCGGCCAGAATCAACACCGCGTCGCGCAGTTCGGCGAGGTCCTCAAAGACCGCCAGTTCAAGCATCGATTACCCTGCCTCTCGGAGGTTGACCATGCCCAAGAGAGGCCCCGCCGAGAGTCTGATTCTATTCCAGTTGCTGCTGGGCGCCGGTTTCGTGGCCATGGTCGTCTGGACGATTCTGGCCTGGGCGGGCGCGTTCTAGACAACCAACAGCCGCAAGTTATCCAACGCCAAGCACGATACCAACGGCGAGCGCCAGGCCGAGCAACAGTATTCCGACGGCTCGATTGAGATGCCTGGCCTGTCTCGCTTCCGCCTCGGCAATCGCGCGCAACACTCGCTCGAACGCCAGTCCCACCTGTTCTTGAGGCGCGTAGGCCGAGAGTGCCTCTTCGGTCTGTGAGTTCAGTTCTTCTACGAAGTCGGTGGCCGTCCGATCATCGGCTATCCGTCCTCGGACCAGAACATCCCGCAGACGCGATGTATTGAACACTGCCATACGTTCACCCCAAACGATTTCCACATCATACCCCCAACAGGCGTTCTAGATAGAAAACCCTGGCTCTTCCAAGGAGCAAACGGCAGTGGAATTGGAGTCGTGCCACGGCCAGCCCATGCGGATGGCCATCTGGCTCACCCGAAGCCGAGAATGATCCCTACTGCCAGGGCGAGACCAGCGAGCAGAATTCCGACTGCCTGATTGACATGTCGAGCCTGGCGAGCTTCCATCTCCGCTCGGCGGACGTCCAACTCCGCTATGGCCCGGAGGATGTTCGCTTCCATGATCGCCATCCGGTCGATCGTTCCATAGCTGGATAGCGCGTCGCTCATCTGGTCTTCGAGCTCTGTGACGAACTCAGTGGCTGGCTCGGGAGCGGCAAAGCGGCCTCGTACGAGAATGTCCAGCAATCGTGCCGTATTGAAGACCGCCATCGTGCTCACGCTCCAATGTGCACAATGTAGACGGTACACCTGTTCTATGTGGGGAACAGGCAGTGTTCGGCCAGCCGAACCAATTGGGCCTAGGCGAAGTAACGATTCTGGATGTTGCGGGCGATGACCATTCGCTGGATCTGATTGGCGCCTTCGAAGATCTGGAAGATCTTGGCGTCTCGCATCCACTTTTCCAGCGGGAGCTCGCGCATGAATCCAACCCCGCCACAGACCTGGACGGCGTCGGTGGTGACTTTCATCGCCATGTCGGACGCAAAGGTCTTGGCCTTGCTCGCTTCCTCGAGGTCGAACGGTTCATTCGCGGCGGCCATCTCGCCGGCTCGCCAGGTGAGCAGGCGGGCGGCGTCGATCGCGATGTCCATGTCGGCGAGCATGAAGCCGACGCCCTGGTGCTCGATGAGCGGGCGTTTCATCGTCTTGCGTTCGCGGGCGTAGTCAGCGGCGTATTCGAAGGAAGCACGGGCCAGGCCGACGGCGAAGGCGCCAATCCAGGGACGGGTCGCTGCGAGGGTGCCGAGGGCGCCACGACCGCCGGAACGGAAGTCGGGATCGGGGTCGCCGAGGCGGTTCTCCAGGGGAATACGCACGTCATCAAAGGCCAGGTCGGCGGTGTGCGAGGCGCGAATGCCCATCTTGTCCCACATCTTGATCTGGGAGAATCCTTCGGCCTCCTTGGGCACGACGAAGGCAGAGACGTCGCGCCAGCCCTCGGAGTCGGATTCGCGGGCGAAGACAACAGTGATGTCGGCAATGCCTCCGCCGGTGATGAACCGCTTGGTGCCGTTGAGCACGTATTCGTCGCCATCGCGGACAGCGCGGGTCTTGATCATCGCAGCGTCGGAGCCGGCGTCGGGCTCGGTCAGGGCGAGCGCGCCGAGACGCAGATTGCCGTCGTCGGAGGTGCACTCGGGCAGCCAGCGCTCGTTCTGCTCCGGCGTGCCGATGACCGAGATGGCAGTTGCGGCGAGGCCGGAGACCTGCGTGCCCAGCGCGATTCCGGCGCAGCCCCAGCTCAGCTCTTCGGCGGTGATCATTGCGGTGATGCCGGGCTCAGCAGAGAGTCCACCGAGCGGCACACCGGTGAGACCAATCTCGGCCGCTTTGGCTGCGACATCCCAGGCGAACTCGTTGCGCTCGTCGTACTCCATGGCGACGGGGCGCACCTCCCTGGCGGCGAAGTCGTGAGCGGTTTGCTGGACCATGCGGTCGGCTTCGGAGAGCTGGAAGGTGGTCATGATGCATTGCCTTTCAGACGCCGGGTCGTGTCTGGGAGCCCTGCTCAGCGTAGGGCAGGACAAGGCCGACAGCGGTGTGAGGCCTGTGAGAAAAAAAACGGGCGGGAAAAAGAGAAGAGGTTGGCGACTACAACGGGTCGGCGTCTTCTTCGTTGGCCTCTTCCTCTGCGAAAGAGACTGGAAGGGAATCTTCGCCGGCGAGGATCATGGGACCGGGGCGGTCGTAGAGGTCGCGGAGGAGGTGGCGGGCGACGTCGTAGGGGTCGGTGGCGAGGTAG
>VXQZ01000013.1 GCA_009838735.1 Chloroflexota bacterium
CCCCCCCCGCCCCCCCCCCACTTTTCTCCCCCCCCGCCCCCGCCACCCGCCCCCGCGGCCCCCCCGGGTGGCTTGGCTTTGTTTACCTCTGACCGGTGGGGCCCGGGTCCAGGGGGTTGAGCCGATGTGTTCGAGGACGGCTCGGAGGAGGTCTTCGGTGGTGCTGGGTGGATCGAGGTCGGGGGCGCTGAGGACGGCGGCGATCCAGCGGTCGGCGTCTCGGCGGGTGTAGCCGAGGGTGAGGAGGGCTTCGGTGGCGTCGGCGGCGATGTCGTCGGTCGGCCTGACCGGGCGACGGGTTTGCGTATCGAATCCTTCGTCGACGAGCATCGCTTCTTCGATGACCTTGCCCTTGAGGTCGGCGATGATGCGGTCGGCCTGGCGGGCGCCGATGCCGGGGAGCTGAGTGAGTGTGCGACGATCTTCGGCCTCGATGGCCTGGGCGATGGTGGAGACGGAGGCGGCGAGTGCCTGCTGGGCCTTGGCGACGCCCATCTGGGGCACGCCGATCAGTTTTCGAAAGAAATCTCTCTCGGTTTGTCGTAGAAAACCAATGAGCACCGGCACCGGCGCGCGGTCGGGGACGTGGTAGTGGGTGAAGAGGTCGAGGACGTCCGGTCGGTTGTCCTCCAGCGCGAGCCAGACGGCGGTGGGGAGGCGGACCTCGTAGACGAGTCCGCCTGCCTCGGAGCCGGTGTCGATCTCGACGCTCTGGGATTCGTCATGCCAGTCGACGGCACGGCCGCGGATGCGGGAGATCACAGGATCTCCAGCTTCTCTTCGATCGGCGTCATCAGGTGGTGGCAGAAGGCGATGGCGAGCGCGTCGGCGGCGTCTGTTGGGGCGTCGAGCTCGGCCAGGCCGAGCCTCGCGATCAGGGCCTGCTTGACGGCCGGCTTGTCGGCGGAGCCGAGGCCGGCGACGGCTTCCTTGACCTGCCTGGGCGGATACTCGTGGACGGTGACGCCCATGGCGGCGGCGGCGATCATGGCGGCGGCCTGGGCCTGTCCCAACAACACCGCAGTCTTCACGTTCTTGTGGTTGAAGGGTCGTTCGATGGCGACGGCGTCGGGGCGGTGGCGCTCGATCAGCTCTTTGACGCGCCAGTTGATGTTGTTCAATCGCTCAGAGAGTGACCCGTCGGGTGGGCGGATTGTGCCCCAGCGGAGGCCGGCGGCGCCGTCCGGGGCGATCTCGAGCAGTCCCCAGCCGGTGGCGTTGAGGCCGGGGTCGATGCCGAGGATGCGGGTCATGGATCGAGTTTAGAGGTTGCCGGGAGGGCTCCGTGGCGCGAGTCGCCCGGTTGGGCCGGCCGATGCCGCGAACGGCGAGATACCCGCGGCAAGCGCGGGTATGACGGATCAGTGAGTGTTATGCCTCGACGAGGGCGGCGTCGGGGAAGTCGGCGTTGGTGAAGACTCGCTGGACGTCGTCGAGGTCTTCGAGGGAGTCGATCAGGCGCATCAGCTTGCCGGCCTGGTCGGTGTCGACGGGGACGGTGTTGGTGGCGCGCATGACGACCTCGGCCGAGGCGATCGGCGCGCCGGCTTCCTCGACTGCGCTGCGGGCGGACTCCAGGTCGGCCGGCGCCGTGATGACCTCGACCAGTCCTTCGTCGACATCGACGTCTTCCGCGCCGCCGTCGATCGCGGCGAGCATGATGTCGTCGGGGTCGAGCTGTTCGTCCACGTCGACGGCGATCACGCCCTTCTGCTCGAAGAGCCAGGCGACGGCGCCGGACTCGGCGATGCCGGTGCCGGCGCGGGTGAGGGCGGCGCGGACCTCGGAGACGGTGCGGTTTCGGTTGTCGGTGAGCGAATCGATGAGGAGGGCCGCGCCGCCGGGTCCGTAGGCCTCGTAACGGATTTCTTCGAGCTGCGATCCGTCTCCGCCGCCGGAGGCGCGATCGATGGCCCGCTGGATGTTGGCGTTGGGCATGTTGGAGGCGCGGGCGCGTTCGACCGCGAGGCGGAGGGCGGAGTTTTCCTCGGGTTTCGGTCCGCCGGAACGGACGGCGACGGCGATTTCGCGCCCGAGCTTGGTGAAGAGCTGACCGCGCTTGGCGTCGGTGACGCCCTTCTTGCGCTTGATCTGGGCCCATTTGGAATGACCGGCCATTTGTCGAACTCCCGTGCGATCAAGCGGCTGCGACTGGGAAGATCAGTCTATCGCGCCGTCGAGGAGCGTGTTGACGTCGCCGACGATCGTTTCCGCGTCGGCAAGCATGGCATGAAATGTGAGGTCGTTGTGCAACGGGGTGACAGTGACGGCGCCTTCGATGATGGCGGCGACGTCCGTGTTGGGAGCGATATTGGCGTCGGGACGCAGGACGAGCTGCCGGCGGGTCGCTCCGTGTTCGTCGGTGCGGTCGATGACACGAGAGGGGGATACGTTGGCGACCGGGGTGACGCGGACGCCGGCGAAATCGGAGATCGACCGATCGGGCGCGTTGACGTTGAGGAACTGGACCTGTCCGCTGGCCAGCAGCCGTTGAGCGATGCGCCCGGCGATGATCGCGGCGTCGCGGAGATGGTCGTCCTCGAAGGACCAGAGCGAGGCGGCGATGCTGGGCAGGTTGCGCAGGTAGCCCTGCATGGCGGCCATGACCGTGCCGGAGTGGAGGATGTCGCGGCCAACGTTGGGTCCGGGATTTACGCCGGAGACGATCATGTCGATGTGTCGCGGGGCGAGGTGGCGGATGCCCTGCAGGACGGCGTCGGTAGGGGTGCCGTTGACCTGCCAGGCGTCGACGCCGTCGAGTAGTGAGTGGGCGCGTTCCGTCTCCAGGTCCTGCCGCAACGTGACCGAGGCTGACATGCCGGACTGGTTGAACGCGGGGGCGACGACGAGGACGTCGGCGAAGTCGAGCACGGCCTCGGCGAGATGCCAGAGGCCGGGGGCTTCGATGCCGTCATCGTTGGTGGCGAGGACGAGGGGTCGGTCGGTCATGGCGGGATCGTATCAGCCGTCCGGATGGGCGGATGATCGCCACTCCGAGACCGATGGGATTCCGGCGAGCGAGGTGGCTTCGCGGACGCTGCGGAGGGTGGCCTCGGCGACGGCTTCGGCGGCCATCGTTCCGGTCAGCGTGAGCATGGCGGGGATGCTGGTGACGTCGATCTCGCCTGTGGCGAGGGTGAAGATGGTGTCGCCGTCGCCGGGCGTGAAGACGGGGTCGATGGTGCGGGCGAGTCCGGCGGAGCCCATGATCGCGACACGTTTGGCGGTTCCCTTGTGCAGTTTGGCGTTGGTGGCGACGACGCAGAGGGTGGTATTGGTTCCCGGGCGCTCGGCGCTGAAGTCGGGCCGGGATCTCTGCAACTCTTCGAACTCTGCGAGGGAGCGATTGAGCAGCGCCCGGCTTGAGCGAGACATGGCAGGCGGGTGATCGCCGCGAGCGCCGGCGGCCAGTTCGCCGGTCGAGGGATCGACGATGTCGCCGACGGAATTGGTGGCGACCAGCGCGCCAACGATGAGTCCGGAGTCGTGGATCAGCGAAGCGGTGCCGACGCCACCCTTGAGCGCTGTCCCGGACGGTCCGGCCTTGGCGACCGTGCAGCCAGTGCCGACTCCGACGGAGCCTTGCTCCAGGGGTCCGGAGGACGCAGTTGACGCGGCGATGTAGCCGTTGTCGCCCGATGGATGCACCGCGTTACCGATCATGAGGTCGAATACGACGGCGCCCATGGCGAGCGGCAACGGGTCCAGATCGGGCATCAGTGGCAGGCCGACTCCGGATTCCTTGAGGTAGCGGCGGACTCCTTCGGCGGCGTCGAGGCCGATGGTGCTGCCTCCGGTGAGGAGGACGGCGTGGATCTCCTGGATCGAGTTTTCGGCGACGGCGAGATCGGTGTCGAGCGTGCCGGGAGCGCCGCCCGGCTGGAAGACACCGGGCGTGACGCCGGAGCGTGCGAGGACGACCGTGCAACCGGTGGCGTTTTCGCGGTCGGTGTAGTGGCCGGCCTCGATGCCGGGGACGTCGGTGATGGCGTCGTGTGGTCCGGGATCAGTCATCGACAACCAGTGGGGGTTTGGGTCGCTTGTCCCAGTGGAGCTGGAAGACGTCGGGTCGGGCGTAGTGTCCGGCGGAGTCGACCCAGCGCTTGGATTCGATGGTGTTCTCCAGGTCGATTTCTGCGTAGATGATCGTTTCCTGATCGGTGACCGGCTCGACGAGATACTTGCCGCCCGGCGCGATGATCGCGGAGCCGCCTGAGGCGTGCCAGAACGGTTCCTCGCCCAGCGGCGTGCCAGCGGGCAAGAGTTCGGGCGACATCGTCTCGCGGGCGACGATGACGTAGCAGGCGTTCTCGTAGGCGAGGTGTCGGGTGGCGGCGTCGATGACCGGGTGCAGTTGTTCCCAGCCGGGCCAGACCGAGGCGTGGACCTGGATGCCGAGGGTCGAGAGCGCGTAGCGGGCGGGCGCCATCTGGTGCTCGTAGCAGATCAGGCCACCGAGACGGCCGACGTCGGTGTCGTAGACATCGAGGTCGGAGCCGTCGCCGTAGCCCCAGATCAGTCGCTCGGAGAGGGTGGGCACGAGTTTGCGGTGCTTGCCGAGGAGCGAGCCGTCGGGTCCGATGTAGGCGAGCGTGTTGTAGATCGTACCGGCGTGCGGTTCGCGCTCGTTGACTCCGATTGTGACGTGAGCCTGAGCCTCAGCCGCCGCCTGTGCGATTCGCTCCCAATCGGAACAGGGGATGGCAATGCTGTTCTCGAATGTGCGCTGGTAGAGGGCGGAGAATGCCTGACGGTTGGCCGACTGGCTGTGGTAGTAGGGATACGACGGGATCCAGGTCTCGGGGAACACGATCAGGCTTGCGCCCTCGCGCCCCGCTTCCTCGATCGCGGCGACGGCTTTCTCGATGCCGTGTTCGAGCGTGAGTCCGGGTGAGCGCTGGACGGCGGCGGCGAGATAGGTCATGGCTTGCTCAGTTTCGGCGGGGTCTCAGCGGGGATCGAGTGACCAGAGACCGTAGCCGCCGGTAACGGGGACGACGGTTCCGGTGATGTAGCTGGCGGCGTCGGAGAGCAGGAAGGCGACCGCGCCCGCGACTTCATCGTCCGCGCCGAGGCGGCGCATGGCGGTGTGGGACTCGACGCGTTCTCGGTACCAGTCGGGCATGGGCTCGGTCAGGGGCGTGTCGATGAACGCCGGCGCGACGCAGTTAGCGCGGATTGGGGCCGTGAGCGAGTGTGACCACTCCGCGGCGAGAGTTTTGGTCATGGCTTCGACCGCCGCTCGGGTCATCGAGTAGGCGGCCTGTCGCGGCAGACCGTATTCGGCGCCGACGCTGGAGATCGTGACGATCGAACCGCCGCGCTCTGCGTCGATCAGTCGGGCGGCGAAGTTGCGAGTGAGGAAGAAGGTGCCGCGCTGATTGATGTTCTGGATGTGGTCGTAATCCTCGGCGGTGATCCGCTCGCCGCGCTGGAGGATTGGTGAGATGCCGGCCACGTTGACGAGACCGGTCAGGGGTCCGATTGTGTCTTCCACGTCGTCGAGCAAGGACTCATGGTCCTCGATCGCGGCGACGTCGGCGCGGAAGGCCCAGGCCTGGCCACCTTCGTCGCGAATGGCCTGGGCGACCTCCTCGACCTGGGCGACGGTTCGCGAGGTGATCGCGACTCTGGCGCCCATCTGCGCGATCAGTTCGGCGGCGGCGCGGCCGATTCCGCGTCCGGCGCCAGAGACGAGGACGACCTGACCATCGAGGTTGAACGGGGACTGTGTCATGTTCGCCGCCTTACGTCTGACCTGTCCGGGAATCCTCAAGCGCAACGGTGTCGCGGACGTGAAGATACAACCAGATCAGGTCACGCGCGGCGGCGGTGATCTTGTCGATGGCGTCGATGAAGACTTCGAGCTGCGGCTCGTGGACGGCCAAGGAGTGTGTGAGCAGGACCCGCCGGCGCTGATTGAGCACCACCAGCGCGACCTGGTCGGGATTCATCGCGCGTTCGGGCAGCCAGTCCATTTTGTGGGTCAGCGCGGTTGACTGTCTGAGTCCGTCGGCCAGCTCGAGCAGCACGCCTTGATCGACCTTCTGCACGCGCTCGATCCCGTTGGAGATTGCCATCACGGCGCCGGCGAACTGCCGCCATTCCTTGCGCGGTATCTCGCCTCGCGCAGCCTCGACATCGGCCAGTGTGGGCAGTTGCAGATCGCGGAGGAGATCGTCGGCTGTGCGGCTGGCCGTCATGATGCGGAATGCGGCCACCGAAGGAGCGTTGAGTTCGAAGTTGGTGAACGTAGTCAGCAGTGGCTGCTCGTGGCGGCGGCGCAGGGCGACGTAGAGCGCCATGAGGTCCTGGGCAGCATTGAGATATTCCTCCACGATGCGCATCCCGATGACCTTGCGGTCGTCGGGATCGGCGAGCGCCTGGGCGCGGAAGAGCGCTTCGGCGACGGTACGGTGCGCCTTGGCTCCGAACTTGGCGTAGTTGTCGAGGAAGGCCATCTCGATCGCTTCGAGCGAGCGGTCCCAGCAGGGAGCACAGACTCTGGTGCGCGGGTCCGAGTGAGCGATGTCGAATTCGTCGCCGCAGTCTTCGCAGTTGGCGATGGCGACGTCGTGAGGTCGGTCAGAGTCGGCCTGGTAGGGCTGACGGGGATACGGCTCGGAGGGTTGCTGCCGGCTCATCTCGGCTTGAGGGTATCGCGGACAACCTCGGCTCGGACAGCAAGACCCGGATTAGAGCCTCGTCAACAGCACCACAAGTACGGCGCCCAGCAGGGCCAGGACTGAAGAGGTGCCGAGAGCAAACATCCATTTGAACATCTTCATCTAGGCCTTGAGCGCTGCGACATCTTGCAGGAGTTGACTGAGTTGGCCACCATGCTCACCCCTGAGACCAGCAAAGTCATCTTTGAGAGCGCGTATCTCGTCCCTGAGTTCGTTTCTCACTTCGCGCAAGTCGGCTTTCGTCGCGAAATTGATCGTCACCCGGTCAACAATGCGCTCTAGAGCTCGCCGCGATGCTCGCGCTTGAGCCGGCGGGATGTCTTCGTCCAGCAAGTCTTGCTCGTAGTCCGCGTAGGCGGACTCGGGGACAGGTGACTCAGACTGCGCCTCTGCGACCATGCGCCTCAACCTTCCGATACGAGTCTACCTTCTCGGACGGTTGGATGTCACCTTTCTCGTGCGTTGGCGGACCGGCTGGCACTTTGGGCAGAAGTGGGTGGCTCGGCCTCCAACGACGATGCGTCGAATGGTCGCTTCACAGTCGTCACAGGGTTCGTCGGTGCGGCGGAAGACTCGGACGAAGTACTGTTGCTCACCCTCGGCGCCGTCGACGTCCGTGTAGTCGCGGAAGGATGCTCCGCCGTGGGAGACTCCGTCCTGGAGCGTCTGTCGGATGGCGGCGTGCAAGGCGCGACGCTCTGCCGGGCGCAGCGAGCCGGCCGGGGCTTCGGGGTTGAGGCGGGAGAGGAAGAGCGCTTCGTCGGCGTAGATATTGCCGATGCCGGCGATGTTGCGCTGGTCGAGGAGTGCGGCTTTGATTGGTTGCTGTCGCCCGCGGAGCGCGTGCCACATCGCCTCAATCGTGAAATCGTCCGACAGCGGCTCCGGGCCGAGCTCGGGCAGAGCTTCTTCCATGCGGTCGACCAGGTCGATGGTGCCGAACTTGCGGACATCGACGAAGCGCAGTTGGTCGCCGTGGTCGAGGTTGAAGACGGCTCGGGTGAACGACTCATCTTCGTACCCGCGCGGACGGAATCTCAATGAGCCGGTCATTCGCAAATGGACGACGAGGACCTGACCGTCTTCGAGGTTGAGGCCGAGGTACTTGCCCCGTCGTTCCACGGTCGTAAAGCGGCTGCACCGAAGTAGCGAGTCCAGTTCTGAGCTGGAGCGACCGCGCAGGAGCCTCTCGGCGCCCGGCAACACGTTGAAGCCGGTGACTCTACGTCCGGCGATCAGGGGCTGGAGTTGTCGCCGGACGGTTTCGACCTCGGGCAGCTCGGGCATTGCCGGGGATTACTCCTTGAGCGCGTAGGCGTTGGACAGAAGCTGTTGGTCGAACCATTCGCTGCCTTTGCCCTCTGAGACCCACTCGTACAGCGCCGCCTTGAAGATGCCTTCCATCGCCGCGACCGAGGCCAATGCGATGCCACCGAGGATGACGGCAACAATGATCGCGCCGACGGGCCAGAGGAAGATCAGGACGACCACCGGTATGGCCACGATCAGTAGCGCCAGCAGGTAGATGAGGAAAAACGAGAAACTGGCGGTGAGTTGCTCGCCCCAGGACTGGCGCAACAGTCGGCCGGAACGGCGAATCGCGCTGATTGGGCCCACACGCTCGACCACGAGCACGGGAATCACGAAGAAGGTGATGTAGGCCCAGGCGGTCTGCAACAGCGAGACGATGATGATCGCGACGATCCGCATGACGCCCTGGCTGTTCTCGCGCGCCATGCTCTGCAAGGCCTGGAGGATCAGGCCAACGGTGCCGGTGATGATCGTCCAGCCGAGAATCGCCAGCCACATGCCTCTAACGGCGCGAATACCCGACATCACGTTGGGGTCGCCGCCCTCGAGTCGCTCACGCGCGGCCGCGACCAACGCGGCATTGAAGAAGATAACCATATAGAGCCCGCCGAAGTAGGCGACCAGGGTGATGATCAGGTCGACGACGTTGAACTCGGTTTCACCGCTGCCGAGACGGTCGAATGTGCCGGTGCCGGCGAAGACTCCCGCCGCGATGACACCGACGATGATCGCGCCGATCGTGCCCATGATCGGGAAGAAGATCAGCTCGCGGTCGAGCTGCAGCACCTTCCAGGACAACTTGGTGATCTGCCAGGTGTTGCCGATGGTGCGAAACATGTGGCCTCTCCTTCCGATCAGCCGACCTGGAGCGGCTCCAGGTCGCGCCAGTTGCGAGCGCTCTTCACCTCAATGTTCAGCGGTACCACCAAATCGAGCGCGGCAGGCATGATCTCGCGCAGGATGTCGGCCAGCGAGTCGATTTCTTCGCTCGGCACCTCAAAGATCAACTCGTCGTGGACCTGCAGGAGCATGCGTGACCTGAGTTCCCGCTTGTGGAGCGCCTCGTCGAGCTCAATCATTGCCCGCTTCATCACGTCGGCCGCGGTGCCCTGGACCGGCATGTTGACGGCCATCCGTTCGGCGGCGTTGCGGCGTTGGAAGTTGCGCGAGTTGATCTCGGGCAGGTAGCGGCGGCGGCCCATCAACGTTTCGGCGTAGCCCTGTTCTTTGGTCGATTCCTTGGTCTCCTCGATCCACTGCGCCACGCGCTCGAAGCGGCCGAAGTAGGCGTCGATGAAGGCCTGCGCGTCGCGCCGCTCCATCCCGCTGCGCTGTGAGAGTCCGTGCGCCGAGAGTCCGTAGATCACGCCGAAGTTCATCATCTTGGCGACGCGGCGCATTTCCGGCTGCACGTCGTCGATCGAGACGCCGTAGGCGCCGGAGGCGGTCGCCGCGTGAATGTCCTCGCCGTTGCGGAAGGCGTTGATCAGGCCATCGTCCTCGGAGAGGTGGGCGAGGACGCGCAGTTCGATCTGCGAGTAGTCAGCCGAGACGAAGTTGACCTCGGCGTCCGGGGTCAGCTCTTCCCACGGTTTGGCCACAAACGCCGCACGAATCTGTCGTCCCTGTTCAGTGCGAACCGGGATATTCTGCAGGTTCGGCGACTCGGAGGACAGGCGTCCGGTCGCCGCGACCGTCTGGTTGTAGTCGGTGTGGACCCGCCCGGTCGACTCGTGCACCTCGTTGGGCAGCGATTCGACATATGTGCTGCGCAGCTTGGTCAGCTCGCGCCACTGGAGGACGCGATTGACGATCGGATGGGCGTCGACCAGTCGTTCCATCTGTTGGGCATCGGTGGAGTAGCCCTGTGAAGTCTTTCGCGTCTTGGGTAACTCGAGCTGGTCGAAGAGCACGCCGCTGAGTTGCTTTGGCGAGCCAATGTTGAACTCGTGCCCGGCGTCTTCGAAGATCTGCGTGGTGACCGTCGCGATCTCGCCGTTGAGCTGCTCGTCGAGGTCGTCGAGGATGCCGGTGTCCAGCGTGACGCCGGCCAGCTCCATTTCCACCAGGATCGGGATCAGCGGCAACTCGAGCTCTCGGTAGAGCTTGTCCAGGACATCGTTCTTGCTTAGTTCCGGCAACAGCAGGTTGGCGAGGCGGAGAGTGATGTCGGCGTCGGCTGCGGCATACTTGCCGGCTTCGGCGGCGGAGACGTCGACCATCGAGAGCTGGTTGCGGCCCTTGCCGATCAGGTCCTCGATTGGGGTCATCTGGATGCCAAGCTCGCTCAGCGCCAACGACTTGAGGCCGATGTGCGACTTATTCAACACGAATGCCGCGACCATCGTGTCGTCGTGCAATCCGCGCATGGTGATCCCGTGGCGTCGCAGGACCTTCATGTCGAACTTGGCGTTGTGCAGCAGCTTGGGGATCAGCGAGTTCTCCAGCACCGGGCGTAGCGCGGATTTGACCAACTCGTGATCGAGTTGCGGCTCGTCGCCGCGATGGCCGACCGGGATGTAACAGCCCTGGCCTTCTTCGTCCGAGAGCGCGTATCCGGCGATCTCGCAGTCGATGGTGTCGGTGGACGAGGTCTCCAGATCGATCGCGAGCAGCGGCGCGTTTGCCGCTCGCTGGACCCATTCCTGAAGACTGGCTTCGTCGGTGACGAGGTCGTAGTGCTCGACCGACGGCTGCTGAATGACGGGTTCGTCCTCGTCGTGGAGCCCGGGGATCTGGTCCATCAGCGTGCGGAACTCGAGCTCCTGGAACTTGGCGATGACGGCATCGCGGTCGAAGGCCGTGACGTCGGCAGCGGCAACATCCAGCGCGACCGGGGCGTTGTGGCGAATCGTGGCCAGATCCTTGCTCATGAAGGCGTTGTCGCGGTCGGCGAGCAGCTTTTTCTGCGTGCCAGCCGGCTTGACCTCGTCGATGTGTTCGTAGATTTGCTCAACGGTGCCGTACTGGTTGAGCAGCTTGACGGCGCCGACTTTGCCGACACCCTTGACGCCGGGAATGTTGTCGGACTTGTCGCCGACAAGGGCCTTGAAATCGATGATCTGAATCGGGTCGACCTCGTACCTGGCTCGGACCGTGGCGGGACCCTCGTAGGCGGTGTACTCGCTCTTGTACGGGTTGTAGAGGTAGACCGAGATGTCGTCGGTGACGAGCTGGAGGATGTCGCTGTCGAGCGTGCAGATCCAGGTGTCGAAGCCCTCGGCCACAGCCTGATCGGCAAGGGTGCCGAGGACATCGTCGGCCTCGAAGCCGGGCTCCTGGTAAATCGGCACGGAGAACGACTCGGCGATCTCACGGCACCGTTGAATCTGGGACGGCAGGTCCTCAGGCATCGGCTCGCGGTGAGCCTTGTAGTTGGGGTCAATGTCGCGTCGGAAGACGGTCGCGTCATCGACGTCAAAGGCGAAGGCGGCGTGGGTCGGTTCGAGCGTGCGGAAGATGTGGAGCAGGGTCGAGGTGAAGCCTCGGACCGCGCCGGTCGGCTCGCCGGCAGTGGTCCGCAGATTGGCTCGCTGCATGGCGAAATAGGCACGGAAAATCAGGGCGTAGGCGTCGAAGATGACGATGCGTTTGTACCCCGACGGAGCCTCGCCGTCGTCATCGGAGAGCGCGGTCATCCGAGATTGTCGTTCGGATTCCGAGGTGGTGGTTGACATGAATCGAGTATAGGTAGCGTCAGGGCGGTTCAAGCGGCGACCTGCTGTTCGGTTACGCTGAACAGGCTGAATCTGCGCGGGAGTTGCGCGCAATTGGGAGTACAACTGGTGCCGTCTGATCGGATCCTGGTCCGCGGCGCGCGGGAACACAATCTCAAAGACATCGACGTCGAACTGCCGCGCGACCAGCTGGTGGTAATCACCGGCCTCTCGGGATCGGGCAAGTCGTCGCTGGCCTTCGACACCATTTACGCCGAGGGTCAGCGCCGCTACGTCGAGTCGCTGTCGGCGTATGCGCGACAGTTTCTCGGACGGATGGAGAAACCGGACGTCGACTACATCGAGGGGCTGTCTCCCGCGATTTCGATTGACCAGAAGACGGGATCGCGTAACCCGCGCTCGACCGTCGGCACTGTGACCGAGATTTACGACTACCTGCGCCTGCTCTTCGCCAGAGCCGGCCGGCCGCACTGCCCGCTGTGCGGCGATCCGATTGCCCAGCAGACGGTTCAACAGATGGTCGACGCGGTGATGTCGCTGGGTGAACGACGCCGATTGATGATCATGGCGCCCGTGATCCGCGACCGCAAGGGCGAGCACAAGGGCGTGTTCGAGGACGCACGTGGGCGGGGATTCGTTCGCGTGCGTGTCGATGGCGAGGTGCTGTCGCTGGACGATGAGATCGAGCTGGAGAAGAACAAGAACCACACGATCGACATCGTCATCGACCGCGTTGCCTTGCCCGACGGAGCAATCGCGGATGAGGACCGCAACATCCTTGCCAACCGCCTGGCCGACTCGATTGAGCAGGCCCTGGGTCTGGGCGACGGCATCGTGCGAGTCCGGCCGCTGGACGCTGACGACGACCTGATTTTCTCCGAGCAACTGGCCTGTCCGCGGGACATGTTCGCGCTGGGCGAGATCGAACCGCGCTCGTTTTCGTTCAACTCGCCGCATGGCGCCTGCCCCGATTGCACCGGGCTCGGTGTGACGATGCAGGTCGATCCGCTGCTGGTCATTCCCGACCGATCCAAGTCTCTCGACGAAGGGGCGATTGCGCCGTGGTCGCGATCGACGACGCACACCGGCTGGCATCGGCGGATGCTTGAAGCGGTCTTCGAGCAGTTCGAGGCCGAGACCGATGTCCCCTTCGACGACCAGCCGGCGGAACTGATCGACGCCATCCTGTACGGCTTGCCGGAGCCGATCGTGGTTGACTTCGTCAATCACCGTGGACGGCACCGCCGCTACGAGACGCAGTTCGAGGGTGTGGTCCATAATCTCGATCGCCGCCATCGGGAGACGGACTCCGACTGGTCGCGCACCGAGATCGAGCGCTACATGACGGCAGTGCCCTGCTCTTCCTGCGGAGGGGCACGTTTGAAGGCAGAGTCCCTCGCGGTTCTGGTAGACGATCGCTCCGTGGTCGACGTGACACGGATGTCGGTTTCGGAAGCATCACTCTGGGCGAATCGGCTGAGCAGCGACCATACGCCGCTGACAGCGCGCGAGATGGCGATCGCCGCCCAAATCCTCAAGGAGATCCGCGAGCGGCTGACCTTCCTCGTCGATGTCGGACTGGACTACCTCACGCTCGACCGGGCGGCGGCGACGCTGTCCGGCGGCGAAGCGCAGCGTATCCGGCTGGCGACGCAGATCGGCTCGTCTCTGATGGGCGTGCTCTACGTCTGCGACGAGCCGTCGATTGGTTTGCACCCGCTCGACGACGAGCGCCTGATTCGCACGTTGAAGCGACTGCGCGACCTGGGCAACACGGTGCTGATCGTGGAGCATGACGAAGCAACGATGCGCGCAGCCGACTACATCGTCGACATGGGACCAGGCGCCGGCGAGGCGGGCGGCAGAATCGTCGCCGCCGGGCCGCCCTCCGCGATCATGGACAGTCCCGAGTCGATGACCGGCGCATACCTCAGCGGCCGGCGCAGCATCCCTATGCCGACCCAGCGTCGTCCGGGGAATGGCGACGAACTGACCGTCGTCGGCGCCTCGGAACACAACCTGCGCGAGATCGACGCCACATTCCCGCTGGGCACATTCATCTGCGTGACCGGCGTATCGGGTTCGGGCAAGAGCACGCTGGTCAACGATCTGTTGCACGCTTCGGCGGCACAGCAGCTGCACGGCGCGAGGCGCCGTCCTGGAGCGATGCGCGGGCTCAAGGGTCTGGACGCGATCGACAAGGTGATCGATATTGACCAGTCGCCGATCGGCCGAACGCCTCGTTCGAACCCGGCGACCTACACCGGCCTGTTCACGCCGGTGCGCGAGTTGTTCGCGTCGGTGCCGGAATCGAGGATGCGCGGTTACAAGCCAGGCCGATTCTCCTTCAACGTCAAGGGCGGCCGTTGCGAGGCCTGCAAGGGCGACGGCTACAACACGATCGAAATGCAGTTCCTGCCCGACGTGACCGTGCCCTGCGAAGTCTGTCACGGCGACCGCTACAACCGCGAGGCCCTGGAGATTCGCTACAAGGACCAGACCATCGCGGATGTACTCAACATGACCGTCGACGAGGCTGCGGTGCTGTTCGACGCGAATCCGACGATCTCACGAAAACTTCGGACTCTGCAGGCTGTGGGTCTCGGCTACGTCAGGTTGGGACAGCCGGCGACCACGCTGTCGGGCGGTGAGGCACAGCGGGTCAAGCTCTCGACGGAGCTTTCCAAGCGCTCGACCGGACGCACCCTGTATCTACTCGACGAGCCGACTACCGGCCTCTCGTTCTCGGACGTCGAGGCGCTATTGCAGGTGTTGCAGCAACTCGTCGACGGCGGGAACACCGTCGTCGTGATCGAGCATCACCTCGACGTGATCAAGAACGCCGACTGGATCATCGACCTCGGACCGCTGGGCGGCGATCGCGGCGGACAGGTGGTGGCGGAGGGGACGCCAGAAGAAGTGGCGCTGGTTGAAGGCTCGCATACCGGCGAATTTCTTCGCGACGTGCTCTCTCAACACGGCTGGCGCCTACCGGCGGAGGCAGTCGCCGCCTCGTAGATTCGGCGTCCAGGAAGCACACTCGACGGGGGATAAAGATCAGTGTTTGCAGCAAACTCAATTGGCTATTGCGAAGATCGGATTGCCGTCCTATAAGTGTGGTAGTCGCGAAAACGTCGGTGGCGGCGTAGCGCAAGACGAGCGCTTGAGAGGATGGATCGATGACCTATGTGATCGCGGAACCATGCATCGACGTCAAGGACCAATCCTGCGTTGAGGTCTGCCCGGTGGACTGTATCCACGCCGACGACGACGACCGCATGCTCTACATCTCACCAGATGAGTGCATCGACTGCGGCGCCTGCGAGCCGGCCTGTCCGGTGACCGCCATTTTCTCCGAGGACGACGTGCCCGACGAGTGGCAGGCCTTCACCGAAATCAATGCCGAGTGGTTCGAGGACAAGGACGGCGCACGGGCGAAGGTGGCGGAACTCGCCCCATAGCTCGGGCGATCTGAGAAATCTCAGCAAGCGACGCTGCCGCCTCAGCCGGACGCCACACAGGTGGCGATCCCGCAGTAAGCGGCAGCGTTCTTGTGTCTGCGAACTCCAACTGAGTTCCCGCAACCCCGCGCTCTCACCTGGGGCGACAGAAGAAGACTAGAAGCCCAAACGGTCCCTGAGCGTGTCGACCAGTTCTTCGATCCTGACGCGCACCTGTTCCTGCGTATCCCGGTCGCGGATTGTCACCGCGTTGTCGTCGAGCGATTCGAAGTCGACGGTGACGCAGAGCGGCGTGCCGATTTCGTCCTGGCGGCGGTAGCGGCGGCCGATTGACTGGGTGTCGTCGTACTGCGTTGTCCAGAGCGGGCGGATTTGGCCCCAGACTTCCTGGGCGAGGTTGGCGACGGGCTCCTTGCGTGAGAGCGGCAGCACGGCGACGGTGATCGGCGCGACGCGGGGACTGAAGGCGAGCACGGTGCGATCGTCGCCCTTTTCGTCCGGAGAAACCGTGTAGGCGTCGCAGAGCAGGGCGAGCATGATCCGGTCGACGCCGGCCGCCGGCTCGATGACGTGCGGGACGACGTGCTCATTGGTCTGCGGGTCGAAGTATTCGAGCCGTTTGCCCGACGACTCGCCGTGCTGGGTCAGGTCGAAGTTGGTCCGGTTGGCGATGCCTTCGAGCTCGTCCCAGCCCCACGGATAGCGGTACTGCAGGTCGGTGGTGCCGGCTGAATAGTGCGACAGCTTTTCGGTCGGATGGACGTCGCGGCGGATGTTGGCCGGGTCGATGCCCAGACCGGTGTACCACTGCTCGCGCAGGTCGATCCAGCGTCGGTACCACTCATCGGACTCGTCGGGTGCGACGAAGTACTCCATCTCCATCTGCTCGAACTCGCGGGTGCGAAAAATGAAGTTGCCCAGCGTGATCTCGTTGCGGAAGGACTTGCCCTGTTGGGCGATGCCGAACGGCAGCCGGCGGCGAGTGGAGGTGAGCACATTCTCAAAGTTGATGAAGATGCCTTGCGCAGTCTCTGGGCGCAGATAGGCCTGCGAGCCCGTCCCCGCGACCGGGCCAACCTGAGTGCGGAACATCAGGTTGAACTCCCGCGCCTCGGTGAACTTGCCTATGACGCCGCAGGTTGGGCATGCCGGACCCTTGAGATGGTCCGCGCGGAAGCGCTCTTTGCACTCAAGGCAGTCGACCATCGGGTCGTGGAAGTTCTGCACGTGGCCGGACGCCTCCCAGACGCGCGGCGACTGGATGATGGCGGAGTCCAGCCCAACCACGTCGGAGCGTTCACGAACGACTGAGCGCCACCAGAGTTCTTTGACGTTGCGCTTGAGTTCGACGCCGAGCGGTCCGTAGTCGTAGGTTGATCCGAAGCCGCCGTAGATCTCTGAGGCGGGGAAGACGAACCCGCGCTGCTTACAAAGCGATACGAGGGTGTCCAGAGATACTTCGGTCGCGGAGGTCATGCACATCGCCTTTCTGGAGGGGCTATCGGCGGTCGTATGGTTGAGGCTGATGCCAGCCTATGGGGGAGGTCCCTTATGCGGTTCCTGATCGGTCTGACGTTGGGGTTGCTGATTGGCGCGGTGTTAACAATCCTTGCGACCGGCAACGCCGGGCGGGCGCTGCAAGAGCAGATACGGGAGCAAACGGAGCGGGAGCGGGCGAGCCGGTCAGGCGACAACGCTCCCTCTCCCTCTGGGAGAGGGTTGGGGTGAGGGTCGGCTGCGTTTCGCTATCGAGCCAAAGCAGCTCTGTGATGTGAGCGGGCCCTCACCCTAACCCTCTCCCTCAGGGAGAGGGGACTGGAGGATCGCGAGACTCCTAGAGGAACAACGGTCCGAAGACGACGGCGACGATCGACATCAGCTTGAGCAGAATGTTGAGCGACGGCCCGGAGGTGTCCTTGAACGGATCCCCGACCGTGTCGCCGACCACCGCCGCGGAGTGGGCGTCGGAGCCCTTGCCGCCGAAGTTGCCCTCCTCGATGTACTTCTTGGCGTTGTCCCATGCGCCGCCGGCGTTGGCCATCATCAGCGCGAGCATGGCGCCGGCCGCGATTGAGCCGATCAACAAACCACCGAGCGCCTCGGCCGAGATCACCGCGCCGACGAAAATCGGCACGACCACGGCGATCAGGCCGGGGATGATCATCTCGCGCAGCGCGCCGTCGGTGGAGATCGAGATGGCTCGTTCGTAGTCGGGATCCTGTGTTCCGTCCATGATGCCCGGCATCTCGCGGAACTGGCGGCGGACTTCCTGGACCATCGCCTCGGCGGCTCGTCCCACGGCTCCCATCGAGAGCGCCGAGAACACGAACGGCATCAATGCGCCGATCAGCAACCCAATCAACACCTTGTAGTCGAGCAGGTTGAAGACGGCGTTGCCGATGTCGCCCCACACAGTGATCGCGTAGGTCGCGAGCAGGGCCAGTGCGGTCAGCGCGGCCGATCCGATGGCGAAGCCCTTGCCCGTCGCGGCGGTGGTGTTGCCGAGTTGGTCGAGCGCGTCGGTGCGCTCGCGCACCTCGGGGTCGAGACCGGCCTGCTCGGCGATGCCTCCAGCGTTGTCAGCGACCGGGCCATAGGCGTCGGTCGCGAGCGTCACGCCGAGCGGCGCCAGCATGCCGACAGCGGCCAGCGCGATGGCGTAGAACTCACCGAGTTCGTAGGCAATCACAATTGCCACGACGATGGTGATCAGGGGGATCAGTGTCGACATCATGCCGAGGCTCAGTCCGCCGATGATGATCGGTCCGGTGCCTGACTCGGCCTGTTGGCTGAGGTTCACCGTCGGCGAGTAGCGCCTGCCGCCGAGGTTGAAACCCTCTGACGACGTGTAACCCTCGGTCACGGTGCCGATTATCTGTCCGGCAATCAGTCCGACCAAAATGGCGAAGAAGAGATTCCACTTGCTGCCGTCGAGCGAGTCGAGGTCGAGCAAGGCAATGGCGACAATGCCACCGATGAGGACAAGCGCAGAAGCGCCGAATACTCCTGCTCGCAGCGCCCACAAGAGGCGGCCCTGATCGGCCTGTTCGCCGGTGCGAACGAAGAACGTTCCAATCACGGCCGCGAGGATGCCGATGCCCGCGATCAGCATGGGCAGGACGACAAGACCGTCGTCCCATTCGAGGCTGATGTTGGCGGCCAACACCGTAGCGGCCAGCGCCATCGTGGCGACCATCGAGCCGACATAGGACTCGAACAGGTCTGCGCCCATGCCGGCTACGTCACCGACGTTGTCGCCCACATTGTCGGCGATCGTGGCGGGGTTGCGCGGGTCGTCCTCGGGGATACCGGCTTCGACTTTGCCGACGAGGTCGGCGCCGACGTCGGCGGCCTTGGTGTAGATGCCGCCGCCAACACGGGCGAACAGGGCAATCGAGGATGCGCCGAAGGCGAAGCCGGCCAGTGGCGCGACGTCTTGCCAGATCAGGTACATGATCACGAGACCAAGCAGACCCAGTCCGACAACGGTCATGCCCATCACGGTGCCGCTGCCGAACGCGACGCGAAGTGCGGGGTTGAGTCCCTCTCGAGCCTTGGCGGCGGTGCGCACGTTGGCACGCACGGCGATCAGCATGCCGGCGTAGCCGGCCGAGGCCGACAGGATCGCGCCGATGATGTAGGAAATGGCGGTCGATGAGAAGCGCTCCCCATCGCCTCCGAATGACCCTCCAAACTTATCGAGCACGTCGAGGTCGATGAAGATCAACAGGACCACAAACACGACTGCGACGAATCCGGCCAGGAACGTGTACTCGCGCTTGAGGAACGTCGCAGCGCCGGCCTGGATCGCGCGAGCGATCGTCTTCATCAGGTCGTTGCCTTCGTCCTCAGCAAGCACGTCGCGCACGCGCACCGCCGCAAACAGCAGCGCGAGCACGGCCGCGATGATGGCGAAGATCAGAATTTCCATGCAGGTCCCCTCACGAACAGGTCAATCCCGTGCGGTTCCGGTAACAGGCGGACAGGCTGCTCCGCCCGTCGGCAAGATATCGCCCAGGCCATAACGCGGCAATTCCGTGATTTACAGGGGCGAGCGCGGCAATGACGGAGTCGAGGACTACAGGTCCTTGACCGGGTCCGGCAGGTCGCCGTCGCGCGCGGCGTCGATCATCTGCTTTGCTTCAGCCGGCATCTCGACGCCCATCTGGTCGAATCGCTCTTCGGCCCAACGCCCGATCTGGCGCGGGTCTCGATAGGCGTCCGGTCCGGCGCCGGGACCGGGCGAACCGTATTGCTCCAAGACCTGCGCCTCGGTCTTGGGTGTGGCGAAACGGGAGATCACCCGTTCCATCTCCGTAGACGGACAGGTCTCACAGGCCGGGATCTTGGCCCGTTCCAGCGAGCGATGAAATTGCTCCTGCACGTGACCGCATTGCTGGCATCGGTATTCGTAGATCGGCACGTGCGGCCTCCTCTGGCGCTTGAGTGCGCTGGTCAGGCGAGATCAGCAGGCAATTCTGGCGCGGCTCCAGCCGATTTTCGCCAGGCGGCAACGGACTCCGGATCGTCGGCGTCAACGTCGTCGAGCGTTTCGAATCCGGGAAACGACAACTCCGTCTTCGAGCGGAATCGAGAAAACCGGGTCTGCAGCTTGCCCTCCCGGCACTCGGGACAGCCCGGCAGCGGATCATTCTTGGTTCGCACGCGGCGCTGAAACAGCTCGACGGTACGTGCGCAGTCGGGACAGTAGTACTCGTAGATCGGCATGTCAACGGTCCGGCTCCGGCTATGCCCTCAGCTTAGTCGTCGATCGGTTCGTCTTCGACTGCATCCTGAATGTGCGCCACGACGGTCAGCCGCCCGCGATGGTCGGGCGCAATGATCATCACGTCGACCCGGATGTCGATCTCTGCCTCCTGCTCGGCCAGCAATCCGTGCGCCAGCCGTCGCAACTGACGTTGCTTGCGCGGACCGACCGATTGCGCCGCTTCGACCGCGTAGCGCCGATCGCTGCGGCTGCGGACCTCGACGATCACGTAGCTCCCGTCGGCATCGACGGCGATGATGTCGGCTTCGCCCCATCGCCTGCGGTAGTTGCGCTCGACAATCCGATAGCCGCGCGATTTCAGGTAGGTGGCGGCCAGATCCTCGCCGGCGGCGCCCAGCGCCTGCTTGCTGTCGGTCTTGCGGTCAGGAAGCGGCGGCATCGAGAGCGAAACGCTGCTGACTCAGCGCGGCCACCGGCGCGAATGAGCGTCGATGTTCGGGACAGGGTCCCAGTTGTTCCAGGGCGCGCAGATGCCCGGGAGAGCCGTATCCCTTGTGGCGCGCGAATCCGTAGCCGGGATACTGCTCATCCAGTGAGATCATCCACGCGTCGCGAGCCGTTTTGGCGATGATCGATGCCGCGGCAATGGATGCGACCGAGGCGTCGCCTTTGACGACCATCTCGGTTCGCACGGCGAGCCGAAGATCATCGCGGCCGTCGGCGATCACCACATCGGGGGCCGCGGGCAACTGCTCGAGCGCTCGTCGGCACGCGAGCCGCAACGCGGCCGTCATTCCGATCTCGTCCAACTCGGTCGCATGTACCCAGCCCAGCGCCCATTGCAACGATCCCTCACGAATCTGCGGAGCCAGCAGTTCCCGTTGCCGGGCGCTCAGCTGCTTGCTGTCGCGCAATTCGGACAGCCAGGCCGGCCGACGGTCCAGCGGCAGCGACACCGCGGCCGTCACCACCGGCCCGGCCAGCGGTCCGCGCCCGACTTCGTCGAGGCCGACGATGGAGCGCGCGCCGTTGCGCCAATGCTGCAGTTCTCGCCGTCGGGTCGGAACCTGTCTGGACACGTCACGATGCTACCGCCAATCGTTATGTCTGGCGAGCACTCGCTAGGCGCTGCCCTCAACCTGCACTATGACGATGTCCACGCCGTGGAACTTCTGGTGCCGCACATTCGAGGCATAGTGACGGAGCAATCTGAGCGAGAGCTCGCCCTCCGCAGCCAGCGCCGCCTCGTTTGTCAGGTACGCCATTTGGTCCTCGATGTTCTCTCGACTCATGGTGGCGACGAACTCCAACTCCACCATTCCCGATTGCGGTCTAGCGAGGACGATCAGGCGGGGAGTGTTCGGCTGATCATCCCCGTCGTCGTCCGCGAGCAGCGTGGCCAGCGTTTCTTCGCCGGCCGAGCGCAGCCGCCGGCTTGACGCCTCGTTCCAGCCCAGACGCGCTGCGGTATCGGTCAGAAACTCGTCAATCGCTGAGAGCGAGGCCATGTCCAGCGTCACCTCCAGTCGAGAAGCCCGTGAACTCAGCGCTTCGATCAACAGCGTCATCCCGATCGCCACGACCGCGCCGATCATCACACCGTTGCTCAGCAGTCCGCCCAGTTCATCGCCCAGCAGGTCGCGCATGACTTCGTGGTTGTGCAGGCCCAGACCCAGCGTGATGGCCAGCGCGACGATCAGACTTCGTCGGGGATCGAGGCCGTCGCGGAGGATCGTCTGCACGCCGCCGACAAAGAAGAACCCCATCGCCAGCATCAGGTAGGCGGCCAACACGGGCCCCGGGATGCTGAGCAGGACTCCCGCAAATTTGGCGAAGAAGGCGAGGGCCACAAAGACGACAGCCACACCGATACCGACCCGTCGTGATGCGACGCCGGTCAGATTGGTCAGGGTCAGGACATATGACGAATAGACGGAAATCGGCGGCGTGCCGGCGATTCCAGCCAACAACATGCCAATGCCGTTCACGCTGACCATGCCCTGGACCTTGCGGAAGTCGATCGCCGACGGTCGCCGCCGGGAAGCTTGCTGGATCACCACGCTGTCGGTGATGGTCTTGAGGCCCACCACCAGGGTGAGAATCGCGAACGTTGGCAACAACGCCCAGAATTCGTTGCCGAAGGACAGGTCGAATCCCAGTTCCGGTACATCCGGGACGCCGAACCAGCTGGCTTCGCCGATTCGCCGGGCGTCAAACTCACCGAACCCGACCGTGACCAGGCAACCGACAACGATGCTGACAAACGGCGCGATCAGCCGCCATCTTCCGCGCGCTTTGAGCGTCATGACCACTGACGCGAGCAATGTGATGCCGGCAATCGTCGGTCCCGCTGCCCCCGGCGCGTCTGCCGACAGCGTTTGGATGTTGTTGAAGGCAAGCGGCAGCACGGTGACCGCGATCAGGATCATGACCGTGCCGGTAACCAGCGGCGTCACAATCCGGCGAAGGAGCGGCAGCCACCAGGCCAGCGCCACCTGAATCACACAGGAGGCAGCCAACAGCGTCGCAAGGATCTCCGGTCCGGCCGTGGATACTGCGACCACTGTGATTCCGATGAACTGCATGGTCGGACCGGAGATCACGACGTGACCTCCTCCGAACCGCCAGGCCTGGAGTGACTGAAGCGCAGTCACCACTGCATTGATCAGCAGTGCGGCAAACACGCCCCAGGTCAGGTAGCTGTCATCAAGGCCCGAGGAACGGACCGTGATGGCGACGATCAGGACCGTCGGCGCGAGCACCAACGCCGCGCCCTGTAGGCCGACCACGAGCGCGATGAGAGGCGGACACGCCTCGTCAGCTTCGAACCGGATGGGCGCGCTGTCGGGCCTGGCAGCCAACAGTCCGTTCTCCGCCTAGCGAGCATCACCCACAACGTCATGCTCGCGCCGCCGATGCTCGGTGAATCCTAACGGACGGCCAGAGACGACAGCGCGGCGTCGCAACAGGAACAATGCAAGAACGGTGCAAGAACTATGCGCGGAATTCACGTAATGCAGACGCAGGGCGCTCAGCCGTTGCGATATGCTCAATCATGACCGATGACGCACCCGGCGCGTCCGCCAGTGGCTGGTGCGCGCTGCTGTGAGGGAATGACCACGATGGGCGGCTCACGCTTCAAACGCAGCTTCCTGGTCTACCTGCTGATCGGCGTCGTACTGATCATCGTCATATTCTCGGTCTTCCCGCGCGGCGGCGGATCGAATGAGATCCCCCTGGCGGGCGGCACCGAATCACTGCTCGAACGAATCAAGAACGACGCCGGTCTGATCGAAGCGGTTCAGGTCGGTTCGGACAAGGTCACCCTGGATTACCGCGACGGCGCGGAGTCATACGAAACGAACGTCCCCGAAACGGGCTTCGACTTCTTCGAGTTCCTCTCGCGAGAGGGCATTGATGTCGGCTCACAGGGCTTCCCCGACATCGAAGTGGGCGGCGGCGGCGGTTTCGGTTCGACGATCGCCGGGCTGTTCATCAACCTGTTGCCCTTCCTGCTGATCATCGGACTGATCTTCTTCTTCCTGCGCCAGGCCCAGGGCCAGGGCTCGCAGGCGATGTCCTTCGGCAAGAGTAAGGCCCGCATGGTCACGGCCAATCGACCAACCGTGACGTTCAACGATGTCGCTGGGTGTGACGAGGCCAAGGAAGAGTTGCAGGAGGTTGTTGAATTCCTCAAGTTCCCCGAGCGCTTCGCATCGCTTGGCGCGCGGATTCCGCGCGGCTGTCTGCTCGTCGGACCGCCGGGCACTGGCAAGACGCTGATCGCCCGCGCCGTGGCCGGCGAAGCCGGCGTGCCGTTCTTCTCGATCTCCGGCTCCGAGTTCGTCGAGATGTTCGTCGGCGTCGGCGCCAGCCGGGTCCGCGACCTGTTCGAGCAGGCCAAGCGCAACGCGCCCTGCATCGTCTTTGTCGACGAGATAGACGCGGTCGGCCGCCAGCGCGGCGCGGGCGTCGGCGGTTCTCACGACGAGCGCGAGCAGACGCTCAATCAGATCCTGGTTGAGATGGACGGCTTCGACACCAACACCAACGTGATTGTCGTTGCGGCCACCAACCGCCCCGACATCCTCGACCCGGCGCTGCTGCGCCCCGGGCGCTTCGACCGCCGAGTCGTCCTGGACGCGCCTGACGTCAAGGGCCGCGTCGCCATCCTCGATGTCCATGTCCGCGGGAAACCGCTGGCCGAGGAAGTCGACCTCCACACGATCGCCAAGGAAACGCCCGGCTTCTCGGGCGCCGAGTTGGCCAATCTGCTCAACGAAGCGGCCATCCTCGCCGCACGGCGACAGAAGAAGCACATCACCCAGGCCGAAGTCGAGGAGGCGGTCGACCGCGTCATGGCCGGTCCCGAGCGCAAGTCGCGGCTGCTTGTCGGGCGCGAGAAAGAAATCGTCGCCTTCCACGAGGGCGGCCACGCACTGGTCGCTTCGCACATCCCTGGGCACGACCCTGTGCACAAGGTCACGATCGTCCCGCGCGGCATGGCCGGCGGCTACACCCGCTATCTGCCTGAGTCCGAGCATCGGTTGGCCGGCAAGACCTACTACGAAGGCTTCATGGCCTCCGCCTTGGGTGGTCACGCAGCCGAGGAACTTGTCTTTGGCGAGATGACCACCGGCGCGCACGACGACCTGAGCAAGGTCACTCAAATCGCCCGCGCCATGATCACGCAGTGGGGCATGTCGGAGCGGCTCGGCGCGCGCACCTTCGGCAAGAAGGAATCAATGGTCTTCCTCGGTCGTGACATCTCCGAGCAGCGCGACTACTCCGAGATGGTGGCCGAACAAATCGACGAAGAACTGCGCGAAATCATCGACCGCGCCCGCGATCGCGCCCGGACGATCCTGCGTCGCAACCGCGAGCAGCTCGACCTGCTCGCGACGCGGCTGATGGAAGTCGAGACGCTTGAGGGCGACGACCTCAAAGCAATCCTCGCCTGGCAGCCGGGCGACGCCGTACCGCAGCCGACCCCACCGCCTCCGCCGCCCGAGCCGACCCCGCCTCCGAGCGCGTCGGGCGACGACGCACCGGAGGAGGAGCGCGAACCGCTGATGCCGCCCAAGCCAGGCCTCGCCTGGGGCGGCAACCAGAACAGCAGCTCGCTGGACTGACGCTTCCACGGCAGCCAACCATCGAGGGTGTAGAGTTCTGTGTTGGCTGGTCGCTTGACGGCTGACCAGCGCTGGCTACGCTGGGTACTTCAGGACCGACAACGCGATCACCCGAAAATCGACGCGAGACGCATATGAGCACCGATCCGTCCAACGTGTACGCCGTGATTCGCAGCGGCGGCAAGCAGTACCGGGTCTCGCCCGGCCAGCGGATCACGCTGGAGCGTCTCGACGGCGATGCTGGAGACGCGATCAGCTTCGACGATGTCCTACTGGTCAGCGGCGGCGGCGAAGTCGCTGTCGGCACGCCAACCGTTGCGGCGGCCAGTGTCAGCGGCGAGATCGTCGAACAGGGCCGCGGCCGCAAGATCAACGTATTCAAGTACAAGAGCAAGACCCGCTACCGCCGCCTGCGTGGACACCGTCAGCTGCACACCTCCGTGCTCGTCAACGAAGTCGCGCTGGGCGACCAGGTCTGGTCGGCTCCGGCCCAGCAAGAGTTCGCCGCAGACGCCGCCGAACCCGAGATAGAGGAGGCTGACCAGCCCGCCGAAGCACTCGAGGAATCCGAGGCCGAGGCTGTCGCTGAGATCGCCGATGAGCAAGAAGCCGATCCGACGGACGGCGTGAACGACGAAGCCGCCGAGAGCGGCGAAGAGACCGAGGATTAGGGGAGCGCCATGGCACACAAGAAGGGCGTCGGTTCGTCCCGCAATGGACGCGACAGCAACTCCAAGCGGCTGGGCGTCAAGCTGTTCGACGGCGAGATCGTGCGCACTGGCGGAATCATCGTTCGTCAGCGCGGCACCCGCATTCACGCGGGCGACAACGTCGGCGTCGGTCGCGACCACACACTCTTCGCTCTGACCGACGGCACCGTCAAGTTCGCGCCGTACGCGCACAACCGGCGCAAGAAGGTCTCCGTCATTCCGGCGCAGCTTGAAGAGGTGGGCGCGTGAAGACCGAGATTCACCCCGAGTACGTCGACGCGACGATCACCTGCGGCTGCGGCCACAGCTGGGAGACGCGAGCGACCAAGTCCGACATCCGCATCGAGATCTGCTCGACCTGTCACCCCTTCTTCACCGGTGAACAGCGAATCGTCGACACCGCCGGCCGGGTCGAACGCTTCCGCCGCCGCTACGGCATCGCCGAGGACGAAGACTAGTCTCGGCGAAGCCGACTGGCTACGGGTACGGCGGCGATTCGTCAGCGACGCCCGGCGCCGTTTCCGTCGACACATTCCGTGCGCTCACATCGAGCCGCAACCCGATCGCACCCAACGCCGCGTCCATTTGCTCAAGCCTGGACGAGTGCTGCACGTTGAGCACCCGGTCGACCTGGGGCAGATGCCAGCCCAGGCGGCGCGCCAGCTCCGCTTTGCCGATCTGGCGGTCGCGCATCCCCTGGTAGAGCATCAGCTTGACCGCGGTCAGCGTCGGCAGCGTCGCGAAGACCTCGCCCTCGGAAGGCGAAGGAACGTCGAGCCGGCTGTGCATCCGAGCCGCGATCGCCTCCTCGAGCGCATCAACGGCCCTCGCGATGGCCTCCTGGCGATCCTCGCCGAAGGTGGTCAGCTCGGGAAAGTCGGGCGAAGTCACCAGCAATGTGCCGTCGTCTACTTCGAGGATGATCGGATAGGAGAGCATCACTTCAGCTCCAGATCCTTCTTGATCTTGGCGACCAGGCCAGGGCCGAGTTCCTTGCGCCCGCCGTGCATCGGCAACTGACTGGTCAGATCGCCTCTCCGGACGGTGACATGGCCGCTGCCGCCCTTGTGGTTGTGGAAGGTGCAGCCCCGCTTCTTGAGCCAGCGGCGTAACTCCGAGGCGTTCACAGGCACACCGTAGACAACACAATCGTTAATGTCAACATATCTGTTGTCTATTCCACACCAGGACCTGCGATGCTACGGCTCAGTCATCCCCGAGGTCGCGGTAAAAGCAGCTCCGATTGCCGGTGTGACAGGTCGGCCCGTGCGGGACGGCTCGAACGAGCAGCGCGTCCACGTCGCAGTCCTTGCGGATCCCGACCAGCTCAAGCACGTTGCCGCTGGTCTCGCCTTTGGTCCAGAATTCCTGCCGGCTGCGGCTCCAGAACGTCACCAGCCGCTTCTCCAGCGTCATCCGCACCGACTCCTCATTCATGTAGCCCAGCATCAGGATCTCATGGCTCGCGTCGTCCTGGACGATGGCGGGAATCAGGCCGTTGTCGTCGTACTTGAGCTCGGGCACGGCGAACTCGGTCGGGTCAGAGGACGTCGTCATAGTCCGCGTGCTCCATTCGCATGGGGATGCCGGCGGCCTGCATCTGGCGTTTGACATCGAGAATCGGGTGAGTGCCGAAGTGGAAGATCGAGGCGGCCAGAACGGCGTCCGCCTGGCCCTCGGTGATCGCGTCGATCATGTGCTGCGCGTTGCCCGCCCCGCCCGACGCGATCACCGGCACGCTGACCGCGTCCGAGACCGCGCGGGTCAGCGGGATATCGTATCCATCCTGGTGGCCGTCGGTGTTCATCGACGTCAGCATGATTTCGCCGGCCCCGCGCTCGACGACCTCGGTCGCCCACTCGATCGCATCGATGCCTGTCGGCCGCCGGCCGCCGTGCGTGTAGACCTGCATCGAGCCGTCGGGTTCGGTACGAGCGTCTATCGCGACCACGATGCACTGGGATCCAAACCGCTGCGCGCCTTCCGAGATCAGGTCGGGACGTTCCACCGCCGCCGTGTTGATCGTGATCTTGTCCGCGCCCGACTCCAGCATCAGCCGCATGTCGTCATCCGAGCGCAACCCGCCGCCGACCGTGAACGGGATGAACACACGGTCGGCTGTGCGCCGGACCATGTCGACGACCGTGTTGCGGTTCTCGTGCGAGGCTGTGATGTCGAGGAACACGAGCTCGTCGATCCCTTCGTGGTCGTAGAGCGTGGCCAGTTCGACCGGGTCGCCGGCGTCCCGCAGCTCGACGAACGAGATGCCCTTGACCACCCGGCCGGCGTCAACGTCGAAGCAGGCAATGATCCGTTTCGTCAGCATGATCGGGTCAACATGTTGTCAGCAGGTCCGCTCACGGATGCCGGCCGCCGCCGCATCGAACGCGTCCGACAGCTGCAACCGCCCGTCATACAACGCGCGTCCGAGTATGACCCCGGCCGCCCCGTTGGCGGCGAGCCGACGAATCTGCATCGGATGCGCGATCCCGCCGGCCGCGGTCACGGGCGATCGCGCCACACCGGCAACACACGCAAACTCGGCCTCATCGTGACCGCCGAGCATGCCGTCGGATGCGATGTCGGTGTAAATGAACCGACGCACGCCGAGGTCTTCAAGCTGCGGGATCAAGGCCACCGCCGGCAGCTCGGATTCCTCGGTCCAACCGTTGAGCGCCACGCGTCCCCCTTTCGCGTCCACCGACACCGTTAACTCCTCGCTGCACAGCTTGAGCGCGTCCGAGAGAAAGTCGCGGTCGGTGACGGCCGCGGTGCCGATGATGATCCGAGAGACGCCCGCCTCGAGATAGCGCCGGACGGTCTCCAACCGGCGAATCCCGCCGCCCACCTGGACGGGCTTGCCCAGCGCTGCGATCCGTTCGACGAACGCCGCATTGGCGGCGCGACCCTCGCGGGCGCCGTCCAGATCGATCACATGCAGCATCTCCGCGCCTTCATCAATCCAGCGTCGCGCGGGCGCGATCGGATCGTCGTCGAAGACGGTCTCGCGGTCATAGTCGCCCTGGACCAGGCGCACGCAACGCCCACCACGGATGTCAATCGCGGGCAGCACGTCGATCATGTTGGGCGTCAGTCGGACGCTCATCGTGACACTCCATTGGCCGAGTGTTCGATCAGGAAGTTGCGGTAGATGCGCAGCCCGTAGGCGCCGCTCTTCTCGGGGTGAAACTGCGTTGCCGCCAGCTTCCCGCGTTGGACGACCGCCGTCACTTCCGCGCCGTAGTCGGCGACCGCCACGACGTCCTCCGGCTCGGCCATGTCGCAGTAGTAGGAGTGGACGAAGTAGAAATGCGCACCGTCGGGGATGCCGTCGAACAGCGGCGTGCGGCGACGCTGCTCAACTCGATTCCAGCCCATGTGCGGAATCTTGCGCCCCTCCGGGAGTCGCACAACGCGTCCCTCAAGCACGTCCAGGCAGGCGTGCTCGCCACCCTCCTCGGAGACGGTCATCAAGGCCTGCAACCCCATGCAGACGCCCAGAAAGGGGCGGTCTGCGGCGAGGTACTCGTGGATCGGTTCGACCAGCTGCCGCTGGCGCAGGTTATGCATCGTGTCGGCGGCCGCGCCCACGCCAGGCAGAATGACCACGTCCGCTTCGTCCAGTGCGGCCGGCACCGAGGCGACATCGGGCCTGGCTCCAACGCGTTCCACCGCGCGCACCACGGAACGCAGATTACCGGCTCCGTAGTCGAGAATGATTACGTCAAGATCGGCCAGACGGGGATCGCTCACAGGCCGAGCGTATCAGTAGGATTGCGCCGCATTTCGTTTCTATAGTGAACTCGATGTCAACGCAAACGTCAGTCAGCGACAACGAAACCATCGTCGCGCGCGATCGAGTCGAACTGCTACGCGCGGAGATCCTGCGCCACAACCATCTCTATCACGCCCTCAATGAGCCGGAAATCTCCGACGCCGACTACGACGCCCTCTTCGCCGAACTCAAGAGCCTCGAAGCCCGCTATCCGGAACTGGCCTCGGCCGACAGCCCCACCCAGACCGTTGGCGCGCCGCCGGGACGCACCTTCGCTGTCGTCGAACACCGGCTGCGGATGCTCTCCCTGGGCAACGCCTTCAACGCCGAAGAACTGCTCGCCTGGCGGCAGCGCGCCGCCGATCTGCTTGATCGCGAAGAGTGGACCTATGTGTCGGAACCCAAGATCGACGGACTGGCCATCGCGCTGGTCTACGAGCACGGACGCCTCGTCCAGGCGGCCACCCGTGGCGACGGCCGGGCCGGCGAGGACGTCACCGCCAACCTGCGCGCCATCGACGCGGTTCCGAACGAGCTGTCGGGCAACCCGCCGCCGCGGTTCGAGGTCCGCGGCGAGATCTACATGCCCAAATCCGGCTTCGACGCGATGAACGCCGAGATCGCGGAACAAAACGAGCGCCGCCGAGACGAGGGCCGCGCCTCGCTCACGCTCTACGCCAACCCACGAAACGCCGCCGCTGGCTCGGTTCGCCAGAAAGACCCTTCAGTCACCGGCACCCGCCCGCTGAGCATCGGCGTCTACCAGCTCGGCTGGTGCGACGACGCCGTCACACCCGATACCCATTGGGAGACGCTCGGCTGGCTGTCGGAGTTCGGCTTCCCGACCACGCCCGACGCGGCGCACCACAGCGGCATTGAAGACGCGCTCGCCGCCTGCGAACGCTGGACCCAGCGCCGAGACTCGCAAGCCTTCGAGATGGACGGGGTCGTGGTCAAGGTCGACGACCTCGGCCTGCAGGCCGACCTCGGGATTGTCGGCAGGGAGCCGCGCTGGGCAATCGCCTGGAAGTTTCCCCCGCAGGAGGCCTCGACCGTTGTCGAACAGATCCTCGTCAACGTCGGCCGCACCGGCAGCATCAATCCCTACGCCCGCCTACGACCGGTCCGCGTCGGCGGCGTTCAGGTGACCAACGCCACCCTGCACAACCTCGACGACATCCGCCGCAAAGACATCCGCGAGGGCGACACCGTCGTCATCCGCCGCGCCGGCGAAGTCATCCCCCAGGTCGTGCGGCCTGTGCTGGAGCGGAGAGCGGATGACTCGGTTCCCTGGACCATGCCGGACGACTGCCCGGCCTGCGGCGCAGGGATCGTGCGAAGTGACGACGATGCGATGCACTACTGCTCGGATCGATCCTGTTCGGCGATTCAGCAACGTAGCCTCGAACACTTCGCCAGCCGTGGGGCCATGGACATCCGAGGCCTGGGCGAAAAAATGATCGGGCTGCTACTCGCTGAAGGCCTCATCTGCGACGCCGCCGAGATCTATACGATCCCCGACCGCCTGGAAGAACTGGCCCGAGTGCCCGGTCTCGGACAGGTCAAGAAGCGCAAGAATGAGGAAACCTACGAAGTCGGTGACCGTCTGCGCAACCTCGCCGCGGCGATCGAGCGATCGAAATCACGGGGCTTGTCCTATCTCCTCGTCGGACTCGGCATCAGACACGTTGGCGGCGAGAACGCCAATCTGCTCGCCGACGAGTTCCGCTCCTTGGACAACATCCTCCTGGCGCCGGCGGAATCGCTGGCCGCCGTTGAGGGGGTCGGACCGATCATTGCCGAGAGCATCGTTGAGTGGGCGCTGGACGGCGACAACTGGTCCCTGGTGCACCGCCTCCAGGCAGCAGGCGTTGAAGACGAAGTCCAACGCTCAGATGATGAGCCGGTCGAAACGCCGCTCGACGGCCTGCGCTTCGTTCTCACCGGGAGATTCGGCGCGATGACGCGTCCCCAGGCCGAGGCGCAACTCAAGGCGCTGGGCGCGGCAGTCGGATCCTCGGTCAGCAAGAACACCACGGCCCTGTTCGCCGGTGAAGCGGCCGGTTCCAAGCGAACGAAGGCAGAATCGCTCGGACTGCCGATCTGGGACGAGGACCGGTTGATCGCTGCTCTCGAGGAACCGTCGGCTCTGCTGAACTGGTTGACGGAAGAGGAACCAGCGGACGCCAATTGACGTTCAACTGGTACAGATATCGAGGGGTTAACGGGTACGCTGGTCTCAGCCAAAATGGCGTGTCGGCCTCTGCCTATCGTTGTGGTGCGCCCTCGTTCAATCGGCGTTCACGAGGCCGGAATCTGAGGAGTCCCGATGGTCTGGTCTCCCTTTGGCTGGTTGGCCCGGCGCTTCTCGCCGGATGTCGGCATTGACCTGGGAACCGCAAACACGCTCGTTTCCGTCCGCGGGCGCGGAATTGTGGTCAACGAGCCGTCCGTCGTTGCGATCAATCGGATCGACAACTCCGTCCTCGCGATCGGCAAACAGGCCAAGACGATGGTCGGCCGGACGCCGGCCCACATCGTCGCGACCAGACCGCTGCGCGACGGCGTCATTTCAGACTTCGACGTGACCGCGCGGATGCTCAATCACTTCATCCACGAAGCGCTGCAACGAAGCGGGATTGGCATTGGACGCCCGCGGGTGATGGTCGGCATCCCGGGCGGCGCGACCGAGGTGGAAAAGCGCGCCATCTTCGAAGCGACCCGCTCGGCTGGCTCTCGGGAAGTTCACCTGATCGAGGAGCCGATGGCCGCGGCGATCGGCGCCGGATTGCCGATCTTCGAATCGACCGGCAGCATCGTCGTCGACATCGGCGGCGGCACGACCGAGGTCGCCGTCTGCTCGATGGGCGGCATGGTCGTGAGCACGTCGACGCGGGTCGCCGGCGACGAGATCGACCAGGCGATCATCACCTACGCCCGCCAGGTCCACAACATCCAGATTGGCGAGGCGTCGGCCGAGAAAATCAAGATTGCCGGAGCCTCGGCCTTTCCACTCGAGGAGGAGCGGGACGTCACCCTGAGCGGGCGCGACCTCTCCACTTCGATGCCGAAGGTCGTGACTGTGACCACGGTCGAGCTTCGCGACGCCATCTCGACCGCGGTCTCCTCAATCATGGACGCCGTGCTGCGGACCATGGAGATTACGCCCGCCGAGCTGATTCCCGACATCATGCAACAGGGCATCGCGCTCGCTGGCGGCGGCGCATATCTGCCCGGCCTGGATCGCCGGATGTCGCAGGAAACGAAGTTCCCGGTCTACAAGGCGGACTCCCCCTTGACCTGCGTCGTGCGCGGCTGCGCCGAAGCGCTGAACGAGACCCGAGCGCTCGCCGCCGCTGACGGACAAGTGCTCGCCGGGCGGCGCTAAGGCGGGTGCAGGCGATAGGCGGATAGCGTGCCATTCCTCGGCGCACTGATTCGACTTCTGGGAGCTCGCACCCGTTGGGTGCTATTGATCGCGCTGGTCGTCGGCGGACTGACACTGCTCGGTCTGATCGGCTGGGCCGCCACCATCGAAGACCGCGCCGCAACAGCGCTCAACCCGGTCCAGCGAGCCTTTCGTCAGGCCGGTGAGCCAATCTCCAATCTGCTCGGCGATCTCGACGACTTCGGCCGCTTGAACTCGGAAAACCGCGCCCTGCGTTCTCGGATCGAACAGCTCGAAGCCGACAACGCGCGTCTGCGCGAGCTCCAAATCCAGGTACGCGCCAGGCAGGCGCTGCTCGAAGTCCAGGCCGAGACCGACGCCGTCACGGTCACGGCAAATGTCACCACACGAGATCTGACCGGTCTGCGCACCATCATCGGCATTGACAAGGGGTCCAACGACGGCCTTCGCGTGGGCCTGCCGGTGTTGGCCGCTGGCGGTACGTTGATTGGACAGATCTACGACGTGCGTCCGCACACCTCGTTTGTGCGGCTGATCACGGATCCGGACAGCGCGGTCCGAGTCTTGCACCAACCGTCACGCAGCGAGGTGGTCGCGACCGGCGACACGCTGGGCAACCTTGAGGCCCAAATCCCCTGGACCTCTGAGGTCGAACTGGGCCACCTCTTCGTCACCTCCGGTCTCGATGGCGAGTTGCCGCAGGGCCTGCCGGTCGGACGCGTCTCTGCCGCCGAAGGCACGGTGCAAGACGCGTTCCGCCATGTCGTCCTTGAACCAATCGCTCCGCTCGAACAGCTCGAGCAGGTCCTCGTCCAGCTCACAATCCCGCCGCCGGATCTGTCGATTCTCAACCCGGACGCGGCCGAAGGCGACGGAGGCTAGACGATGACCGCCATTCGTTGGACCCTGCTGCTCGGATTGCTGTTCGTCCTCGTCGTCTTCCAGACCGCCGCGAGTCCGTCGTTCCCCATCTTCGGCGTCGGACCTCACGTGGTCCTGATCGTGCTCTGCTGCTGGGCCATGGTCAGGCCGCCGATTGAAACTCTGGTGATGATTCCGTTGGCTGGAGTCGGACTGGGCCTGCTCGCCTTCCAGGGCATGGCCGAGTCGGTCGCCGCGCTGGCCCCAATCGGTCTGGCGGCGCTGTCCTGGCAAGCATGGAAGGAGTCGCGGAGTCACACGCCGCTGGCGCTGGAGTGGGCGGCCACCATCGCGCTCGTCGGCGCCGCCTCGATCCTGCATTTCACCGCCCATGCCATCGCGGTCGAGCTCTCCACGAACGGCGTCAACTGGCTCGCCGCGTTGCGAACCGTAATGCTCGGCGGACTGCTCGGGAACATCTTGCTCGGCGCCATCGTCTATTGGTTTGTCCGGATACCAACCTCTGGCGCGGCATCAATGTCGACCACTCCGGGAACGGCCGGGTTCTAAATGCAGCGGCGACCGCGCGGAGAAAGATCCGAAGGGGTAGCGCGAGAGTTTGCGCAACACATTGAGCACGGCGAGGGCTTTCCCGTCCGGGCCCGGGTCTGGGTGCTCGGCGGCTTCATCCTCCTGCTGTTCGGCATCCTGACCGTGCAACTGGTCCGACTTCAGATCCTCAATCACGACGAGTACGTCGCCCGCGCGGCCAGCAACCGCGTCAGAACGATCGATGTTCCACCGGCCCGCGGGCTGATCTACGACCGCGACGGCAACCTGCTCGTCGAGAACGCGCCGGCCTACCGGATCATGTTGGTCTCCGCTGATGTACCCGATCACCTGGTCACCCAGATTGCCGAGGAACTGGCCGAGATGTTCGACCGCCAGGCGTGGGAAATCGAGGAACAGATCTGGGACCGCAAGTACTCCAACGACCCCTTCCTCCCACTCCTGATTGCCGAAGAGCCGAACCCCGCGCAGGTCATCGACGTCACGTCGCGGCGTTCCCTGCTTCCCGGAGTGCAGGTCGAGACCATCTCAAGCCGTCGCTATGAACACGGACGACTACTCGGCCACATCCTGGGGTATGTCGGCGCAATCACCGAAGAGGAATACGAGGATCTCTCCGGCGCCCGCTATCTCTACAGCGACCAGATCGGACGCACCGGCGTCGAAGCGGCGTACGAACGGCAACTGCGAGGCACCGCCGGACGCCAGCTCGTCGAGGTCGATGCAGTGGGGAATGTCCTGCGGACACTCAACAGTCGATCGTCCCAACCGGGACTGAGCATCGTCCTCACAGTTGACATAGAACTACAGCAACGCATAGAAGACATTCTGCTCGAGCATCAGGGCGCGTCACTGTTTGCAGCCGCGGTCGTCCTCGACGTCCGCAACGGCGAAGTGTTGGCGATGGTTTCGGTGCCCAACTACGACGTCAACATCTACGAGGAAGTGACCACCGACGAATATCAGAAACTGCTCGAAGATCCGGGACAACCCTTGATCAACCACGCCATCCAGGATCAGTTCCCGCCCGGTTCGATTTTCAAGATCGTCACCGCCGTCGCTGGCCTGGCCGAGGGCGCGATCACGCCCGACACCCGGATCTACTCGCCCGGCGTCCTCGAAGTGCACAATGAACTCTCGCCGGGCATCATCTACCGCTTCGGCGACACGACCCAGGGTGTCTTCAACATCCGCACCGCTCTGGCCGAGTCGTCCAACGTCTTCTTCTACTACGTCGCCGGAGGAGACCCCTACCGCAATCCCGACAATCCGCCCCGCCATCCGTCCGAGCAGGAACGGCTCGACGATCTGGCCGACGACGGGATCGTCGCTGGCGACGTCCAGTTTGTCGGCGCCGGCAACGAGGCGCTCGCCCGGTGGGCCCGCGAGATGGGCTTCGACGCGCCGACGGGCGTCGACCTGGTCGGCGAGGCCGCCGGGCTGATCACGTCCGCCCAGCAAAAGCTCGAGGCGTTCGGCGAGGAATGGCGTGACGGCGACACCTACAACATGGCCATCGGCCAGGGCTTCACCACCGTCACGCCGCTGCAGATGGCGGTGGCCACCGCGGCGATTGCCAACGGCGGCACCGTCTTCGAGCCCCGCGTCGTCCGTGAACTGATCGATACCAACGGAAAGGTCGTCCAACCCTGGCAGCCGTCGGTTCGCAACCAGATCGACGTCGACCCCGAGATCCTGCGCATTGTTCGCGAGGGCATGGCGCTCTGTACCCTCATGGGCACCTGCCACGACGCCCTCGTCGAGCTGCCGGAGATGCTGATCGGAGGCAAGACCGGAACCGCAGAGTTCAACCAGACAGGCACCGCCGTCTCAGGAGCGGAGGAAGGACCCACCCACGGCTGGTTCATTGCCTTCGCCCCGTTCGACGAACCGGAAATCGCCATCGCCGTCTTCTTCGAGTTCTCCGCCGGATATCTGGCCTCCGCTGCTGGCGGCGAGATCCTGCGCGCCTGGGCCGAGACGTCTGGCGCGCTGTCCACCGCGATTCCACCTCCGCACGCGAGGATTGCGATCACCGACGAGGAAAATGAGCGGCTCGAACAGGCCGTCAGAGAGAGGTCACGTTGATGGCTGGCCACTCCTGGCGTCACTTCGATCCGCTCATCCTGATCGCGGCCCTCGCCTTGGCCGGCTACGGCGCGCTGGTGATCTACTCCGCCTCGCTTCCCCGCGGCGCAGAGGGAGTCGTCCTCTCCAGCGCCGTGCAACGACACATCATCTTTGCCCTGGTCGGGGCCGTGCTGATGATCGCCCTGACTCGGCTCGACTACCGCCTGATCGACGCGCTCGGCTGGCTCGCCTATGGCTTCGGCATCATCGTGCTGGTCGCCGTACTGTTCCTCGGCAGCGACGAGTTCGGCTCGCGCCGCTGGTTCAATCTCGGCTTCACCGTGGTCCAGGCGTCCGAGATCGGCAAGCTGATGACGATCATCGGCCTGGCCAAGTTCCTCACCGATTTCCGTGATCGGCTGCAGGAATTCCGCATCTTCTTGCTCTCCCTGGGCATCGCGGCGCTCCCCGCTGCGCTCGTCTTCATCGAGCCCGACGCCGGCTCGGCGGTCGTCTTCATGGCGCTCTGGCTGGTCATGACCCTCTTCGCCGGCGCGCGGCTGCGTCACTACGCGATGCTCGCCGCGATCGGGCTCTGCCTGGTGCCGGTCGGCCTCGCCGCAGGCGTCCAGGACTATCAGCGCGACCGCATCCGCGCCTTCATCGACCCCGAATCAGACCCACAGGGCGCCGGATTCAACGTGATCCAGGCCGAGACCTCGGTCGGTTCCGGAGGCCTCTGGGGACAGGGATTGACCGAGGGAACCCAGACTCAGCTGGACTTCGTCCGTATCCAGACGACCGACTTCATCTTCAGCGTGCTCAGCGAGGAACTCGGCTTCGTCGGCGCGATGGCGCTGTTCATCCTCTTCCTGTTACTGCTGTCCCGCATGCTGCGGGTCGCGACCAGGGCGGGAGAGCCGCTCGGTCAGTTGCTCGCCGTCGGGCTGATCACGATCATCGCGGTCCAGGTGTTCATCAACGTGGCGATCAACATCCGCCTGATACCCGTGACCGGCATTCCGTTGCCCTTCATCAGCACCGGCAACTCCTCCCTCTTGGTATTCTTCATCGGCCTGGGCTTGCTGCAAAGCGTCCTCGCCTGGCAGGACGACGCGCGCCGCGGCCCGGTCTATTGACCAGCCCCACACGCAACACAGGATCAACCCCATGTCAGTCCGACTCTCGATCATTCCCATCCAGGTCTCCGACCAACAGGCCGCGCTCGAGTGGTACACCGAGAACCTGGGCATGGAGAAGATCATGGACGATCCAATGGGGCCCGATCTCCGTTGGATCACGGTCAAACTGCCCGAGGACGACGTGCAGTTCGTGCTCGCCAACTTCGGAGCCTTTGACCCCGACGGCGCCCAGCCCGGCTCAACCAGCGGCTACGTCCTCTGGACCGACGACATCCAGGCAACCTACGACGATTGGTCGGTCAGAGGCGTCGAGTTCAGCGAACCACCCACCGAGCAGTTCTGGGGAACCCAGGCCCTCTTCCACGACCCCGACGGAAACGGCTGGGTCCTCGTCCAGCGCCCAAGCGCCGAATAGAAGCCGCGCTTCCGATCGGCTCGCTATGCTCCCCCTTGCAGGGGGAGCTGCCGAAGGCTGCGGGGGTCCCGGCACCCGCACCAACGCAGTTGTTGCACATGCAATCCCGTTGGCGATCCGGACGTCAGAACGTCGAGCGCCCCTCATCGCTGAGGGGCGCTCGTTGGTTCCTGCGATGGCAAGAAGATCAGGAAGTGGCGACCGCTTCGCCCTCTTCCTCTTCCTCCTCCGACTCAGAGTCGTCCTTGGCCGCTTCGACCTCGGCGGCGAGCTCTTCGGCGCGTGAGAGGCCTTCGATGCGCTCGTAGTGCAGCATCTCTTCCTCAACGCCGTTTTCGTTGAGTTCCTTGATCAGGTCAACGCGAATCGTGTCGCCGGCTTCGAAGTCGCCGCGCAGCAGCGCCTCCGAAAGCGAATCCTCGAGCCGCTCCTGGATCACACGGCGCAACGGCCGCGCGCCGAAGATCGGGTCGTAGCCCTTCTCCCCGAGCCAGTCGCGGGCCGCCTCCGTCACGTCAAGGTCGACCTGCTTCTCCTGGATCCGCGAGTCGACCTCCTTCAGCATCATGTCGACGATGCTGCGGATGTGCGCACGGCTCAGCGGGTGGAAGACGAGCGTCGTATCCACTCGGTTGAGGAACTCCGGTCGGAAGACGCGCTTCATCTCCTGAAGGACCTTGTCCTTCATCTTCTCGTAGCGCTGCTTCTCAGACTGATCCTCGTCGTTGATCGTCGAGAACCCGATCGCCGACTCGCGCCGGATCAGGTCAGAGCCGACGTTCGAGGTCATGATGATGATCGTGTTGCGGAAGTCCACCCGTCGGCCCTTGGCGTCGGTCAGGTGACCGTCGTCGAAGACCTGCAGCAACATGTTGAAGACCTCAGGGTGCGCCTTCTCGATCTCATCCAGCAGGATCAGGCAGTACGACTTGCGCCGCACCGTGTCGGTCAGCTGCCCACCGTCGTCGTAGCCGACGTATCCGGGAGGCGCGCCAACCAGGCGCGCAACCGTGTGCCGTTCCATGAACTCCGACATGTCCAGCCGGACCATGTTGTCGTCCGATCCGAACATGAAGTCGGCCAGCGCCCGAGCCAGCTCCGTCTTGCCGACGCCGGTCGGTCCCAGGAACATGAACACGCCAATCGGCCGCCGCGGATCCTTGAGCCCGGCGCGCGCCCGCCGCACGGCCTTGGCCAGCGCGACAATCGGCTCTTCCTGCCCCACGATCCGCTCGTGCAGGTCCTCTTCCATTCGCAGCAGCCGCTCCGACTCCTCGGTCGCGATCTGCACCAGCGGAATCCCGGTCCACATCGAGACGACCTCAGCAATATCCTCCGCCAGTACGTCGGTGGAGTCGCGTTCCCGCTGCTGGTCGAGGTCTTCTTCCAGCTCGGAAATTCGTTGCGTCAGCTTGAGCTCGCGATCGCGCAGGTCGGCCGCGTACTCGTACTGCTGCTGGTTGATCGCCTGTTCCTTCTCCTTGCGGATGCCCTCAAGCCCCACCGTCGCCTCTTTCAGCGACGGCGGCGTGTACGAGCGGCGAATCCGCACCCGCGACGCCGACTCGTCGATCAGGTCGATCGCCTTGTCCGGCAGCGCGCGGTCGGAGATGTACCGAGCCGACATCTCGGCCGCGGCGACCAGCGCTTCGTCCGTAATCTCCAGCTTGTGATGTTCCTCGTATCGATCCTTGATCCCGCGCAGGATCTCGATCGTCTCCTCGATCGACGGTTCTTCCACCACAATCGGCTGGAAGCGCCGCTCGAGCGCCGCGTCGCGCTCGATGTGCTTGCGGTAATCGTCCAGGGTCGTCGCGCCGATCGTCTGCAGCTCGCCTCGCGCCAACGACGGCTTGAGAATGTTCGCCGCGTCGACCGCGCCTTCCGCCGCACCCGCCCCGACCAGCATGTGCAGCTCGTCAATGAACAGCACGCAATTGCCTGCGCCCTTGACCTCCTCGACGACCTTCTTCAGTCGCTCCTCGAACTCGCCGCGGTACTTCGTCCCCGCGACCAGCGAGCCGATGTCCAGCGTCAGCAGTCGTTTACCCTGCAGCGTCTCCGGGACGTCACCCGAGGCGATGTGCTGCGCCAAGCCCTCGACCACCGCCGTCTTGCCGACGCCAGGTTCGCCAATCAGCACTGGATTGTTCTTGGTCCGACGCGAGAGAATCTGAACGACCCGCTGAATCTCCTTCGACCGTCCAATCACCGGGTCCAGCGTCCCCGCCCGCGCCGCCGCGGTCAGGTCGAAGCCCAGCTGATCGATCGTCGGAGTCCGCGTCGCCGAGCGAGACCCCGAGCCGCTGCTCGCGCCCGCTCCGGCGCCCGCCGTCGCGGGACCGCTCTGCGAGAGAATCCGCGTCGTCTCCGCGCGAACCCGCTCGAGATTGACGCCCAGCGACTCCAGCACCCCCGCCGCGATGCCCTCGCCCTCGCGGACGAGCCCCAGCAGTAAGTGTTCCGTCCCGATGTAATGGTGATTCAGCCGTCGCGCCTCATCGACCGCCAGCTCAATCACTTTCTTCGCTCGCGGAGTCAGACCAATCTCACCCAGCACGGCGCGATCGCCGCGTCCGATGATGAATTCAACAGCCGAACGAACCTTTCCCAGCTCCACGCCCAGGTTGGACAGCACCTTCGCCGCCACGCCGTCGCCCTCGCGCACCAGACCGAGCAGCAGATGCTCAGTGCCGATGTAGTTGTGGTTGAAGCGCTGGGCCTCTTCTTGCGCCAGCGTCAGGACGCGCCGAGCGCGTTCAGTGAACTTGTCAAATCGATCTGCCATGGCAGTCTCCAGTGCACCCCGTACTCGAAGTGACCGCGACGCAGCCGCTCGCGGAATACGGTCAGCCTATCAGAGCATCGGTCGGCGATTGCCGGTTGTACCCACCGAGCTTCCCCGTCTGCTGTACAGAACCCTGCGCTCTCAAAGCTCCCCTCTGGGGGAGCTGTCGCGAAGCGACTGAGGGAGCCAGCCGCCGGTCACGTTGCGGCCGCAAGCAGCAACTGGGGATCAAGGCGTGAAGCCCAGAGCGGGGAGTTCTCCCTGCTGGAAACGAAACCGCTAGCGCTCGTCGCCGAAGTCCTGCTCCGTGACGCCCGCGCGCTCCAGCGCTTCCTGCATCGCCGACACCGCGCGCACCGGCTCCGGCGCCGCCTCGGGCGGCGCGTCTTCGGCCGGCCGCGACGGCTCGTCCGACGCTTCCGGCTGCGGCGGCGGCTCTGGCATGGCCTCCTGCTCGACGCCGAAGCGCTCGGCCACGTCATCCGGCATCCTGACGATCCCGCCGTCCTGGTTGAAGCGCCAACCCAGACGCTCGGCGTCCGACCGCGCCTGCCGCAACGACAGACCCAGCCGGTGACGGTCGCGCTCGATCCGCACAATCTTCGCCGGGATGATGTCGTTCTCCAGCACGACCTCGCGCGGATGCGTGATCCGCCGGTCGGCCAGCTCCGACACATGGACCAGGCCCTCGACCGGACCCTCCAGCCGCGCGAACGCGCCGAACGTAACCAGCTTCGTCACGACCGACGGCACGATGTCGCCGACCTCGAACTTGGCCACGACCTCGTCCCACTGCTCCGGCGCCGCGCGCCGGACCGAGAGGCCGATCTTCTTCGACTCCTTGTCGATCTTCGTGATGTACACGTCGATCGTCTGGCCAATGCTGAACATCGACTCCGGGTCAACGTCCCGCTCCCAGCTCAGCTCCGACAGGTGCGCCAGGCCGTCGGCCCCACCCAGATCGACGAACACGCCGAACGAGCGAATGCTGGTAATCCGACCCGAGCGAATCTCGCCTTCCTGGAGTTCTTCCAGCAGGCGATCCTTCTGCTCCGCGCGCCATTCCTGGACGGCCGCGCGTTCCGACAGGATCACGCGGTTGCGGCGACGGTTAATCTCGATCACCTTGAAGCGCAGCGTGCGCCCCTCATACTCCGAGAGCTGGGCAATCGCCTGTTCGCGGTCGCCCGTGATCTCGACGATCTGCGACAGCGGCACGAACGCATTCACGCCCTCGACGTTGACCAGCAGACCGCCCTTGTTCGAGCCAGTCACGCGCGCGTCGAAGACCTCGTTCTCGTCGAAGCGGCGCTGCAGCTCATGCCAGCCCTGCTCGCCCCGCGCCCGGTCGATCGACAGCTCCAGCGAGCCGCCCTCCGACTCCGAATCGGTCACGAACACGTGCACCGCGTCGCCGGTCTTCAGCGCCTCGCGCTCCGTGTCGGTCAGCGAGCGCATCTCCTCGTAGTGGACGACGCCTTCCGACTTCGCCCCCACGTCGACGATCAACACCGAGCCGGACCAGTGCACGACGATGCCTTCGACAATGTCGCCGCGTCTGGGGTTCAGCGGCTCCCGGCCGGGTTCGGCCAGGAGTTCGTCCATGGTGGTGGGTTCGGATGCCCCCAATTCCGGTGCGGTCGGGGGCGCGGAGGCGTTCGGATCGATGTCAGTACTGGGTGTGGTCAAGGGGTGGTGAGTTGGGACGGACAGCCCTCACGAAACACGCAAGAACCCGCCCCGGCTCCTTTCTGGGGATAAGCCGAATCCTACCACAGCCCCCACTCCACTCCCGGCCATTCTCATCCGGTCCCCTCTCCCCTCCGGCCCTCTGTTTTTCACATC
>VXQZ01000023.1 GCA_009838735.1 Chloroflexota bacterium
ATGTACGCACGTCCCTACCTGCGCCAGCGTGCCAGCCTCAGTGCAGAGTTTTACGCGCTCGGGCTGTTTGCCACCATGGGGACCCTGGTGATGGCTTCGGCACACAATTTTGTTCTGATCTACCTGGGACTTGAACTGCTGTCCCTGTGCCTGTATGCCCTGGTCGCGTTCGTGAGGGACTCCCGGGATGCGAGCGAGGCCGCCATCAAGTATTTCGTCCTGGGCGCGATCGCCTCGGGCATGCTGCTGTACGGCATGTCGATCATGTATGGATTGACGGGCAGCTTGGACCTGGCCGAGATCAATGCCTACCTCGCGCAGGCAGACGCCAACCGCATCGCCCTGGTATTTGCGCTGGCCTTTATCGTGGTGGGCCTGGCCTTCAAGTTTGGTGCGGTGCCTTTCCACATGTGGGTCCCGGACGTCTACCAGGGAGCACCCACGGCCATTACCCTTTTTATCGCCACCATGCCGAAACTGGCGGCATTCGTCATGGCCATCCGCCTGTTGAACTATGGCTTGCAGGAGTTGCTCGTGGACTGGCAGCAGATGCTGATGGTCCTGACGGTGTTGTCCGTGGTATTCGGCAACGTGATTGCTATTGCGCAAAGCAACATCAAGCGCATGCTGGCCTATTCGGCCATCTCCCATATCGGCTTTATCCTGCTGGGGATTCTGCCGGGCACTGACTTTGGCTATGCCGCGGCCCTGTTCTACACCGTGATCTACGTGCTGATGGCTGCCGGAACGTTCGGTGTGCTGATATTGCTCGGCGATCGCGAGCGGGAAATGGATCAGCTTGTGGACCTGAAGGGCCTGGGAAAAATCAGCCCGTGGTTTGCCCTGATCATGCTGGTGCTGATGTTTTCCATGGCCGGTGTGCCGCTCACGGTGGGATTTTACGCCAAGCTGTATATTCTGCAGAGCCTGGTGTACGAGGGCTGGTTGTGGGTGGCGGTGCTGGCTGTCGTGATGTCCGTTGTCGGAGCGTTTTATTACCTGCGTGTGGTGAAATACATGTATTTCGATGAGGCGGACGTCACGTTCCAGATACAGCCCTCGGGACTTGCACAAACGGTCTTATCGGTGAACGGCCTGCTGGTGGTCGCGCTGTTCATTTTCCCGAATGGCCTGCTTAACTATTGTGTGCAAGTACTGGGTTGAGAGGATCATCCGGACTCCCGTGTCAGTGGTCTGCAGGCACACCACACACTTGAGATGTAGGGTCTGAATCAGTAAACTCTCTCCCCCTGATGCGGGGTGGAGCAGTCTGGCAGCTCGTCGGGCTCATAACCCGAAGGTCGCAGGTTCAAATCCTGCCCCCGCTACCAAAGTAGCGATTACGAAAAAGGGACTTAAATATGGAATTGACTCTGCTACAAAGTAAATTACACAAGGCTTGCGTCACTCAAACCGAAGTTGATTACGACGGTTCTTGTGCGATTGATTCCGATTTGATGGCGGCGGCGGGTATTTGCGAATATCAACAAATAGATGTCTATAATCTGCGCAACGGCGATAGGTTTACGACTTATGCGATTAGTGCCGATGCCGGTAGTCGCACAATCTCTTTGAACGGTGCTGCTGCTTATCGCGGCAAAGTCGGCGACCGAATTCTTATATGCGCTTATGCGCGTCTCTCGGATGCAGAGAGTAAAACGCACAAACCTACATTAGTCTATTTAGACGAACACAATCAAATTATTAAAATCAATTCCGACATTGTCTATCCGCGTTTATCGGCGATGTCCGATTAAAGCGATATAGTTTATACGCTAACCGGTGTTGCGCATTCCCGATGCGATGGCACTGATAGAACGCAATACAAGTTCCAGATATTCGTTTTCGTCCTCATGTCCTTCGGCTTTCTGTTGCGATTGTCGGTACTTTTTAAGTAGCATTATTTGCAGATAGTTAATCGGTAGTATGTAAGGTTCTCGTCTTTGCACCGAAAGCATCAAAGAATTCTGACGCTCCAATAATCGTTTACAACCGCTAATCTGCAATACATACTCTACGGTTTTGTGGTACTCCGCTTCAATGCGCTTGAATATCCGCACCGCATTTTCGTTATCGGAACATAACTCGGCGTATTCTTTAGCGATGTCCATATTGGCTTTGGATAATGCCATTTGCACATTCTCCATCAGGCTGTGAAAGAAGGGCCACTCGCGATATAGACTTTGCAGTTTTTCCATATTGGCATCCTGACCGTCGACAAAATCTGCAAGTGCACTGCCGATACCGAACCATGCCGGTAGCGTATGGCGCGATAAAGACCAGCCGAACACCCAAGGTATCGCGCGTATGGATTGGCGCGAGCGATCGGCACTGCGCCTATGGGTGGGGCGCGAGCCTATATTCATCTCGCCGATTTCAACGACCGGCGTTGCTTCGTAAAAATAATCTAATATGCCTTCGGTGTGGTCGATGAGTTGACGATAGTAGTTTTCACCGGCGGCAGATAGCTGTGCCATAATTTCCAAATGTGCCTGTTCGTCTCTAGGCTTGGACGAAAGGTCGAAAGAATGTGATATGGCTAAATGCTGGCTTGCTTTGATTAAACCGGCAATGGCAGTGGTCAAGTGATAAACCGAAGCCTCGTTTTTGCTATATTTATAAGACAATACTTCGCCTTGTTCGGTGATTTTGATTTGGCCGTTTACGGTGCCGGGGGGCTGCGATGTAATTGCTTCGTAAGTAGGGCCGCCGCCGCGCCCAATCGTGCCGCCGCGGCCATGAAACAAGCGGCATGTAACCCTATATTTAATCATCAAGCCGATGATGCTTTTTTGTGCTTGATACAACTGCCATTTAGATGCAAGAATACCGCCGTCCTTACACGAGTCGGAATAGCCCAGCATCACTTCCTGTAAACCACCGCCAGACTGTAAGAGCTTGTTGTAAGTCGGGTTGCTGAATAAATCTTCTAATATCTCGTTGATGCGGGATAAATCGCTTATCGTCTCAAACAACGGGGAGATATTGATATTGCAGTAGGGCGTGCCGTCCGATTTTTTACCGACCAAGCGGTTCATTTTCGCCAACAGCACAACCTCCAGTACATCGCTGGCATCGTGTGTCATGGATACGACATAATTACCTATAACTTTGGGGCTAATCTCTCTTTGCGCTTGCACCATACATTCAAAGACTTCTAATGTGCGTTTTGCGGTATCGCTCAGACGACTTTTATCAACGATTAGATCGGCATCGCCGTCTATTTTTTCGCTTAGATAATCGGCTTTTTGCGATGTAGTCATTGAAGAGTAATCGGCACATCCCCACTGCTTCGCTATCTCGGCTATCGCCGCCGCATGTTGTTTAGACTCGTCCCTAATGTCTAAGCGCGCCAGATAGAAACCGAAAGTTTCAACCAAGCGTATCAAGTCTTTCAACTCGGCTTCGGCAATAATGCGGTCACCGTGATGAAACAACGACTCGGATATGGAGTTAAGATCATCGAGCATTTCATATTCGTGTCGGTACGCATATTTTTGACTGTCGGTGTTCGCTCGCCGGCTTCTGATTAGACGCAATTTACACCGCAGACGATAAAGCACAACGGACAATTTGCACCGATAAGGTTCTTTGACAAAATTGTAACCGGTGTCTTTGTATGCTTTTTCTACAATACCGTCATCCTTATCTTTCTGTTGATTGAGTATGAAATTCTCGGATAAGTCTGCCAAGTTGATTGAATGTGTCAACACGCCTATTAGTTTTTCAACGCGTTCAATATAGTGTTCTAGTATGACCGCCGATTGTAATTTCACGGTATGCAATGTCACGGCAGGTGTCACATAAGGGTTACCGTCTCTATCTCCGCCGATCCACGAACCGAAATTGATAAAACTGGGGATTATAATTTCTTCGTCCGCATAGACTTCGGCAACCGCATCTTCTAATATCCTGTATACTTGCGGTACCGTATTAAATAACGATGTTTTATAATAATAAAGTCCGTTGGTAACCTCTAATTCAACGCTGGGTTTACTCAATCGCACTTCATCCGTCTTCCACAACACCCGTATATCGTTGCGTAATTTCTGTAAGCAGTATTCCCTTTCCTCTTTCTCTTCCTCGCTGTAAGGGCGTTTTTCCATTTGTTTTGCAATTCCAAAGATTCGTTTTTGCAGTTGCATGATCGTGCGTCGTGTTGCTTCGGTCGGATGGGCAGTGAACACGGGTATATATTCAAGC
>VXQZ01000024.1 GCA_009838735.1 Chloroflexota bacterium
CAGGTCTTGGACGCTATCGCGTCCGAGGCGGTCGGCACCCTTTATTTTTGGAGTGCAGGCGATGCGGATCACCAGAGTCAAGACATACATCGTAGATGGCGGTTTCCGTCCCTGGACCTTCGTGAAAGTCGAAACCAGCGACCCGGGCCTCGTGGGGTGGGGGGACTGCACCGATTGGGGCTCGCCCGGCCCTGTGGCGGCGACTGTAGAGCGGTACGCCGAGCGGATTATCGGCAAGGATCCCATGGCGAGCGAGGCGATCTGGTGGGAACTATCCGCCTTTTCGGTTCGCCACACGGGGGGCATTGCCTACAAGGCGATGTCCGGCATTGACTCGGCCCTGTGGGACATCCGCGGCAAGGTTCTAAACGCGCCCGTGTGGCAACTGCTCGGCGGCCGTATGCGAGACAAGCTCCGGCTGTACTGGTCTCACTGCGGTTCGACCCGGGCTGGACCGTGGACGCAGAAGTTGGGGTTGCGGCCAGTGCGGACGATTGCCGACTTGGAGGAATTGGCTAGAGAGGTACTGGAGCGCGGCTTCACGGCGATCAAGACAAACCTGATGCCCTTGGAGGACGACCCCGATGGCACCGGTGTGCCGAGCGGTGTCGGCGATGCACCCTCCTCTGTCCTGCGCCACGCGGAGCGAATAATCGGCACCTTCCGGGAGGCCCTCGGGCCGGATGTGGGGATCGCGCTGGATGTGGGATTTCACTTCAAGTTGGGCGGCGCAGCGCGACTCGCTAGGGCCTTGGAGCCGTACGACCTGATGTGGCTTGAGACGGAGACCCTCGACGCGGCGGCACTGCGGACCATTCGCGATTCTACGACCACGACGATCTGCACCGGCGAGAGCCTCTTTGGCACCGCCGACTTTCGACCTTTCCTTGAACTCCACGCCCAAGACATCGTCATGCCCGATCTGGCTTGGAACGGGATCGCGATGGGCCGGCGGCTCGCCGACCTAGCTCACGCTTATGACGTGCTATTCGCTCCCCACAACTGCCACAGCCCGCTGACGACGCTGGTATCGGCCAATGTCTGCGCCACCGTGCCCAATTTCTACATCCTTGAATTCGATGTGGACGACGCGCCGTGGCGAGACGACCTGATGAGTCATCCCTTTGAAGTGCAGGATGGACACCTGATTCTACCGGAACGGCCCGGTCTAGGGTCGGACTTGATCGAATCCGAACTTGCGAAGCACCCCCCCGACCACTACCCCGACGCGCGCTGATGCTATGACTACGCAGGGGCAGCCGGATTTGCCGGCTGGTGGAGGGCGCGTGTTTACCGCGCGCGCCTTTCTCCTCGGTTGCCTGCTGACGGCGTTCCTTGGAACTGGCCCGCTCTATGTCCAGTTCGTCCATCACACGGCACCGCTCAACGCCGACTCCATCACGGCCGGTGCCGTGTTCCTGTTTTTCCTACTCACCTTTGTAGTCAATACCGCACTGCGGAAAATTCATCCTCCCTGGGTATTTACAACGGGCGAACTCGTCGTCATCTACACGATGATGATCGTGGCTTCCACGATCCCGACCAAGACGCTGATGGCGAATATGATCCCCGTTCTACCAGGAGCTACTTATTACGCCACGCCGGAGAACGAATGGGCCGAACTGATCTTGCCCTTGATCCCGGACTGGATAGGACCTCACGACCCGCTCGCAATAAAGTATTTCTACGAAGGTGCTCCCTCCCATGTCTCGGTCCCTTGGGGGACATGGCTAGTGCCCTTCGCGGCGTGGGGGATTTTTATCGCCTCCTTCTTTGCCGTGATGATCAGCAGCATGGTGATCGTCCGGCGTCAATGGGTGGAGCACGAGCGGCTCGTCTTCCCCTTGACCCAAGTGCCGCTGGAGATGCTCCAGTCTCCCCAGTCAGGGCATATCCTAGGTTCTCTTTTCCGGCAACCGCTGCTGTGGGTGGGGATCGCACTGCCCTGGATCGTGCTGAGCACTCACGGGCTGCATGCCTATTTCGACTACATCCCTAGGATCGAGACGAGGACCTACTTTGAGCTATTCAGAGATACCACACCGTTCCGCATTCTTCTGAGCTTTTCCGTTATCGGGTTTACCTACCTGGTGAACTTAGAAATCGGATTTAGCCTCTGGTTCTTCCACTTGCTGATGAAGCTACAGTCGGGCCTGCTGAATATTATTGGCTACGACATCCCTGGGCGCGAAGAGGTCTTTGTCGGCGGGGGAGGAACGGTCGCAGTCGGCCACGAGGCGATGGGGGCTACCATCGCGCTGGTCTTGTTCGTCCTGTGGACGAGCCGCCGGCATCTAACCTCGGTCTTCGGCAAAGCCTTCGGCACCGCCCCACACGTAGATGACAGGGACGAGATCATGTCCTACCGGGCAGCGGTGGTAACGCTGCTGGTTGGGCTGGTCGGCATGGCTCTGTGGCTCAACGCTAGCGGGATGCCTCTGTGGCTCACGCCCTTCTTCGTGGGTACTGCCTTTGCCGCGTTTTTCGCCCTGACCCGGACCATCGCCGAAGGAGGCGTCGGCTTTTCTCGGACTCAACTCATCCCAGCCGTGTTTACGGTCTATACCTTTGGGACTGGACTCGTGGGGCCCACGGGGCTGACCAGTCTAGGTTTCACCTATACCTGGAGCTCCGAGATCCGCTCCCCTCTGATGGCGTCGGTAATGCACGGGCTGAAGATGATGGACAGCCTTGGCGTTCGCCGACCGCGGCCCCTCTTGGGTGCCATTGTGCTGGCGGCGCTGATCGGCACGATCAGTTCGGGTCTGATGACCGTGTGGCTCGCCTATACATACGGGGGCATCAACCTGCAGCGCTGGGCTTTCATGGGTTTGCCCCAGACCGTCTTCGGGTTCGTGGGGGACAAGCTCCAGAACCCCTTCGGCAGTGACATGACTGTACCGCGGATCGCCTTTGCGGGGTTGGGCGGCACAGTCATGGCCGGACTGATGTACGCCCGGCACCGGTTCATCAACTGGCCACTTCACTACCTCGGTCTCCCCATTGCCACGTCGTGGCCAATCACCTGGGGTTGGTTCAGTATTATGATCGGGTGGCTGTTTAAGCTGTTTATCGTGCGCTATGGGGGAGTGCGTCTGTACCGAACAATACGGCCCTTCTTCATCGGCCTGATCGTGGGACAGATCAGCTGCGGTGCGAGTTGGATGGCTCTAGACTACTTGACGGGTATGGTAGGCAATTGGGTGAGTGTGGGGGTCCCCTGACTTTGGCCGCCGACAAACGCAACCAGGCAACACCAAGGAAACCGTGAGCATACTGGTACATCGTCAAAGGAGAATGTATGAAACGATGGATAGCTGTAATTTTAGTAATAACGGCCTTACTCCCTAACCTTTGGACGCGGGAAGCAAGAGGAGCTGATCGGCCTGTGATTACTCTTCGCGGCGAGCTAGCGCATTTGTCCATCGATCTAGCAGGTGGTGGTATCGTAGATTTTCACCTGCTGTCCAACGGCATCAATCCGCTCAAGTGGGAGGGCGAGGGAGGTGAGCTGGAGCCGCGCAATCGAGGGCACTTCCTGTGTCTGGACCGCGTGGGCCGTCCGTCGGCTGCAGAGCAAGCCAATGGCATGCCCTTCCACGGCGAGGCGGGGAGCAGTATGTGGAAACTCCTCGGCGGGCCGGAACGACGAGGCGATGCCGTAGTGGTAGAAATGAGCACCCACTTGCCATTAGCGGGGATGCACGTGCGGCGCATCGTGAAACTAGAAGGAGCCCACTTCAGTGTTCGCGAAGAGGTAACCAATACCAACGCGCTAGGGCGCATATACAACATAGTGCAGCATCCCACAATCGGGCCGCCTTTCCTCGACGAGAGCACACTGGTGGACGCCAATGCACGCAAGGGCTTCATGCTCAGCAGTCCCATGCCGAACCCGGAGGAGCCATCCGTGTACTGGCCCCGTGCCCTCAACGCGGGGATACCAGTCGACATGCGCCGGCTCGTGGACGCCCAAGAACCGGCCGTGGGCGGGCATTGGTTGGACGGAGGATAGAGCTGGGCCACCCCC
>VXQZ01000027.1 GCA_009838735.1 Chloroflexota bacterium
GCCGCCGGGTAACAACCCAGCGCCCCGCACGCCCTCCCCCTCCGATGCCCCGTGCTTGACACGGGGCCCAGACCGCGATCTACCTACGCAGGCCCGCCGTCCCTCTGGCAGCCAGACCGATGCCCTCCCCCTCCGATACCCCGCACTCGCCTGCCCCGCACTTGCCTGCCCCTGGCTTGAACAGGGGATGCGGGGATGCGGGGCCCAGACCGAGGTCCTCCCACGCAGGTCCCATGTCCCCGTCCCCGCAATACGCTCCACCACCCACCCAACCACTACGATCCCCCCATGACCCACCGGATCATCGTCATCGGAGGAGGCCCCGGCGGCTCCACGGCCGCCACCCTCCTCGCCCGGCAGGGCTTCGATGTCACCCTCTTCGAGCGCGATGTCTTCCCCCGAGAGCACGTCGGAGAGTCGCTGCTCCCCGCCTCGATCCCCATCCTCGAAAACCTCGGCGTCATCGAAGAAATCGAGGCCGCCGGCTTCACCCCCAAGTACGGCGCGACCATGGTCTGGGGGAAAGACCCTGAGCCCTGGTCCTGGCACTTCGCCGAGACCAACGCCAGCTATCCCCACGCCTACCAGGTCTGGCGGCCGACCTTCGACCAGATGCTGCTGAACAACGCCGAACGCCACGGCGTCACTGTCCGCCAGGGTTGGCGCGTCGTCGACGCCACGGTTGAATCGGCCGAGCCTCCGACCCTGAAGGTGGAATCGAACGACGGCGAAACGGAAGCGGTCGAGGCCGACTGGATCGTCGATGCCAGCGGCCAGAACGGCTTCCTCGCCACCCGCCTGGACCTACGCACCAACGACGAATTCTTCCGCAATCTCGCCGTTTACAGCTACTTCCGCGGTGCCGATCGCCTGCCCGAGCCGGACGCCGGCAACATCTTCATCGAGGCCTACGAACACGGATGGTCCTGGGCCATCCCCTTGCCCGACGACGTGATGTCCGTCGGCATCGTCGTCGACGCCGCCTGGGGCGCGTCCCAGTTGATCGAGCGAGCCGCGCCCGACTTCTATCGCGATCAGTTGTCCATGACCGGACGAACGGCGCGGATGCTGAAGCCGGCCGAGCTCATTGATGAACCGCGCGTCATCCGCGACTGGTCCTACACCTCGCAACGCCTCGTCGGCGACCGCTTCATCCTCGTCGGCGACGCCGCCTGCTTCATCGACCCGCTCTTCTCCTCCGGCGTCCACCTGGCCATGTCGTCCGCCGTCCTCGCATCCGCCTACGTCACCTCCGCACTCCGAGACCCGGAAATGCAGAAGCCCGCCGCCGAGGTCTACACCCAGCTCTACATGCAGCAGTACCACCAGTTCCGCGAAATGGCCGCCCTCTTCTACGCCTCCAACCGCACCTCCGACTCCTACTTTTGGGAAGCCCGCCGGCTCACCCAGACGTCAGACGACGTCTCGCCCCGCGAAGCCTTCATCGCCGCCGTCGCCGGACAACCGCCCCAGGGCTATGAACGCGTCGTGCTCGAGCGCGGCGAAGCCCCAGCCGATTTCGTCGATGGCGTCGCTGCCGTCGAAACCGAACGAGCTCAGCGAGATGCCGAGATGGCGAAACTGATCGATTCCGCCTGGCCCGATCGCAGCCCGATGCTCGACGCCATCCCCGCGCTCGCCGAGGGCGTCAGCCTGGCCCGAAAGCCGGTGATCGGCGACGGACACTTCGAGTGGGGCGCCGTCATGTCCTCTCCGACGCGACCGCAAGGCGCGCCAATCTCAATGGTCGTGGCCGCGCTGGCAACACGGATCGACGGCCGCCGCACCGCCCGGGCGCTACTCCAGGACCTCTTCGACGGAGTCCCCGACCAGCAACAGACCCAACTCCTCCCCGGCCTCCTCACCGCACTCCGCGTCCTCTACGTCGACGGCATGATCGCCAGTTGGACACCTGCGCAAAACTCTCCCATCCCGTTCTCCCCCCGCGAAGCGGGGGGAGATGTCACGCAGTGACAGAGGGGGGTTCCCCGAACGTGAGCGCTCATGCGCCAGGTTCTAGAATCATGCCAGTCGAGGTTCCAAGGCGGATAGTGACATGACCACAGCCAAATCCAAGTCCACCGGACGCATAGAGCAGCTCAACGTCTCCGCGGGAGGCGTACCCAAGCGGGCAGTCCCCGAAGCCGTCGTCAACGAATACGGCCTCACCCGAGACCGCCAGCGCGACCGGCGCCACCACGGCGGCCGCGAGCGCGCCGTATGCCTCTTCTCCGCCGAGATCCTCGACGGCCTGCGCGCCGACGGCCACGAAATCGGTCCCGGGACCACCGGCGAAAATGTCACTGTCCGCGGAGTCGACTGGAAGAAACTGGTCCCCGGCTCCCGCGTGCATCTCGGAGAACAGGTCATCGTCGAGATCACCTCCTACGCCGCCCCCTGCAGAATCATCTCCCACTGCTTCCGCGACGGCGATTTCAATCGCATCAACCAGGCGACGCATCCCGGCCGCTCGCGCCTCTACGCCCGCGTCGTCAGGCAGGGCACGATGTACCCGGGCGACGATGTCAGCATCGAAGCCGATTCAGCCGCCGATCGAGGCGCGCGATTGCAACCCAAGACCACCCGCTGGCGCCCGCCCTCAAGCTGATCGACCAACCACCAGAATCGTATCAACGCGTCGATCCCGCTCGCGTGCGCAGTGATACTCTGCGCGCACGCGAAAAGCACGCGATTCGACACGTCAGGACTGTGAAACGGGAGAAGAACGATGACCACCGACGCATCCGCCCGCCAAGCCGCCCTGATTGCCCGCCGCTATCCCAGTCGAGCCACGCTGCGCGGCGGCAGGGAAATTGACATGCGCCTGATGAGCCCTGCCGACAAGGCGCGCTTCCTCGCCTTCGCTCGTTCCCTCTCCACCGATGACCTGCTCTACCTGCCCTGGGACATCACCGACGAGGGAGTCGTTGATCGCTGGCTCGAGAACATCGCCGAACACCGCACGACCACCGTGCTCGCGGTCGACTCTGGCGACATCGTCGGCGAAGCCTCACTGGTCCACAACGAGGCCGGCTGGACCAACCACATCGGCGAAATTCGGGTCACCGTCAACTCCCAGATTCGAGGACAGGGCTTGGGCCGCTTCCTGGCCGAAGAGATCTTTGCGATCGCCGACTCAATCGGCCTCGAACGCATCTCCGCCCGCATGACCCACGACCAGCTCAGCGCCCAGGCCGTCTTCGAGTCCCTCGGCTTCCAGCCCGTCGCGACCCTCCCCGGCTGGGTCATGGACCGCAGCGGCCGACTGCGCGACCTCGTCATGATGGCCTACGACCTTCGCGCCCGCGGCGCCCCCACCTCCGCCCAACGCTAGGCAGACCTCCCATAGGGGGAGTGGTCACGCTACGCCGAGGGGCCTCCCTACGAGACCCCAGACATACGATCGGTTCTTGCAGCGCCTATCCTGTTTGAACAACCCATGGCACGACAGGACGCTGCATGACGACCCCGACCCAGGAAGCACTACGCAAGCAATCACTGGAGCATCTCTGGATCCCAACCCAGTCCCACGCCGACCTCGCCGCCGACGACGGACTGCTCGTGATCCAGAAGGGTGAGGGAATCTTCCTCCACGACGACCAGGGACGCGAGTACATCGACGCGATGTCCGGCCTCTGGCTGAATGCGGTCGGCCACGGCCGCAGCGAGCTCGCCGACATCGCCCATGAGCAGATGTCCAGGCTCGCCTATCAGAACACCTTCGCCTACGCCTCCGAGCCCGCGGTCGGGCTGGCGACCAAGCTGTTCGAGCTGACGCCGTCCTCAATCCGCAAAGCCGTCTTCGTCAACGGCGGATCCGAGGCAGTCGAAACGGCGCTCAAGATCGCCAAGCAGTACCACAAGCTGCGCGGCAACAGCGCCAAGTTCAAGGTCATCTCCCGAATCGGCTCATATCACGGCCAGACGGCGGGCGCCCTGTCCGTCAACGCCGCCACCTACTCCATGCGCGCGCCGTACGAACCGCTGGTGCCCGGTTCGATCCACGTCCCAAACGTCAACTGCGACCGATGTCCATACGAAAAGACCTTCCCCGAGTGCGACGTCTTCTGCGCCCGCACGATCGAGGATGTCATTGTGGCGGCCGGGCCAGACACCGTGGCGGCGATCATCGCCGAGCCAATCTCAACCGCCAACGGCAGCTACGTCCCCGACCCCAAATACTGGCAAACGCTGCGCGACATCTGTGACAGGCACGACATCGTCCTGATCGCCGACGAGGTCATCAACGGCTTCGGGCGCACCGGCAAGTGGTTCGGCATGGACCATTTCGGCGTCGAGCCCGACATCATGACCACGGCCAAGCAGATCTCCTCCGGTTACTCACCAATCGCCGCGACCCTGGTCAACGACACCATCGCTCGCGCCTTCGAGGAGGCCGGCAAGGACGGCACCATCGGTGGCATCACCTGGGGAGCCAATCCGGTCTCCTGTGCCGTTGCGCTGGGCAACCTCAACATCATCGAGCGTGAAGGCCTGGTCGAAAACTCCGCCCGCGTCGGCGAGCATGTCCGCTCGCGCCTCGTCCAGCTGCGCGAGGAACACCGCACGATTCACCAGACCCGAGGCATCGGCCTGATGCAGATCGTTGAGCTGAAGAAGGACCCGTCGACGGGCGAAGACTTCGACGAAGCCGACAACGTCCAGGCCCGCATGACCCAGTACATGCGCGACGAGGGTGTGCTCGCCCGCGCAGGCGCAGCGATTCCGTTCGCGCCGCCGCTGACTACCAACCTCGAAGAGGCGGACGAACTGGTCAACCGAATCTCACGCGCGATCGCCAGGCTGGAAAACGAGTTGGGTCTCTAGCCGGCCGAACATCCAACGTCGCTTGAATGTCTCGCCCCGGCTAGCGGCGAGACATTCAAGCGACGTGTTCTGTACCGGACGAACGACGGTCGTTAGATGAAGGTGTTCAGGGCCCCGGGTCGATCCTCATGGATCGGAATGATCTCGGAGAACCCCGAGAACTTGAACACTTCCTGAATGTGATCCTGAACCGCACAGAGAGCGAGTTGGCCGGCCGACTGGCTCGTGCGCTTCGCAGCCATGAGCAGCACGCGCAAGCCCGCCGAGGAGATGTAGTTGATCCCCTCGAAGTTCATCAGGATCTGCGTGTCACCGGCATCGATCCTCCCCAGCAGCGCCTCTTCGAACGCCTTGGCGTTCGTGCCGTCGATGCGACCCAGCGGATTCAGGACCAACACGCTGTCGTCGTACTCGGGATACAGGTCTACCATGCTGTTTCTCCTCAGTCACATGTCGCCGGGGTCAGGATAGCCTAATCCGGTTCCTCGTCGGGAGTCGCCCGACTCTGTCGCAGCATCGTAACGTTCCGGTCGGCGGCCCGCTCATAACTCACATCGTCGAAGGTCGAGGCGATCAGCTGCAGCCCCAGACCGCCAATCGGCCGCTCGTCCAGCTCCAATTCCGTGTCCTGCTCCGTCGCTTGCAATGGATTGAACTCCGGACCATTGTCCTCGTAGCGCACGATCACGCTGTCTCCCTCACTGCGGATTGCGACAGAGATATCCGCCTCCTGCTCTCGTCCGGGGAATCCATGCTCGATCGTGTTGGTCAGCAGCTCGTCCAGCGCCAGATTGATTCGATAGATCTCGCCGGCCGAAAATCCTTGCGCCTCGGCGAAGCGCTCGACGAATGCCGCCACTCGCGGCAGGGACGTCTCCAGCGTCGGCTGCACCACCATCCGCCGCCAGCCCGACGCCAGGTGCGTCTGGCCGCGTCCAGGGATGTACGGCTCCGGCGATGCCCCGCCGACAAACTGCAGGGCCATGCACGTGATGTCATCGAACTGTTTGGCGTCGCCGGTAAACGCGCGCAGATCGCCAAGAATGTCATCCATCAACACCTGAGGACCGGCGCCATTTGTGCCGGCCAGCTTCTCCTCCAGACGATCACGTCCGAACTGTTGGCCGCTGGCGTTCTCCGCCTCCGTGATTCCGTCCGTGTACAGGTAGAGCGATGTTCCCGGATCGAGCGGGATGGTCGTCTCTGCATAGTCAAGCTCGGGTAAGACTCCAAGGGCAATGCCGCCCGTATGGGGAATCATCTCCGGCGCCTCGTTCGGGCGGATCAGGTAAGGAGGATCGTGTCCCGCGTTGACATACGTCAATGTGCCCAGATCCATGTCAATCACGCCGAAGAATGCGGTGATGAACAGCTCCTTCGGATTCATGCTGCAGAGATGATCGTTGGTCGATGCGACGGCGTTGCTCGGATCGGGGTGCTGATTTGCAGCGCTGCGCAACAGCGCCCGTCCTACGGCCATCATTAGTGCCGACGCCACACCCTTGCCTGAGACATCCGCGATCGCAAAGGCCAGCCGCCCGTCATCGGTCAGGAAGGCATCGTAGAAGTCGCCACCAACATCCAGCGCCGGCGTCATGTACGCAGCCACGCCCGCGCGAGGATCCTCGGGCAGGTCCGCCGGAACCAGCGCCGCCTGGACCGAGTGCGCCATCTCGAGATCGTTGCGAATCTCGCGCTGCGCGTCCTCGAGCGCGCGATTCTTCTCCGACAGCTCAACAGTCCGTTCGTCAACCAGAGCATTGAGCTGGATCTCCCGCGCGCCAACTTCGCGAGCCATGTCCAGGAAGACGCCGGCCAGTTCGCCATATTCGTCACGAGTCAACGACGTGTTGCGCAACGAAGCAGCCACGCCCGGTTCGGGCTGCCGGCCGTCTTCCACCGCTCTGGCGGCCCGAACCATCAGACCAATTGGTTTTGCCAGCCGCCGGGCCAGGAACCAACTGGCGAAGACCAGCGCAAGCAGAATGAGGATCACGCCGATGATGTACTCGGTGCGATAGAGCTCGAAGTGGGTCCCGATCTGGCTGGTGGTGAACTCAATCCGCACCGCTCCGATGGTCGCGCCGTCGGCGTTTCGCACCGCCGCCGTCCCGGCGTATCGTCCGTCCGGCAGAGCCTCAATCACCGTCTCGGTACCCGGATCCAGCACTCGACGGGCAGAGAGTATCTCGGCGCGATCAATGGTGCGCGCGTCGCTCGAAGAAGCTGCGAGCCGCGCCTGGGAGTTGAAGACCCAGATGGTTCCCAGCTCAACCCCGGCAGCTTCACTATCTGCCGCTGAAGGCGCCTGGACACGGAGCATTTCTGCAATCTCCGCATCCGCCAGTGATTCGACGTCGTTCGCAACCAGCCAGCGCGCGACAGCCTCGGACAACACCTTGGCGGTCTGTCGCCCAGAGTCCTTCTCCGAGTCGAGAGCCAGTGTCAACAACACCGCTGCGGCGGCAACGACGCCAACGAGCGTCAATACCGAGATCATGCCTACGATTCGGCCGGCCATACCTGGAGATTAACGGCCTGAGCTTGTCGACGCCACGAGTGACACTGGTGTGCGCATGTTTCACATATTGATCAGGCTGGCGGCGGAACTGGCTCCGTATGCGCCGGCCACGTCGCCCAGAACGGCCTGCGCGGTAGCGATCCCGTCGGCGGCGCCGCGAGACACGATGCGCAGAAAATGCCATTCGCCGACCGGAGGCCGGTGCAGGTGCAGGGTGATGTCGGCATTGACGTAGCCGCTGCGACCTGGCTGCATGTTCGCGAACGGCGAGACGAAATCAGCGATTCCGGCGGCTCGCACTGCTGGTGTGAGTGGCGTTTCAGCGACCACACGTGCGTCGGTTCTCATCCAGACCACGGGTGGTTGCGAACCACCCGGCGGCACGACATGGCGCATCTCCAGCGTCCCCGGATACGACACCCAGCGATTGCCAATCCGATCCACCCTGTTCGGCGTTGCCTCATCGGGAGACAGGGGCGGCTCAGTCATGTGGACGGCGCCGACAGAGCCCAGAGTCTCGTTCGCGCGCAGACAGAGCGTGGTCGCCTGCGTCAGCAACTTGCCCTCGCAACTCAGACGCGACTGAAACACCGCAACCCGGCGCCCTTCGCGAATCGGCAAGACCTCGACCGACAGCGGTCGGTACGGGACACGACGAAACAGGTCGATGGTCTGGCGGGCGATCCTCAGATCGCCAGCTTCGGTCGATGCCGTACCCGACTCAAGCAGCCGCTGTTCAACGCAGTAGGCAATCAGCGCCGCGACCGGACTTCCATGCAGGGAGTCGAACGTCCAGGGACCGCGCGCGCGGTCGGTTGGAATGAAGTAGTCGCCGTCCCTCGTGAACAGGGCGCCGTCAGGCGCATCCGGTGCGGCCGCGCTCTGCTCCGCGGAAGATTCAGCCGAATGTTGGGACACCTATTGAATCGGCGACCGCGGGGTGGCTTCGAGCCGCCTGACCGAGATGCTGTCGCGGCTCATCATGTCGCCCACCTGCGGCGCGATGTCGTTCTTCCAGTGATCGGAGTTGTAGACCGCGTCATACAGCCGCTCGCGCTCTTCCTCGGAGTGGAAGCGCCGAATCCAGACGTAGGTGTTGTCGTCTTCCTCGGAGATGAAGGAGCCCAGGATCGTCATTCCCTGCGCCGTCTGGAAGGGAATGATCTGCTCTTCCATCAGCTTGACGAACTGTTCCCGCTTTCCTTCGTTGATGGTGTACTGACGAAGTTCGAACAACATGCGTTCATGCTCCCTGACAGATGATGTGTGCGGGCGGGCTGCCCGCCGCGACGACCGGTCGCGTGCGAACGTATGCTAACTGTTCGTTGCCGTTTACTGGTTGCCCAGCGGTCGGGCCCCGAATGTGGTCGTCGAGGTCACAACTGGTGGACCATCGCTTCGCTCTGCCGGCGCGGCACTGCTCTCTCCTGCGCCGCCCGCGATCAATGCCCATCGATTCCGACCGGTGTTCTGGATCTCACCCATCTCCTTCATCCGCTGCAGCGTCGACTGCAGCGTCGGCATGGGCTTGGCCGACTGCGGCGCCGCATCGTTCCTCTCCAGGAATGCCAGGATCTCGGTGGCGTGAACCGGACCACTCTGCTGGCCCAGGAACTCCCGCACCTTTCCGGTGATCAGTCCCCTCGGTCGGCGCGTCCGTTTCGCTGGAGCGCCGCCCCGTCGAGCTGCGCGTCGCCGAGCCGGCTTGGCCGTCGCTGCTCCAGAGGATCCGGCGCCCGACTCATTGCTCAGTAGCTCGTGGATCAGCCTGCGCTTCGTTTCCAGACGATCAATCTCCGTCTGAATGCCGGCAAGTTCTGCTTGCAGTTGTTCTTCAAAGTTGCCAGCCATAGACGTACGTCCCCTCAGTACTGAGATCATCCCTGCGATCGTGCCGAGTCATCTGAACAGTGTCCGGCCGGCCGCGACGACATTATATGCAAACGCTCACGGAACACGTCAACTACGTCTCAGCACCCAGGAATAACTTATGATCGGCACAACGAATCAATCCATCATCTATGAGGGACTGTTCTGCCAACGCGACCCGCGACCGCCTGGCTCCCGAACGTCTCGCCGCCTCCTGCAACACTCGATCACGCGGGAGCGGATCTTCTGCCTCTCGCAACAGCGACAACAACAAACCTCGAATCTCCCGTTGCGATCCGACGAATGACGGTTGTGCGCGAACTGCTTCCGCCCTTGCTCCTGCCTTGAACTTCGCATGGGCGTCGCACAGGCGGGTCAGCGGACACAACTCACACTTCGGATTTGGCGCGCAGATTGATGCGCCAAAGTCCATCAACGCAGGATTCCAGCGCGTGGCCTGATGGTCGGGCAGCAAACGTTCCGAGGCCCAACGTATGTCGCGTACCGATGTCTCGAGCGCGGGTTGCAGGGCCCCGAACAATACCCGACCCAACACACGTGTAATGTTCGTATCGACAGCGGCAGCATCTAGTCGGTGTCCAAAGTTCAGAATGATTGCCGCCGTGAACGGACCGACTCCGGGTAGTCGTTCTAGCGAGTCGCGGTCCGTCGGCAACTGTCCTCTGTGTTCGTTACATACAACCTGCGCGGTTTGATGCAGGTACACCGCTCGACGCGGATAGCCGGCTCGTCCCCACACACGAATCGCCTCAGCGCTGTCGGCTTCAGCCAGATCCTCGATCGTCGGAAACGCTCTCATCCAACGGTCGTAGATTTCAAGCACGCGGGACATCTGCGTTTGCTGGGCGCACACTGCCGCCACAAGGGCGGCATAGGGATCGCGAGCGCTACGCCAGGGAAACGGTTGCTCATTGTCGGCGTACCACTCAAGCAACCGCTTGCGAATTGCCCCCAGGCGCTGCGGCGACAGCGGTCGTGGCAGTTGCGGTTCGTATCGCTTCACCGGCATCAGGTTCAGGTCAACCCGCACATGTCGTCGTAACAGTCCCGACCAACCGGGGTGACATAAACCCGGTATGCCGAATCTCCGACGTGTGTGAGATCAACCAAACCATGCTCGGCCAGCTTCGCGAGGACCCCTGGGTGATATCCCGTGTGGCGCAGTGCTGGACGAAAGACGAGACCGTCCTCTGCGACCGCATCCTCGACGATGACCGCGCGCGGTGTTGGAGCATCCTGAAACTCCATCAGGTCCTCCAGCATGGCGCAGTGGTACTCATTCAGCCGGACGTGTCGGAACTGGATCACTGGTCGAGCGAACTGAGCCTGGTATCGACGAACTGCAGCACATCCCGGGCGATCTCGATGGCTCGGGATGAGTCCGTTTGATCGTAGGCATCATGAGGAATGCCGCCGGGGAGACCGGTCGGATATCTGGTCGGGTGATAGTACTTGTCCAACAGCATCGCCACAGACTTGATCACATCGAACGACTTGTCGAGCTGCATCGCGTCCTCGCACAGGTCCGCCAGAGCGTGTCCCCACACGTGGTCGGCGCCGCGGGCGAAGAGGTAGCCGGCGACAGCCTTCTCCCCGGCCTGCTGTGAGAGAAAGCAGGCCAGCGCGTGAAATCCACCGTCCGACGCGTGTTCGGCGGCCTCCAGATCGCGGCGAGACTGGGTAAGCCAACGCTCCGACTCCGGCCGGGCGCTCACACGATCACCTCCTCGCTCAGGCTCGTCGCCTCAATGATCACTCGGTCACGCTCGCAGAGGCGGGCAAACTCTTCGGGCGTATAGACGATGAAGGTCGTTCCCACTTGCGGTCTCAGGTGAGTTTGGAAGAAGTCGGAGCGGCGGTGAAAGGGCTGCTCGGTTTCATGCACCACGAGCAGTTCAAGCTCGGAATCGGGTCCGATCTCGTTGCGAGCCAGATCGCCGGTCAGCCAGAACCGCTGGGCGCCCAATTGCCGCATCGATCCGGCAATCCGCAGGAACTCCGCCTCCAGTTGTTGGCGGCGATGCGTGGCGAAGCCGAAGACCATCGGCACTGGCTTCGCCCGATCTGTTAAGACGCGACCTACGTAGTCGACAGCGTTGGCGCCCGCAGCTCGGCCATGATCTGCTGCTCGGTCAGCGGCTCGGCGTCCTTCTTGTAAACCTGGACGCGGTGGCTGCCGAAATCGCAGATGTAGAGCCGGCCCTCGTGGTAGCGCACGCCCTGCGGGAAGCGCAACAGCTTCTGCTCTTCCAGGGAAGTCATCTCGCGCAGACGCAGCGTCTTCTGGTTGGCGCGAATGTACTCGCGACCCATCCGGCCCAGCGTTGCCGCTCCATAGAACGACTCGACGTAGCGTCCGCGATGGTCGTACATCACGACCCTGTGCTTGTTGCGCTCGGCGACATACAGGTCTCCGTGCTCGTCCACCGCGACGCCGCACGGTCGGCCCACTTCGTAACCCGGCCGCGTGCCGAAGTCCATGATGTGTTCGCCCGACGCAGTCAACTTCTGGACCCGGTCGTTGCGCCAGTCGGAGATGTACAGGTCGCCAGCCGCATCGAAGGTGATCCCCCAGGGCATGTTGAACTGGCCGGGGCCGTCACCGAACTCGCCGAAGCCGCCGATCAGCTCGCCATCAGCCGAGAACTGCTGGATCCGGTGATTCTGCGTGTCGACGACCCAGACATTGCCCTCTGAGTCGAAGGCGAAGCCCGACGGCCGGTCCAACTGTCCCGGTCCTGAGCCGTGCTCGCCCCACTGGTTCAGCTTCTCGCCCTCGGGCGAGTAGGTCGTGACGTTGTGGTTGCCTTCGTCGAGCACGTGCAGGTTGCCGTCCTCGGTACGCAGCAGGCCGACGGGCCAGAGGAGTCCGGTGTCGGCCATCGTGCCCAGATCACCGTGCGTGAGGTCATCGCCGAGCTCGTCGTCGGTCTTCAACGAGACCATGCGGATGTTACCGCCCACTCCGAGCTCCGTACGGCCCACCACGTAGATCCGGTCGTCGCCGATCGCAACGTCAACCGGGAACGTTGTGACTCGGCGCATGCCCATCACCCGCTCATACGGGTAGCCGCAGCGCAGCATCGCGTGTGGATATGCCATTCGGAACCTCCTCTTTGGACCTCCCGGAACTCCCCATTAGGGGGAGCTGCCGAAGGCTGAGGGGGCATCCGGTACGTCGCGAGCGGCCCCCTCAGTCGCTCCGCGATAACTCCCCCACTGGGGAGCTCTGATCGTGCTCGCTAGTTCGACAGCATCGTCTTCTTGAACGGGTGAACCTGCTCGAAGTCGCCTACGACGATTTCCTCAGGCTCGACACCCATCCACTGCTCCAGCATCGTGCCGTAGATGCCGCGGAAGTCGACGGTGTGCTTCAGGTCTTCGCCGTTCAGCCAGTCCTTGGGGTCGACCGACGGGTACTCGGCATAGAGGCCGCCCTCGACGTTCTCACCGATAATGAAGGCGCCGCCGCCGGAGCCGTGATCGGTTCCCGAGCCGTTGTCCTTCATCCGCCGGCCAAACTCGGTGAAGACCAGCACCGCAACCTCCTCGGCCGCGTCGTGTTCACGCAGGTCGGTCAGGAAGTCGTCGAGCGCGCCGGTCATGTCCCGCAGCAGACCGGGGTGAACCGGCGGCTGGTGCGAGTGCGTGTCGTAGCCGATGTGGTTGGTGTAGAACACGCGGGCGCCGAGTCCGGCGGTGTGGATCCGGGCGACATCTCGCAGGGCCTTGGCGATCGGGTTCGCGCCGTACTCGACTGACGATTCGTACATGCCGGGGACGGGCGCCAGCATGTCGGCCCCGGCAAGGGAGTCGACGCCAGTCTGGCGCAGGTAGTCCATCACAATGCCGCTGCCTATCGCCGGCGTGTACATCCGCTTGAAGATCTCCAGATCGCGGTTGCGATCCTCCTCTGCCTGGATGTCTGGCATCAGGCCGTAGTTGTCCAGGTCGCCAACGGAGGTCGCCGTCACGCCGGCGGCGGCCATGGCGCGAGGCAGACCGCGGCCGATGTTGATCCCGGTCAGCGGATTCTCGGAGTCTGGGTCGAGCCGCTGGATCAGCTTGGCTACCCAGCCCTCGGTCGAGATCCGATCTGGCTCACAGGTGTGCAAGATGTCCATGCCGCGGAAGTGCGAGCGCGATGCGTTGGGGTAGCCAATGCCCTGGACAACAGCGACATCGCCGTTGTCGTACATCTTTTTCATCCGCTCGGCGGCCGGATTGAAGCCCAGCTCGTCGTTGATCGGCATCACCTCGTCCTGAGGCACGCCGACCAGCGGCCGGGCGTCGTAATAGTGGCCCTCGTTGTAGGGAACCAGGGTGTTCATGAAGTCGTTGCCGCCCGAAAGCTGGACAATGACGAGGACCGGGTCCTTCTTCTCGCTGTGTCCGTTGCCGCTCATTGACTTGTTCCGTTCCGTTGCTTGCGTTGATCCCATCTCCCTGAGGGAGAGCGTTCGGGGTAAGGGCCGGTTTAGGCGAACTGATACTCGGGAGAGGCGATCACGAGTCGCAGGGCCTGCGCTGCGCGCTGGCCTGTCGCTTCGATCGCCTCGTCACCGTCGAATGAGAGCGCGCCGCCCTCGGAGGCTGCAGCGAGCAGCGCTTCTCGGGTGTTGTCCGACACCACCAGCGGGCCGGCGAAGTCGAGCGCCGCGTCGACCAGATCCTCCGGGCTGCTTGCGCCCTGTTCCTGCAATCGGCCGACCAGTTCCTGGACGCCCGGGGCAGACGGATCGGAGACCAGCTTGGAGGCGAAGTTGATCCGCTCCATCAGTGTCCCGCCGTCGATCCACTCCTTGCCCGTGTGCCAGCCTTCGACCGAGGGCGGGTCCATCAGGCTCTGGCCCATGGCGCCCATCGTCATGTGCAGGTTCCACATCTCGGGCTGCGGAACCCCCAGGGTTCCCGACAGCTTGTATGCGCCAGCGACCCACTCGGCCGGGCACTTGACCCGCTCGTAGCGGGCCTGTTTGAACCACTCGGCGTTGAACAACACGCGCATCACCGCCCGCAGGTCGCCGTTCGACTCGGCAAAGGCGGAGGCCAGTTCGGCCACGGCCTCTGGGTTGCCCGGGTCGGTCACCGACCAGGCCGAAACACCCGGCTCGTCCTTGACGAAGAAGTTGTACAGGTGCCGTCCAATGAAGCGGCCGGTCGCCGGCTGCTGGACGATGATGTCGATGATGTCCTCACCGTTGAAGTTGCCCTTGTGGCCGAGGAATTCCTTCTCGGAATGGTCGTGCAGATCGTCGCGGTAGACGAAACGCGCCGGGTAGCCGCCGTGCGGGTAGAGCGGAATCGGCTGCTCGAAGGTCCAGCCGGTGAAGCTGTAAGCGGCAGCCTTAATGTCGTCCTCGGTGTAGTTGCCGACACCCATCGAGAACAGCTCAAGCAGTTCGCGGCCGTAATTCTCGTTCGGCGCGCCGACAACCGACTCGCTGTTGTCCAGCCAGAAAATCATCAACGGGTCGCGCGACAGTTCCTCCAGCAGCACGCGCATGTTGGCCATGCCGTGCTGGCGGAACATCTGGATATGGACCGGCATTGATGGTCCGTGCTCCGACTTGAACCAGGCCGTCGCGAACACGTGGTGCCAGAACAGCGCCATCTTCTCGCGCAGCGGCGACTCGGAGTTGACCATCCAGTAGATCCAGCGCCCGCTCCAGGGCCACGGCGTGTCCGAGTTGGCCAACGCCGGGAAGTAGCGGAAGACCAGATCGTCATCATCTTCCGCCATCTTCGGATTGATCAGGTCTTCAACAACGTCGGCGTAGGGCCGCTTGGCCAGCTCATCGAGCTGAGCGGGCGGCGCGCCGGCGCCGGCGCGACGCATCAGGTGGGCGACCAGTGCTCGTTGGTCGTCAGACATGTGGGGCACCTCTCCAAGAAAAGTCCATGCGCAGGTACGAAAATTCCGTCAAGCCCGCGCGATTGCTCTACAGGGGCAATATACGACATGGCGGACGGAACATTCGGCATGTGTACGGGTCAGTTCGTTTCACGTTTTCCCCTCCCGCTCGGCCGCCGTCCCACATTTCCGTCATACCCGCGCTTGCCGCGGGTATCTCGCCGAGACCAGAACGGACCACGCTCCCAGGCAGCACGAGATTGCCGCGCCGAGTACTGCGTTGTCGGGCTGATTGCTGCTTAGTTTTGGAAGAGGGACCTCTCGCTATACTGCGCATCAACTTCAGCAATTCCGTATTCAGTGCCTGGAGCGCTCAATGGGCCTGCACAAGACGTCCGGTACCGGAGACAGTGGTTCGTCCCCTGCCTACATGGATCGCAAGACCGCGGCCGCCTACGACCGCTACCGCGAAACGATCGTCGAGCGCGACAACACGTCGGCGTTGCACCAGGCCTTTGATCTGATCAAAGGCGGCCGCCCAACCACGGAGATTCTCTCCGAAACGATCCGCGCGCACGCGCCCTACACCCACGTGCCCTACCACCAGCGAATCGACTCGGGCATCGTGCGCTTCGTCAACAACGATCACTGCCTGCTCTCCTCGCGGGCGACGCTGGGTCTGCAGAACATGGTCTCTGAAGAGATGCGTCACCTGCCGCTCAGCCAGACCGCCTGGTACGTGCCCACCGGCCTCGATATCTGGAACCAGCTCAAGGGCAGGATGCCCGGCCACTACTCCCGCCGCACCTACGACCCCGAGAAGTACCCCGACGGTCCGGCCCCGCCCGCCGCGCACTGGGACGACCAGGAGCCGGCCGACTACGACGGCAGCCTGGAAGAAGGCCTGAACGACTGGCTCACCCTGGTCCAGTACGGACACGTCAACGAGGAATATTCGCTCTTTCTCGGCCTATGGGACAAGTTCCCCGAGCGCCGCGAGGAAATCCTCGGCCAAATGATGTTCGCCGGACTGATCGATGTGCAGGACCGAATGTTCTGGAACCGCTCGTACACGACCGGCCACAAGTCATTCCGCGCTCGAAGCACGATCCAGCTCGGACGCGCAATCGGCTGGGACAACGCGCACCACGTGCTCTACGCCGGCGTGCCCGACATCGCCGTCGGCCCGCGTTGGTACTCGCTGTTCGAGTCGGCCTGCCAGATCATGATGTACCACCTCGAGGAAGAGCCGCCCGCATCCTCGCTCAACGCAACGACCACCTCGACCCGCGACCAGGAACTGTTCACTAACCGGATTCCGCTCTCTCCGCCCGAGGCCGAGGGCCTGATTCGCTCGATCATCCGCGAACCCGAGGAGTCCTATATCGAGGACATCGTGGCGCTGCTCAAGGCCGGACGATCGCCCAAGTCGATCCTCGACGCAATTCAGATCGCCGCCGCCCGCGTAGTGCTCGAATGCGGCCTGCCGGCCAATTTCTCGATGCCCCAGCATGGCTACGAGTACACCAACATGCTCGGCTGGTTCTACGAGAATTTCGACCACCCGCATAAGACCAAGCTGCTCTTCATCGCCGCCAACTTCATCAATCAATGCGCCCACTGGGTGACCAACTCCAAGGGCAACAAGACCCGCGGCGCCGCGACCTACTTCGCCGGCTACTCGATGGACGAGGACGCCCCGCCGATGTCGCAGGGCAAGCTCCTGGGCGAGCTCAATGAGGCCATGCTAGCCCTTGACTCAGAACAGTCGGTGTTCTGGGTCGAGAACTACCTCAAGCAGGGCTACGACGACGCACCGCTGGTCGAAACACTTGCCGACGGCATCGCCAAGCAGGGCAACGATCCGCACAACCAGGAGATCGGCCTCTGCATGCTCGAGGATTACCGCCGTACCACCTCCGAGATGCGCAACACACTGCTGCTTTCGGCCGCGCATCACACGGCCGGTCACATGAAGTACGGCGACCAGTACCAGTCCTACCGCTACTTCGCCGACGCCTTCGATATGCAGGTCGAGGACGGATGCCTCGGCGAAACGCCGGTCATCGACAACCTCGCCGACGACGTCGAGGCTGAACTGCTGGTCTCCGAACCCGCCAGGGCCGACTAGCCCGATTCGCCCTCCCTTCCCCCGGTCCCATCTCCCTCCGGGAGAGGGTTCGGGTGGGGGCCTCCCCTCAGCCCGTTCGCTGCCGCGAGTGATACGATCCGACTACATGACAACCGCCGAGATTTCCAGCCGAGCCACCGACGACGATCCCGAGCCGCCACATAGCGAGGTCCGGCTCGCCGACGGCCGGACGTTGAGCTGGACCGAGTACGGCGATCCCAGGGGTGAGCCGCTCTTCTTCCATCACGGAATCCCGTCGTCTCGCGTTGCCGCCGCGGTCATGGATCCCGGCGCCGCTCGCGCCGGTGTGCGCCTGATTGCGCCGGAACGACCAGGATTCGGCTACTCCGACCCGTTGCCGGGCCGCGACATTCTTGACTGGCCATCCGACCTGCGCCAGTTGGCCGATTACCTCGAGATTGAAAAATTCTCCGTTGCCGGCATATCGGCCGGGTTGCCGTACACGCTCGCCTGCGCCCTGAGGATGCCCGAGCGCCTGCATCGCGTCGCCCTCGTGTCCGGCCTGGGGGCAATCGACTCCGGCGAGGTGCTGGAGGGTATGTCCTACGAGTGGCGGCTGATCTACACCCTGTTCCTCAAGTCGCAACGCCTGGCGTCACTCTGGATGCGGGGCTACGGCCGCTCGGTGCAGAAGCGACCGGACCGCGTCGTGGCCGAGCAGATCAAGCGGATGCCGCCAGTAGACGGTGCCATCCTTGGCTCGGAGCCGACGCTAACCAATCGAATCACCGACCTGCGAGAAGCTTTCAGGCAGGGCCCCGCCGCAGCTGGCGACGAAGCCCGCCACCACCTGGAGCCGTGGGGCTTCGAGTTGCGCGATGTCCAGTTCCCGGTCGTGCTCTGGCACGCGATGCTGGATGAGTCCCATCCCATCCAGATGGGTCGTCGGATCGCCGCCGAACTCCCGGATTGCCGTCCGATCTACGTCGACGGCGTCGGCTCACTCGGATTCATCGAGCACGCCGAGTCGATCTTCAACGCCCTCTTCAGCGAGGGCCCCAGAGTCCCCAGAACCGTCAACCCCGTCGAAACCACCCCCGTCGACGAAGAAGCCGAAATCTTCGGCGGCCTCCTCGACGTCCTCCCCGAGCCGGTCGTCGGCGAGTAAAATCGCCCCGTCTCTTCTCCGGTTCCCCGCCTCCGAGCGGGGACCAGTCCCCCGCCTACGCCAGTTCGTCCGACAGATCTCTCCATTCAGGATTCTCCGCCTCGATCAATTCATCCTTCCACGCTCGATCCCATCGCTTGAGCCGGTAATCCCGCTGCATTGCTGTCGTCACGGACTCATGCTGCTCAAACCAGACGAGCTTACGGATGTTGTAGCGGGCGGTGTGCCGACTCCCTGTTCCGGCCTTGTGTTGCTCAATCCGATTGGCGAGGTCGGTCGTGGAGCCGACATAGATTGGGCGGCGCCCCGCATCAGGCTTGTAGCCCGCCAGAATGTAGACGTAGGCTTCTGTGCTCATATGTTCATAATACGTGATCAGCCCAAGTCAGTAGGGACTGGTCCCCGCTCGGAGGCGGGGAACCGAGCAACTGAGTGGAGACGGTTCTGCTTGTTGCTCAGCCCCGCGCCCAGTTGATGCTGTTCTTCAACAGCTGACCGTACTCCGCGGTCTCCCAGGTGAAGCGCAGGGTGCGCGGCATTTCGCCGTCCGCGTCTCTCGCGTTCTCCTCGACGAACGGCTGCGAGTTCGTTAGCGGCGAGTGGCAGTGGCCCAGGGCGATGTAGCAGACGCCGCCCTCGCCGATCCCGCGGGTGTAGCCGAAGACTCGCGTGACTCCGTCAGCCTCGAGCGCCGTGTCTTCCTCGTAGTCGAAGCCAAAGTCCGGATAGTTGTCCGGACCGATTGGCGCCGTCAGCAGGATGTCAGTGTTCGGACGATCCGTGATCTCAATCATGTACGGCTCGTCGATCACATCGAATTGCTCGGGCAATCCCTCGAGGATCGGTGAATCGACATTCTTCACGTCGACCGTGAAGCGCTTGATCGGCGGGTGGTTGATGAAGAAGCCGCCCAGCGTCTCGTGGTGCTCCATCTTGACCATCGCGCGCTTGCCCTCGCCCATGCGGGCCGCCTTGCCGCCCGACGTTCCGTGCAGCCCCACCCAGTGTCCGCCGTTGCCGATCCAGTCGCGCAGGATCTCGTTCTGCGGGTCGTCCGCATACGGGCCGGCCGTGTAGGTGATCAGCACGTCGGTGACGGGCAGCCACTTCCACATATCGGTGAAGTCGTTACCAGTCGTCGCCCGGACATTGCCGTCGGAATACAGCATGTCGAGCAGCCGCAGGCGGGCAAAGTCCATGTCGTGCCCCCCATGCTGTCCCGGCGGGAATCCACCTGTCACCACATGTACGCGAGTCGGTGCACTGGCCATGTCGACCTCATTTCAGGTTCAGCATCGAACGATGGCCAAATGATAGGCCAACCAAGATCCCCCTCCGACCCCTCTCCCCGAGGGAGAGAACTTGTCCCCGCGTAGGTGGAGGGCAGGGGTGAGGGCCCATCATCGGTCTCCGGGAACTATTGCCTGGTTTACATCGTCTAGCTCTCCAACGGGTCGACAGCCGGTCGTCAATCTGTCGCCCCGAAGTAGTCGGTCAGGAGGACCACGTGACCCAGAACCAGAGTCGAGTGAAGATCGGCAGGTGGATACGCATCCTCGCCCCACCGCTGATCATGCTGGCCATTGCAGCCGGCGCAGTGTTGTCCGTCGCCTGCAGCGACGACGCGCAACAGGCTGAAAGCGAACAGCCAACCCGCGTTGAGCAAGCCGTGACGCAGGCCGAACAGCAACAGCAGGAACAGCAGGCACAACAGGAAGCAATGCAGCAACAGGAAGAAGTCGAATACCAACAACAGGCGGCGCAACAACAGGCTCAGCAGGCCGCCGTCGAGTACCAGGAGGCCGAGCAAGAGCAGGAAGCGATGGAGCAGGAGCAGGAGCAGCAGGCGTCCGCCGACAGCTCGCGCTCCAGATCCCGCCAACAACAACAGCACTCGAGCGAAACACGCCAGACTCCCCGCCGCGCGCTGCCGGGAGCGACCAACTTCGAGGATTACCCAACCATCGGCTGGCGCGAAACCGTCGACGATGACACTTCCACGTTCTCCCTCGACGTTGACCGCACCTCGTACTTCCTCGCCCTCAACTGGGTCGAAGCCGGATACGCCATTGAGCCCGCTTCTGTACGAGCCGAGGAATGGATCAACGCGTTCAGCTACAACTACGACCTCCCCGAGGTCGATGACAGCTTCGCCGTCACCACCGATATCCTCGAACACCCCCTGCACGATGATCTGCATCTCGTCCGCATCGCCACCCAGGCGCCCGAGTTCGTCGACAACACGCCGCTCAACGTGACGCTGGTGCTCGACGCATCCGGCTCGATGCAGGAAGGCAATCGTGTCGAGATCGCCCGCGCGGCGGCAGAATCGATCCGCCGCGGACTGAGCTCGGACGACCGTATCGCAGTCGTGCTCTTCTCCGACAACATCGTCGCCAGCGAGTCTCATCAGCGTCCTGACGATCGCGACATCAGGAGAATCATCGACCGGCTCGGACCAACCGGCTCAACCAATGTCCAGGCCGGCCTCAACCGTGGCGTCCGATTTGCAGATGAGATCCGTCGCGAACGACCCAACGCCCACAACTACGTGATCCTCATGTCCGACGGCGTCGCCAACGTCGACGCTACCGACCCGTTCGCCATCCTGCGGACGGCCGAGGACCGCGATGACAGCAACCCGCTCCGTCTGATCACGGTCGGCGTCGGCATCGCCAACTACAACGACGTTCTGCTTGAGCAGCTCGCCCAGCACGGCAACGGCTGGTACCGCTACCTGCAGGACGTTGGCCAGGCCCGTTCAACCTTCAGTCGGGAGAACTGGCTGGCGCTCTCGATTCCCTTCGCCGACCAGGCTCGCGCCCAGGTCCGGTGGAACAACGAGTCGGTCGTTGCCTGGCGACTCGTCGGCTACGAGAACCGCGTCACTTCCGACCGTAACTTCGAGCAGGATCGCAAGGAGTTCGCAGAAATCCCGATGGGATCCGCCACCACCATGTTCTTCGAGGTTGAGTTGAGCGACACGGCAATCCGCGATGGCGTCGTTGACCTCGGCGAGGTCGAACTGCGCTGGCTTACTCCGATGTCCGGGGAATCCAATCGCCAGCAGATTCAGATGGTTTCCGGCATTTCGCGCTTCGGCGACGACGCCATGCTGGACCTCGGCTCAGTCGTTGCGCTCGCCGCCGATCGCTACAGCTGGTTCGGCCAGGACGGCCTCAGCGACGAGACCATGAACCTCGCTGCCGATCACCTCGACGAAATCGCCAACTGGTTCGAAGAACTGCCAACCGACATCCTCAACACCCAGTCGGGGGATGACTTCGCGAGACTCCTCGTCGCCATGGGCGCCATCGCTGAGGAGTTCGAATCGGAGGACCCCGGCTACTCGCGCTAGGCGGGGCAACTAGCCGCCAACGATCCACCGCGCGATGATGTGAGGGGTCGGCGCAGGCCGACCCCTCACTGATTGCGAGCACACCCATGTCCGACTCCACCATCGTCGACCTGCGCTACTACCTGATCCACCCCACCGCGCCCGACACCGGCCAACCCGACCGCTACATCGCCGGGAAGAACCTCTGCTTTGTCCGACTCGAAACCGCCGACGGCCTCCACGGCTGGGGCGAGTGCTACACCCAGTCCGACCGCGACATCCAGATCACCGCCCACCTCGAGGCCATGCGGCGCTACATCGTCGGCTGGGACTCGGCCCGAATCAAGCCCTGGACCGACGCGATCCACAACGACTTCGGCAATCGCCGCGGCGCGATGGACCTCTACTCCGCCATCTCCGGCGTCGAGCAGGCGATGTGGGACCTGGCCGGCAAACGCGCCGGCATGCCCGTCCACCAGCTCCTCGGTGGAGCTGTGCGCGACCGGCTCCGCGTCTACGCCAACGGCTGGGCCAAGATGGACGACCTCGAGGAACTGCAGGCCCGCGCGCGGGCGATGGTTGAGCACGGCTTCACGGCGCTCAAGTTCGATCCCGTCCCCGGCAAGTGGCGCAGCTACGTGGGAATGAACGAACTCCGCGTCGCTGCCGAGCGAGTCCGAGCCGTGCGCGAGGCGGTTGGCCCCGGCGTCGACGTGCTGCTCGAGATCCACCGACGGCTGAGCCCATCCAACGCCATCCGACTCTCGAAGATGGTCGAGGAATATGAACCGTTCTGGTTCGAGGAGCCCGTCTGGGCCGAGAACATGACCGCGCTCGCCGCGGCCACCGCGCAGATCAACATCCCCACGGTCACCGGCGAGGAGCTCTACACCAAGTTCGAGTTCCGCGAGGCCTTCGAGCAGCGCGCAGCCGACATCATCAACCCCGACGTCGCCAATGTCGGCGGAATCAAGGAACTGACCGAGATCGCCGCCATGGCCGAGATCTATTTCGTCGCCGTCGCCCCGCACAACTACAACTCGACGACGATGGCCCTCGCGTCAACCCTCAACGCCGCCGCCACCATGCCCAACTTCATCATCACCGAGTACTTCGTCAACTTCGAACCCTGGGGCCAGCAAGCCGCAACCCCCGCCTTCGAGGTCGAAGACAGCCACATCCAGCTCCCCACCACCCCCGGCCTCGGCATCGACCTGGACGAAGACGTCCTCAAAGGCCATCCGGCGCGAGACTTCCCCACTCGGACGATCGGTGATTTGGAGTAGCATGGCGACATGCCCACCCTGAATGTCGATCTCTCCGGTGAACTCAGGTCCTTTGTCGACCGGCAGGTCGCCGAACGCGGCTTGGAATCGTGTAGCGACTACATCCGCAACTTGGTGCAACTCGAGCGAGATCGCCAGCACCTGCGTGATCTGATCATGGAGGGCGTCAACTCGCCATCGGCGGTTGTCGCCGATGACGCGTTCTTCGACGAGATCCTCGCGCGCATCGACCGGGCGGAGCAACAGTGGCACGTAAGCCGCTCGTCCTGAGTGAACGTGCTCGGCGAGATCTCGTATCCATCTTTGACTTCTACACCGCCGAAGCATCCTTCGATGTCGCGAGGTCGTACAGCAGCGCCTTGAGAGCCGAGTTTGACCACATCGGCCGGTTTCCCGCCAGCGGATCGCCCCGCTTCGCCCCCACAGTCGGCGTGCGCGATGTTCGCTCATGGCCCGTTAGGGGCTTTCCCTACCTCTTCTTCCATGCCGAACGAGGGGACCGAATCGACTTCCTGCGAGTCCTGCACACCTCCCGCGACATCCCCACATCGTTGCGCGATGACATGGAGGAGTAGTCAGGTGCGACGCCTCAGCGGACTCCTGCCAACCGAAGTGCATACCTATCGCGGCGACCCCTGGGTCACGAAGTTCTACCTCTTCCTGTCCCTCGTCATCACCTTCCGCAGCTTCGTGCACGTGTTCCGCGAGGACGGCGGGGCGAACTCCATCGCCGGCATCGACCTCGACGTCGAGGGCGGACAGAACATCGTCGCCATCTTCGCTCAGTGGGGACTCGAGCAGCTGCTCCTCGCCGGACTCGCCTGGCTCGCGCTGTTCCGCTATCGAGGACTGATCCCCCTGATCCTGCTGATCAACCTGCTCGACAACATCGGACGCATCCTGATCGGCCGATCAAAACCGCTCAAGATCGACAAGCCCCCGCCCGGCGCCTACGGACAGGTCATCATCCTCCCGTTCCTGGCCCTGGCGCTCTGGCGATCACTGCCGAAGTGCGACGAAGCCTAGATCAGCGCCTCATAGACGCCCTTCTCGAAATCGGTCTCCAGGTAGGCGACCGGATTGAACTGGTACATGAACACGTGCGTGAAGAACAGCCCGGCCAGGTTCTCCGACGGGTCGACGAAGAACCACGTGCCTGCCGCGCCGCCCCATCCGTACGTGCCGACGCTGCCTGGATACGCAGTCCCCGCAATCCGGTCGCGCACCGCGTAGCCGAATCCGAATCCAAACCCCGGTCCGGTCAGATCAATCTCGGTGCCGCAAATCGCCCCAAGGTGATTGGCGGTCATCAGCTCGATCGTCTTGCGACCCAGCACGCGCGCGCCGTCCAACTCGCCGCCGTTGAGCAGCATCGCCGCGAATCGCGTGTACGCCGCCGGCGTCATCAGCACGCCGCCGTACAGTCCGTTCCCGGATATCTGCTGGCCCAGCGACTCACGCACCTTGTGTGAGTCCTCCGGCCGCTCGACGGGATTGAGCGATCCGTCTTCGGACCAGTGATGGTTGGTCACCAACCGAGCGGCGTCTCCGGGCGGGCAATAGAACCCGCAGCCCTCGACTCCGAGCGGACCAAAGATCCGCTCCTGGAAGAGTTCGTCCAGGTTCTGCCCGGTCGCGCGTTCGAGCAGCAACGTCAGCACGTCGAAGTCGGCCGCATACTCCCAGGCCGCGCCCGGCTGACGCGCGTTGGGAAGCTGCGCCATCTGCAACACGCGCTGCTCCGCCGATACCGATGTATCGACGACACCGGGATTCGTGATGCCGAACTCAGTCCCGCTCCATGCCGGTTCGAGCAGTGGGAACATCGCCGACGGGATATTGCCGAACGACGGCAACCCCGACGTCATCGTCAGCAGGTCGCGGATCGTGATCTGCCGCGTCATCGGCACCGTCTGGCCCATCAGCAACCCCTCGCCGCGGACCTTGTTCGGCGGATCGAACGGGGCCAGTACCTGCCGATTGGCAAACTCGGGCAGCCACTTCGTGATCGGCTCGTCGACGTAGAAGACGCCCTCTTCCTGCAGCTGCATCGCCAGCGCCGCGGTCACCGGCTTGGTCTGCGAGTACATCCTGAACAGCGCGTCAATCGGCAGCGGATTCTTCCGTTCCGCATCGAGGTAGCCGTGCGACGACACGTGCGCGACATGTCCATGCCGGATGAGCACCGTCGTCACCCCGGGCACCTCGCCGTTTTCGACGGCCTGAGCCATGCGGGCATCCGTGCGAGCCAGACGATCGGCATCGATACCGAGGGAAGCAGGATCGGCGGAGGGAAGATTGGCAAAGTCAGTCATCGGTCACTCCTTCAAGGGTTCGCAGCGGCCACAGGATAGCTCGCAGTCTCGTAACCTCCAGCTATGCGAGAGGTCTACCCCCTCTTCCTCTGGGAGAGGGTTGGGGTGAGGGAAACCATGGCGTACGAATACGACCGCAACATCCGCGACAGGGTCGCCGTGATCGGCGTAGGGGAAACTGAATACACCAAGCACGGCCGCATCGGACGCCCCGAGTTTCGCCTCGCGCTCGAAGCCATCCTCGCCGCCTGCGCCGACGCCGGACTCGAACCGCGCATGCTCGACGGCTTCTCCTCCTACTCCGCCGACCGCAACGACCCGAATCGCCTCTCGACTGCGCTTGATCTGCCGCACTATGCATTCGCCTCGATGGTCTACGGAGGCGGTGGCGGCGGCGTCTGCGCCGCCATCGGCAATGCCGCAGCGGGAATCACCGCGGGCTATGCGAACTTCGTTGTCGTGTATCGGGCCCTCGCACAGGGTGAGTTTGGCCGCTTCGGCCTATCCCGCCGAGGCGGACGCCTGCGCGGACAGTACGCCTTCAATGTCCCCCAGGGCTTGATGTCGCCGGCCCAGTTCCTGGCGATGAAGATGCAACGCCACATGTATGAGTACGGGACCACCTCAGCCCAGCTCGGTCAGATCGCGGTCGCGGCCAACAAGCACGCCCAGAACAATCCCCGAGCCGTGATGAACGGCCGCCCGATCACGCTCGAAGATCACCAGAATTCGCGCATGATCGCCGACCCGTACCGCCTGTACGACTGCTGCCTCGAGACCGACGGCGCGGCGGCGATGATCCTCACCACCGCCGAGATCGCCCGCGACTTCACCGACAACCCGGTCTACCTCGCCGCCTCGGTTCAGGGCTCCGGCCACCGACAGGGCAACGTCGTCGACGGCTTCTGGCACGACGAGTTCATGAGCTCCAACTACACAACAATGGTCGACCGCCTGTACTCCGCCGCCGGCATGGGCCCCGAGGACATCGACTGTGGACAGTTCTACGAGAACTTCACCGGACAGGTGTTGACCTCGTTCGAGGATCACAAACTCTGCGAGGTCGGCGAGGGCGGACCGTTCTGCGAGGGCGGACGGCTGGAAACCAGACAGGTCGCCGACCCCGGCGCTCCGAACGCCGGAGCCTTCCCGATTAACACTTCTGGAGGGAACCTCTCCGAGGCCTACACGCACGGCTTCAATCTCGCAGTCGAAGCGGTCCGCCAGCTGCGGGGCGATTCATCCAATCCCGTCGAGGGCGCTCACACCTGCCTCGTCGCCGCCGGACCCGCGTCCGCCCCAATCTCCTCGGCCATTTTCCGAAACTGAGACTGGGAGCCGACTCGGCTCAGGAAAGCGCCCGCTTGATGCAGTGGCTCGGTGCGTCCGACCACTGACCAGCTTCGCGGAGCACGATTGCATCGGCCAGTATGGCGCCGATGAAGTCCTGGAGCTTACGCGAACCGACCCAGGTGTAGAAGCTCTCCTGCATGATGGCGACGACGTAACGCGGTTGACTCCCCTGCGACGGCGCGGTCAGCCAGATCGCGGCGCTGTTCATTCTGACCAGCACGCGGTCTCTGCTGGCCAGTTGCTTGAGCGGTGTGTCGCCTTCATCATCCCGAGCCTCCGTCGGCACGTCGTACAGATCGCTGAGCAACGTGTGCCGGTCCAGGTAGTCATGCGGGTCGATCTTGGCAACCGCGTCTCCACCTGCCGATTCGGGCAGGGTGAAGTTGCCGGTTTTGATCAATGACTCCCAGCCGGGAAGCGACTGCTCGGGGATCGTCGCGCCCCATCGATGACCGTCGACAACGGCTCTGAGGAGATCGAATCCATGTTCACGGGCCAGATCGGGGACGGTCTCTGACATCGCCAGCGCCGCGAAGAGCCGCGCCAGGTGGACCGGCTGCGCTCGACTCGCTCCCCAGCGCGAGCGATGAGAGAGCTCAATCAACTCGGGAACGCCCCAGCGTTGGTAGAAGTCATTCAACCCCTGCAGCCCGCCGATCATCGAAAGCAGAGTCGAAACATCGGGATTGAATGACAGGGCGACCATGTAGAAGAGCGAGTCGCGGTGCACTTTGGTCAGCGGGCGGCCTGCTTCATAAGCGTCGCTGAGGACGGCCCAGGCGATCGGCGGTTTGATCACGCTGTGGAGCGCAAACGGTCCGGTGTGGCCGCCGCTCCAGATGCTGCCGGTCCGCAGGTCGTACACCGCCGCGCCGACAATCGCGTCGTTCGCCAACACCTGTCGCTCGAAGTCCGGAGAGAGCGTGCACAGGGGCGCCTCCGCCGCCGATTGGGAGGCGATTCCAAGCCAGATCAGGACAGGAAGGAGGACTACCGCTAACAGTCGACGCATGCCGGATCAGGCTACAAGCTCGGATACCCGTTACTCTCGCGATATGACTAGTGGCCCGGATCGAGCAGAATTTCTCGACGCTCCGTTCTTTCCCGAGGGGATGACGACACCCGATCCCGAAGACCCGATTAATGGCGGCTACTTCGCCGCCGCTGCTGAGGGGCGTCTGGTTGTCCAGGGCTGTGCTGACTGCGACGTCCGGCAGTATCCGCCGGAACTCAACTGCCACGCCTGCTACTCCTTCGACATGGAATGGGAAGAGTCGGCCGGGACCGGAACAGTCTGGTCCTGGGTCGAGGTGGTCCATCCCGCCCATCCCGCCTTGCGCGAATTCGGTCCCTACATGGTCGCCCTGGTTGAACTGGACGACATGCCCGAGATCAAGCTGATGGGCGCGGTCGTCGACGCGCCGCTAGGGGGGGTGATGGAGATCGGCGCGCGCGTGCGAGTGGTGTTTGAACGCACGGCTGACGATCTCGTACAGCCGCGCTGGCGCATGGCATGACCACTCAAGCCTCCGCTGCTCCATCGGCGAGCTCAACGTCCCGCCGGCGCTGGATAATCCTGCTCGTCCTGGCGGGCAGCCAGATGCTGGTCCAGCTCGATGCGACGATCATCAACACGGCGATGCCCGCGATCAAGCGGGCCTTCGAGATGTCGGAGGCCCAGTCGCTCTGGGTCGTCGACGCGTACATGGTGATCTTCGGCGGACTGCTCCTATTGGCTGGCGCGTTGGGTGACCGGTTCGGACGCCGCAAGATCCTGATCGTCGGCATGGGGATCTTCGTCGTCGCTTCCATTGCCATCGCCTTCTCGCCCGACGCCAACTTCATGATCGTCGGACGCGGCCTGCAGGGACTGGGCGGCGCGCTGGTCATCCCGCAAACGCTGTCGATTTTGACCGCCGTCTTTCCGCGCGAGGAACGAGGCCGCGCGATCGGAATCTGGGCGGGGGCGATGGGCTTCGGCATGGCCTTCGGCCCGCTGGTCGGCGGCGTGCTCGTCGATCTGATCGGCTGGGCCGGGGTCTTCTGGGTACCGGCTCCGATCGCGGCGCTGTGCATGTTCGGTATGGCCGCGGTCCCCGAGTCTCGATCGCAGTTGCACACCAAGCTGGATGTGCCGGGAGCGATCACCGGAACGATCGCGATGGTCGCGATCGTCTTTGCGATCATCGAGGGTATCCAGAAGGGCTGGACCGACCCGCTGATCGTCGGCTCGTTCGCCGTCGCCATCGTCTCGGCTCTGATGTTCATCGTCATCGAACGGCGCACGGACCAGCCCTTGCTGCCCATGGCCTTCTTCAAGCAGCGCGACTTCACCGGCTCGATGGTCGGAATGTTCTTCATCATGTTCGCCCTGATGGGAGTCATGTTCTATCTGCCCCAGTTCTTCCAGCTGGTCCAGGGCATGTCGGCCTCCGAGAGCGGCGCGCGGTTGATGCCCCTGGCTCTGGCGATGATGTTCTTTGCGCCGGTCGCTGCCAAGTTGTTGCCGAAAATCGGACCGCGCCTGATGCTCTTCTGGGCCCCAGCAGTTCACGGGGCCGGGGCGCTGTTGATATTCAGCTTCATCCTCGACATCGACACGCCCTACTGGATGATCGGCCTGACGATGGCCTTCCTCGGCATGGGCGGCGCGATGCATATGCCCGCCACGACCGACACGGCGATGGCGTCGGTGCCCGTTGACCTGGCCGGCAAGGCGTCGGCGGTCAACAACGCCGGACGCCAACTCGGCGGCACGCTGGCGATCGCCATTCTCGGATCGTTCGCCGCGGCCGTGTACTCCTCGGGAGTCAGCGCCGGGCTGGGGCCGCTGGGGCTGCCAGACGAGTCGGTCGAGATCCTTGCCACAGGCATCGGGGCCGCGCAGCAGGTATTGCCGACGCTCGACCAGTCACTGCTCATGCCGACCCAATTGGTGCTGCGCGAGTCGTTCGTCGATGCGATCACCGACACGATGAGATTCGGAGTCATCTTCGCGCTGATCTCGGGCATCGTTGGCTGGATCCTGGTGCCCAAGCGCCAACGCCAGACGCAAGCGCAATGGGAAGGCGGCCAGCCGGTCGAACAGCCGTCCGCGCCTGCAGCAATGTCGACGAACGGCGCGAGCGCGAACGGGTTGTCTGCAAATGGCCTGGCCCCGGCTCCAACAGGGGGGCGACGGGAAGTCGCGCCAAAGGCCAGATCAATGGCGCTCCAACGCCCACAGAAGACGGGCCCGCCATAGCGCCGAATTTCGATTCGGCTTGATTACGCTGTCCGCGATGAGTGTCACGCCAACGGTTTCAATGCCTGGGCGGAGATGGTCGTGAATCCCACTGCCGACGGTCATGTCGCATCGGTTGATGTCAGCCCGCGACGGCGCTGGTTGACCCTGTTCGTCCTGGCCGGCGCGCAAGCGATCGTCATGCTCGATGCGACGATCGTCAACACGGCGCTGCCGACCCTCAAGCGCCACTTCGAAATGACCGAGTCGCAGTCCCTCTGGGTGGTGGACGCCTACCTGGTTTTCTTTGGCGGTCTGTTGCTGCTTTCCGGAGCGCTCGGTGACCGCTTCGGCCGTCGCCGGATGCTGATGCTCGGGCTCGTCGTCTTCACCGCGGCGTCGATCGGGGTCGCCTTCTCGACCACTGCCGAAATGCTCATCGTCGGCCGAGGGTTGCAGGGCGTCGGCGGCGCGATGGTCCTACCCCAGGGCCTGTCCACGCTCACGGCAGTGTTCCCGCGCAAGGATCGCAGCAAGGCGTTCGGCATCTACATGGGTTCGATGGGCATCGGCATGGCCCTCGGTCCGTTCCTCGGCGGAACACTGGTTGATCAAATCAGCTGGTCGGCCGTCTTCTGGGTGCCGGCGCCGGTTGCCGCGTTGTCGCTGGTTGGACTCACCCTGGTCCCGGCGACCAGGTCGCTGCAGCACACGAGACTCGACGTGCCCGGCGCGGTGACGGGCACCATCGGCATGGTCGCGCTGGTCTTTTCGATCATTGAGGGCATTCCGCGCGGCTGGGGTGATCCGGTCATTGTCGGCACGATCACCACTGCTGTGATTGCCCTCACGGTGTTCATCCTGATTGAGCGGCGGGCCAAGCAGCCGCTGTTGCCGTTGGGCTTCTTCAAACAACGAGACTTCGTCGGCGCCATGGTTGGCATGTTCTTCATCATGTTCGCGCTAATGGGGCTGCTCTTCTATCTGCCCCAGTTCTTCCAGCTCGTGCAGGGCGTATCGGCTGCCGAAAGCGGGCTCCGGGTGATGCCGCTGGCGTTGGTGATGATCATCTGCGCGCCGATCGCAGGATTCATCCTGCCCAAGATCGGACCCCGCTTCCTGCTCTTCTGGGCGCCGACCATACACGGAGGCGGCTGTCTGCTCCTGCTTGGCCTGGTCCTGGCAGTCGACACGCCCTACTGGATCATCGGCCTGGCGCTGGCCTGGTTGGGCATCGGCGGGTCATTGCACATGCCGGCCACGACCGATACCTCGATGGCCGCCGTCCCGGTCGACATGGCAGGCAAAGCCTCGGCCGTGACCACCACCGGCCAGGAGCTGGGCGGCACGATGGCGATCGCCATCCTCGGCAGCTTTGCCGCAGTCATGTACGCCTCCGGAGTCCGAGACGGCCTCAGTGATCTGCCGCTCTCGACTGCCGAGGTGGATGTCATGGCGTCGGGGATCGGCGCGGCCTATCACCTGCTCCCCGGCCTCGACCCCGGCGTCGTCGGAGAGGTGCAAAGCACGCTGACCGACTCCTTCGTCCAGGCGATCAAGCGGACCTTCCTCTTCGGCATCACCTTCGCCGTCATCGCCGGAGTCGTCGGCTGGTTCCTCGTGCCCCGCCGCCAGCGCCAGGTCCAGGCAACCTCCCTCGACACACCGGCGAGCGTCTCTGCGACGACCCCATCTACGTTCGAAGACTCGCCAAACGGCGCCGGCCCGCTTGGATTGGCCGCCCGCAATATGGCATCGGTCAGACCCCAGAAGACCGGATTGCCGTGAAATTCGGACGTGTGTACAGAAGCAAGGCGGGCTTCCTTGCGATAGCGGTTCTGGCGGCAGTCCTGGCAGTCCTGCTCGCCGGCTGCACGGATGAGAGACAAGAGCAAGCCGAATCCCACCCGGTGGAGCAGCAGCAAGAAGTTGTCCGCTCACAATCCGGTCGCTCAGCGACGGTCGCTCCGCTTCCCGAGTACCTGAGCGGCGAGGGTGTCATCTGGATCGAGCAGTGGCCATGGATTCAGACCGCCGGACTCTGCGGTGAAGAAGTGACCAGCGACTTCGATGAGTTGCCCAAGCCGGGGCACGGCTTGACGGCCATGTCCCAACCGACTGCCGCCTTGAGGGAAGCAGCCAGCATGTTGGGATTGGAATGGGAAGACTGGGAACGCCGATGGTTCGACCGCAACGGAGTGACGCTCTACCGAAGAACTGCCTGGCAGGGAGACTCACGCGAGTATGCCGCGGCATCCCTGTACCTGGTCTATCACGGGGATCCACCTCGTTGGGACGAGGCGCAATCGAGCATTCTGTATCTCTGTGACGAAGAGGCCGGAGACCCCGCGGATCGACCGTTGCCACCCCCGATCTACGTCGACCTGGACGGCGAACAGGTGGATGTTCGCTATGGAGCCGTGTTGGCACTCCTGAACTCGACTCACCTGCCTGGAGTCGATCTGGAACGCTCGTGTTCGTGGTTCTCGCCCGGGTTCGTCGACCATCGAGTCGGGCGACGCACGGCCGTGCCTCACGGATTGTCGTTGGGAATGGCTGCAGTATCCGATCTGCCAATATCACTGATGCATCTAGCGGTCATACATGGCCAAAAGACGCCCCTCAACCAGTTCGAGCATCTTTGGGTGACAGAGCATCGGGTCATGGCGTTCACGCGCGTCCCAAGGCAAAAGCGCGGCCGTGCCCGGCTGGCTGAGGTTCGAGAGTTCGCCCTGTTTGAAGACGCAGGCGACCAGCGCTGGATTGAACTCGCCAGCGGCACAGTCTGGAATTGCTCTGAGGTTACGCCTACGCCAACTCCAATGCTCGTTGAGCCACCGACGGAGATACCAGATGAACACGGAGGCATTCGGCTCATGCTCACTCGCATGTATGGGCGTATCGACGGCTTCTGTGTCGAAGATGCGGTAGCAGATTTCCCCGAGGGATGGGATCTTGAGCACGGACTGACTCCTGACTCGACACCGCCAGATGAATTGCAAGACCTGCTAAATCGCTGGGAAACGTCCTACGGCGACTATCAGTACCGATGGTTTGATCGATATCGGATCGTGCTGATGTACCACGCATGGGTTGTGACCGACCTTGGTCGTCAAGGCGCAATCGCGTTCGCGCTTGACATCAGGCGCGGCTACGACGCCCAAGCCGATCGCGAGTTTTGGGAAGCGATAGAGACTGCGAGCGTCGCGCCTTGCGACTACTTCAATGAGCAATACGAGATCGTCTTCGAGCCAGGGAACCCCTGAGTGACGACGCAGGTACGCCCTTTTCTCCCTAGTCGCCGAGCATCGACTCCGCCACCCGTTCGCCGATCATGATCGACGTCAGGTTCGTATTGCAACTGACGATGTCCGGCATGATAGACGCGTCCGCGACCCTCAGGTTCTCGACCTGGTGGACCTGACCCCGCTGATCGGTCACAGCCAGCGGGTCGGTTGCCGGACCCATCTTCGCCGTTCCGCAAATGTGCCAGGTCGTCGAAGTCGTTCGACGGATGTAGTCGGCCAGCGCATTGTCCGACTCCATCACCGAGGCGCGCGGCGCGATCACGCGGTCGACGAACGGCGTGATCGCGTCGGAGTGCATGATCTCCCAGCACAACCGCGCGCCATCCATCAACCGCCGCAGGTCCTCGGGATGTGAGGCGTAGTTCATGTCGAGTTGCGGCTGCTCCGACGGATCGGCCGAGCGCAGCGTCACCGATCCGCGCGAGTATGGGCGCTGAATCACCGCGCCAACCCCAAACGACGGATGCTGACGCGGCGCTTCGGTCAGTCCGCGTACCTGATCCTCGTCCCAGATCGTCGAGATCGCCAGCTGCATGTCGTTGAACTGGTCCGAACCCGGAGCGGTGTAGCGCACGCCGATCTCCGTGACGACGTCCGGATCATGGACGACCTCTGGTTTGGGAAACGCCTGGACCCCGGTGCCGAAGTGGTCGATCAGGTTCTCGCCGACCCCGGGCAGGGGCACGCGTTGCTGGATTCCATGCGGCGAGAGCTTCTCCGCCGGTCCGATCCCGCTGCGCAGCAGGATCGCCGGAGAGACGGCCGAGCCGGCCGAGACACAGATCCGCCTGCCGTTCACGACTTCGCCATCACTGAGCACGACCCCATTGACGCGAGCGCCACTGCCGTCCTCGAAGCTGAGCCGATCGACCAACACGCCGTGCCGAATGGTCAGGTTCTCCCGTTCGCGAATGCCGAGCAGGTAGGCGATGTTGGTCGAGATCCGGTTGCCGTTGCTCCGATTTCGTGGCCACGGCCCGACGCCGGTCGCATCGGGCAGGTTGTGATCCCAGACGTCGCCGAATCCGCTGCCGCGACAGGCGTCATAGAAGGCGCGCTGCAGCGGCTGCCAGTTTCCCGACGGCTCGCGCTCAATCGGCACCGGACCGGACTGCCCGTGGAAATCGCCGCCCTCGGGATCCGACTCCAGTCGCCGGTAGTAGGGCAAGACGTCCTCAAAGCCCCACTCGTCGCAGCCCATCGCCACCCACGACTCGAAGTCACCCGGCACGCCCCGCAAGGCGATCGTCCCGTTGACCGCCGAGGAACCGCCCATCACCTTGCCTCGATGCAGCGGGAACTCACGACCATGACGCGCATTCGCCTTGAATCCCCAGTCGTGATCACGCCACGAGACCCAGGGCTTGAGCAAGTCCCTCGGCATGTCTTCGACTCGGGTGTAATCGGGTCCGGCCTCCAACAACAACACCCGCCGGCTTGGATCCTCCGACAGCCTGGCCGCAATCACCGCCCCCGCAGACCCGGCCCCGATGATGATGTCGTCATACGTCGTCATGAAATCCTCCACCCGTGGCTAGATGGTAAGTCAGCCCTGGTTCGAGTTGGCGGGATCTTCCGATAACGTGACGCGTACCGGCCCAGCACAACGAGGGACGTCGTACGAGTGCCTGACACAACACCGGTTCCGGCCTACGAGGGCCTGGTCGTCGTCGATCTCTCCCGACGCATGTCGGGCGCCTTTGCCGCCCGCCTCTTCGCCGATCACGGCGCCGATGTCATCATGCTGGAACCGCCCGATGGTCATCCGCTCCGGCATGAAGCTCCGTTCCTCAACGACGTTCCGGGCCCCGAGCGCTCCGCCCTGCATGCCTACGTCAACTGGAACAAACGCTCCGTCGCGATCAGCGAGCCCTCCGACGCTCAAGCCTGGATCACCGTCGCAGACGTCGTCATCACCACGGACGGATCGGACAAGCTGCCGAGTTGGCCCCTCGACGACATGCGACCGGACGCTGTCCATCTCTCCGTCACGCCGCACGGACTCGAGGGCCCGTTGGCCGACGCCCCGGGCAGCAACCTGACCCTCAACGCCCGCTGTGGCTGGGCCTACGTGAACGCCCTCCGCGATGAGTCTCCCCTGACCCTGCCCTCGCGACAGTTCGGCTACATGGGCGGCCTCGCCGGCTTCGTCGCCGGATCCGCAGCGTTGCGTCGCCGCTTCGAGTCCAACTCGCCCGAACGCGTCGACGTCCGCGAGCTCGAAGCCATGACCCACACGGTCTACCCCTGGTCGATCGGCGCGATCTACCAGGGAACCGGATGGTCGCGCGGCGCGACCGGCGGTCGCCCGCGAGGCGAACCGGGACCGCTCTGGGACGCGGCCGACGGGCGGATCAACTTCGGCTTCGGCGACTGGCACAACTGGCGCGAAGCAATGGACCTCTTCAATCTCCCCGAGCAGGGAGCGCGTGAAGACCTGCAAGCCCGCAACGCCCGCTACTCCAAGGATCTGTCCGCCGTGATGGCCGGAGTCGCGCGCGAGCTGCCCAGCATGGAGAAGTGGCCCCTGTTCCACAAACTGGCCCGGCTGCGCTGCATTTCGGGCGTGATGCAGACGATTCCCGAACTCGTCGAGAACGAGCAGTTCGACGCGCGAGGCTTCATCGTCGAAACCGAACTGGACGGCAACTCGGTGCGCGCTTCGGGCGATCCGCATCCAATGTCGCCGCCGAGTTGGTCGCTGAAATCACCGGCCCCAAAGCTGAACGCCGTCTCATCTAATCAGCCTTCCTCTCCGTTGCCCGATGAAATCTCTCCACGTTCCCGTGAGAGTGATAGCAAGGTCTTTTCTCCCCCCGCGAAGCGGGGGGAGATGCCGAAGGCAGAGGGGGGTTCCCGCTCCCTGAGCGGCCCCCTCGACGGCGTCCGCGTCCTCACCTTCACCCAGGCCTGGAGCGGCACATTCGCGACAGAACTGCTGGCATTCCTCGGTGCCGACGTGGTCCAGATTGAAGCCTTGCGACGCGTCGACATCTGGCGGCTGCTTCGACCCTGGGTGCCCGACGCGATTCGCGACGACTCGAAGACGCAACACCCGGTCAACCTCCAGGGCGTCTACAACGCGGTCAACCTGAACAAGCGCGGGATTACGCTCGACCTCAGCACCGACGAGGGCAAGGACATCTTCTGGCGGATGATGCCCAACTTCGACGTCATTTGCGAGAATTTCCGCCCCGGCGTCCTCGACGGCTGGGGCATCACCCTCGAGTCGCTGGCCGAGAAGCGTTCCGACGTCATCCTCGCCTCGATCTCCGGCTACGGCGTCACCGGACCGTTTTCCTCCTACCCCGCGAACGGCGCCACCACCGAGCCGATGTCCGGACTCTCGTCAATCCACGGATACGAAGGCGATCCGGGCATGAACACCGGCGGACTGTTCCCGGACTCCATCTCCGGCTACTCGATGACCGCCGCCATCATCGCCGCCCTGGCCCGGCGAGAGCGCGTAAACGGACCCCAGCGGATCGATGTCGCCATGCTCGAGGCCATGGGCGTAGTCGTCGGCGACGCGATCGCCGAGTTCGACGCCACCGGACGAATGCCGGTCCCAATCGGAAATCGCGACCGTCAGATGGCCCCGCACAACATCTACCCCTGCGCCGGTGAGGATGAGTGGATCGCCATCTCGGTCGCAACCGAGTCCGAGTGGCGCACACTCTGTCAGGAACTGGGCCTGGCCGGATTGGTGGATGATCCCCGGTTCTCGACCGCTGCGCTGCGCAAGAGCAATGAGGGCGACCTGGACGAGATCATCACCGCCTGGACTTCCGATCAGGAGTCGGATGCGCTCGAACAGCGCCTGCTCGCGGCCGGCCTGGACGCGGCTCGGGTCTCCCGGCCCTACGACCAGTTCTCCGACCCCGATCCGACCTACCTGTCCAGTGGATTCATCCAGTCGGTCGACCATCCCGAGGTCGGCGAATCGTGGCTGCCCGGCGCGCCCTGGCGACTGAGCGGGCCGGAAGATCGCCAACTCAGGCCCTCGCCCTGCGTCGGCGAGCACTCGTTCGAGGTCTTTGCCCAGGAACTGGGCATGACCCAGGCCGAATACCAATCCCTGGTCGAGCGAGGAATCAGCGGAACCATGGACGACGTCGCCGCCTCAGGCTAGAGCCCGACCACACCGCCAGATCACGATCCGCCTCCGCCCCTCTCTCCCTCCGATGCCCCGCACTTGCCTGCCCCTGGCTTGAACAGGGGACGCGGGGCCCAGCCCGCGATCCTCCTCTGCTCCCTCTCCCTGAGGGAGAGGGTTGGGGTGAGGGCCCCGCGATGTCCTACTTCGACGACGCCCCCTTTCCCGA
>VXQZ01000021.1 GCA_009838735.1 Chloroflexota bacterium
CCTGTCGCCTGGCCGCCGATACCGGAGCAACTCTGTGCCCGCTGCCGGAGACCGCGAACGCGGCTGGAATATGGCGGGCCGGAATCGGGCCCGACCTTCTGCCGGGTCGCATACCGGCAGACGACGCCGAATCCCAGGCTTCGCTCGGCACCGCATGGAACAGTCCGCCGACCGGCCGGGGCCGCGACTTTGCCGAACTTTCCTCCTCCGGCGAACTCGCCGCTCTCTACCTGGCCGGTATCGAAGACACCACCCAGCTGCCCGGCGGTTCGGTGAACGCCGCAGCGCTGGACGACGTCCGCCTGCTCATAGTCCAGGCCACCCACGCCGGGTCATTGACCGAGTTGGCCGACGTGGTCCTGCCCGGGGCCGCTTCGGCCGAAAAGGACGGGCACTTGATCTCGTTCGAGGGCCGCGCCAACCACCTCGAGGTCTCGGTCCCGCCGCCCGGTCACGCGCGCGCCGATTGGGAAATCGCGGCCCGCCTGGCTGACTACGTCGGTTTCGGGTTCGGGCACCGCTCAAGCTCCGGACTTTGGCAGGAGCTCGCGTCGTTCGGCGTCGCCCAGCGTCAACCGGGCGATCCGCCCGAAGCACAGGCCAACGGTCAGGTCCGTCAGCCCACCGCCGACCTGCCGCTTGTCCTGGCCAATGAGACCAATCTTTTCTCCGGAAACCGCAACCTGCGTCGCGGCGAGGTCCTGTCCGGGATCTACTCCGAGTGCGTCGAGATCGGATCCTCGGACGCCGACTGGCTCGGGCTGGCGGGCGGCGAGCATGCGGTCTTGCGCTCGGCGTTCGGCTCGGTCGACGTCGAAGTCCTGATCGACGATCGGGTTCCGGCCGGGGTCGTGTACTTGGCCGACGGCCTGACCGGCGCCGCCGGCGAACAGCTCTACCCGGGCGGTGCGGACGGGCGGCCCGTCTCGCTGCGGAAGGCTGGTCCTGCGTAGATGGACGGCTGGGATGTGGTCATCCTCGCGGTCAAGGTCCTGGTCTTCTTCGTGATCTTCTTCACATCGCCGATGATCTGGGTCCTGGCCGAGCGCAAGTATCTGGGCCGCGTCCAGGCCCGCTACGGCCCCAACCGGGTCGGCCCCTGGGGAGTGCTGCAGACGCTCGTGGATGGGTTGAAGCTTGGAGTCTAAGAAGACAAAATCCCGCCCTGGGGCGACAAGGGCGTCTTCTGGCTGGCGCCGCTTTTCATGGTGGTGCCGGCCGCCACCGCCTGGGCGGTAATTCCGATTGGGCCGCGCATCGAGCTGGGCCGCGAGATCGAACTCTGGATAGTGGACCTCAACGTCGCCCTGTTGTTCGTTTTGGCTCTTGGGTCGCTTAACGCCTACGGCCCGGTCATGTCGGGCTGGTCGTCGAACTCGAAGTACGCGCACTTCGGATCACTGCGATCTTCGGCCCAGGTGATCTCGTACGAGATTTCGCTTGGCCTGGCGATACTGGGCGTTCTGATGTACGCGGGCTCGTTCTCGCTGATAGACATCGTCGAATCCCAGAAGCACATGTGGCACATCGTGCCGCAGCTGCTCGGTTTCCTGATTTTTCTGATCTCGGTCGTGGCCGAGACTAACCGGGTTCCCTTCGACCTGCCGGAAGCCGAAACCGAGATCGTGGCCGGCTACCACGTCGAGTATTCCGGCATGCGTTGGGCCTTCTTCTTCATGGCCGAATACGCCAACATGCTGCTGTCTTCGTTCCTGGTCGCGATCCTCTTCTTGGGCGGCTGGAACGGGTGGACGATCCCCGGCGCCGAAGGCCTGTCAGGGATCCTCTGGATAGTCGGCAAGGCGCTAGTAGTGATGTTCCTCTACATACTCCTCCGCGGGACCCTGCCGCGGTTGCGCTATGACCAGTTGATGGGGTTCTGCTGGAAGATCCTGCTGCCGGCCGGTGTCGTCAACCTGGCGCTGGCCACGGTCATGCGGATTTTCTGGAGCTAGGGAGGGCGAATGTTCGGCAAGGGACTACTCACCGGCCTGGCCAAGGTCTTCTCGATCGGATTCCGAAAGCCCATCACCTACCTCTATCCGGAAGAACCGCGCCCGGTGGCCGAGCGCTTCCGCGGCATGGTGGGGATGCGGCGCGACGAGGTGACCGGACTTCTCTCCTGCGTCGGCTGCGGACTCTGCGAGACCGCCTGCCCCAACGACGTGATCCGGATCGATACCTCCGAGGCCGAAGACGGGACGCGCTGGGTGGAACGCTACGAGTTCGACCTGGGCCGCTGCATCTATTGCTATCTGTGCATCGAGGCCTGTCCGGTCGACGCCCTGCAGGTCACGCCTGCCTATCACACGGTCACTCCTGACCGTTCAGAGTTGGTGATCGACGCCGACACGATGATGCAGATGTGGGAAGACTCCGACCAGCAGCTCTTCAAGCACCACTGGAACAAGTAACCAGGTGACCGAAGCCGCATTCGTCTATCTGTCGGTTGTTGCCGTCGTCAGCGGATTGGCCGTGGTGCTTCTGCGCAGTCCGATTCACTGCGCGCTGGCGCTGGTGCTGACGGTTTTTCACGTCACCGGGATGCTGGTGATCATGGGCTCCGGGTTCCTGGCAGTTCTCAATGTCCTGGTGTACGCCGGCGCGATCATCGTCCTCTTCCTGTTCACGATGATGCTGCTCAGCCTCCACCAGCACGAAGAGACCCGGTACCTGCACCGCTACCAGACCTGGCTCGGCATCCCCCTCGGGGCGCTGCTGCTGATCGAGGCCGTCTGGGTGGCGGCCGCCCAGCCCAACCCGAGCGGGGATCAACTGGGGCGCTACTCGCCCGAGGCCATCGACGCCGCCGGCGGATCGGCGATCGCCGCCGCCGACGTGATCTTCTCCCAGTACGCGCTGCCGTTCGAGGTGGCCGGGGTGCTGTTGATGGCGGCCTCGATCGCCGGCCTCGTCCTGGCGCGGCGGGCGTCTGACGAGGAAGAGATCGAAGAAGAAGTCGATCCGGTCACCGACGCCGCCGGCGCCGAATACGTGGCCGCGCTTGAAGGCGATTCGCACGGGGGCGCGCATTGACCCTGCCGCTTTCGGCCTTCCTCATAGTCGGCGCGATCCTCTTCTCGCTTGGCGCGGTCGGGGTGTTGATCCGCCGCAACATCATCGTGGTCTTCCTCTCGGTCGAGCTGATGCTCCAGGGCGCGATCCTGAACCTGGGCGCGTTCGCGGTCTACAACTACGACTTGGCCGGCTACATGCTGGTTCTGCTGACGCTCACCATCGCGGCCGCCGAAGCGGTCGTGGGCCTGGCAATCCTCGTCGCCCTTTCGCGCCAGATCTCCGGTTTCTTTGTCGACCGCCTCCAGTCGCTGCGCGGCTAGGTAGCAGGACAAGCTGATGGCCGAATACTCCTGGGTTATCCCGGCGCTGCCGCTGGCCGCGTTCCTATTCAATGGATTGTTCGGACCGCGCTACTTGGGCCGCATCGCCGGGGTGATCGCCTCGCTGGCGATCGGCGGGGCGTTCATCGCCTCGGCTTTGCTCTGGTTCGACCTCCCGGCCGAGGGGTCGGCCGATCGCCAGCAGGAGCTCTATCGTTGGGTCGCGTCCGGCGACCTGACTATCAGCATCGGGTTCCTGCTCGACGAACTGGCGGTGGTGATGCTCCTGGTAGTGACCGGGGTCTCGTTCCTGGTCCACGTCTACTCGACCGCCTACATGGCCCACGACCCGTCCCAGGCCCGCTTCTTCGTCTGGCTGCCGCTTTTCGTTTTCTCGATGATCCTGCTGGTCATGGCCGACAACTTTCTTCTGCTGTTCGTCTTCTGGGAAATGGTCGGGCTCTGTTCCTACCTGCTGATCGGGTTCTGGCACCGGCGCAACAGCGCCAACGACGCCGCGATCAAGGCGTTCGTGACCAACCGGATCGGCGACTTTGGATTCGCAGCAGGGGTCTTCCTGGTGTTCTGGACGTTCGGGACGCTCGATTACCTCTCCGTTCACGAACAGGTCGAACGCGCTTCGACCGGCGTCCTGCTGGCGATCGCGCTACTCC
>VXQZ01000005.1 GCA_009838735.1 Chloroflexota bacterium
TGTGTTTTAGAGACATTCGCCCCAACGCCCGCTGCCTCCCCGTCGACGCCCGCTCCCCCGACAACCTCCCCGACACCCTCAACACCATCCGCAACTTCATGCGCGAAGCCAGCTAACCCGCAATGCAGACGCCGACCCGTCCCATGCTCCCCCCTCCCCCTTGCAGGGGGAGCTGCCGAAGGCTGAGGGGGTCCCTCCGCTTCATCCACACCCCCCTGTCCCGTCATTCCCCATCGCCCTCCTACTCCCTCTCCCTCTGGGAGAGGGCTGGGGTGAGGGCCGGACAACCAATGCACCCCCTTTCAGTACCCATCCCACAAACCGCACCCACCCATCCCCACAGCCGGCGCTTGACCATAAAGTGAAACCAACCACCCCAGAACCAAGGAAACCTCTCTGATGCAATACGAAATCCTCCACCGACCCTCCTACGCCCTCGGACGCATCGAACTCGCCTCCGGCGAGCAACTCCAGGCCGAGGCCGGCGCCATGGTCTCAATGTCCGCCTCCATCTCCATCGAAACTGGCGTCAAGGGCGGACTGCTCGGTGGCCTCAAGCGCTCCGTCCTCGGCGGCGAGAGCTTCTTCATCAACACCTTCACCGCCGAACAGTCCGGCGAGGTCACCATCGCCCCCGGACTCCCCGGCGACATCCAGGTCATCGAAATGAGCGGGTCGCCCGTACTCGTCCAGTCCGGCTCCTTCCTCGCCGCCACCACCGACATCGAGGTCGACACCTCCTGGGCCGGGAAGAGTGGCTTCTTCTCCGGTGAAGGATTAATCCTCCTCCGCTGCACCGGCCACGGACTGCTCTTCCTCTCCAGCTACGGAGCCATCCACCTAAAGGAACTCAACGTCGGCGAGCAATACACCGTCGACACCGGACACATGGTCGCCTTCGACGAATCGGTCCGCTACAGCGTCGGCCGGTCCGGCGGCTGGAAGACCACCCTGCTCTCCGGAGAAGGCCTCGTCTGCAAGCTCGAGGGCCCCGGCCGCTTCTACATGCAAACCCGAAGCCAGGACGCCTTCCTCAGCTGGCTCCTCCCCAAGATCCCTAAGCAGTAAGGAGTTCAATCCTCGGTCCTAGCCTGCGGGCATGGATTGGCTCGAGTTCGTCGCCCTGATCGGAGTAGGCATCGCGGTCGGCGTCTACGCCACCGCCGTCGGAGCCGGAGGAGGCTTCCTCTTCGCCCCCGTCCTCCTCACCCGACACGCCGAGGCCAGCCCGGCCGAAGTCGCGCTCGCCTCCATGTGCCTGGTCCTCGCCTCCTCCGGCCTCGCAACCGCCAGGCTGGCCCGAGAGAAGCGAGTCGACTACCGCGCAGTCGGCATGGCCGCCGCCATCGCCGTCCCCGCCGGCCTGATCGGAGCCACCGGCACGGCCCAGTTGCCCAGAGAGATCTTCGCCGCCGGCTTCGCCACTCTGCTCGCCCTGCTCGGCGCCTACCTGATCTGGCGCCCCACCGGCGACGCCGGCACCCTCGGCCGTCGAGGTTGGCGCAGAATGATCCGCGACCGCCGAGGCGAGCTCTACCTCTACTGGATCCCCGTCCGCCGCTCCCTCGCCGTGATCGGCGTAACATCGATCTTGACGTCCCTCGCCGGCATCGGCGGAGGACTCTTCTTCGCCACCATCACGATCCGCGTGATGCGCATGCCGGCCTGGTTGGGCGTCCCCGCCTCCCACGCGATCGTCAGCAGCATCGCGCTGGTCGTCGTGATCTATCACACCGCGACCCAGCACTTCGGCGACCCGCTGACCGATGTGCCGCCGCTGCTGATCGGGGCAATGATCGCCAACCCCATCGGCCTCGTGGTCGCCACGCGGATGAGAGAGTCGCTCCTCTCGCGCCTCCTCGCGATCGGGATGCTGGTCGTCGCAGTCAGGGTCGCGTTTGAAGCCGTCTAGCCAACCGGATCGACATCGATCGACCAGCCCCGTCCCAACTCAAGCTGCGACAGCAACGCTGCCGGATCGTCGCCCTTGAGCAGCAACTGCCGACGCCACTGCCCGCGCCGCCTGGCCGGATACGCGGGCGCCGGACCAATCACATCGGCCACCTGCCCGACCGTCCGGCTCCGCAGCTGCCGCAACTCGCGCAACACTCGATCCGCTTCAGCATCCGCCTCACCGATCGTCGAGCGCGCAACAGTCAATCGAGCCAACCGTCCGAACGGCGGATAGTCGAGCTCCGACCGCAGCCGCATCTCGGGGCCATAGAACGCGTCATAGTCATGCGCCGCCGCCGCCGTGATGGCGTAGTGGTCGGGAGCGTACGTCTGAACGATCACTCGACCGCCAAGCGCGCCGCGCCCGGCACGTCCGGCGACCTGCGAAATCAGCTGGAACGTCCGCTCAGCAGCGCGGAAGTCAGACTCGCGCAGCGACAGGTCGGCGTTGACCACACCGGCCACCGTCACGCGCGGAAGGTCCAGCCCCTTGGCAATCATCTGCGTGCCGATCAGGACTCGAGAGCGCCCGCCGGCAAAGTCGCGCAACAGCGCCTCATGCGACCCGCTTGCCACGGTCGTGTCGCGATCCCAGCGCGTAATCGGTACGCCGCCCCACCGGCGCCTGACCTCGGCCTCCAGCTGGGCGGTGCCGAAACTCATGGCGCCCAGTCGCTCGTCGGAACATGCCGGGCACAACCGCGGAATCGCCTGTCGCTCGCCGCACTCGTGACATTGCAGGTACGGTCCGGGCCGGTGCAGCGTCATCGCAATCGAGCAGCGCCCGCACTCCACCGCCTCACCGCAGGCCCGGCAGACCAGCGCCGACATCCCGCGCCGATTCAGAAACAGCAGCACCTGCTCCTCGCGCTGCAGGGCATCGGAGATCGCCGCGTCCAGCTCTCGGCTGAACACCGACCGCACGCCGGCTGCCAGCTCCTCGCGCATATCGATCACGTCAACGACCGGTTGCGGGATCGCTACCGGAGCACCGGCCCCCGACTGCAACCGATCGGTCAACCTGAGCAGTCGGCTCTGTCCGCCGCGAGCATGCGCCATCGAGACGACATCCGGCGTCGCCGAGCCGAGCACCGTCGTCACGCCCCACGCACGAGCCATCTCCCGGGCAACGTCGGTGGCCCGGTAGCGCGGCTGTGGATCCTGCTGCTTGTACGTCCACTCGTGCTCTTCATCGATGATCACCAGAGCCAGGTCGCGGACCGGGCCGAACAGGGCCGAACGCGCCCCGATCACGATGCGCTTCTCGCCCGAGTAGACCTGCCGCCACTGCTCCCGCGACTCACGACGCGACAAGCGAGAATGACGCACCGCCACCTGTCCCGGGAATCGTGCCGCGAACCGCGCGACCGTCTGCGGGGCCAACGAGATCTCGGGCACCAGGACGATCACTCCACCGCCGGAGTCCAACGCTCGGCGCGTCGCCTCGAGGTAGACCTCGGTCTTCCCGCTGCCGGTCACGCCGTGCAACAAGAACGTCTCGCCGCCGACTGCGTCGAGTCCGGAAACGATCGCGCCAACAGCCTCGGTCTGGGCGGCGCTCAACGGAGGCGGGGCCGCGGGGTCACTCCGCTCAGTCGGTTCGGACGCCACCAGCCGCCGCAGGTAGCCCTGGGTCTCCAGCGCGTCGACATCCTGCTTGCGCGCGCCGCTGGAGCGCCTGGCCGCCGCTTCCTCCATGCCGCCTGCTGCCAGCAAACGCAGCAAGGTGAGTTGACGGCGCTCGGTCGACGTCCGTCTGAGCGAGTCGGCTGCAGCCCGCGCCTGGCCGGGATCAATCGCGAGGCTGATGACGTCTGCCTCGCGCGACGCCATGCTCGTCGAGGCGAGCCATCGGTCCAACGCCCGCTGACCGCCGACGACCTGAGCCGCTTCTACCGACTCGAGTGGCCTCTCGATCAGCCGCAGCAGCAGGTTGGCCGGGCGCGAGACTTTGCTCATCGGCCAGTGGGCAGTGACTTCCCGAAGCTGTTGATCGTTTATGTCAAGTATCAGCCGCTTCGGGAGCCTCGGCCTGGTCGGAGCAATCGAACGGAAGCCGTCCCCAGTTCGGCGTGGCCTCGACGGCGTACCCGGCGGCAGGAAGAGCGAGACGCAAGCCGAGATCGGCGCAACGTATCGCGACGCGATCCAGTCGGCGAGTTCCAGTTGACCTTGCGACAACAGCGGAAGTGGATCGAGCACGCGGGCAACCTCGCGCGGGTCGTCGACTGCCGAATCGGTCGACACCTCCAGCACAATCCCGATAACCCACTGCGTCCGCCAGGGGACGACGACCGACATCCCGCGTCGCAGCGCCATGCCAATCGGCACAGCGTACGTAAACGATCCCCGTTGCGGGCTGCCGTTGAGGACCGCGACCTGCGCGTATCGATCGGTCATCACAACTGGATCCAGGTGGTAGCGTCCAATCGAAGCATGACACTTGAGGAGTGAGAGAGGGACCGCCCGATGCCCACAGATGCACCCGATCGAGGCAGCGAGCAGCCGTTCGATGGTATTCGGGTGGTGGAGTTCGGACAGTTCGTCGCGGTCCCGTTTGCCGCGCAACTCTTGTCCGAGGGTGGGGCAGAGGTGCTCAAGGTTGAAGCGTTGGAGGGCGATCCAACCCGTCGTCTGGCCCAGTTGGCGCCAATGGAATCCCGCATATATCTCTCTCGCAACCGGGGCAAGCGGTCGTTGCCGCTGCATCTACGCCACGAGCAGGCGCCGCTGATCATCGACGCGCTGCTCAGCCGCGCCGACGTCGCGCTGATGAACTTCCGCCCCGGACTGGCCGAGCGACTCGGGCTCGACGCGGACACCTTGCGAGCGAAGTATCCACGATTGATCGTCGCTTCGGTGACCCCGTTTGGCCGCTACGGCCCTGATGCCGGCCTGGCCGGAATGGACATCGTTGTCCAGGCACGGAGCGGACTCATGGTTGCGAACGGTCGACAGGGTGACGGCCGTCCGTTGAGCGGCGATCCGGTCAGCGCCGACTACATGGCCGCGATGTCGCTGGCCTTTGGGATTGCTTCCGCACTCTTCCGCCGCGCCAACACCGGACGGGGCGCAGAGGTACACGCATCTCTGATGCAGGCGGCGATGACGCTGAACAACAATCAGATGCTGCGGGTGGAGTCGGCCGACGGCCCGATCCACGACGAATCGCGTCAGGAACTGGCCGACATGCGCTCGCGCGGCGCCACGTACTCCGAGCAGCGCATGGCGCAGCCATCGGCGCGCGCGCGGATCATGGCCGACATCTACTTCCGCACCTACACGACCTCGGACGGCTGGCTCGCCGTGGCCTGCGGCAGCACGCGCTTGCGGGCCGCCTTCAGCCTGGCGATTGGGCTCGAGGACGAGTACACGGGCGACGATCCGAATCACCACGCGGAACATTACGAGCGCCTGCGCGAGGCGGCGGAAGCGATCATGCAAACACGACCGACTCGCGAGTGGGAGACGCTGCTCGCTGAGGCCGGCGTCCCGGCTTCGAGGGTTCTAATGCCGTTTGAGATCCTTGACGATCCGCAGGCCGCCGCCAACGAGATGCTGTACGACCTCGAACATCCGCAGATTGGGCCGGTGCGAATCCTCGCGCCGCCGGTCGCGTTGGACCAAGATGGCTTCCGGAAGCCGCCGGCGACGAAGCCGTTTGCCAGCGAGACACGCGAGATCCTGAGCGAACTGGGCTTCGATGACTCACAGATCGACGGGTTCGTCGACGCGGGTGTGACCCGCGACTCGATCTAGCAACGCGGTTCAGAGCCTGCGCATCTGCGGGAAGAGGATTACGTCGCGGATTGACTGCGAGTTGGTCATCAGCATCGCCAGCCGATCCATGCCCATGCCCAGTCCGCCGGTCGGCGGCATCCCGTGTTCGAGGGCGACGATAAAGTCCTCGTCCAGAAGTTCCGCTTCGTCGTCGCCAGCGGCCTTGAGTCGGAGCTGCTCTTCAAAGCGCTCGCGTTGATCGACCGGGTCGTTGAGTTCCGTATAGGCGTTGCCCAGTTCCCAGCCGCCGACGAAGAGCTCAAACCGCTCGACCAGGGTGTCGTCGTACTCGGTCCGCTTGGCCAACGGGGAGATCGCCAGTGGGTAGTCGAGCAGGAAAGTCGGCTGCTGCAAGTGCGGCTCCACACGTTCTGAGACGAGTTCGTCAAAGAGCTTGCCCCAGCCAGCATCGGGAGGAATCGCAACCCCGTTTTCCCGCAGCAGGCCCTCCATTGCCTCAATGGTGGGATATTCGCGAAAGTCCACGCCGACGTGCTGCTTGACGGCGTCGACCATTGTCACCCTTGCGAAGGGCGGAGTGAAATCGAGTTCGCCGTCTCCCCAGGGCACGCGCGTCGAACCGGTGATTTCGGTGGAGATGTACGACAGAGCGGCTTCGACCATCTCGGCGACGCCGTGGTAGTCGGTGTAGGCCTCGTAGCTCTCCATCATCGTGAACTCGGGATTCCAGCGGTTGCCGAATCCTTCGTTGCGGAAGAGCCGGCCGATCTCATAGACCTTGTCGAAGCCGCCGACGATCAATCGCTTGAGGTGCAGTTCCAGTGCGATCCGCAGTTGGCGCGGCTCGTCGAGCGCGTTGAAGTGGGTCAGGAACGGCCGAGCCGCAGCTCCGCCGGCTTCGGTTTGCAGGACCGGCGTTTCGACCTCCAGAAATCCGCGATTGTCCATGAAGCGACGCATCGCCGAGACGATCCGCGACCGAGTCCGAAGGATTTCCTTGGCCTCCTCATTGGCGATCAGGTCCAGGTAGCGCTGTCGGTACCGAGTTTCGACATCTTGCAGGCCGTGATACTTCTCCGGCGGCGGACGCAAGGTCTTGGTCAGCATCGCGATGCTGTCGGCCTGGACCGAGATCTCACCGCGCCGGGAGCGAATCAATGGACCGGATGCTTCGACGAAGTCTCCGAGATCGAACGCATCGATCAGTTGCCAGTCCTCGCCCAGTGCCCTCTTGCTGGCGAGGATCTGAATCTGACCGGAGTCGTCGTGGAGGTCGATGAACGCGATCCGGCCCATGTTGCGCAACGCCGCGATTCGTCCGGCCAACACGACTGCGGGCCCTTCGCTGTCTGGCGCTTCCACTTCATGCGTGGCGAAGATGTCCAGCGCCTCGCCGATTGAGTGCGTGCGGCCGGTACGCGGTGGGTAGGGATCAATCCCGCGCCCGCGCAGTTCTTCCGCCTTGGCCTGGCGTTCGCCGATGATCTCGCGGAGGTAACGGGTGTCGGTTGCTGACTGCTGGGATTCGGTCATGTTGAGCGCGTTCCTCAGGCTGCGGCCTCCTGCCGCAGAGCCGGAGACCGCGTTCGATTAGGAGATTGCCTTGACCTTGAACTTTCGCACACCGGTTGGCGTGGCGACTTCGACGGTGTCGCCGACTTTGGCGCCCAACAGCGCTTTGCCGACCGGTGATTCGTCGGACAGCAAACCGTTCTTGGGATCGACTTCGGCAGGTCCGACGATCCGATAGTCGACGTCGGTTCGCTTGGGCATCGGGCGGACCGTGACGGTTGAACCGAGTCGGACCACGTCGGAACCCTGAATTTCCTGCTCGTCGATGATCTCGGCGGCAGAAATGACCGCTTCAATTTCCAGAATGCGACCCTCGATGAAGGCCTGTTCGTTCTTGGTTTCGTTGCCGTCGCCCTCGTCTCGGGCACCGGGGGAATCCTCTCGGGATTGCTGGATCAGCTCGGCGGCTTCGCGCCGGCGTTCCTTGAGCGTGAGCAGCTCGTCTCGCAATCTCTGCAAGCCGTCTGCTGTGATTGGCACTGACCGTCTGAGTACCACGTGTGTCGCCTGATCGTCCGATTCTACGAATAGTCGTACAACTTTATGGCACGGTACGATAGCACCAATGGTTCAAATGTCGGCTCCTCGCTGAGACTTCCCTGTAGCGTGCGTCACACTTTCACAATCGTGGTTGCTTCTGCTCTGATCGGCGCGATCTGCGGCGCCGTTGTGGCAACGATCCTTACGTCTGGAAACGAGACTTCCCGGGAGCAGTTGGACGTTGTTGTCGGTTCTGCGGTGGATGCGGCACTGGAGCAGGCCGTCGACCAGGCGGTTGATCAGGCCATGCAACAGTCGACATCCGAATTGGCAGCACAGCTAGAGGACTCGGCGAACGCTCAACGAGCACGGATCGCGGGGATCTACGAGCAGATTTCCCAATCTGTGGTGATCATCGACGCCGAAGGGCCGGAACGGACCAACGATGAGGGCGTCGTCGTGATTCCGGCTGCTCTGGCGACCGGGTTTGTGCTTGATGCGGATGGTCACATCATTACGGCAGCGCACGTGCTGGAGGGAATGAGCAGATTCATGGTCATTCTGCCGACCGGCGAGACGCTGGTCGCTGAGCGACTTGGCGACGACATTCCATTCTCGGATGTTGCGGTGCTGCGCATCGAGTCGGATGAGCTTCAAGAGGATCTGGTCGTGCCGAGTTTCGGAAGCTCAGTGGCGCTTCGCGCAGGTGAGACGGTGGTCGCGTTTGGCAATACGATCCTGGGGAAGGAGATTGCGATCAGTGTCGGGATCGTCAGCGATCCCGACACGACGTTCTTCCGCGAACGATATGAGCAAGACAACCTCATCCAGACCGACGCCGCGCTCAATCACGGCAACTCCGGAGGCGTACTCGTCGACCTTGACGGCGACATCGTGGGTATGACGGCCGTCATTGCGCGCGAGACGCGCGACGGGGAGTTCGTTGACGGAGTGGGTTTCGCCATCCAGATTGATGCCGTGCTGGAAGTCGCCCGCGAAATCGCGGAGAACGGCTTTTATCCACGACCGACCTTTGGGGTGGTCAACGAGCGACTATTGACGCCGACTGCCGCTGCGCAACTGGATCTGGAAGTGACTGAGGGATCCTTCTTGATTGAGATTCAGCGGCTGGGCGCATTTGCCCGCGCGGGGATACGTCCCGGCGACGTGTTGCGGGAGCTCAACGGGATTGCGATTAACGCCGACACTCCGTATCTGAACGCTCTGGCGACGCTGGAGCCGAACGTCCCCGTGATTGTCCATATCCACCGTGGAGGCGAGGACTATCGCCTCAGCGTGACACCTGATTTGCGCGCGCCGTGACGACTCCCGGGGGCGGCGAATGGCAGCCACGTCCTGTGCGCCGGATTGGCGAACCTCCGCCTAAGACTGCTCGGCGTTCCCGGCGTGTGCGCCGTCCGGCACCGAGTGCGCCATTCGATCCCGAGACAGAGGCGGCTCCAGCACCGGTGCCCGAGCCTCCGCGCCGCGTCAGCCAACCGCAGGGTCCAGGGAGCCGACTGCCGCCGGGCGCGTCCCAACCTGGCGGCAGCGGGCTTGGCATCTTGCTGGTTCTGGTCATTGCTGCCTTGCTCGCCGCCGTCGTCATTGTGCTGTTCTTCGAGCCGGGCCTGATCGATACCAGTTTCAATACCGACAGCGAGACTGCGGCCGAGACCGAGGCGGACGGTGCGCCCCTCCTGGTGCCGGCCTCGTTCGAATCGCGATTGATGCGACAAGTGCCGGCGATTCCCGATGTGCTTGGTGTTGCCTCGCCGATTTACGAGGTGAAGGTGCCGGAGGGACACGTTGGACCGTTCGAGTTCACATTGCGTCTGACGACTCCAACGCAGGACGCGCGGAATCTGGGAGCGTATAGCTGGAATGGACAAGACTGGGTCCGGTTGGGGGATGCTGCGCTGAGCAGCGACGGCATTTCAGCGGGGATCACGCTGTCGAGTGCGCCCGACAACATTGCGATTCTTCGCCGGTTGCAGTTCCGCGACGTGATCGCGGGGCGAGTGCCGCGGGGCGAGGAACCGCAGTCAATCCTTGCCGGTTCGTTGACGATTCTGCATCCCGACGGCTGGCAGCCTGGCGCGGACGGTTCGCTGCTTGGCCTCGTCGATCTGCCGACGCCTGTGATCGCGCAGAACGTCTGGCCGACCGTCTATGCGGACGCGGATCAGGCGGATCTGGTCAACGACATCCTGGCGTCGGACGATTTGCGCCGACAGCACATCGCGAACATTCAGCACGCGATTCAGAGCGGGCAGCACGATGGCGTCGATATCCACTACCTCCATGTGTCGCCGGCGCTTCGTTCGCAGTTCACTTCCTTCATCAGCGAGTTAGCGGACCGGTTGCATCGCGATGATCGAGGTGTTTCGGTTCACATTCCGATCAATGCCTCAGGTGGGATCGGCGAAGGCGCCTATGACCTGTCTCAACTTGGCGCGTCGGCGGACTTCATCGTGATCGAGCCGCCTCTCGATCCAACCGTGTTCCAGGCGGCAATTGACGCCTCGCTGCCGACGCTGTTGCAACGGATTGAACCGAACAAGTTGCTGCTGGCCTTGCGGTCGAACGCCGTCGTTCGCTCGTCGGCAGGATTTTCAGAGATCTCCCAACGTGACGCGCTCGGAATCGCGTCGATGCTGAGCATTCGCGAACCCGGACCCTATCTGCCGGGCTCACGAGTGACATTGCAAGGCAACTCGATCATGTTGGACAACCTTGCCGGTGGTATCCGCTGGGACAACGTCAATCGAGTCACTACGTTTACCTATCCCGATCAGACGGGGGCTGCAGTCACGATTTGGATCCACAATCGGTTCAGTGCGGCGTTTCATCTGATGGTGGTGTCCGAATGGGAACTGGGCGGCGTCTACATAGGCAACGCTTCGGCCGATCCGGCCAACGCGAACCTCTGGCCGGCGATCGCTGCATTCTTTGAGTCGGGGATTCCCAGCTTGCGCTTACCGAATGCGATCCTGTTCGACCCGATATTCAGCGTCGAGGGTGGCGAGCTGTCCGGCAACAGCGGCAGCGGCTGGCAATTCTGGGACCTCCCGAGTAACGCCGGCGACTATCGCGCCCAGCTCGTCGTCTCGGACGGCGATGTTCGGGTCGGTCATGTGATTACGGTTCCCGTCAGGGCGGAGGCGTCCGAGTAATGCCCGGATCTCATGCACGCGTCGTGGGAGGATCACTGGCCGGCAGAAGACTTCGTTCGCCGGCCAACGGAACCAGACCGGCCACGGCAATCGTCAGATCGTCGATCTTCGACCGACCCGCGATCCGCGACATCGTGGAGCACGCGCGTGTTGTTGACCTGTACGCGGGCGCGGGGTATCTGGGGATTGAGGCTCTGAGCCGTGGAGCAGAGAGCGTGGACTTTGTCGAGCGCAATGGAGCGGCGTGCGCCGTCATCAGACGAAACCTGGAGGAGCTTGGCTTGACCCGGCATGCACGGGTACATCGATTGCCGGTGGAGCGCTGCTTTTCCCGGATACCACTCGATCCCGACCTGATCTTCATTGATCCCCCGTATCGGGTGGATGCACTGCCTGTGATCGAGGAACTGTCGCGGCGCGCGAACTTTCCCGAGGGCGCCCTGGCAGTCTGGCGACGCCAGGTCAGGGCGTCGGGAGGACTGCGGCCGCCGCCTGAACGCATCGGCGGACTAGTACGGATTGATCAACGGCGCTATGGTGACGGCGCTATCGACACGTATCGCGCGGAGGCCTCGACATGACGATCGCGCTCTATCCCGGCGGTTTCGACCCCATCACCAACGGCCACCTTGACATCGTGCAGCGCGCAGCAGGCATGTTCGACGAAGTCGTCATGGCCATCTATCCGCGTTCCAGCGAGACATTCGACGTCGACGAGCGTCTGGCGATGATCGAGGGAGCGACGAGCCACTGTCCCAACGTCCGCGCCGCGAAGTTCACGGGTCTGGTCGTCAACTTCGCAGACGAAGTAGGCGCCAGCGTGCTCGTTCGCGGTATTCGCGCGGTCACTGGCTTCGAAGCGGAATTCGACATGGCGTTGATGAACAAGAAGATGGCGCCGCATATCGAGTCAGTGTTCCTGATGGCGGGACACAAGCATCTGTTCATCTCGGCCAGCAGAATCCGGGAGCTGGCATCACTCAGACAAGCGGTCGATGACCTGGTGCCGGCGAACGTCAACGAAGCCCTGATCGAGCGCTACGGTCCGCCCGGGCGTTGAGCCATTCCGCGATCCGATCCTGGAGGCCTGCGCTAGAGTCGAAACAGGCGGGACGCTGGGCCGGAGTTCAAGATCGACCTCCTCGAACTAATCGACCAGATAGAGAACGCGGTGCTGGACGGACGGCGAAGCCGGTTTGGCTCCGGTTGGACCGTTGACCGAGAGCAATTGCTCGACCTGATCGACCGGCTGCGGATGGCTGCTCCTGCCTCGGCCGATCAGGCCCAACGGTTGCTCGAAGAACGAGAACGGCTGCTCCAGCAAACACAGGAAGAGGCGGCAGTCCTTGCGCAACAGGCGCGGCTGGATGCTGAGCAGCAGGTTTCTGTCCACGAATTGGTCCAGGCTGCCGAGACTCGCGCACAGAGCATTGTTGACCAGGCGCACCAATCGGCGACCGAGACGATTACTCGGGCGAACCAGGAAGCGGCGGCAGTCCGCGGACAGGCGACCACAGAGGCGGTCTCGCAGGCGCTAGAGGCCGACCGCTATTCGCTGGAGCTGTTGCGACGACTTAACGATCAGCTGAGGACCATGCAGACCTCGGTCACTGGGGCCGTCGACCAGCTGGAACTCAAGGTCCAACAGGGCGAGCAATCGCAGGCCGTCGACCAGCGCGACGAGGCGGCACGCCGCGCGCTCACGAGTGAGTCGTAAGCAGCTGGGTTGGGTCGCTGGATCGGAAGGAGCAGCTCTGTCACTCCGGCCTCGGCCGGAGTGACGATTCGTAGACCTAACGCCGTCCGTTAGTCAGCGACGGCAGCGAGCTGGGGCTGCGGTGCGAGCGGATGACCGACCGCCTCACCGACCCGCTCGAGTGAGCGCATCAGAGAATCGAAGTTCTCCAGTGTCAGCGACTGCGGACCATCGGAGAGTGCGTGGTCGGGGTTGGGGTGAACCTCAACCATCAACCCGTCGGCGCCGACCGCCATCGAGGCACGGGCCATCGGATCGACCAGGTACCAGTGACCGGTGCCATGAGCCGGATCACTGACGATCGGCAAGTGGCTGAGCCGCTTGACCACCGGGATGGCCGAGAGGTCGAGCGTGTTACGGGTGGCAGTCTCGAAGGTGCGGATGCCGCGTTCGCAAAGGATGACGTCGCGGTTGCCCTTGGCCATGATGTACTCCGCGGCGAGCAACCACTCATCGATCGTTGCGGAGAGGCCGCGCTTGAGCATCACCGGCTTACGAGCCAGACCAACCTCGTCAAGCAGCATGAAGTTCTGCATGTTGCGGGTGCCGATCTGGAGGATGTCGGCGTAGCGTGCGACGAGCTCGACGTCGCGAGCTTCCATCACCTCGGTGATGACCGGTAGACCCGTTGCCTCGCGGGCAGCGGCAAGGTGCTGCAGACCTTCTTCGCCCAGACCGCGGAACGCGTACGGCGACGTGCGAGGCTTGAACGCGCCGCCGCGCAAGATCTGCGCGCCCGATGCCGCAACGGCCCTGGCCGTTGTGACCATATGCTCCTCGTTCTCGATCGAACAGGGGCCGGCCATGACGACCATGGTCCCGTCGCCGATCTTGACGCCGCCGACATCGATGACGGTGTCTTCCTTCTGGAACTCTCTCCCGGTGAGCTTGTACGGACGCGAGATCGCGATGACCTCGTCGACGCCGCTCATCCGACCCATCTGCGCGCGGATGTCGGGATCGCCAATGACTCCGACGGCGCCGATTACGACGCGTTCCTTGCCCGGGGACAGGTGGCCCTCGAGATTGAATTCCTTCAGTCGCGCGAGCACGCCGCGAACTTCTTCGTCGGTCGCGCCCATTCTCATGACAATCAGCATGTCGTCACCTTCTCGCTCACTCGCTGTACGGTTCGGGATCTCCCCTGAATTGTCTCAGGAAATCGCCGACCGAACTTGATGATTCTGTGTTAACCGTTAAGTCTGTTCGCAACTCTCTAGCGCCGCGCAGATAGATGTGCTGGACCTGGTTCTGCCGGAGCGGGGTGTTGACATGCAACAGAATCCGCAAGCAGGACGGTAACGAGCCAGGCACCTGCATCTCGTGCCCGCACATCAGGGCGGCGTGACTCCACTTGAATGTGAGGCGCGCCGCCACCGCGGGGAACTCGGCGTTCAGGTCAGGAGTGGTCGTAAACCACACCGAAGCCACTTCGCTCGATTCGATGTCGTTGGCGACGATCATCTCTGCGAGCAATTCCTCGGTCGCTTCGATGATGTCGGCGCGCGTGTTGGCTTCAACGGTTGTCGCACCGCGAATGCCGCGCAAGCGCCAGACAGGCTCGGAATCAGATGTGGCCATCGTCAGGTGTTCAGTCGTTCCCAGCGGGTCGGCGTGGGGGTGGTCAGAGTTGCAGCGGTGCGATCAGCGATTCGACGAATCTCGTCGGCACGCGATCTAGCGACCGGCCTCAAAGATGCCGGCCGCGGAGATATAGACGCAGTCAACGAACATTGGAACCGTCCGGGTTCGGTCGCTCATGTGGCTGTCTCTTCACTCCGGCGGCCAGTGACCACCTCGAGGTAGTGTTCGACGGCAGCCGCCCTGGCCCCGTCGGGCGCCGACGCAATCGTTGCGGTCAGCGCTGAACCGATGATAGCAGCGGGTACCAAATTGCCGACCTGTTCGACGTGTTCTCGCCGACTGATGCCGAATCCGACTGCCAACGGCGTGTCAGTCAGCATGCTGACACGTGAGACGAATGCCTCAAAGTCGCGTGCCACCTCATCGCGCGCTCCGGTCACGCCGGTCAGCGAGACGAGATAGATGAAGCCGGCGGCCCGCTCGGCCACGGCCGCGATTCGCTTCTCGGTCGAGGTTGGCGCCAGCAGGTAGATCAGTGCGATGCCGTGGTTGGCAAGCACTTCGCGTGCCGCGTCCGATTCGTCGACGGGCAGATCGACGACGATGATCCCGTCGACCCCGGCCTCGGCAGCTCTCCGCGCGAGCGGTTCCAGTGGCTGGGCGAGTGCATCGCCGGGGTCCGCTTCGCTGGATGGTGTCGACGACCCATACGAGAGAAACGGGTTGAGATAGCCCATCAAGGTGACAGGGACATCGGGGTCCGTCTGCCGTGCGACTCGGCAGGCCTCGAGCGCAGTTTCAATCGTGGCGCCGGCATTGAGCGCCACCGTGTAGGCGTCCTGATGCACCGGACCATCGGCCAGCGGGTCGGAAAACGGGACGCCGATCTCGAAACCGCCAGCGCCTCCACGGAGAGCGGCACGGACCAGATCGGGTGTTTCCTGCGGCGTGGGAAAGCCGGCGGTCAGAAACGGGAAGACGAGCGGACCATCGCCCCGCCCGCTGGAGGCTGCAAACGCTTCGCGAAACCGGGCTCCGAGTTCAGACATGCCGATCTCTCATCCAAGCTGTTGTACCAGCGTCGCCGAGAATCCGATTACGTTGAAGCCAAAGTGAGCGATTGAGGCGGCAGTGAGCGATTCAGTGCGGATGTACACGATCCCCAGGACGACGCCGGCGATGGCGAAGGGGATCAAACTGCCCAGATCGGCATGTAGCGCCGAGAAGACTGCCGCTGAGACGACGAATGCCGGAATCATGCCCCAGTGCGGCCGGAGCCCACCGAGGACGAAGCCGCGCGCGAAGGCCTCCTCGTAGATCGGCGCGCAGACGATCACCAGGATCCCCAATGCGACCACGACCGATGTGTGAATGAAGAGGCGATCGTCGTCGATCGTCGATTGCGGTTCCAACGACTCGAGACCGGCGGCGGTGATGATCGCCGTGTAGGCATACAACACGGCGTAGATCGCGAGCAGGCCACCGATCGCCCACGCGATGTCGGACCCACCCGGGCGCCGCCACGAGATGAGGCGCGATTGATTCCTGCGGCGCAAGATCAACTTGGGCAGAATGAACCAGCCGAGGATGCCCGCGGCTCCCTGGCCAATCACGAACACCAACAGTCCCGTCTCGCTGGCTGCTTCGTCGGCCTCATCGATCGCGGCCACCAGGGCGCCGGTGATCAGTAGCACGACCAACCAGGCCAGCGTGCAGATCAGGCCCCAGCCGACCAGTTTGAAGCCCTCGAGGCCGCGGTCTTCAGGTGGTTGCTGTTGCGCCTCGCCGGACTCAGCGCCCTGAGACTGCGTCACAACTAGCGCTCTCGCGCGGCCAGCGCGTCCCTGACGATCTCGACATCTTTGTCGCCTCGACCGGACAGACCGATCAGGATGGTTTCTTCAGGCTGCATGGTGGGTGCGATTTTGGTGGCGTAGGCGATCGCGTGGGCGGTTTCGAGAGCGGGGATGATGCCCTCGGTCTCGGACAGGAGCTTGAGGCCATCGAGCGCTTCGTCGTCGGTGACCGAGACGTACTCTGCGCGTTCCGTCAGCATCAGCCAGGCGTGTTCGGGTCCGACGCCGGGGTAGTCGAGACCGGCGGAGATCGAATGCGCCTCGGTGATCTGGCCGTGCTCATCCTGGAGGACGTAGGTTCGCGTCCCGTGCAGGACTCCGGGTGAGCCGGCGGACAGCGTTGCCGCGTGTCGGGCCTCGAGTCCTTCGCCGGCCGCTTCGACGCCGATCAGGCGGACCGGATCGTCGATCAGCGGGTGGAACAGCCCGATTGCATTGCTGCCGCCGCCAACGCACGCAACGGCAACGTCGGGCAGCTTGCCGATTTTCTGCTGCAACTGTTCCCTGGCTTCTCGGCCGATGCAGGACTGCAGCTCGCGCACGATCACCGGATACGGGTGCGGACCGATCGCGCTGCCGATCAGATAGTGGGTCGTGCGCACATTGGTCACCCAGTCCCGAATCGACTCGTTGATCGCGTCCTTGAGGGTGCGCGCTCCCGACTTGACCGGGACAACCTTCGCTCCAAGCAGTCCCATGCGGAAGACGTTCAGTGCCTGGCGACGTACGTCTTCCTCGCCCATGTAGACGATGCACTCGATGCCGAATCTGGCGCAGGCTGTGGCTGTAGCGACTCCGTGCTGCCCGGCTCCGGTCTCGGCGATGATTCTCGGCTTGCCCATCCTCCGAGCGAGTAGCACCTGCCCCAACGCATTGTTGATCTTGTGTGCGCCGGTATGGGCCAGGTCCTCCCGCTTGAGCCAGATCTGCGCGCCGCCGAGCTGTTCCGAGAGTCGTTCTGCATGGGTCAATGGCGTTTCGCGGCCGACGTAGTCGCGCAACAAACCGTCGAGCTCGGCGCGGAACTCCGCGTCAGCCTGCGCTTGAGTCCAGGCCTCTTCCAACTCGGCCAGCGCGGGCATCAGGGTTTCCGGCGCGAACTGCCCGCCGAAGGGTCCGAAGGCTCCAGTCTCTCTCGTCACGACACATCCTCCGCTTTCGCCGCGGCGACAAACGCCCGGATTTTCTCTCGGTCCTTGGTTCCGTCGGTTTCCAGGCCGGACGATGCATCGACAGCCCACGGCCGCACGGCGCGTACCGCTTGCGCCACGTTGTCGGGGTTGAGCCCTCCGGCCAGCACCAGCGGACGGTTCGAGGCCACTTCGGCTGCGATCGACCAGTCGATGCGTTGGCCCATTCCACCGCCCTGCTTCGACCTCGCGTCGAGCATGGTGATCGTTTTCGGGGCGCGATCGACCTCTCGGAGTACCGCTCCCGCGTCCATGCCGTCGGCCACGTGGACGACGCGAACGACTGCACGACGGATTCTCGAAGCGAGGGCCGGATGCTCTCCTCCGCTGAGCTGGACCAGGTCGAGGTCGACCTGATCCAGCACCCGTTCGATTTCGTCAACCGACTGCCCGGCGAACACGCCAACCAGGAGGGGCTGATTGGCCGCATGGCGCTCGCGCTCTACGGCTTCCGTTGTCACTTCTGCAATCTCGACCCGAGGACCCAACTCGCGGCGAACGGCGCGCGCAACCTTGAGGTCGATCCGCCTAGGTGCGTCGGCGAAGATCATGCCGATCTCATCGGCTCCGGCCTCGCGCGCCCAGACGGCGTGTTCGACGGCTCGCACGGAACAGACCTTGACGAACGTCATCGTCCTAACAGCTCTCGCGCTTTGGCGTGCGGGTCGGCGGCAGTCGATAGGGCCTCGCCGATCAGGACCGCGTTGACGCCGCAGGCTTCCATCCGCTTCATGTCCTCGCGGGTGCGTACGCCGCTGGCTGCCACGACGGGAATCGAAGCGGGGATCGTGTGTCTCAGCCGCTCCGTCGTGCCCAGATCCTCCGCGAAGGTGTGCAGGTTGCGATTGTTGATACCGATCGCGGCTGCGCCGGCTTTCAGCGCCATTTCAGCTTCCGCTTCGTCGGTGACTTCAACGAAGGCCGTCAGGCCGTACTGCTCGCCGGCCCTGGCCAACTCGGTGAGCTGGGCGCCATCGAGCGTCTTGGCGATCAGCAGGTAGGCATCGGCTCCCAGGGCTGCTGCTTCGGCGACCTGGTAGGGGTCGACGTGGAACTCCTTGCGCAAAACGGGTAAGCCGCTGCCCTGAAGGGCGGTGACCGCATCGCACAGATCGTTGTCGGTGGCAAAGAATGCCGGCGCGGTCAGGACGGAGACAGCGACCGCCCCGATGTCGCAGTAGGTTCGCGCCAGGTCGGCGGGGACCAGGTCGGGGGCGAACAGTCCCTTGGACGGTGAACCTCGTTTGATCTCCGCCATCAGGCCGACTCCGGGTAGATTGAGCGCTGCCACAAAGTCATTTCGCTCAGTTCGAGCATGCACGCGCCGCTCCAGCTCTGCGAGAGGCGCTGTATCCTTGCGCTCCTCCACGGCTTCACGGGTTTCGTTGACGATGCGCTCGAGGACGGATGACATTATGTCAACTCTTTACGCTTCGGTTTTACCCGCGATAGCGCGTGACCGCTCGACGAACAGTTCCAGCTTACGCAGCGCGCGCTGATCGTCGATGCATTCGGCCGCACGGCTGACGCCTTCGGCGAACGTCGGAACTTCTTCTGCCGCCAACAACCCGGCGGCCGCATTGAGCGTGACGAATCCCGTGAGTGCTGACGTTTTGCCGCCGAGAACGTCGCGCATCATCGACGCAGACTCTTCGGCGGTCTGACCGCCGCGGACGGCGGAGAGCGGTACGGGGCGGATCTCGAAGTCGCCGGGTGAGACGGTGAATTCGATCAGCTCTTCACCATCAACCTGCCAGCAGGTGGTCTCACCCTCAGGGGAGACTTCGTCCAGGCCTTCTTGTCCGTGGACGACCAGTCCGCGGCGAACGCCCAGACGGCCTAGCGCTGTCGCCATCAGCAGACCCAGTTCGGGACGCGCGACGCCGATCAGTTGATGGGTTGCTCTGGCGGGATTCGTTAGCGGACCGAGGATGTTGAACACCGTTCGCACGCCGATGCGGCGTCGAATCGGGGCAACGAAGCGCATCGCGGGATGGAAGGCCTGGGCGAAGAGGAATCCGAATCCGACTTCACGGATGAGCGCGGCCGCCTGTTCGGGATTGACGCTGATCTGACCGCCAAGGGCCTCGAGCACATCGGCGCTACCGACGCTTGAGGACATCGCGCGGTTGCCGTGCTTAGCGACCGGAACACCGCAGCCGGCCATGACGAACGCGGCGGCGGTTGACGAGTTGAACGCGTGTGTTCCCGAGCCTCCGGTGCCGGCAGTGTCGGCGAGGCGCGGCAGATCCGAGAGGTGGACGGGCAGCGCGTGCTCCCGCATTGCGCGGGCCAGGCCGACGACCTCATCGACCGATTCGCCCTTCATCCTGAGGCCGGTGAGCAGGGCGGACGCCTGGATTTCATCGGCGTCGCCCGACATCAACGCGTCCATTGCGGCCGATGCTTCCACGTCGCTGAGGCTGCGACGTTCGTCGACCACAGCGGCAAGCGCCGCTCCGAGGTCGGGGTCAGCCACGGTGGAAATCCGCGGACTGATCTAGGAAGTTCTTCAGGATCGCGTGGCCGGTCTTGGTCCTGATCGACTCAGGATGAAACTGCACGCCCTCAATTGGGTAGTCGGTATGGCGCAGGCCCATCAGGATCCGGCCGGTTCCGTCTACCCGCTCGCACCAGGCGGTCGGGACGATGTCGTCGGGCAACGTCTCCGGGTCGACGATCAGGGAGTGATAACGCGTCGCCTCGATTGGATTGGGCAGCCCGGCAAAGACGCCCTCACCATCGTGCTCGATGGATGACACTTTGCCGTGCCTGATTTCGCCGGCCGGGCCAACCGTCGCGCCGAACGCCGCTCCGATCGCCTGGTGTCCCAGGCAGACGCCGAGCGTTGGGATGGTAGGACTGAATCGCTGCAGCACGGGGACACTGACGCCGGCTTCGACGGGAGTCTTCGGACCGGGCGAGATCACGATCCGTTCAGGCTCCAGCGCTTCGATTTCCTCCAGCGTGATCTGGTCGTTGCGATGGACGACGACATCGGCGCCCAGCTCGCTGAGGTACTGGTAGAGGTTGTAGGTGAACGAGTCGTAGTTGTCGATCAACAACGTATCAACCGCCATGGTCGCCCTCTTCCTGTGACTTCCGTTCGCGGAGTATGCGCCGCAGCGTGCGGAAACCTTCGACGGCGCGCGGGAATCCGCAGTAGGGAGCGGCAGTGGCCATGACGCCTTCGAGTTCTGTTTCGGTGACGCCGTGATTGAGCGCGCCGGGGATGTGGAACTGGAGCTCCTCGGTCTTGTTGAGCGCGACCAGGATCGACACGACTACCAGCGAACGATCGCGGCGCGACAGTTGCGAGCGCGACCAGAGGTCGCCGAAGGCGAACTCGAAGGCAAGCTTGCCGACCGGTCCGATTCTCTCCATGCCGGCCAGCGCTTCAGCGGGATCCTGGGCCTCTTCCTGGCCGTTGAGCGTCCGCATTATGTCGACGGCGTCGCGGTGGCGCTGGTCGTCGTCCTTGTATTCGGCCGGAGGTATCCGGTACGGCTTGCCGTCGGCCTTGGTCCATGCTTCGACGAGGACGTTGATCATCTCGTTGCCGGCGGGGAAGCCGGAGTAACCGGCGATTTGCAGCGCGATCTCGGTCATTTCTTCGCGAGTTATGCCATTGGCCGGCGCGAAGCTGGCGTGGAACTGGACTGCTTGCAGGCGTTCCAGCGCGCCGAGCATGGCCAACGCGACGATGTTGCGGTCGCGGCGCGACAGTTCATCGCCTTGCCAGACCTGGCCGAAGATGTAGTCAACCACGAAGCTGCCGAACGCTCCGGTGCGCTGCTCGGCGGCCGAGGCGAAGCCAACCGGCTGGCCGGTCATCGCGGCCAATAACTCACTGCCGGCCTTGCGTCGTTCTGCGTGAGTCGCCATCTCAGTTCCTCGTTCCTTCAATCCTTCAAGTGGTGCGTTGGCGCGCATTCTCGGTAGGCAACCTCAATCGCGGAGCCGCTGCAGGATGAGTCCGGCGTCTGAAGCGCGCGGCAATCCGCAGAACGCGGATGCGATCGCAATTGTGCCGTCGAGTTCATCCCAGCTACATCCGAACCGGTGAGCCGTGGACAGCGCATCCTCCAACTGCTGTGTCCGGCCGATCGCGATGTGCATGGCGAGAACGATCAGCGCGCGGTCGCGCTTCGCGAGTACGTCGCTTGTCCATATCTCGCCCAGGTTCCAGTCGATCATCAGACGTCCGACCGAGCCAAACTGCGCCTGCATGTCCTGGGCGATCTGCCGTTCGTCGGTTGGACGATCAGTCAGGAGTTGCCAGACGGCCACGGCGCTGCGTCGGCGTTGCCCATCGTCTTTGCCCTCAGCTGGCTCAGGCTGGTACTCGTACCCCGACTCCGCCCAGTCCGACAGCACTCGAGTCAGCGCCAGATTGGCGAATGGGAAGCCACACTCAACGGCAAGCTGCAGGCACACTTCCACAATCTCGTCGCGGTTGAGTCCGTTGCGTAGTCCGATCGAGGCGTTGAAGGCAAACCCGTCGACCTGCATCAGGGCGCCGGCCGCCGCCATGGCGGCGAGACTGCGATCGCGTCGCGAAAGCAGACCGTCCTGCCAGATGTCGCCCCAGATGTGATCCACGAGGTACGACCCGAGCGGCCCCATCCGCGTCTCAATGGTCTGGGCAAACTGGTTCTGGCCCGTGAGTTCGGCGAGGATCGCATCGCCGGCTGCCCGACGGTCTGCGTGTGTTCGAGTCGGAATCGAAGCCAGGGGAGGCGCTTTGGGCTCGGCGAACAGATCGTCGAGGGTCGAGTCGGCTTCGAAGTCCCAGCCTGAAGCGCGGCGTTCGAACACTGTCGAGAGCAACTCGGCTTGCTGCTCGGGCAGTTCAGCGACGGCTGACGTCACTTCCCACCATTCCATGGCGTCGAACGGGTTGGTTTCGTCATCAGGTGCGCCGTCGAGCGCTTCCTCGACCATGACGACGTAGGCGTTGTGGACCGTGTGCCTGCCAGTGGCCGGCTCTTCGCCGTAGACCGTGTGCGCATAGCCGGCGCGAACGCGTTGGCGCAGCAGGTGCTCGAAGATGCGCGGCACCGTGTCGTCCGGCTCTTCGGACAGCGGGGTAGTGTCGCCGGGCAGCCACCAATGTCCGGGCCAGAGGGCCTCATCGGCGCGTCGGCGAAGCAGGAGCACGCGTCCGGCCTCGTCGAAGACGACGCCGTAGCCAATGATCAGGGACTCCGGCATCAGTAGCCCCGCGACCCACCGGTGACGGCTCCGGCGCGAGAGCGCTCCTCCGCCAGGTCGAGCGCGGTGAACATGCCCATCGCCTTGTTCACCGTCTCTTCGAACTCGTCATTCAGCTTCGAATCGAAGACGATCCCGCCGCCGGCCTGCACCGAGGCGACACCGTCCTGCATGATGATCGTGCGGATCGTGATGGCTGTTTCCATGTTGCCACCGAATCCGAAGTATCCCAGTGCGCCCGCGTAGGGGCCGCGTTGGTCCTGTTCGAGCTCGGAAATGATCTCCATCGCGCGGATCTTGGGCGCTCCGGAGACGGTGCCTGCCGGGAACGTCGCGCGCACCGCGTCGAACGACGTTGCGCCTTCGGCCAGATCGCCTTCGACGTGCGAGACGAGGTGCATGACGTGGCTGTAGCGCTCGACATCGAGCTCCTGGGTGACGCGCACGGTGCCGGGCCTGGCGACGCGGCCGATGTCGTTGCGGCCCAGGTCAAGCAGCATGACGTGCTCGGCCACTTCCTTCTCGTCGGCGCGGAGTTCCGCTTCCAGGGCTCGGTCTTCGTCTTCGTCCAATCCTCTGCGGCGGGTGCCGGCGATCGGGTGAGTCGAGACCTTGCCATCCTCGACGATCACAAGCAGCTCGGGTGAGGTGCCGACGATCTGGTGGTCGTCCATCTCGAGGTAGTAGGTGTAGGGCGACGGATTCACGGTGCGCAAGGTGCGGTAGACGTTGAAGGGATGGACGAAGGTGTCGCGCGAGAACCGCTGCGAATAGACGCACTGGATGATGTCTCCGGCGACGACGTAGTCGATGATCTGCTTGACGTCGGAGAAATAGGCCTCGCGCTCCATATTGGAGCGGATGGCGACAGAGTGGCCGGACGGCTCGGGCGCGTCGACGGGAGGGATGGGCGGTCCAGACTGCAGACGCTCGACCAGTTCGTCAATCCGGAACTCGGCGGCGCGATAGGCGGACTCGATGTCCCCATCCAGTCGAACGTGAGAGACGACTTTGATCACGTGTTTCAGGTGATCGAACAGCAGGACCGTGTCGACGAATTGAAACAACGCCTCGGGCAGACCGTGCGGGTCGTAACCGGCGGGCTCGACGCGCGGCTCAAAGTGGCGGATCGCCTCGTAGCTGAGATAACCGACTGCGCCGCCGTGAAACGGCGGCAGATCGGGGTTGGGTACCAGGTCGAATCGGTCCAGCTCGGCTTCGACCTCATGCAATGGGTCGACCGCGCCGCCGGATGGGGCGCGGAGGATTCGGTACGGCTCGGTGCCGATGAAGGAGTAGCGGCTGGGCCGCTCGCCGCCTTCCACCGATTCGAGCAGGAACGAGTATGCACCGCGCTTGACCTTGAGGAAGGCGGACACGGGCGTTTCGAGATCGGCCAGGACTTCTCGGTAAACGGCGGCGTAGTTGCCGCGGCCAGATGCCCTGGATTCGGCGGCCAACTGCTTGAATTGATCGAGACTGGGGCTGAGTGTGCCGGTCAACGGCATGGGAACAGGCTCCTTGGGATCGGGGGTGCGCTCAACAGTCGAGTCAGCCACCCCGGGGCGTGGCGAGTTAACTCTCGCTTCGCCAGACCCCCTGCCCGCCGGACGTGTGGCAATGCGCGGACGGACGCGTGTGAGAATCCACCACACCATCGATCATCGTCGCCGACATTGCGCACTTCCGTTCCTGAGAGAAGCCTACGCCAACGTCGGCCGATGTCAAAGGTCAGAGATAACAGCCGTCAAGGCGCCCGGTGACGGCGCGCGCGTGCGGAGGAAATCGCCTTCACCAACTGTTCGGCTGCGTCGTCGTGGGAACCGTCCTGGTTGACGATCACGAGATCAAACCAATCGGCTTCCGCCAGTTCCGCTTCAGCCTCGGCGAGACGCGCGACGATTTCGGCTTCGGTTTCTGCAGCCCTTGAGCGGATTCGCCGTTCCAGCGACTCGACCCTGGGCGCAGTCACGAACACCAGCAGTGGATTCTCAAGGTTTGCCTTGAGGGTGCGCGCGCCCTGGACGTCGGTGCGCAGGATGGGCGTTCGCCCGTTGCGCAGCAGTTCCTCTACTGCGGCCCTGGGCACCCCGCTTCGGTGCCCATAGATTTCGACGTGTTCGAGGAATGCGTCATCGGCGATCCAGCGTCGGAACTGCTCATCGCTGAGGAAGACGTGATGCACGCCTTCGATTTCGCCGGGGCGGGGCGGCCTGGTTTTGGCCGTGGCCACCTTCGACAACGACGGATCCAATGCCAGCGCTGCTGCGATGACCGTGTCCTTACCGGCCCCGGAGGGACCGGAAACGACCACAACGAGTTGGTCAGGGTCAACGTCCGTCATGTCGCAGTCGATCGAGGTCGCTCCAGAAGCTCGGATACGAGATCTCGACGGCTGAGGCTCCCCGGATCGTGGTCGGCCCAGACTCCGGGTCACTGGCCAACGCGGCGACCGCGGCCGACATCGCCAGGCGATGATCGCCATGTGAGTCGACCGTGGCGCCACGTGGTTGTCCTCCCACGATCCGCATCCCGCCGGGCCACTCCTCTACTTCGACGCCCATCGCGGTCAGCATGGCGGAAGTGGTCTCGATCCGGTCGGATTCCTTGACGCGCAGCTCCGCGGCGTCGTGAATCTCGGTTACGCCTTCGGCGAATGCCGCAGCGACGGCGAGAGCTGGCAGCTCGTCCAATGCGGTAACGATCAGATCGCCGTCGATTCGCGTGCCGTACAGCTGCGATCCTCTGACGGTGATATCCGCGACCGGTTCGCCCGATACGTCGCGTTGATTGTGCAACTCGACGACCGCGCCCATCGAGCGCAGCACGTCGATGACACCGCTGCGCGTGGGATTGACGCCGACGTTCGGCAATCCGATATCGGAGCCGGGAATCAGCGCGGCGGCGATCATCCAGAATGCGGCTGCGCTGATATCGCCTGGGACATGAACGTCGCTGGTGGCCAGGTCGGCGCCAGGTCGAACACGGATGCACGAGCCGTCAACCTCTATGTCTGCGCCCATGGCGCCGAGCATTCGCTCGGTGTGATCGCGCGATGGTCCAGGTTCGACGATGCGGCTGGGATGCTCGGCGCGCAAGGCGGCAAACACGATGCAACTTTTGACCTGACCACTGGCTACTGCCAGGTTGCCGTTGAATCCCTGGTGCAATCCGTCCGAGCCGTCGACCCAGAACGGCGCGGTGTCTGAGTCAGCTACTCGGGCGCCCATTGCGGCCAGTGGATCGAGCACGCGGCGCATGGGGCGGCTGCGCAGCGATTCATCTCCGTCGAACTGGCTGCGAAACGGGAGCCCGGCGGCGACTCCGCTGAGCAAGCGAATTGAGGTGCCGCTGTTGCCGCAATCGAGTGTGCCCGGGGCCTGGTGAAAGGAATGCTGACCCGGACTGCGAACCAGAAGGTTGTCGGCATCGATCTCGAACTCGACGCCCCATTGGCTGAGGCAAGCCATGGTCGAGCGGCAGTCGGCGCTGTCCAGCAGTCCGCGAATCCTGGCCTCGCCTTCGGCGAGGGCATTGCAGATCAGGGCGCGGTGGGAGATCGATTTGTCTCCCGGAACGCGAAGCTCGCCTCGCAGGGGTCCGCCGGGTGCGACAACGATTTCGTCGCCCATTGGATCAGCCGCGTCCCCAACGGCGTCCCCGCGATTCGCGTTCTTTCTCACGTTCCTCGCTGCGCTTGGTCATGCTGCGGACTCGGTCGTAGAGACGCGGGCTAATCAGCAGCGCCGCCATCTGGGATGTTGCATCGGGAATGTCGGGCTGCGCTCCGGCGTCGGGATCGAGGTCGTCGCCGCCGAGGAACTTGGCGTGATTGATTTGCGCCGTCGAATACTCCTTGAAGACCTCTTCCTCCTCTTCGTCAAGGAGGTTGCGGACCCGATTGAGCTCGAGCACGAAGCGGTCGATCCAGTGTTGGACCTGTTCCCTGTTGGTGACCGCGATCTCGGTCGTCATCGTCGGGTCGCCGGAGTTGTAGGCGGTCATTGAGCGGAAGGTCTCGCCGGCGGCGCGTCCGAAGTCGGGCCAACCGTCTGAGCCGCGAAGCATGGTGAACAACGCTGAGGAGACCACCAGGGGCAGGTGAGAGACGCCGGCCAGGACGTAGTCGTGTTCTTCGGAGCTGAGGAAGTGCGGCGAGGCTCCCAGTTCACGGACCATTCCGAGGACCGACTTGACCGCGCTGTCGGAGGCATTGGGCGAGGGGCTGAGGAACCAGCGCTTGCCGCGGAACAGATCCGCGCTCGCGTTATCGATGCCGAATGCGGAGGCGTCGCCGGCCAATGGGTGGCCGCCAATGAAGGAGACGCCGTTCGGCAGGTGGTTGCCCGCCCATTCCTCGATCTTGACTTTGGAAGCGGCAGTGTCGGTCACGGCTGCGCCGCGACCGAGCGCGGGCGCGATGTCTTCAAGCAACTCGGATGTTGACGCCGGAGGCGTGGCAAGGATGACGAGTCCTGCGCCATCGACTGCCTCGCGGGGACTGCCCACAATCTGGTCCACGGCGTCCTGCTTGTCCGCCGCTCGTCTGGCTGAACGCCAATCGTCGAAGCCGACGATTTCGGTGTCTCGCAGTTTTGCTGCGCGTAGGCCGAGTCCGATTGAGCCGCCGATGTAGCCCAACCCGATAATCGCAATGCGCGCCACACGCGCCTCCTGTCCACGCTCTGGATGAAGCAGTCCTACCGCGGGTGGTTCACGGCATTCTGCCCACAGTATCGCAGCGTTGATGTCGTGAGGTGCGTGGTAGAGTCGGAACGCGTGGCGACATGCGAGTGGGAGCGGCCGGGCGGGGCCGAGGGTGATGATGACGGTGGGTGCGACCGGGTCGATGCCGCCCAATGCCCAATGGTCGGTTGACGTGTCGTGGTGACCAGGCTTCTGGTTCGAAGCGTGTTGCTCGCGCTGTTGATGGGGATTGGCGCCGGGGTGCTCAGCGTCAACGTGGTTTCGGGCGCACCCCACAGCTGTCCCTACAGCGGAGGAGGGCCTCCCTTCGCGGTTGAGTCGTTCGAAGCGGATCGAATGCGCCGCACCTACCTCCAGGCTCAGTTGCTGGCGGCCCAGAACCGGTTGTTTCCGGACGACGCGGAGTTTGCCATGCCCGCCCTGAAGGTGGGCGCCAATCGGACGGCGTCGGCGTCGGCAACGATTCCGGCACAGCTGCTTCATGCGATCAGCTGGATCGAGAGCAAGATCAACCAGGTGCATATCAACGTTCCCTACGGCGATGTCGGAGCGGCGCTGATATCGCCGGATTGCGGCTACGGGATCATGCAAGTGACGAGCACGATCGACAACGACGGCGGCTTGCCTTCGCGATATGAGGCATTGGCAATCTCACACTTTGCCTACAACATTGCGGCCGGCGCCGGGATCCTGGCGGAGAAGTGGAACGAGGACTACTTCCCGGTGGTGGGCGATAGCGATCCGAGCTACGTGGAGTCCTGGTACTTCGCACTGTGGGCTTACAACGGTTGGGCCTGGATTAACCATCCGGGGAACCCGATGTACGATCCGGCGCGACCGCCGTACGACTGTGATGACGACGAGAGCGGCTACTGGGATTACCCGTACCAGGAGCGGGTGTTGGGCTGTGTGCTCAGCCCGCCGGTTGTCAATGGTCAGCGGTTGTGGGAGCCGCATCCGGTGGTCCTGCCCGATGTTCCCGGCCTGACGGCGCCGGGCGGAGCGCTCGATCCGGACCTGTTCCGGCAGCGGTTGGACCAGGTGCGGGAGCGGATGAGCCTGGACCTGCCCGGCAGTGCCGTGCCGGCGCGGCTGACGATCGGCGGGCCGGAGTCGAGCCGGGAGGCGTTGCTGGGGATGCCTGAGCTGGATGGGATACCGACTGAGGTGGAGTTGTCGTCGAGCGAGCTGGCGCGGGGCGGCACGCAGCTGACGATCGCGAACGAGGGCAGCGGGCTGCTGGCCTGGCGGGTGGTGAGCACGCCGAGCTGGCTTGACGTGGGGATTCAGGCGGGGGTCGCACTGGGCAACGGTTACGACTTTTCGAACATGCCACAGCAGTCGATCATTCCGATCTCGGCGTCGGCCGGCGGCGTCCCGGAGGGGTCGCATCGAGGGCAGATTGTGCTGGAGTTCAACTATCCCGACGGCACGTCGGAGACGGAGAGCGTCGCCATATCATTGGACAAGCGGGGCGCCGCCTACTACGAGGCCGGCCGCCCGCAAAGCTGACCCCCCGTAGCTCAACCGGACAGAGCGACGGACTTCTAATCCGTAGGCTGGAGGTTCGAGTCCTCCCGGGGGGACCATTTGCTCAGCGTCGCCTGGCGGAGTGATCGTTGGCGAGTGGTGCTGAGGGCCGAAGGCGGCGGCCGGCATGGCACATGGCAGCACGGCACGTGGCGGCACGGCACGTGGCGGCATCAAGACTGCCCTGTCAGGTGGGCTACCACAGTGCCTCAAGTGGCTATTGCGCGATAACGCGGATGACGTTTTGGCGCTTAGGCTGGAAGACACATCTGAAACAGCCTTGAGACCTTACACAACATCCCGTCTTCATTCTTGCTTCATTTGGCCCACGTTCCGCTCTGATTCAACCATCCGAGACCACCTCCTGAGGAGTCCTTCCCACCCATGCCTTCAGCATCCGTATCCGCGCGGCCACGGTCGCGCGCGCGCAAACCTCGCCACCAAGTCACGTGCGCCGACTGCGGCGTCTCGACTTCTGTTCCATTCCGTCCGCGCGGCGACCGACCGGTGTACTGCACGTCGTGCTACGCGGGTCGACGGGGCAGCACCAGCGCAGAGCTTCCATCCGACGCTCGGAATGCCACGCGCCGGCGAAGCGAACCCAGCGTGCCGGTCCGGGCCAACGATCGGGACTCCACCGGCAAAGCAGCGACCTTCTCTGAAATGGAGCTGAGTCGAGCGACCAGGACAGCGCTGGCCGCGATGGAGATCTCGGAACCCACGCCGATTCAGCAGGAGACGATCCCGCTGTTGCTGGCCGGTCGCGACGTGATTGGTCAGGCGCGAACCGGTTCCGGCAAGACCCTGGCGTTCGCGACTCCGATGGTTGAACGCTGTGAGCCAACTGTTCGCGAGGTGCAGGCGCTGGTGCTGACGCCGACTCGCGAACTGGCGATCCAGGTGGGAGAGGTGACGGACGCCGTCGCCAAGTCGCAGGGGCTGCACACGACGCTGCTCTATGGCGGCCGCTCGGCGCGGCCGGAGCAGAGCGCGCTCCGGCGGGGGGCACAGATCGTGATCGGGACACCGGGTCGCACGCTGGACCATCTTCGCCAGGGGACGCTCGACCTGCGGTCGGTGCGATTCCTGGTGCTGGATGAGGCCGACGAGATGCTGGATCGCGGGTTTGCCCGTGATGTCGAGGGGATCCTGGGCTACACGCCGTCGGAGCGGCAGACGGCGATGTTCTCGGCGACGCTGCCCGACTGGGTGGCGACGACCGCCGCCAAGCACCTGCGCCAGCCCGCCACCGTGGAGGTCGACGCCGACCTGCAGACGCTGCCCAGCGTGACGCACCTGGTCTATTCGATCCGGCGAGACCACAAGATCGGGGCGCTGCGTTCGCTGCTGGACGAGCGCAACGGCGAGGCGGTGATCGTGTTTGGGAAGACCAAGCACGGGGTGAAGAAGCTGGCCCGACAGCTGGACGAACTGGGCTATCCGGTGGGCGCGCTGCAGGGGAACCTGCGTCAGAACGCTCGCGAGCGGGTGATGCGTGAGTTTCGGTCGGGCGGGACTCCGATCCTGGTCGCGACCAACGTGGCGGCGCGGGGGCTTGATATTGACGGCGTCGGGCAGGTGATCAACTACGACCTGCCCGACTCTCCCCAACTGTTCACGCACCGTGTCGGTCGCACCGGCCGGATGGGTCGCGACGGCGAAGCGATCACGTTCGTCACGCCGGAGGAAGAGTCCAAGTGGCGCGAGATCGACCGAAGCCTCGGGGTCCGCTTCATCCGGCGACCGTGGAACGACGACCCGGGGTTGCAGCAGCCGGTCCGGCGCCGCTCGCGGGTGAAGCGAATCCGCTAGCGCCCGGGTTGTTGACGCGGCCTCGAGGGGCCGGAGGTTCGAATCCCTCGGGTGGATCATTTCAATCAGGGCCCGAGCAATTCGGCGAGTTGGCCGAGCGCGGCGACCTCGGCGCGCGGGTCGTTGTTGCGGCTTGCGGCGCGGGCTTGCTCAGAGAGGCGGAGCGCTTCGGCCTCGATGTCGGCTGCTTGAGGAGGCGCCTGCGCGTGCTGGGGGTGGCAGAGTTTTCGCTTCTTGCCGCTGCCGCAGGGACAGGGTTTGTTGCGTCCGGTGTTCTTGGGCAACGGCAGGTTCAGGTTTTCGGACGAACTTTTTTCTGAGGGGGTTGTGGCTGCGATTTCCTTTGTTTTCCGGGGGATCGAGGCCTGTGCGCTTTCAGGTTCTTTCAGGTTTTTTCGGGGTCGTTGAGGGTCGGCGAGTTCGTCGTCGGGGTAGTCGGCGAGTTCGAGTTCGATGATCTCGCCGCTTGGCGGGCCATCGCTGGGGAGTTCGCGGAGCAGGAGGCGGAGTTCGCGGCAGGCGGCGTTGAGTTCCTGGGCATAGAGGGCCCTGGCGCGCAGGGCCTCGTTCATGGTGGCGCAGAGTTCGAGGCCGACGACGCCGGTGTTGATCAAGCGGCTGATGCGGCGGTTGACGCGGTTGATCTGCTGGAGCAGGATGTCGTTGCGGGTGGCCTGGGCGAAGTCGGACCAGTTGGTCTCGAGCAGGCGCAGGTCGGCGTGGACGGTGGCGACGGAGACGTTGACCTTGTCGGCGATCTGCTCGAGGGTGTGGCCGTTCTGCCGGAGTTGGTGCTCTCTGAGAGTGCGTCGGCGTCGGCGTGGTGAGATGGTCATCGTTGGGCTCCTGTTCGTCTTCGAACATTAGAGCGCGTTTGGTCGCTGGGTGGTGTGTCGGGGTTTGCGGTAGGCCGGCAAGCGGGGATGCCGGCGATACGGTTGGGTTGGAGGTAGAGCTGATGGCACTGACTCGGGACTTCAAGGAGACGGTGCGGGCGCGGGCTCGACGCGACCCGGCGTTTCGTCGGGCGTTGCTGCGGGAGGAGATTGGGCGTTTGGTGGGTGGGGAGGTGGAGACGAGCAAGATCTTGCTGCGGGACTACCTTCAGTCGGCGATTCGCAGGCTCGGGCCCTCTTCTAGGTGACTGTCTGCCTGCAGGATCACGAGGACGTCCAGATGGAGGATTCCAAGCGCGACCATACGCCGACAGTGGAGGTGGCTGTCGCGGACTCTGAGGTGGAGGGGGAGGTCGGTCGCCAGCGTACGAGTTTCGGTACTGCTGGTGAACCTCTGCGTCAGTTGAGCACCCACAAATCTGCCAACTTCGCCAAGAGTTCGTCTTGTCGCGTCTGCAGTACCTTGGGAGTCCACTCATCCTCACCAAGCACCTGGGTCGTCAAGGCAAACGGCGACACTCCTCCTCGCACAAAGTACTCGTGCTTCTTTCGCTTGAAGTCCCAGTTCGATGCGGCGGAGTTCTTTCGACGCGCTAACAGCACAAGGTTGGCCAGCTTGTGCGTCCAGAATTCACGCACCTCTTCGTCGGGAAAGTCCTGAAGCCACTCCGATTCTGCCGGCGGCTGCTGCGGCAGCACGTGCTCTACGGTGATGATCTTGTGGTCGTATGAGGCTCCGGCATCAGCGAGAAGCCCATCAAGTCGGAGCAGAAGCGGCAACCTTGCCCGCGTCACAAGGTAAATGTCACCAGCCAGCCGTTCGCGAATCTCAGCCTTCTCCGTGTCAGAGAAATCGAACGCGGAAAACTCTTGACCTGCGGGCTCGCCATCGGCAATCTCGGCCAGGAGTTTCCCGTATCTGTCGATGCGCTCGTACGTGTCCGCTCTACGAATGAACAGGCCGTAGGCGAGCCGGTCCAGCCTTTTGACGAACCGGAGAAGGTCGACACTCGAACCAGAGTGCAGTCGGAAGAACTCCATCGTAGGGGGGATCCAGTCGAAGTTATCCAAGAAGCCCAGGAAACTCAGGTAGCGGTTGATTGCCTCAGCATTCTCAGTGCTCACAAACGCTGCGTCTTCGATCAATTCATAGAGCTTGGCATAGGGCACGAGGACATCGTCGATGAACGCTGGACCGCTTTCCTCGCTCAGAACGTGCTCGCGAAATCCCTCCTGCAACGTCACCCTCAGCTTGTCCTTGCCATAGATCATCCGAATGTGTGCGAAGAGCTCTCGGAACTTCTCGCGGCCAAGTTCCTCCTCAAGTTCTTCCCACTTCGCTGCGTACTCACTCTGAAGCCGCTCTTCCAAGTCTCCGATTGCTTCCGCCTTCAGGATGTCCGTTGGGGACAGGTCCAACCCGCGGGTGTTCATCACGGTGAAAATGCGATACGCGGAGTCTCTATCCTTCGCGGTCACAAGCACAAGGAAACACTGGTGAAGAACGAACTGCGTGAGGTCTTCCCGGACCTGTTCTGACAAGGAACCCAGCTCCGTCTGCATGTGCTCCACGTTCTCTATCACTCGCATCTGTGTGTCAGGGCGACCGGCACGGTCCAGTTCCAGGAGTGCTTGGATGCCTCCTCCACTTTGTACGTGCGTTCGAAAGAAGTCACGGTCCCGTTCTCGTAGACTCAGGCGATATTCGTCCTGGGTACCTTTGAGTTTGTTGCCAGACTGCCAGATGAAAGCGTCGATCTCCCTCGTGTACTCCTCGCTACTGCTCAGTTCACGTAGAACACAGAGCAACATGGTCAACGTGGTCAGCCGCTGCTGACCATCAACAACATCGCTATCCGGGGCATCCTCATGTTTGATGAGAATGATGTTGCCTAGGAAATATGGATCCTCTGGAGCCTCCCGCAGAGATTTCAACAGGTCTTTGAGGAGCTCGTCCGCATTCTCGGTGGTCCAAGCGTAGGGACGCTGATAGGCGGGAATCTTGAACAAGTAGTCATCGTCGAACACGGCCCTCATGGCGAATTCGCTTGCCTTGAATACCTGCGGCACTATTCCCTACTCACCATTGCGCCATGCTGGACAATGAACACCCGTGGCACTCGCACTCTAACGGTGCAGTCCCGCCCGATGCGCCTGTGTGGGGGCGCGGGGGCACGACGGCCTAGCCGCGAAGCTCCGCCGGCACGGTAATGACGGTGTTGGGGGCCTACTGCGCGAAGACGCCGGCTCCGGGGCCTTCGGCGGTGGCCCAGAACTTTTCGCTGATCTGGTCGATCAGGTCCTGGCCCTTGACGGGGCCGTTGGTCTTCTTGGTTTCGACGGCGACCCTGGTGGCGTTCCACATGAGTTCGTGGATCGAGGCGTCGGACGGGCAGCAGCTAGTCGTCTATCAGGTCGAGCACCGGGAGCAGGTACTTGATGAACTCAGTTGGGTTTTCCTGCATGGGGAAATGGCCGACGTTTGTCATCACCGTGTGAGTCGAGCCGGGGATCGCTTCTTTCGCGGCCTGACCGAGGGCGACTGTTCCTGACCAGTCGTATTCGCCGGTCAGGATGTGAACACCTACGCGTTCGGTGTCGATTTCGTGGGCGCGCTCGGTGATGTCGAAGTCGACCAGGTAGTAGTACAGGTCGCCGAGAAAGGCCGCCGGCCAGCCTGCGGAGTACACCTGCGAAACCTCTTTGACGTAGACCTCGGGCGATGACGGCGCGCAGAGCGATTCCATCATGCGCGCCTTGGATTGATTACTGACTTGCGGACTCCAGAACCCGGTCAAACCGTCCGGGTTGCCACCGATCTTCAGGGCTCCCTCGAGTGAGATCACGGCGCGGAAGTCATCTGGATGATGTAGCGCCAGGTCCAGCGCCATTAACCCGCCGACAGAACAGCCCATGAAGGCCGGCCGTTCGAGGTCGAGCGCCTCAGCGAGCGCCAAGGGTACCTGACGCAAGAACGCACCATGTAACTGGTACTCCTGTTCCCACCAGCGAGGACCGACCGGGGGAAGGGACTTGCCGTGGTAGGGGAGGTCATAGGCGATCAGCCGGAAGCGGTCGGTGATGGCCGGCTCCTCAAACAAGTGGCGATACTGCGCGCCGTGCGCCCCGGCCGTGTGTTGCATGAGCAGCGGGATGCCTTGACCAGCCTCTTCGTAGTAGAGGCGGTAGTCCTGGCCGTCGAGGTCAAGGTGGACGTAGCGTCCGACCGGGTTGTCGTGACGCGGAGTCTCGCCTGACTCGAAGGCGAGCGGACGGTCGGCCATCGGCTCGCTGAGCAATTCGGCTGCTCGCTCGGCGGCGGGCGCGTACTGCCAGTAGAGCATGTCCTCGGTCGGCGAGCGCCGGAGCCCACCATCACCCAGCCCAGCCAGCACGGTGAGCTGTCCAAACGGCGGCGAGGGAGACATCAGCAGCGGCGACCATACGTCAGCCGGCCCCGAGACCTGAACGATGTCCGGTCCCATCTCAGGCACTTCTGCGCTGATCGCCCCGTCGACCACGGTGAAGCCGAGCCAATGATCACCAATGCCGAACCGGAGTCCACCGGTCCAGTGGCGCACGGCGAGGCGTAGTTCCGGGTCCGCCAGGCAGCGAGCGGCGAACACAGCTTGTGAAGGTGGCGAAAGGTTGACCGTCGACATTGTCAACTCATCTCAATGCGCACGTCCGCAAACGGCGGGGGGGGGGGGGGGGGGGGGGGGGGGGGGGGGGGGGGGGGGCGCGGGCGGGGGG
>VXQZ01000026.1 GCA_009838735.1 Chloroflexota bacterium
GCGCGCGCGCTTGAGTCATGAGCGCGCCCGCATCGCGGGACCGCTCCCGCCCGCCCGACTCACCGCCTGAACCTTCCGCCGCCTCCGGTCGGCGCTCCGATAGAGCCCGGCCCGCTTCTTCCCTCGACCGCCTCGGTCCTTCCGCCGCCCGCACGGCCGCGGGCGCCCGCGCGGCCGCGGATCTTTCCGTCCGCCGTCTGCGCAGCGGCCTGCTGCGGGCGCTGCTGTGCCTGCCCCTGCTCGCCCCCTTCGCCCCGCCCGCCGCCGCGCAGACGACGACGTTGCTCAGCAATACCGGCCAACAGGAAGGCACGGTTGCTTATGCTGCCCAGTCTGGGGTGGTTCGAATAGGTCAGAGAATCCGGACGGGCAGCCATGCCGCCGGCTACGATCTTGACGGCGTCGTTCTGAAATTGGTGGACACCGGTTCAACGCCGACCGTCACGATCCATGGGAATTCGGCCAGCAACCAACCCGTATTGGGTTCCACCCTCTACACGCTGACCAATCCGTCGACCGTAACGGCGGGCCTCAACGAGTTCAGCGCGCCGGCTGGCGCCACACTGGAGGCAGACACTGACTACTGGGTGATATTGGCGGCTCCCGGGAATCCTGTAACCTGGAGACAAAGCGGAACCGCAAGCCTTGATTCCGGTGCAGCGGCGGGTTGGCAGATCTCGAATGAAAATGCAGAAATAACCTTTGGACAGGTTCTAGTGCGTACTGATGGTCCTTACCAACTCCAGGTCAAGGGCGCCGTCATGAACGTCGACACCGTAGCGCCGACGGTGGAGATCAGCGGCCTGAGCGGAACCTCCGGCGCGGTGACGGTAACGATCACCTTCTCCGAGGATGTGACCGGCTTCACGGTGGGGGACATCGCGGTGAGCAACGGCGTTGCCTCGGACTTTGCCGGTTCCGGGGCCACCTATACCGCGAGGATCACGCCGACCGACGGCGGCATGGTGACGTCTCTGGTGATCGCGGCGGGCGTCGCCGTCGATGCCGCCAACAACGGGAACAAACGCGCCACGGCGAACAACGCGACAGTGTCGCGGCTTGCGGCCCCTGCGCCGCTCACCGCCACGCCCGGCGACGGCCAGGTTACGCTGGGCTGGACGGTGACCGCGGACAATACCGGCTTTGCCGCCGCGACTAGGTACCGATACCGGTATCTGGGGCGGGGGGTCACCCCCGAGTGGAGGGACGTGCCCGACAACGACGATGACGGCGACCTCTCGGACGAAACCAGCCATGTCGTCGCCGGCCTCACGAACGACGTCAACTACCTCTTCCAGGTCCTTGCGGTGAACGCCGCCGGCCTCGGCAGCCCGGCCAGCATCACGGCGATGCCGTCGGCCACAGTCGACAGCACGGCGCCGACGGTCATATCCATTAAACGGCAGACGCCTTCGACCTCGCCGACCAACGCCGACAGCCTGACCTGGCGCGTCACGTTCAGCGAGTCGGTGACGGGGGTGGACGGGGCCGACTTCACCATCACCGGCAGCACGGCGACGGCGACGGCAGCCGACAGTTCCGCCAGCACCGTCTGGGACGTCACCGCCTCCGGCGGCGATCTCGAAACGCTGGACGGCACGGTGACGCTGGGCTTTGCGTCAGGGCAGCACATCGACGATGCCATCGTCGATGCCTCCGGCAACCCGCTCGACGCCACACTCCCCGCTGGTGCGGAAACCACCTACACGGTGGACAACACCCCCGACCGCCCGACCGGCGCCGACAGGACGGTGACGACGGAGGAGGACACCGCGTACGCCTTCACGGCGGGCGACTTCGGGTTTGTTGACGCCGACGAGGGCGACACGCTGGCCGGCATCAGGATCACCGCGCTGGAGACTGCGGGCGCGCTCAAATTCAGCGCGGACGTGACCCTGGGCCAGGTCATCAGCAAGTCCCAGATCGACACCGGCCTCCTGACCTTCACCCCGGCGGCGAACGCCAACGGGCCGGGGTATGCGACCTTCGGCTTCAAGGTGAGCGACGGCGCGCTGGAAAGCGCGGCGGCCAATACCATCACCATCGACGTCACCGCGGTGAACGACGCGCCGACGGGCCTGCCCGCCATCGCCGGGATCGCCGGGGTTCCGTCGGAGGGCGACACGCTGACCGCAGCCACCGACGCGATCGCCGATGCCGACGGGCTGGGGACCTTCGGCTACCAGTGGAAGCGGGACGGGACAGCGATCGCCGGCGCCACTTCGTCCACCTACACGCTGGCGCAGGCGGACGTGGGATCGGCCATCACCGTGACGGTCTCCTGGACCGACGACGGCGGCACGGCGGAGAGCGTGACCTCGGCGCCGACGGAAATGGTGACCCCCGCGCCTCTCACCGTGACGATCACCACCGGCCTCGAAGTGCGTGAAACCGCCGGGCCGGTGACGGCGACGATCACGTTCTCGGCAGCCGTGACCGGCTTTGCGGAGACGGACCTTGCCGTCGTCTTCGGCACGCTCTCGGAGTTCACCGAGGTCACCAGCGGCACGGTCTGGACGGTGGTGCTCACCCCGAACCCGAACTTCAACGGCCGCAGCGTGAGTCTGACCGTCCCGGCGGGTGCGGCGATGGATGCCAACGGCAACGGCAACAAGCGCGCCGAGACGAGCGTGCGCTATCTGGCGCCACTGAAGGCGCCGGCCACGTTCACCCTCACGCCCGGGGACACTCAGCTGACTCTGGCCTGGACCGCCCCGGCCAATGACGGTAAAGGCCTCGCGGCGTTGATCAAGTACCAGTATCAATATCATAAGTCTGGTTCACCCTGGGTCTGGTGGAAAGACGTGCCCGACAGCGACGGTGACAAGGACCTCTCCGACGAGACCGGCCTTGTGCTCACCGGCCTGGACAACGGGCAACGTTATCATTTCCAGTTGCGGGCGCTGAACGGCGCCGGGGTGGGCGCCAGTACTAGAATCATTTCTGCCGTCCCCAGCGCCAGCGCCGCCAACGCGGCCCCTGCATTCGCCAGCGACACCCTGGCCCGCAGCGTGGCGGAGAACAGCGCCTCCGGCACGAACGTGGGCGCCGTGATCCCGGCGGCGACGGACACGGACAACGACTCGCTGACCTACACCATGGAGGGCACGGACGCGGCGTCGTTCGCCTTCGACGCCTCGACCCGGCAGATCACCACCACGACCGGCGTCGACTACGACCACGAGACGAAGTCGAGCTACTCGGTGACGGTGAAGGCGGACGACGGCAACGGCGGGACGGACACGGTGGCGGTGACCATCACCGTGTCGGACGTGGACGAGCCGCCGGCGGCGCCGGGCGCGCCGACGGTGAGCGCGACGGCGGGCTCGACCACGGGCCTCGACGTGGCGTGGACGGCGCCGTCCAACACGGGCAAGCCGGATATTTCCAGTTACGACCTGAGATACCGCGCGGGTTCGAGCGGGACGTGGACCAACGGCCCGCAGGACGTGGCGACGACCTCGTCTGCGCTCACCGGGCTGACCGCGGGCACGTCCTACCAGGTGCAGGTGCGGGCGACCAACGCCGAGGGCGACAGCGGCTGGTCGGCCGCCGGCTCTGGCACGACGAACAGCCCGGCCAACACGGCCCCTGTGTTCGCGGACACGACGCTCACCCGCAGCGTGGCGGAGAACAGCGCGTCGGGCACGAACGTGGGCGCCGCGGTCCCGGCGGCGACGGACACGGACAACGACCCGCTGACCTACACGCTGGAGGGCACGGACGCGGCGTCGTTCGCCTTCGACGCCTCGACCCGGCAGATCACCACCA
>VXQZ01000039.1 GCA_009838735.1 Chloroflexota bacterium
TGCGCCGTAGTCACTTGACCTGCGCTACGCCACGCGCATGCACTGCTGAACGAAAGCCAGTCCCCGAAGTAGTTGCGCACCTCGAGGCTCCCGTTCGTGCCGCGCGCCGCGCTGTTCCAGCCCCCGATCGAGTCGAGGGCCAAGCGCAGTCATCTCTGCATGTTGTCAGAACCACACACGTACCTCCCGCGCCCGTCCGGCTGCGCAAGCAACCAGTCGTCGCGAGAGTTTCCCGCAGCCCCCCTGATGTCGATGGAATTCGGCGCCATCGCCGATTTCCGGGGGGATGCTGTGGACGCATCTCAATCACTATGTCCCTTGTAAAGGCGCATCCCGAGGTCGGTCGCCCCGCGTCTGAGCGGGGACTGCTGAACAAGGGGTGCAAGAAGCAATCTTACCCGTGCGCAGAATCGCCTGTCAACAAGCGGTTTACAGTCTCGAACGGCCGTTGGGGGACGACGGTGGGTGTATTCCGTCATCCTGCAACCGCCGCTCGGCCGCCATTCACGGAGCGGATCGGCGCGACGGGGAGGGATCTTCGGCTGGCCGGGCGTAATCGCCCGTCCTGGACTGAAGATCGTGCGTTGGGAGGTCTCGATTTGTCCAGATTTGTCCAGATCTGTCTGGATTCGTCCAGACGTGTGTCAGTTTGTTCAGATTTCGTCCAGGCAAATCCACTTAATCGCGGAATTCCGAAGCTCCGGGCAGGACGCTGAGCGACCGCGACGGTGGAGACCGGGACCCTGAGCGTCCGTCCGTGCTGATCGTATCCGGGTTCCGCCGTCAGCACAGACGGCGGAACGGGCCGCGATTGCGGTCACGCCGGGCCCTAGAGAATCCGGTGCTCGTGCGGGCGCCGGAAGAGCTCGTAGTACGGAGTGACGGTCCAGCCGGGAGGATTGACCGCGTCGATCCGCTCGCGGTCTTCGTCGGTGACTACGACGTCGGCGGCACCCAGATTGTCTTCCAGCTGCTCCATCGTGCGTGGTCCGATGATCGGACTGGTAACCCCGGGCTGCTGCTCGCACCAGGCCACAGCGAGCTGCGAGAGGGTGCAGCCCTTGTCCTGAGCGATTGGCGTCAAGCCTTCGATGACGTCGAAGACGCCGTCTGTAACTCGCTGCTGCTGTTGCGGATTGAGCGCGTAGCGACCGTCGGCCGGCAGCGGCTCGCCTCGCTGGTAACGACCGCTGAGCAGGCCGCCGCCAAGCGGTCCCCAGGGAATCACGGCGATGCCGAAGGTGCGGGCTGTGGGCAGCAGTTCGCTTTCGACCCGGCGGTCGAGCAGGTTGTAAGCGGGCTGCTCGCAGACGACGCGGTTCAGTCCCAGTTCCTTCGCCACCCAGAGCGACTCGACCAGTTCCCAGCCGGCGAAGTTGCTGGTCCCGATGTAGCGCACCTTGCCGTCGCGGATCAGGTCGTCGAGCGCGCGCAGGGTCTCGTCGATTGGGATGTCGGCCTGCGGCCGGTGGAGCTGGTAGAGGTCGATGTAGTCGGTCTGCAGCCGACGCAGGCTGGCCTCGCACTGCTCGATGATGTGTCGCCGGCTGTTGCCTCGGGCGTTGGGATCCTCGGCGTCCATCTGGCCGTGGACCTTGGTCGCCAGGACGACGTTGTGCCGCTGCCCGTTGCGCTTGAGCGCCTCGCCGGTAATCTCTTCGCTGCGGCCCAGCGCGTAGACGTTGGCGGTGTCGAGGAAGTTGATCCCGGCGTCAAGCGCGCGGTCGATGATCGCATAGGACTCTTCCGGTTCGGTGCGCCGACCAAACATCATGCAGCCCAGACACAGGCTGGAGACCTGCACGCCGGTCCGTCCGAGTGGTCTGATTTCCATGTACGACTCCTTGAGCTACGCCACGAGCGCGGCGGCCTTGACCAGGTTGCGCATCAGCCGGATCGCTTCGTCGTGCGGGACCCGGCCGACGCCGCAGCTGGTCGACACCAGCAGTCGCTCCGGCGGAATCACGTCCGCGAGTTGTTCGATCTTCTCGCGCAGTTCGGTCACCGGGGCGGGCCTCGACTTGACGTCGGCGATGCCGGCGATGATCTGCATGCTCTCGGGAAGCTCGGCCAGCAGCCCGTGTTCCTCCCATTGTCCGGAGTAGGAACACTCGACGTGGACGCGGTCGACGACGCCGTCGAGTTGCTGGATGAAGGGGATCAACGCGCGCAGGTTTTGCACCTCGATCGACGGTTTGCGGGCGATGTCCCCGAGGCAGAAGTGGATCGTCCTGGTGATGCCAGAGGCGGGCTCGAGCGGCTCTCTGACCAGCGAGAGCAGTGCGTCGGCGGCTTCGCGCCCGGAGACCAGGTTGATCGCCTCACCAGGCGCGTCCAGCTGGACTTCCTGCAGTCCGTTGCCGACCATGTCGGCGATCTCGTCCTGGACAACCTCGATCAGATCGTTCATGTGCCCGGACTCGCTCGCCTCGTCGTCAACGACGAATCCGCCGCCGATGGTCAAGGGAGAGGGCACGGAGGCCTTGTCCAGCCGAGGCTCGATTTCGCGCTCGCGTCGCCAGGCTTTGGCGTGTCCGGTGCCGCGAGGCGCGGACACCTTGCCGACCACCCGGTACCGTCCGACACCTTGCTGTCCCTTCGAGGTAACCCGCGGCGCGAGTGTCTCCAGCCCACCGAGCCGCGGCGGAATGTGATGGAGGAAATCGGGGGCGAAGACTTCGCCGCCCATGATCTGGTCGAGGCCGCAGGCAATCTGCTCGTCCATGGCGATTCGGGCGGCGGTCTGCAGGACGCCATCGGCCTGCTCGTCGGAGAGTTCGCCGGCGTAGTAGCGCTTGAGCTCCAGTCGCTGGCCAAACGGAATCGGCCAGGAGCCGACGACGGTCGTGCGGATCGGCATGACAGCCTCCTCAGCCATTCACACCGCGTCCGCATAGATGCGGAAGCCGTAGTCGTTGTAGCGGTAGCTGGGCGACAGGCTGGAGCGGGCGCTGACCCGTGTGAACTTGATTCGGTGCCGCCAGGAGCCGCCGCGGCTGGCGCGCCGCATGCCGCTGACCGGTCCGGCAGGTTCGGCCCGTGGCGAGACGTCGTAGTAGCTGCGGTCGTACCAGTCGGAGCACCACTCATGCACGTTGTCGGCCATGCAGTACAGACCGAAGCGGTTGCGGCAGGCGTCCAGCGGCACGTGCGGATGCTCAGCTGTCGCGACCGACGCCCGAGCCGCCACCTTCGGCCAATGCGGGTCGGGCTCGGGCCAGTCTGCCTCCGCCAGCCCGCCCCGAGCCGCGTATTCGCGTTCGGCCTCGGTTGGCAGTCGAAGGCGTGTGTCGGTCTGTGTTGAGAGCCACTCGCAATAGGCCACGGCGTCGTGCCAGGAGATGCCCACGACGGGCGCATCAGGGATGCGGAAACCGTCCTGCGTCCAGAACGGCGGCGGCGGGGCTTCGGTGTGTTCGACGAACGCCGCATACTCGTTGTTACTCACAGGTCGCTCCGCGGCCCGAAAGGCCGTCACCGCCACGGCATGCGCCGGTCGCTCGTCGCTGCGGCGGTCATCGGCGCCCATGATGAACGTGCCGCCTGGGAGGTGGATCAGACGCAACGAAGAGACGGCGGCTGGACTGCTCATTCAGGCAGTGTAGGACTTGAAGCCTCGGTGTGAATGATAATCATTCACCATCCGCATGATTATCATTCACATCAAGAATGATTGTCATTCAGAATCTGCATGATTATCATTCACAGCATGACGCAAGATGCGCTTCCCCGGCTCGTGGCGGACAGTCTCGCCGAGCACCTGCGGCTAATGCCGAGCGTCGTCGTGACCGGTGCGCGGCAGACCGGCAAGAGCACGCTCGTACGCGAGCTCCAGGGCGCTGAGCGTCGCTACATCACCCTCGACGACGCGGAAGCGCTCGGAGCCGCGCGCACCGAGCCGGAGCAGATTCTCGCTGGTCCGCGGCCCGTCACGATCGACGAGGTACAGCGCGAACCACAACTGATGCTCGCCATCAAACGAGAGATCGATGAGCGCCGAGCGGCAGGCCGATTTCTGCTCACCGGCTCCGCCAATCTGCTGCTCATGAAGAGCGTCTCGGAAACCCTGGCCGGCCGCGCGAGCTACCTGACGCTCTGGCCGATGACCCGCACGGAACAGCTGGGACTCGCCCGCTGCGGCGTCTGGGACCAGTTCTTCGAAGCCCCGCCGCAAGACTGGCTGGAGATGCTCGGCGCGCAAAACTTGCCCAAGGAGGATTGGCGCGCCCTGGCCCGCCGCGGCGGCTTCCCTCCAGCGGCGATCCAGATGCGCACCGACCGGGAACGTGCGATCTGGTTCGACGGTTACGTGCGTACCTATCTCGAACGCGACCTGCAGAGCCTGTCGAACATCTCCGCGTTGCCCGACTTTCGCAGACTGATGCAGGCCGTCTCGCTGCGCGTGGGACAACTGGTGAACCAAACCGCCCTGGGGCGCGACATCGGGATGGCGCAGCCCACGGTGCACCGTTACCTCAACCTTCTGGAGACCTCGTACTTGCTGGTTCGGCTGCCCGCCTATGCGGTCAACCGCAACAAACGACTGATCAAGTCGCCCAAGATCTACTGGAGCGACAGCGGCATCGCCTGGCATCTGAGTCAACAGCCGGAGCCGCAGGGCGCTCTCCTGGAGAACCTGGTGCTGCAGGATCTCCTGGCATGGCGCGACAGCGGATCAAGCTCCGGCGAGCTCTTCTTCTGGAGATCGACGCTCGGTGAAGAGGTCGACTTCGTGATCGAGTCGGGCGGCCGACTGCTGCCGATTGAAGTCAAGTCCAGCAGACGGACCCGGCTGTCCGACACGAAGCATCTCCGCACGTTCATCGGCGAGTATCCGGAGCGCAGTCTGCCGGGGCTGCTGCTCTACGACGGCGAACGGGCCGAGTGGATCGGGCCCGATGTCCTGGCTGTTCCGTGGTGGATGGCGTTTTGATTGGGCCGAACTGTGCCCCTGCCCCGGCCCTGCCGCGACGGTCCGCATGATGACGAACCATCAGTCGAGCCTCGTGCTAGTCTGCGCTCGCTGCCTGCGAGCGAAGGGAGGGACGAGATGGGTCTGCTGGATGGTCGAAAGGCGCTCGTCACCGGTTCCAGCCGCGGGATCGGGGCCGACATCGCACGGAGGCTCGCTGCGCACGGCGCGGCCGTGGCGGTTGCCGCCCGCTCGGACGAAGCTTCTCCCGATCCGCGCCTGCCCGGCACGATCCGGACCGTCGCCGAGGAGATCCGCGAGGCCGGCGGGCACGCGGTGCCGGTGCGGCTCGACGTGCGCGACCCCGACTCAATCGTCCGAGCCATCGACACGACCGCCTCGGAACTGGGCGGAGTCGACATTCTGATCAACAACGCGGCCGTCCTGGTGCCGGGCACCCTGGAGTCGGTCCAGGACCGGCACATCGACCTGATTTGGCAGCTCGACCTGCGCGGTCCGGTGCTGCTGGCCAAGTACGCGGTCGAGCACATGAAGCAGTCGGGCGGCGACATCATCAACATTTCGTCGGGAGCGGCCGACTTCCCCGGACCAGGCCCGTACGATGACGTGCGCGAAGGCGGACAGTTCTACGGCATGGTCAAGGCCGGATTGGAGCGGATCACGCAGGGCTGGGCGATGGAGCTGCAGCAATACAACATCGCCTGCAACGTGTTGACACTTCGCTACCTGATCAAAACGCCGGGCCACTGGTACGCGCTGACCAGTCCCGATAACCCGCAGACCGAGTTCGAGTCGGCCGACTGGATGGCGGCGGCCAGCGTCTGGATCGCCAGCCAGCCCTCGTCTTACACCGGGAACATCGTCGACGACCGCGAAATGCGCGACATCCTCGCCGACCTGTAGGACACCAACGATGGCAGAGACCGCAAGCGACGGTCCGGACCTGATCTACGAGAAGTTCGACCACTACGCCGTCCTGACCATGAACCGGCCGCACCGGCTGAACGCGCTGGGCGGCGATCTGCGGCGGTTGACGCGCGAAGCCGTGGCGGATCTCGAGGCCGATCCCAACATGCGCGTGGGCATCCTGACCGGTGCCGGCCGCGCCTTCTCGGCCGGGGCCGACCTCAAAGAGATGAACGAACAGAACCAGGCTCGCGAGGGCGAGCGCAACACGATGGGCTACGACTACAAGGAGTCGATGCCCTTCTCACGGGCGCGCAAGCCGTTCATCGCTGCGATCAATGGTCTCTGCATCGCCGGCGGACTCGAGCGAGCGCTCGATTGCGATATCCGCATCGCCTCCTCCGAGGCGTTCTTCGGCCTGTTCGAGGTGCAGCGTGGGATTATGCCCGGCTACGCCATCCACCACCTCGCACGCATGCTGCCTATCGGCGACGCGCTCTACATCATGCTGACCGCCGACCGCGTCTCACCCGACGACGCACTGCGCATGGGGCTGATTCGCGAAATCCTGGAGCCCGACGCACTGATGCCGCGGGCAATCCAGATCGCCGACATGATCGCCGCCAATGCGCCGCTCGCCGTCGAGGGCACAAAGTTCATGGCCCAACAGTGGCGGCAATTGCAAATCGACGAGTCCTACCGCGTCGGCCAGTGGGTCAGCCGCACAGTGCTCAACTCCGACGACGCAAAAGAGGGCCCGCGCGCATTCGTGGAAAAGCGTCCGCCGAACTGGACCGGCCGTTGACCCCGCTGGCGCGAGCGCATTGCGAGTGAATGACCGTCTGCGGTCTCAGTGTCTGGCTGCCTCGAGCAGCCGGATTGACGCTGTGCGCCTGTTCGGTTCTCGTTTCCATACATGTCGGGTTAGCACAGGGCGCACCCGTCATTGATTCGAGCAGCGTCGACGGATCAACGCTGACCATCACCTTCTCAGAATCCCTGACCGCCTCCAGCAGCGCAGTGGCGTCGGAGTTCGCCGTCAAGCACGGCGAGGAATCCGTCTCCGTGTCTTCCGCCGAAGTCGGCGGCGCCGTCGTCACGCTGACCCTGACGGAAGCGGTCCCGGATGTCGATTGCAGCGACGAGAGCGTCAGCGTTGGCTTCTCGCCAGTGAGTTCCTCCCTCATCGGCGTCGGTGGGGGAACGATCGAGCAGTTCTCGGACCAGAGCGTCGCCAACCGTACCGACGCAGCGCCCCGGATCGACTCGATCGAATCAGACGCCACTGGTCGATACATCTACGTCACCTTCTGCGAAGCGATCGCCGATCTCAGCTATCAGTGGTCCGACTTCTCCGCCTTCAAGGTCTCGGTGGATGGCGTCACGCGACCGGTCAATGATCTGTTGCGGCGCTCGGACTCGCCCAACCGGCTCGACATCCAGTTGAGCCGCAGTCAGGCGATCAGCGAAGGCGACTCCGTGACGCTCGCCTACGATCAGCGCCGCGCCAACGCCGACTATCCGCTTGCCGACCTCGATCAGGGGAACCAACTGGTCGAGAGCTGGGCCGCGCGCTCGGTGACCAACAACGTTGACGGTCCGCCCACGCTGCAAACGGTCTCCGCGCTATACGAGGTCGTCACGTTGACCTTCAGCGAGCAACTCGATGAGGACAGCGTCCCTGACGCGAGCGCCTTCACGATCGGCGGCGTTCAGAATGTTCCGGCCGTGGACGACGTGACCGTCTCGGGGCAGACCGTCACCCTGACACTCGACGGCATCCTCCACAGCCGTGACTCGCCCACGTACACGCTGAGATATCTCGAGCCGAACCAGGCGCCGCTCAGGCAACTGGACGGCGCGCACAACGTCGCTGACGTCTTCTCGTTCCAGTTCAAGAGCAGCACGCCCGACCGGAAGCCGGCGGTCAGCGAAGCGGCGGTAGACGGTTCGGTCCTCACAATCACGTTCGATCTGCCGCTCAAGGCGGTCGCCCCGGCCTCGGCGTTCACTGTCGCCGGCGAAGTCGAAATCACGGTGACAGCGGCGGCGTTCGAGGGCTCTGTGGTCACGCTGACGCTCTCGCCCGCGGTGACCGTCGATTCCTCGATCACGGTGTCCTACTCGGTGCCCGACTCACCGCCCAGGATTGAGGCGCGCAACAACCGCGACGTGGACGCGTTTCGCAGTCAGCCCGTGACCAACAGGACGTCGGCGCCAGTTCCCGAGTTCAGCCGGGCCGAGACCTCGGCCGACGGGACCAGACTCACCATCAACTTCACGCTCCCGCTCGACGCGACAGCCGAGGGAACGCCTGCAGCGTCTTCATTCTCGTTGTCGGGCACAACTGCCTCGGTCTCGTCGGTCACGGTCTCAGGCAGCGGCGTGACTCTTAGCCTGGCGCCCCTGGCTGATCTGGGCCAGGTGATTGTGGTGAGCTACACGCCGCCCGAAGAGGAATCCGAACCAAGACTGCAGTCGCTCGCCCACCAGAAAATGGTCGGGGCATTCAGTGGGCAGCCGGTCACCAACTCCACCGACGGCAAGCCCCGTCCGCTCTCGGCGACGGTCGCTGCCGACCAGATCGAGATCACGTTTGATCGGTACTTGGACAGCCAGTCGGAGCCCGCGGCTTCCACGTTCGCGCTCGGCGGAGTCGCGGCGACGGTTTCCGATATCTCTATCGAGGGCAAGATCCTGACCCTCACTGTCGATCCAGAAGTTACGCATCGTGATTCGATCACGGTTGGCTACACACAACCGGCCGAGACGCCGCTCAAGCGGGCAGGCAGTTCACTGCTGGTCGACTCGTTTGTGGAACTCGGAGCGACGAACAACACCGAAGATCCGACGCCGACATTTCGCTCGGCTTCGGTGGACGCCGCCGGGCGGACCTTGACGATTGTCATGTCCCATGCCTTGCTGGCAACCTCGGTCGGCACTCCCGCCGCATCGACATTCACTCTCATCGGCAGCACCTCGGCCGTGGTTGAATCGGTCAAGATCAACGGATCCAGCATCGAGCTGACCCTGAGTCCACTAGCAGACCTCAATGAGACGGTCAGCGTCAGTTACCAACCGCCGAGCGACGCCACGGCCTCCGCCCTGCAGAGTCTCGATGGCGAGTGGAAGACGGCTGCCTGGTCGGTTCAGCCAGTGACCAACCATGCCGACGGCGTGCCAAGACCGGTGAGCGGGAGAGCAAATGGACACACGGTCGTTCTGACGTTTGATCGCGACCTGGATGAGACCTCCGTCCCACCCAAGGCAGATTTCAGCATCGCTCCAGGCGAGATCGTCGTGAGCGGAGTCGATATCGACGACGACACGGTGAACCTCACGCTGTCAACTGCGCTCCAGCACGACGACGACGTCTCCGTGACGTACTCCGCGGCGGACGACGTCAAGTTGAAGCGCGACGGTCACGAGCTGGCGGTGTCAGCATTTGACGAAGTCGAAGTCACGAATGAGACGCCGGAGCCCCTGTTGCGCAGGATCGTCGGTAACCGGCAAGCGATCGTCGTGTCCTTCTCGAAGTCGTTAGACGTCAACTCCACGCCCGCAACCTCTGCCTTCTCTCTGGGGGCGGATCAGCCCGTCGTCAGCGAGGTGACCGTCAACGCCATGACGGTCGACCTCACCCTCGACCGAGCGCTGAGCGAAGGCGCGGCGTACACGTTGACCTACACGGCGCCCTCGGATTCTCCTTTGACAGCGTCCGACGCTTCGGAGATACCAGGCTTCTCAAAATCCGTGACCAACCAGACTGATGTCGCTCCGCGGGCGATCTCTGCAACAGGTGACGGATCCACAGTGACGATCGGGTTCGATCAGTCGCTGGACGATGGCTCGAGCCTGACGGGGAGCGCATTGAGCATCTCGGCAGATCCGGGGGCAACTGCGACCGCCGTGTCGTACGTAGACGCCTCGATTGAGTTGACCCTGTCGCGGCCGCTGGCCGAGGACGAGTCAGCCTCAATTTCTTACATGCAGCCATCAACCGGGGGAATCGCCGACCCGTCCGGTAACCGGACGGAGTCCTTCGCGATCACCGTCGACAATCGGACCGACACGGCGCCAGTACCAGTGTCGGGAACCGTCGAGGGCGACACGATCACGATCACGCTGGACCAGGCCCTGGCCGCCGCTTCCCTCTTCGACCTGGATCTGGAGGACAACAGTGTCGTGCTCGACCACTTCACACTGACGGGATCCGACGCGGAAGACACCGACGTGATTCGAGTTGTGGTGTCCAACGGCGGACCGAACAACGTCGGCAAGATCGTGCTCACCTTATCCAGAGCGACTCGGGAAGGTGAAGCGCTGACGATCAGCTACTTCCCCAACTCCGGAAGCATCCGGATTCGGGATGACGATGCCGGAAAGAACCGGGCAGAGATCAACAGATATGCGCTAACCAATCTGAACGATGAACCACCGGTCGTCGAGTCGGCGAAGGTCGACGGAACGACCCTGGTTGTCACGTTCGATCAGGAACTCGATGCAGATTCAACACCTGACGTCTCGGCCTTTTCGCTGTCTGCCGACGGTCCGGCAATCTCCACGGCTTCGATCGCAGGAGCGGTACTGACGCTCACGCTGGCGACGACCGCTATTGAAGACGCCGAATACCAGTTGACGTACACACCGCCCGTGACCGACCGGATCCGCGATCCAACGGGAAATGACGCTGTCGGCTTCTCCAGGGATGTCGACAATGCCACCGACTACGCGCCAACCCCAGTCTCGATCAAGACGAATCAGGCAGGCACAGAGGTAACAGTCAGATTCGACCAGGCAGTGTTGATACCCGATACGTTCGAAAAGACGTCCTTCAGCTTCGACACAGACGAGCAGATTCACTCCGTCATCGTGGATCCGAATGTTCGCGGGAGCGTGCAGCTGATTCTCATTCTCGAGAGCAATTCCGCCATTCGCGAAGGCGCCGTCATCAACCTGGAGTACGAGCCGCCAACATCTGGGGGTCTGCGGGACGACGACGCTGGAAACCTGCTGGAGTCGTTCACAGAGCCGGTCGATAACACCGTTGACGTGGCCCCGCTCCTGACGGAAGCGACGGTCAATCGCGACTCCGTATCGCTCAGGTTCGATCAACCGTTGGACACCGATCATGTCCCACCGGCGAATTGTGATCAACTGCCAATCCAGTCGGAACGGGCAGCATGCCATGAGGTTCCGGACATCGCGTGGTTTCGCATAACTCGAGACGCCACCGAGGAACTGGAAGTCGAGGAAGTGAAGGTGAGCGGCTCCGTCGTCGAGCTCGTGTTGCGCAACACAGTCTCCAGGAACGCCGTGATCACGCTGGCGTACGCTCGTGAGTCACTCGCGGATGGCACGTACAACCTGCGCGACACATCAATGCCGCACCATCCCGTCGCCTCATTCGGCCCGATTCAAGTCACCAATCTGACCGCGGCCGCTGCCCTCGAGGTGGCATTTGATCGGCTCCGACCGGACAGGATCGAAGTGAGCTTCGACGGTCCGCTGTCGAAGACGGCAACAGACGGTCGGTCGCTGGTCACGGTCTCCGTCGACGAGACTCCCGTCGATGTCGAGTCGGTGAACACCGACGGTTCCAATCTGACGCTGAAGTTGAAACAGCCAGTGACCGAATGTGCCCCCGTTTCGCTGACATACGTTCCCGGAGACGCGCCGCTGCTCGACATTGATGGACGTGAGGTAGTCGCGTTTGCATTCCAGGTCGCCAATCTGCTCAACCCGCAATGGGGTCTCAGCTGTCTGCAGTCCGATGTCGGGGCGCTGCAACTGACCTTCACCGATCTGTCGTTGCTGCAGAGACAAGGATTCGCGTGGCAACTCACGGTCAACGAGCAAGACCGGGCATTTCGCACGGAGGAATCCGAGCGCGCGCTGCTCTTGAGGCCTGCGAAGTCGATCTGCGAAGGCGATATCACGATCGTCAGGTACTCCTCCGATCTGTCGCCCGATCGACTTCAACTGGAGCGAACCATTCGCGTCGCGGCCCCGTGCGCGTTATCCGCCTCGGCAGACGGCGAGCGCTTGAGCATCACCTTCGACGGTCAGTTGGACGGATCACCGGCCGATCTGTCGGGGTTCTCCATCAGCGGCCGGGCCTCCCTGGAGGCGGTCGAGGGCGTCGAGGAACAGGTACTGAAACTCAGATTGACCCCGCCCGGCTTGCCCGAGGGCGACAAGGCCGAGATCTCATACGAGGGAGACAGTCTGATCAGAGGCGAGTTGACCGTCGGCCCGTTTGTGCTGCCGGTCCTCGACAGGACTGCCCCTCCCCAGCTCGAGTCGGCCTTCGCCCTGAACACCTCAGTGTTTCTGACGTTCGACCAGCCCTTGATTGAACGGTCAGTGCCCGCCTCGCGCTTCATCCTCAGCGGGCCCGGCATCGACGCTCACGTGTCGGCCGTCAGCCTGACCGGCTCATCCGTCTACCTGGAACTGTCCGACCAACTGCCGGACGACCCCGACCTGTTCGGTCTCGTCTACCTGGCCGCGACGCGCGGCGGACTGGCCGGACTGACCGGATCCCGGGTCCCCGACTCCGTCTTCCTGGTCCGTAACTACACCGAAACGCCGCCAACCGTACTTTCCGCTGAGGCGAATTCCTCAGAAATCGAATTGACCTTCGACCAGGAGATTGAGCCGGATGGTGCACTGCCTGCCGATTTCACAGTTGTCGCAGGACACAGATCGATCTCGGTGGCATCCCTGAGTTGGTCGCCGGTGAGCGTGACGCTAACCCTGGATGAGCAAGTCACGTCACTCGATGCTGTCGTGTTGCGCTATGCGCCGGGTGAAGGCCGGAACATCCGGGATCGATCGCACCAGGAGCTGGAAGCGTTTGAGCTCCGCGCCCAGAATCTGACTTCCGCGCCGATCTCGATCGCCGAGCGAGTCGCCGAAGCCGAGCTCCGTGCTAGCAGCGGGACCACCACCTTCGCGCATGAGCTGGTCCGCGGATTCGCCTCTCTTGAGGGAATACGGGTCAGCCTCGCCAGCGGAAACGGGTGGACCAGGGTCGCCCGAGCGGATCTGCAAGTCTCTGTCGATGCCTCGCGCATCGGAGCCGCATCGACGCGAATCGAAGTGGCCCCGATTGACCACCTCGAGACGATGCTGGAACAGCTCGAAACCGGTGCGTCATCCTGCTGGAATCCTGATGCATCGGATCGATTCACAGCCTGGTGGATCGGCGCCAGCGATATTCATGGCGTGCCCGCTGAGGACCGAATCAGAGTCATGCTCACCGGAGTCTTCGACCCCTTTCATACCGCCAGAATCTGCGTCATGAACCTCGCTACCGGCGATTGGCGTGTGCATAGACCCGGCCGGCCAATGGTCGCGCCGGCGTTGGTATTGATACACGAGATTCCCGTGACGATTAGCCGCGATCAGCTGTCTCTCGCAGGGTGACCTCGCCGGCGATGAACGTTCGCTGCTCTCCATCGCCGGTCTCGACAATCAATGCGCCCGCATCATCAACGCCGACGGCGCGACCATCGATCGCTTCGCCGCCGGCCAGCGTGACGGTCACATCCCTGTTCAGCGTGTTGAGGCGCGAAATCCAGGTCTCGTGCAGCTCTGCGGCACCGGCTTGGCGATAACGCTGCTCGAACGCATTGAGTAGAGCGGCGAACACCGGTTCGCGCTGTTGCCGTTCGCCGAGCTCGATCATCAGACTGGTCGCGGGCCGATCGATCTGCGTCGCCCACGGTGCCGGATCAAAATTGACATTGAGCCCGATCCCAATCAGCGCGTAGCTCGGCTGGCCTTCGCTCCAGTCGGCCTCGATCAAGATGCCGCCCATCTTGCGATGCTCCATCTGGATGTCGTTAGGCCATTTGATCGTCGGTTGCAGCGGCGACGTTTCGCGCACGGCGTCGGTCGTGGCGACCGGACTGATAATGCTCAGGCGTTTCAGTTCCTCAATCGAGGGGCGGACAATCAACGTCGTATGGATGCTCTGTCCAGGCGGCGAAACCCAGATCCGGCCCTTAGTGCCGCGGCCTGCCGTCTGCTCGTCGGCGACGACCACCGCGCCGTGCGGTGCGCCGGCCTCGGCGAGACGGCGCGCGTCGTCCATGGTCGAGCTGGTCTGAACGAGGTAGTGGAGTTCCCGACCGAACTCCTGGGTGGTCAGCAGGGATCGGACCAGATCAATATCAAGTCGTTGATCTGGCGGCAACAAGTCATGGTTGGACATGGCCGAAGGCTAGCGAGTTAAACGGTACGACCCCGAGCTGGGCGGCCCGGGGTCGTCGTGTTCGCCCAGGAATCGGGCGACGGTTCAGAAAGCGCTTAGGAGGCGCCCACCTCCACTACGCTGCGTCGTCGATACCTGGGCGAAAGTTGACTATGTCCCAAGTTGCATCACCTCCTTTCCTGCCACGCAGAGTAGCACGGAAGTGAGTGCCTCCTCAATCCCGATCAGAGGACCGAGGTCACCTCGCGGACCGAATCCTCGACGATCGTGAGGATCTCGTCGACCTGCTCTTCAGTCGCGACAAGCGGCGGGGCGAGCAGGTAGCCGTCGTTCCGCACACGGCTGATCAGCCCGCGGCGTTGGCAGGCCTTGAGCAGTTTGGCGCCCATGGCGTCCTCGACGGGGAAGGCTTCGTCGGTCTCGGGATCCTTGAGGATGTCGAAGCCGCACATGAAGCCCAGGCCTCGCACGTTGCCGATGTGCGGATTCTCGGTCAGCCGCTGAAGCCCCGAGAGCAGCTGGTCGCCCCGCGCTGCGGCGTTCTCGACCAGGCGCTCGTCCTCAAAGATCTGCAGGTTGCGCAGACCGACGGCGGCGCCGGTGGCGTGCCCGGAATTCGTGTACGCATGCATGAACTTGCCCGGACCGTCGGTGATCGTCTCATGCACTTCCTTCGACCAGACGGCCGCGCCCATGGGCACATATCCGGACGTGATCGCCTTCGCGATCGACATCATGTCGGGCTGGACGTCGAAGTGTTCCAGCGCGAACCACTTGCCGGTGCGACCGAACCCGGTGATCACTTCGTCCACCACGAGCAGCACCTCGTAGCGGTCGCAGACTTCGCGCAGCCGGGGGAAATAGTCGTCCGGCGGCGGGTAGACGCCGCCGGCGCCCTGGACCGGCTCGGCAATCACCGCCGCAACCGAGTCCGGACCTTCCTGCTCGATCGTGGCGACGATGTTGTCGATCATCAGGTTGCCGCTGTCGATCCGGCCGCCGCCTGTTGGAACGGCGTCGGGCGTGGTCGCGTTGATGATGTCCGGCACGGGTCGGCCGAACTGCGGCTTGAAGACCTGCATCCCCGTGGCGGCGGTCATTGCGACCGTGTTGCCGTGATAGGCCTCGACTCGGGTAATGATCTTCTGCTTCTCCGGGCGGCCCTTCTGAATCCAGTAGAAGCGGGCCGCCTTGACGTTGGTCTCGTTTGACTCCGATCCGGAGTTGGTGAAGTAGACCGCCTGCATGTTGTCGTAGGCGAGCTCGATCACCTTCTTCGCCAGGCGAATGGCGGGTTCGTTGGTGTATCCCTCGTAGGAGTTGGAGAATCCCAGCTTGGACATCTGCTCCTTGGCCGCTTCGCCCAGCTCTTCGCGGCCGTGGCCGACGGCCACATTCCAGAGCGCGGCCAAACCGTCGATGTAGCGCCTGCCGTCCGCGCCGTAGATGTAGACACCCTCTCCCCGCTCGAACATGACCGGTTCCTGGTGGAAGTCCGGGTGGAAGAGCGGATGCACCCAGTGATTGAGGTCGTCCGCAACGAGCGCGCGGTATTCGGCGTTGTCCATTGCTTGGCTCCGTCGGATTCGGGACGTCTATGGCGGAAGGGTATGCGCTGGTTGGTTACTGAGATAGGCGCGTAGTGGGCAGACTGTTCAAGAGTTCTCGCGCCACTTCGCGATCATCCCAGGGCTCGACCCTGTCGGCATAGATCAGCGTTGGCTCGGCGCCTTTGCCGGCGACCAGGACAAGGTCGTCGGGCTGCGCCATGGAGACCGCACGGCGGATCGCCTCGCGGCGGTCGGGCTGCACGTCAAACGACTCACCGCCGGCCTCGACGAGGTGACCGGCGATCTCGTCAACCATCTCGACGGGATCCTCCGAGCGCGGATTCTCGTTGGTAATCACGGTGTGGTCGGCGTACTGCGCTGCGGCCGCAGCCATGCTTGACTTGCGGATCGGATCGCGCTCGCCGGCGACGCCGAAGACGAGGATCAGACGGCCTGCGACGTGAGGCTTGAGTGTCTGCAAAGCGAGATCGAGTGCGGGTCCGGTGGCGGCCGCATCGACGATCACGGTGAACGCCTGACCTTCCTCGATTGATTCCATTCGTCCGGGGACCGGTCGCAGTTCGTTCAGGGCAGCCTGCATCGGCACGGGACCGACGCCGAGGCTCCAGGCGGCGCCGGCGGCCAGAGCCGCGTTGCCAAGGTTGTAGTCGCCCGGCATCGGCAGTCGTGCCCCCAGCGCTCCGGCGGGCGTGACGACTCGGACATCGGATCCTCGGGCGTCCCGCGCGCTGGCGATGACGCTGACGTCGGCGACGGTGTCGGGCGTTGCGGCGACGATGGTCGTCGGGCCATTGTGAGCGCCGGTGATGGTCGGGTGATGCTCGTCCTCGGCACCGACGACCGCCCGGCTTCCGGGATGGTCATCGAGCGACTCGAAGAGCTTGAGTTTGGCGGCGAGGTATCGATCTCGGGTCTGGTGGAAGTCGAGGTGATCGTCGGAGAGTCCGGTGAAGACGGCGACCCGGGTGTTGATCTGGTCGGCTCGGTGGAGCTCGAGGGCGTGGGAACTGACCTCGAGGATCGCGTGGGTGTCGCCGGCCGCGACCATCTCGGCGAGCTTGGCCTGAATCACGTCGGCTTCCGGTGTGGTCTCTCCAGTCTCATTGCGGCTCCTCTGGCCTCCGGCATGGAACTCCACGCCATTGAGTAGGCCGGTCGGGAGGCCCGCAGCCGTGAGTATGGCATGAATCAGGTAGGAGGTCGTGGTCTTGCCGTCGGTTCCGGTGACTCCGACAACGCTGAGCTTGCGAGCCGGGTAGTCGTGGTAGGCGGCGGCGATCTCCGGCAGCGCCGCGCGAGTGTCGTCGACGCTGACAACGGTGAGCTGCGGATGAGCGTCGGCGATTGGCTGCCAGAATTGACGGCGATCGTCCTGAACAACAAGCGCCGCCGCCCCATTCGCAATGGCAGATTCGAGGTAACGATGGCCGTCGACGGTGAATCCCGGAATGGCGACAAACAGGTCGCCAGGGTTGAGCTGGCGGGAATCCTGACGGACTCCGCTGACCGTGCCCGAGGGATCACCCTGGACCAACTGGTGCGGAATGGTCGAGAGAATCTGCGTGATCTGGACAGAATTGGCAGGTTTTGGCGTGTATTGCGGTGTTTGAGGCATTCTGGATGTCAGATTTGTCCAGATTTGTCCAGATTCGTCCAGACTGGTCTCGATTTCGTCATGATTCTTCTCACAATTTCCTGCGTTTGTCCAACAGATTCTGGTTGAATGCCAGGCCGCCTGTAAGCCGGGTTCTGTACCCGATGCCACGAGTTGTGTCGCGCATCGGGTGGCGGCCATCCATCTGGGACGACGGTTACCCGCCGCCTCGTGCGACCTACCCGGAGGCGGCCCGGGACAGGCCATCGCCTCTCTATTTGGTCTTGCTCCAGGCGGGGCTTGCTCAGCCGGCCGGTCACCCGACCGCTGGTGCGCTCTTACCGCACCATCTCACCCTTGCCGCCGTCCTCGGCCGCGACAAGCACGGCCGGAACGGGTAGGCGGTATGTTTCTGTGCGCTTTCCGTCAGCTCGCGCTGCCTGGGAGTTACCCAGCGCCCTGTCCCGCGGAGCCCGGACTTTCCTCGATGCCGCCCGGCAGTTGTCGAGCAACACCGCGACCGCCCGGCGGCCTGGCGAGATCCACTGTATCGCGGTCGTAGGAGTTAACGATCCAGCGCCTCGTTCGCCATCGCGTCGGCGCGTTGGTTGAGATTCCGCCGTACATGAGTGGGCTGGAAGCTGTCCAGCCGTTCGATCAGGGCGCTGAGCTGCGCGAACAGGGGCTTCAGCTGCTGGTTCTTCACCCGGTAGCGCCCCTCGAGTTGGCGGACGATCAGTTCCGAGTCGAGCCGAAGCTCCAGGTCCGTCGCGCCGCGCTCGAGCGCCGCCTCGACCGCCGCAATCGCGCCGTGATACTCGGCGACGTTGTTTGTGGCCGGACCGATCGGATTGCCCCAGGCGTCAAGCTCGACCCCGTCGGCGTCGCAGAGGACAGCCCCGTAAGCGGCGGGACCGGGATTGCCACGCGATGCCCCGTCGGCGTAAGCGATGAGGTGCATGTGGGAGAGCGTAGCGGGGCCCCCTACACCTCGGACACCACGCGCTCCGGCGACCCGCCGATGACCCAGCTGTTCGTTCACGGCACGACCGGCGAGCAGAGCTCGTCAGCCTCGTACGGCCATTCCGGCTCCCTCAGCTCCCGCTGCTCGGGATGCTCGATGCCCTGATACGCCTCCCGGCGTCGGCGGATTCGTCGAACCAAGATCTGACGGCCCGGCAACACCTCGAAGATCACGCGCCAACGCCGGCCCGCCTTTGCTCGCCACAGGTTGACGTCCGTGAGGTGCAAATCGAGGTCGCGATCCGCGCCCGACCGCAAGCGCTCTATCACTTCGTTGACATCCCGCCTCGGGTTGGGACTCAGGCGGGCCATTTCGGCCTGTGCGTCGTCGCTCAGTCGGACGCGGAATTCCACGAATCCGGCAGGGTGTACTCGGCATCGTCGGGGAACGTCTCGGCCTGCCATTGGAAGAACTCGTCTATAGAGATCGTCGGCTTGTTCCGGCGCTCTCTGGCGATGCGGATGTCCTCCTCATCCTCCTCCGGCGTCGAGTCGTAATCGAACTTGGCTGTGCGGATGATCTCCAGCATCTCCGGATCGTCCTTGAACGGCTTCATCCGCTCCTCGCGCCAATACTGCTCGAGCTCTTCCCGGGTCAGACCCTCAGGTTCATCTGCCATCGCCACAATGCGACCTCGCTTCCCGGTACCAGTGTATCTAACTCCATCGACCCAGGCCCCGGTAGGCCTCCGGCCGAGCAGGTCCCTGCTCGGGGGCGGGGACGGTGTAGGAACGTGCTAGGCCTTGAGCTGGGTGGTGACGGAGTTGTCGAAGACGATGACCCGGTCGACGAGATGTTCAATCAGGTCTCTCTGCTGGGGGAAGTTGAGGGATTCCCAATCTTCTCGGACGCGTTGCAGTCGCTGGTCGCGGCGGCGGCGGCGATCGGCTTCTCTGTCCTGCGCCTGCGCCCGGCCCTTGATCGAGGCGAGGTCGGCGCTGGCCGATTCCCATTCGGCGATGATCTCGGCGCCCGCCTCATGCAGCATCGACGGCGGTGGATCGCCGGCGGCGGCATCTTCAAGCAGCTGTGCGAGCTTGCGGTCGATCGCTCGCAGGCGAGCTTCCCCGGAGGCGAGCGCGACCGCCGTCTCGGCGGCGAGCGCCGTGTCGTCCTTGCCGATGTTGAGCACGGCGATCTCACCGCCCTGGCGTTCGCCGCGGATGTGCGCGAGTACCTCCGCTTCCAGTTCGTCGGCGCGCCGCGTGTGATAGCCGCCGACCGACTGGTTGGTTCGCGCCTCGGACTGGTAATAGCGGTAGGTCGCCGCGGCGGTCTCGCCGCTGGCCTTGCGCCAATTCTGGCGCCGGGTGACGCCGATCATGCGGGTCTGATCCTCGCCGCACCAGACCAGACCGGCCAGCAAGAAGTCGGACGGGTGACTGACGCCGGTCGCGGTGCGACGCTCGGCCATCTGCCTGGCGACCGTTTCGAAGTCTGGTTCGGAGACGATCGCTTCGTGGTTGTGGGGCACGCTGACACCGAGCTTGTCGTAGCGACCGACGTAGACCGGGTTGCGCAACAAGTCGCGGATCGAGACCATGCTCCAGTTGCGGCCGCGGCGGGTCTGGTAGCCATCCTGGTTGAGTCGCTGCGCGATCCGCCTGATGCCGAGACCATCATGCAGGCAGAGGCCGAAAATCCGCCGCACGACGGCAGCTTCCTCCTCATCGACTTCATAGCGTCCGTCGCCGCCGACCCTGTAGCCGTACGGGGGACGACCGATCGCCTGACCCAGCCGGGCTCGCTCCTGGAGCCGGGCGCGGCGGCGTTCGCTGTCGGTGTCCGGGTCGCTATGCAGTCGCCACAGGTCGATCAGCGAGGCCTCGTCGATCGGACCGTCCGTGAGCGAGATCAGTTGGACGCCCCGCGCTCGCAGTTGCAGCACCGTCCGGACCGCCTGCGTGGCGTCGTGCCCGAGGTTGGCAAAGCTCTGAATGACCACGAAGGTGAAGCCGCGCGCCTCCTCGCTGAGGTGCCGCAACAACTGGATCAGGCCGGAGCGTTCGCGACCGGGAGACGTGTCCGCATCGAGAAACGTCGCGGTCGGCTCGTAGCCATGACGTTGGCAGTACTTGAGGAATTCCGCGTTCTGCTCGACCAACGAGGGAAGCGAATCCAGCCTGCCCACCGCCGTCGACTCGCCGTCCTGGTCGTATCTGGTCAGGCGGTCATGAGGTTGACTGAGATAGCCGATGGCGCGCACAACGTGATGCTATGGCGTTCGCCCGAGGAGTACTAGACGACGCGCAGCAAGCATCCACATGATGGACATTCGACGGCGCGGGATCCCCGTCGGGCTCGGGTCACGACAATCGTCGGCAGGCTCAGCCGGCAGCCGTCGCAGACGCCGCCGGCGACGCTGGCAACGACGCGCGGCCGGCGGCGGCGGTATTGGTCGTAGGCGGTCAGGTCTTCGTCGCTGAGCTTGTCTCGCAGTATCTCGACCTGTCGCGAGAACTCATCCACGCGCTCCTGCGCATCTCCGCGCTGCGTTTCCAACTCGCTCTGGCGCTCGTTCCAGGCGTCGACCGCACTGGTTCGGAGTTGAGTCAGCCAGGCACCCGCTTCGTGCGCCATCTGCGCGTCATAGGATGCGCGCGTCTCCGCCTCGGCCAGCGGCGGAAGCTGCTGGCGTTGCGAGTACAGGTCGCGCTGCAGCTCCTCGAGTGTGCGATGGTCGGTGATTGAACCCGAGTACAGCCGGTTGTCGGTGACTTCAATCCGCCGTTGTGCGGTTTGCACGACGGCATGCGCCTCGCGAGTGGCGTTGTCGGCGCGGCGCGCTTCCTCTGCCTGCGCTTCGATTTCGGCATCGAGCTGCGGCACGAACGGTGGATCGGCGATCTGATCGAGGATGGTCTGCAGCTCGCGCTTGGCCTCGTCGCGCTGGATATCGATCTCCTGGAGTTGCTGCAGCCCTTCGAGGTCCATGGTGACGGCTCGTCTTCCTTGTCTGAAGCGCGGCGGCAGAGCGGCGAGAGCCAAGAGCGGGTCGAACAGGTCGAACGACGCTCACGGCTCACCAACCGAGTGTATGCCCGACCACTGCCAATGCCAATCTCAGGAGACATCGTCGCGGAGGCTGCCGAGGTCCGTTGATAGGCTGGTCGAACCATGACTGCCGAAGGCGGGACCGCCGGCACGCCGGTCCGACGCACGACCTCTCTGCTGTTCAACGTCTCGACACTCCTGCAGGAGCCGATCGGGGCGTCGCGCCGCTTCCACGTCGATCGCGCTGCCGAGCGATCGCTCGACACGGAGGTCAGCGGGACGCTGAGACTGTTGCGCACCGATCAATCGGTGCTCGCGACGGCGGCGCTGAGCACGACCGTCCACGACGTCTGCGGCGGCTGCCTGATCGAGATCGATGTGGGCCTGGAACTGTCCTTTGACGAGGAGTTCTGGCCTTCGATGGATCCCGTCTCGGGACTCTCGATCGAGCCACCGCCGGAGCGCGTCGGCTTCGCCGTGATTGACAGTCAGATCGACCTCAGCGAAGCCGTGCGACAATATGTAGAGATGCAACGTCCCATGAGCCCGCGCTGCGGCGCGGAATGTCCGGGACTGGAAACGAACACATCGACCGAAGCGCCTGTCGACGACCGCTGGTCGGCGCTGTCGGCGTTGAAGTTGGAACTCAAGGGAGACTGAATCATGCCACCGCTTCCCAAGCGCAAGTATGCAAAGACACGACAGCGGCTGCGACGGCAGCACCACGCCGTGCGCCGACCCAAGCTCGTCGTCTGCGCCGAGTGCAACGAGACCCACCAGGCGCACCGGATCTGCTGGGCCTGCGGCATGTATCGCGGGCGCACCGTGATCGAGCTGGAGGACTAGGGGTGGCCGACGCCTCCTCGACGGCCCCATCGACCGCCCCATCAACTGCCTGGCTGTTCCCCGGACAGGGCGCGCAGGAAGTCGGCATGGGACGCGACCTCTACGAGGCGTATCCCGAGGCCCGCGAGATCTTCGAAGAGGCGGACGAAGCGCTGGGGCGCTCGCTCTCGAGCGTGATCTTCGAGGGCCCGGACGAGGTCCTGCGCCAGACGGTCAATACGCAGCCGGGGATCCTGGTCACGTCGCTGGCGGCCTGGCGAGCGGCGACGGCCGCAGGTCATGAGGCATTGAACTCCGACCCGGTCTGCACGGCGGGACACAGCATGGGCGAGTACTCGGCACTGGTCGCTGCCGGATCGCTGAGCGTGTCTGAGGCGGTCCGCCTGGTCGCGAAGCGTGGCGAGCTGATGCAGGCAGCGGGCGAACAGAATCCCGGCACCCTGGCCGCGGTGCTGGGCATGGATGAGGCGGATGTACAGTCGGTCTGCGACGAAGCCGGGGCCGAGGTCTGCAATCTGAATGCGACGGGACAGATCGTAATCGGCGGCGCCGTACCGGCCGTCGAGCGGGCCGCCGCGCTGGCCGAAGAGCGCGGCGCGCGACGAGTGGTCATGCTCAACGTCGGCGGCGCGTTTCACACCTCGCTGATGTCGCCCGCCTCCGACGCCATGGCGCCGATCATCGCCGAGGCCGACGTGTCCGACCCGGCCACGCCGGTAATCGGAAACGTTGAGGCCGCCCCGCTCACCACTGCCGACGCCGTCCGCACCGATCTGACCGCGCAGATCCGGCGCCCGGTGCGCTGGGAAGACACCGTCAAGCGCATGCACGAGATGGGCGTCCAGCGTTATGTCGAAATGGGACCGGGCAAAGTGCTGACCGGTCTGGTCCGCACGACGCTGCGGCCGCTCAAGCTGCCGGAGATGCCGACGCTGGTCAACATCAACGATCGGGAGAGCCTTGGCGGCTAGCCCGAGACCCGCACCGATCCGTCCCGACGCCGAAGACAACGCACGCGTCCGTGCCTTCTGCGCGCTGTTCGAGGCGGAGTTCGGCAAGATGCCCGCCACCACCTCGCTGCGACGGTCGCACGCCGACATTCCCATGTCGGGCGACAAGGCCCAACGCGCCGCGGCGATCGTCTCGGGCGTGATTGAGCACCGCGAGGCATTGGACACGATGATCGGCGAGCTGGCCGACCGTCTGCCGCTCGATCAGATCGCGCTGGTCGACCAGACCGTCCTGCGCATTGCGCTCTTTGAAATGCTCTTCGATAATGGCGCGGTACGCCCGAACACCGCGGTTCGACACGCGGTGACGCTGGCCAAGCGATTCGGCGACGATGGCAGTCGGCGATTCGTCAGCGGTGTGCTGGGCACGGTCACACGGAACCGTCTGCAGGCTGGGACTGCGGAGTAGCCGGAGGAAGCAGTATGGCCCTGTTTGATCGAATCAAAGACATCATCGTCGATCAGTTGTCGGCGGACCCCGACGATGTCAGCCCCGAAGCGTCGTTTGTCGACGACCTCGGCGCCGACTCGCTCGACCTGGTTGAGCTGATCATGTCGTTTGAGGATGAGTTCCGTGACGAGGTGCCCGACCTCGAGATCTCCGACGAGGACGCCGAGGGAATTGGCACGGTCCAGGACGCCATCGACTTCCTCGTCTCGAAGGGCGTCTCGGACGAGTAGCGTTATCGGGGGATTATGGGAGCGGCCGGAATCCGCCTCGGCCTGACGGCGGATGGTCGGCAATCGGGTACGCTGACTGCCGATGAACATCTTCGGCGTCGGTATTCCGGAAATCCTCGTCGTGCTGCTGCTGGCAGCCCTGATCTTCGGGCCCGGCAAGCTGCCCGAGATCGCCGGTCAGTTCGGCCGCGCCATTCGCGAGTTGCGCGAGTACGCGCGCGACTTCCGCGACGAGTACCTGACCGACTTCGAGGAAGTCCGCGAAGAATTCATTGAGCAACGGTTCGAGCTGCAACAGATAGACGCCGACATTCGTGCCGACCTCGAGCAGGCCGAGCAGGACGTCCGCAGCGCGGTCCGCGACGCCGAAGTGATGACCGAAGAAGCGATCGAAGCGGCACGCGACGGCGGTTCGGCTGAATCCCAGGACGGATCGACGGCGACCGCTACGGCCGGACAAACCGATGAGCAAGGGCAGGAAACTCGACAGGTTCGTCGCGTGCGGCGACGTCGTCCGGTGGTCAGGCCGCGCCGGGTCGCGGCCGCCGCTGCGGCTGGCAGCGACGGCGAGGACGCCGAGACAACGGAACCGGCGCGACCGTCGAACGTGATCTCGCTGAATCGGCGACGTCGCGATCTCGAACGTGACGCCCAGTAGCGCTCGCTCATGCCGATCCGCGCCCAACCCGAACCGACTGGCTGACTGCTGATGGCGACACAACCCGTCCCCCCAGAGTCAGAGGTATCAGCACCGTCCGAATTGCCGGATCCGCCGGACCTGTCGGAACTCGATGTCGTGCTCGACGGATCGGACGATCTGCCTCCGGGGATGCCACCGGGTGAGCCGCCCGACGATCAAGAGGGTGCCGAACTCACGCTGGGCGAACACCTCAACGAGATCCGCCAGCGCCTGACCGTCGCCGTGCTCACCCTGGTGCTGACGACCGTCATCACCTTGATCTTTGCCTCGACTATCCTCGACTACCTGCTCGAGCCCGGACGTCAGGCGCTGCCCGAGTTCCGCCCGATCTACACCGAGCTGCTCGGCTTCATCGGCGCCTACATCAAGATATCGCTGATGCTCGGTCTGGCCGGGGCGATGCCGGTGATCGTCTATCAGATCTACGCCTTCATCCATCCCGGCCTGACCCGCGCGGAACGCAAATGGATCATGCCGATCGTCGGTCTGGCGACGGTGGCGTTCGCCTGCGGCGGCGCCTTTGCCTTCTTCATCGGCTGGCCGCCGGCGCTCACCTTCCTGCTCAATTTCGGCCAGGACATCGCCGATCCGCAGGTACGGATCAACAACTACATCGACATGCTCACCCGCTTCGTGATCTGGACGGGCATCATCTTCGAGCTGCCGCTCTTCCTCATGGGCCTGGGCGCGATCGGACTGGTGACGTCGAGGAAACTGCTCGGCATGTGGCGCTGGGCGATCATCGGCTCCTTCCTCCTCGCCGCGCTGGTCACGCCATCAATCGATCCGGTCACACAAACATTCGTCGCCGTGCCCACGATGGGCCTGTTCGTCCTCGGCGTCGCCCTGGTCCGCCTCGTCGAGAATCGCACCGTCATTCCGGTGATCGAGTCAGACCTCGACGAAGAAGACGACGACGACAACGATCCCGAACCGCAGCCGGCGTAGGCCACCCATCCCGTAGTCCGGGAGCGAGTCTGCTGTTTCGCTCCCCCCTTGCCTATCGAAGTCTGCGCGCAAAGAACCAAAGTCGGCCCCGCGTAGGCGGGGCCCCGCAGCGCTGAGGCGGTCGCAACACCCCCGCCTTCGCTGAGGCGACCTCCTCGAGGGACTACGCGCAGGTTGCCATCTGCGGAATGCGGCACAGCCACTCGGTTGACCAGCCGCACCCATCACAGTACGTTTGTTCTCAATGGGCATTCAAAGCAAACCGAGACGCATACCGCTCCGACCGGTCCCCGGCCCGCGCAACTCAGTCGCGTGGCACAGGCCTCGACTCCACTGCCCAGGAGCGACAAAACCAGTACGAAACCTGACAAAGCCATCACGAGATTGTGCAAAATTGAACCACCCCAATCTCACGATCTCCCGCAAAACACTGGGAATCCGTCCCTGTGGGCCAGCTGGAAAAAAATTCCCTCGTCTGGCGCGATCAGTCGTTCACCGCGCCGCACTCAGGCCCCACGCCACCCGAACACCACCGAACGGATCCGAACAAGATCGAACGTTTCTGCCGAATCGGCGTCCCAATCCAACCGAACAGAGCCGAACACCGCCGAACGCTGCGAACGCCCTTCCCACCGCGCTGCAAGGACGAGCCAGGCGCTCGACCTGTCTCCGTGGATCGTGGTCGTAGACTGACCCCGTGGACCCTCAGCGACTCGAACTGCTCAACGCGAAAATCGCCGGCTGCACCGCCTGCCGCTTGCACGAGGGCCGGACTCAGACGGTTCCCGGTAATGGCGACCCCAACGCCGAGCTGATGTTCATCGGCGAAGCGCCCGGACAGAACGAGGACCAACAAGGACTGCCCTTCGTCGGGCGCGCCGGTCAATTGTTGGATGAGCTGCTGGGCGAGATCGGATTTACCCGCTCGGATGTGTTCGTCGCCAACGTGCTCAAGTGCCGCCCACCCGGCAACCGTGATCCACAGCCCGACGAGATTGGCTGCTGCGAGGTCTACCTGCGTGAGCAGATCGAGGGCATCCGGCCCAAGCTGATCGTCCTCCTGGGCCTGTTCGCAACGCAGTATTTCCTGCCCGATGCGAAGATGGGCGAGACGCGCGGTCAGCCGCATCAGGCCGGTCCTTGGCTCATCCTGCCCGTCTATCACCCGGCCGCCGCGCTGAGGAACTCAAACCTGATGTCGACGATACGGGAAGACTTCGCCATTATTCCCCCCCTGCTCGCAAAGGCAGAGCGCCCGGAAGTGCAGCGGCTGCAGATTGGCCACCAACACGCGCACGCCGCCGAGGACGATGATTCGCAGCGTTCGCTGCTCTAGCAACCTGGCGTCAGAGTGAGGAACCAGTGAACGACGTGTCCGACATCCCCAGCGACGCCGTGCGGGTGGTGCCGCTGGGCGGCCTGGGCGAAATCGGCCGCAACATGATGGTCTACGAAACGGCCGATGACATGGTCATCGTCGACGCCGGCTTGCTCTTTCCCTCGGAAGACATGCACGGCGTCGACTACATCATTCCCGACGCCACGTATGCACTGGAGCGTCGCGACAAGCTGCGCGGTTACCTGATCACGCACGGGCACGAGGACCACATCGGCGCGCTGCGCTTTCTGATCCCTCAGCTCCAGGCGCCGATCTACGGTCCTCCACTGGCGCTGGGCCTGATCGGTTGGCGGCTCGAAGAGTCGGGAATCCTCGACGCCGACATGATCAAAGCCGGAACCGGCTCCGTCTTCGACTTCGGCAGCATCTCAGCCGAGTTTTTCCCGGTCGCCCACTCGATTCCCGACGCCTTTGGCATCGCCCTGCGAACTCCGGCCGGGCTGATCGTGCACACCGGCGACTTCAAGATTGATCACACGCCCGTGATGTCGGAGCCGACTGATCTGCAACGTCTTGCGGCCTACGGGCAGGAAGGCGTCCGCTTGCTCTGCTCCGACTCGACCTATGCCGACAAAACGGGTGTGACGCCGTCGGAGACGCTCGTCGGAGACGCATTGGAACAGATCTTGCTGACCGCGCCCGGCCGCGTGATCATCGCGACCTTCGCCTCGCAGATCGCCAGGATTCAGCAGATCATCGACGCGGCCGAGGAATCGGGACGGGTCGTATTCGCCACCGGCCGATCGATGGAGAAGAACATCGACATGTCGCGCGACCTGGGCTACGTGCGAACCGACGATCGTCGCCTGCGGCCGATTACCGACCTGGGTTCGGCGCACGACGAGAACACGGTGGTGATCTGCACCGGCGCCCAGGGCGAGCCGATGGCGGCGCTCTCGCGCATGGCGACCGGCTCGCATCGCGACGTCGACCTGAAACCGGGCGACACAGTGGTGCTCTCGTCGTCGCCGATCCCGGGCAACGAATCGGCGGTCAACAACACGATCAACAACCTCTACCGACGCGGGGTTGAGGTGTTCTCGGTCGGTTCGGGCCACAAGCACGTCCACGTGCGCGGTCACGCCGCACAGGAGGAGCTGAAGACGGTGCTCTCGCTGACCGAGCCGCAGGCCTTCGTCCCGATCCACGGCGAGTACCGCCACCTGGTGCTGCATTCGAAGCTGGCCGAGTCGATGGAGATCGCCGAAGGGGAGCGGCACATCCTGCTCGACGGAGATGTACTGGAGTTGACTGCCGAACGGTCCGCAGTGGTCGAACAGGTCGAGGCGAGCTACGTCTATGTGGATGGCATGAACGTGGGCGGCGTCGACCGCTCGATCATTCGCGACCGGCAAAAACTGGCCGGCGACGGATTCCTGCTGGTCGCCGTGCCGCTCGACGAGCAGAGCGGGGAACTGTCCGGCGAGATTGAGGTCGCGGCCCGCGGATTCGCCGAGATGCACGCAGCGAACAACCTCAAGGCCGGTGCGTCCCAGGTGGCTCGCGATGTGCTCAAGTCAAGAGCGAATTCGAACAGGCCGGTTCCCTGGGACAAGCGCGAACGACAGGTGCAGCAGGAAGTTTCGGCCTACCTGCGACGCGAAACCCGGCAACGTCCTATGGTGGTAGTGGTGGCGGTACAGGTCTGATTGGCAGCATCGGGCTTGTCCACGCGCGGCTGAACTGATGTATGTCGAGTAGCACGGCTTCCCGGCGGCCCAAACGGGCGCTGCCCGACCGAATCTCACTGTGGATATCGCAGCATCGACGCCTCATCCTCGGCGCGCTTCTCGTCCTCGCCGCCGCCGTGTTCTCCGGTTGGGTCACGTTGGCCTCCTTGCCATTCGCAGACCAACGAGAAGTCGTGGTTCATTGGCTCGGCGGCGGCGCATACCTCCTGGCAGCGGTCGTTGCCGTCGTTGGCGTCCTGACCGGCATCCAGTGGGTCCGAACGACCGTCCGCCAGGATCGACGCCTGGTGCGGCAGAGCGCCGGGATCGGACTGGCCGCGCTGGCCCTCTGGGGAGTCGCCGGCGCATTCACGCCGGACGCCTCCTTGGGCGGCGTCTCGCTCTCGCGCTACGGCGCCGGCGGACAGGTCGGCGCCTGGCTCGATTCACCGGTCGGCTGGGGCCTGATCCTGATCGGACTCGCCGGCGCATTCGCCCTGATCGCCCCGACCGCTGCGCAGGCGGTGTCAAACGCGGCCGGTCGTGCGCTCGAGCGCGCCCTGCGCTGGTCCGGTCGTGAGGTCAAGCAGAAGGGCCCTGGAGCCCTCGGCGCCATGGCGCACGGAGCTGGCCGCGCCTCGCTCGCCCTGCTCGTCGGGATCTGGGCCGGCATCCTCTGGACTGCTCGAGAGCTCCGGCTGGCCGTGCGGGTGATCCGAGAGCAGTGGCGCGAATCCAGGGGCGGACCGCCACCATCTCCATCCGGATCCGTCCCCGCTGCTGCGACGCCGGCTCCCGCCCATCAGGCCGAGCCCGCCTGGCCGCCGATGACCAGCGCCGATGAGAGTGAATCGACGCCTCCGGAACCGCCGAGTCAGCCGAAGCGGAGACCGACAGCTTCCTCGGCGGCTCCTTCGACATTGCGAACCCTCGACCGCACGGCGGCCGACGGCTGGCGATTGCCGCCGATCAACCTGCTGGATGAAGACCCGGCCGCCACGCTGCGGACCGGGGCCGAGGAACAGGCGCAGATCATTGAGCGCACGCTCGCCTCGTTCGGCGTCGACGCCAGCGTGACGCAGATCAACGAGGGCCCGGCGATCACGCAGTTCGGCGTCGAGCCGGGCTGGGAAGTCAAGACACGTCTGACGCCGGCCAAGGACGAATCGGGCACTCCCCTGCTGGATGAGCACGGCCAACAGGTCATGCAGACTGAGGAGGTCTCGCGGACCAGGGTGCGGGTCAACCGGATCACGCGCCTGGCCGACGACCTGGCACTGGCGCTGGCCGCGCCGTCAATTCGGATCGAGGCGCCCGTGCCGGGGCAGCCGATCGTTGGCGTCGAGGTGCCCAATGCAGACACGCGAATCGTGGCGCTGCGCGGACTGATCGAGTCGCCGGAGTTCCTGCAGATGGCGTCGCAGGGCGGATTGCCGATTGCACTCGGCCGGGACGTGACCGGCAACCCGGTGATCACCGACCTGACCCACATGCCGCACGTGCTGATTGCGGGCGCGACGGGATCGGGAAAGTCGGTCTGCATCAACACGATCATCTCCTCGCTGCTGATGCAGAAGTCCCCCGAGGAAGTGCGGCTGATCCTCGTCGACCCGAAGCGGGTTGAGCTGACCAACTATGGGTCGGCCCCGCACCTGGCGTTCTCGCATGTGGTGACAGAGCCGGATGAGGTGGTCTCGGTATTGGGGGTCGTGGTGGCGGAGATGGATCGGCGCTATCGCAAGCTGGAGGAGTACCGGGCGCGGAACATCATCGCCTATAACGCATTGCCCACGATCGACAAGCGGATGCCGTACTGGGTCGTCGTGTTGGACGAGTTGGCCGACATGATGATGGCCGCGGCGGCGGAGGTCGAGGGACAGATCGTTCGGCTCGCCCAGCTGGCGAGGGCAGTGGGGATTCACCTCGTGATCGCGACGCAGCGGCCGTCGGTCGACGTGGTCACCGGTCTGATCAAGGCCAACTTCCCCACGCGGATCGCCTTCGCGACCACGTCTCAGACCGACGCCCGGGTGATCATGGATCGGGCCGGAGCGGAGAAGCTGATGGGCCGGGGCGACATGCTCTACATGTCCTCCGATTCGATCAAGCCCAGAAGAGTGCAGGGCGCATTTGTGTCGGATGGGGAGATCGAGCGGTTGATCGAGTCCTGGGCGGCGCCGCATCAGTCCGGTAGCGAGCAACAGACTTTGGACGAAGCTCTGGAAGGGATTTCGGAACAGTCGCCGGAGGCGGTGAGCGAGGTTGCCGCGCGGGCGGCTCAGTCGGACCTGCGGACGCTGACCACGACGCTGGAATCGGCGTTGGAAGCGGACGGATCGGACGAACCGGCGGACATCGTGGTTGAGCCTGGGCCGATACCCACTGCGGAGCTGGACACCCGACTCGGCGAGGCGACGGAGTTGGCGCGGGAGTACGAGCGGGTCTCGGCGTCGTTGCTGCAGCGGCGGATGCGGGTGGGCCGACCACGAGCGGAGCGATTGATCGATCAGTTGGAGCAGAGCGGGGTGATCGAGGGTGCGGACGGCGGACGGTCGAGGCGCGTGCTGGCTCGTTCGGACTGAGCTGATCGTCTAGCTCTCGACCGTGGCGGTTTCCGCTTCGATCAGGGACGGATCGAAGGGGTCGTCGAGGCTGTCCGGCAGCGACGCCAACGGGTCGGGGCTGGGCTGACTTCGGGCTGTCTCGTGGCCCAGGTACTCGGGCCACTTGAACATGTACATGCGCTCTCGCCGGTCGAGGCCGCGCACGCGGCGTGCGCCCATATCGACCCAGAACTCAGGCCGGACCTGGCGCCTGACGTCCTCGCGCAGCGCCTGTGACACGACGATGGATCCGCCCCGGCCCTTGGCCATGATCCTGGCGGCCATGTTGACGGTTCGTCCGAGAATGTCACCGCCCGGTCTGAGGATGACGTCGCCTCGGTGGATGCCCATTCTCAGCCTCACCGGCCAAGCGGCGCCTCTTTGATCGGCGACCTCGGTCACCTGCTGTTGCACGTGGGCAGCACAGCGCAGCGCTTGCATCCCGTCTGCGAAGACAATCAAGAAGCCGTCGCCGGTCAGCTTGACCTCGAATCCCGCGTGCTGATGCAACTCTCCCCGGACGATCTCGTTGTGTTCGTCGATGATCGTTTCCCATTGGAGGTCGCCGAGGCGCTCAGTCAGGTGGGTGGAATCTTCGATGTCGGTGAAGAGGACAGTTGCGGCCTTGCCCTGCTGAGGGAGGAGCGATGCAGTCACGGCACGGCCGCAATTGGGACAGAAGGATGATGCGGGCGGCGGGACTTCGCCGCAGAAGGCGCAGGCGCGCGCTTCTTCCTGCTCGGGACCACCGCCCAGCCATGACGGCGGCGCGTCGGCATTGGCGCGTCGCCAGCGTTCAGGTTCGGGTTCGTCAGCCACCGGATGTTGCTCTCATCGCACTCGCCACGTCAGGCGCGCCAGATGATAGCAGCGCGGACGCGTGCGCGTCGATCCGACGGTATCAAGTCCGAAGTCAGGTGACAGAACGGGCTGCCGACCAGATAGACGAGTTAACGCTGACGTGACACTGGCTCCTTGCGACGCAGCGGCCGGCGACGGCGTCCGTAGGCCTGGTCGCTCCATTGCTGAAGATCTTCGCCCAGCACGGCCTGGTCGCGTCGCAACTCGACGATCTGGTCGCGCAGGGCGGCGGCCTTCTCGAACTCGAGGTCACGGGCGGCCTGTTTCATCCGCGATTCCAACTCGCTGATCATGCGCGCGATTTGATCTGGGGTCATGTCTTCGGGGATCGTGGCTCCGAGGCCGGTGTCGTACTCGGGGCCGTCCTCGGCGACCATCTTCTGTTCGAACTCGTCGCGGACCTGGTTGGCGACGTCCGCGGCGATGTCGCGAATCTCTTTGGTGATGCCAACCGGCGTGATGTTGTTGGCTTCGTTGAACTCGCGCTGCGCTTCGCGTCGGCGGTGGGTCTCATCCATTGCTCGGCGCATCGAGTCGGTAATGCGGTCTGCGTAAAGGATGGCGTGGGAGTTGACGTGACGAGCGGCGCGGCCAATGGTCTGGACCATGGAGCCTTCGTTGCGCAGGAAGCCTTCCTTGTCGGCGTCGAGCACGGCGACGAGGGAGACCTCGGGCAGGTCGAGTCCCTCGCGGAGGAGGTTGATGCCGACCAGACAGTCGAAGACGCCGAGTCGAAGATCGCGCAACACCTCGACTCGCTGGAATGCGTCCTGCTCGGAGTGCAGGTAGTAGGTACGGATGCCGACCTCGCGGAGATAGTCGGCCAGGTCCTCGGCCATCTTCTTGGTCAGCGTGGTGACGAGTGTGCGCTCCCCGCGCTCGGCGCGCGTCTTGATCTCGCTGACGAGGTCGTCGATCTGTCCATCGGTGCCGCGCACCTCCACGTCTGGATCGAGCAGTCCGGTGGGGCGGATGAGTTGCTCGACAATCTCGGCGGAGTGGTTGCGCTCGTAGTCGGCGGGCGTGGCGGAGACGAAGACGACCTGATTGATGTGGCGCTCGAATTCGTCGATGTTGAGCGGCCGGTTGTCGATCGCAGAGGGCAAGCGGAAGCCGAAGTCGACCAGCGTCTGTTTGCGCGAAGTGTCGCCGCCATACATGCCGCGCACCTGAGGAATGGTCATGTGCGACTCGTCGATGAAGAGGAGCCAGTCCTCGGGGAAGTAATCGAGCAGGGTCCAGGGCGTGGAGCCGGCGGCTCGACGGGCGAGGTGGCGGGAGTAGTTTTCGATGCCGGGGCAGTAGCCGGTCTCACGCAGGGTTTCGAGGTCGTACCGGGTGCGTTCTTCGAGTCGGGCGGCTTCGAGGATGCGGTCTTCGCGGCGGAGTTCTTCCAGGCGCTGAGCCAGCTCGGCCTGGATGTCTTCCACCGCCGCCGCCATGCGATCGTCGGTGGTGACGAAGTGCTTGGCCGGGTAGATGTCGACCCGGTCGCGCTCGGCCAGAATCTCGCCAGTCAGCGGATCGAGCTCGACGATCCGCTCGACCTCGTCGTCCCAGAACTGGACCCGCACGGCGAGGTCTTCGTAGGAGGGATGGATGGTCAGGGTGTCGCCGCGGATACGGAACTTGCCGCGAGACAGGGTGAGTTCGTCGCGCTCGTACTGCTGGTCGACGAGGCGCCGCAGAATCAGGTTTCGTGAATAGGACTTGCCTTGTTCGAGACTGAGAACCATGCCCTGGTAATCCTCGGGCTCGCCGAGACCGTAGATGCAGGAGACGGAGGCGACGATCAGCACGTCGCGGCGCTCGAAGAGGGCGCGGGTGGCGGCGTGTCGGAGCTTGTCGATCTCGTCATTGATGTCCGACTCCTTGGCGATGTAGGTGTCGGAGCGGGGGATGTAGGCCTCAGGCTGGTAGTAGTCGTAGTAGGAGACGAAGTACTCGACGGCGTTGTTGGGGAAGAAGTCGCGGAACTCGGTGCAGAGCTGCGCGGCGAGGGTCTTGTTGTGGGCGAGGACGAGGGTCGGCCGGTTGAGCTGGGCGACGACGTTGGCCATGGTGAACGTCTTGCCCGAGCCGGTGACGCCGAGCAGCGTCTGGGCGCGGTGGCCGGCGTCGAGTCCCTCGACCAGGCGGTCGATCGCATACGGCTGATCGCCGGTGGGCCGGTAGTCGGCGCTGAGTTCGAACGGTCTGGAGTTACGGACGGGGGCGGAGACGGTGGTCATGAGAGAGAGCTTAGCGAGATTGGCTGAGTTGACGGAGCAGGCTGGTCCGACTTGAGCCGAGTGACAGGTTTCTGGTGGAAATTTTTTCTGGAAAGCCTTTCGGCGACATTCTCCAGTGTTTTGCAGGAGATCGTGGCGGGAGGGTGATCAATTTTGATCAATTCTGAGCGGGTTTTGTGGGTCGAATTCATGGTGTTGGCGTGCGGTCTTGTTCGGATTTGTTCGATTCTGGACGGATTTGGACGGCTGGGTGCGGGCGTGGACGGCTGTGGAGGGGTGGGTTCGGGGGCGTCAGATCGGGGCACGGCTTGTCTCTCAGAAGGTCATCTGGATACGTC
>VXQZ01000035.1 GCA_009838735.1 Chloroflexota bacterium
GTAGAGGTCGCGGAGGAGGTGGCGGGCGACGTCGTAGGGGTCGGTGGCGAGGTAGAGCTGATGGTTGAGGCGGGCGCGTTCGTTGGGGGCGAAGAGTTCGCGGACGACCTTGTCGAGGGCGTTGAGGCGGCGGTAGGCGGGGGCGTTGCTGTTGGCCTGTCGCCAGAGCCGGTCGATGTTGGCTCGGAAGTGGAAGGGGTTTGGCATCGGGAGTGCTCCTCGTTTCGACATGTACGTATGTTCTGAATGTATCGAGGTTTGGAGGAAGTTGGGGGTCTGGGTTGTCGGGGTCTGAGGTAGGGGTTACTGTCGGCTGCTCTTGGGGATCGCGGTCTGGGCCCCGTGTCCCCTGGTCAAGCCAGGGGCAGGCAAGCACGGGGCATCGGAAGAGGGCGCAGGGGACATCGGAAGAGGGCGCAGGGGACATCGGAAGAGGGCGCAGGGGACATCGGAAGGGGGGCGAGGGGGTCGCTGGTAGTCTGAGAATATTGAGCAAGTTGAGGAGTGGGGCGATGCCCGAAGACACGATTGAAGTGAGCGTGCGCATGGCCGACCGGGGCGAGGTTGGCTACCGGATGGTGTCAGCGTCGATCAGCAGTCGTGAGGGATCGCTCGCGGGCGCGCCGGTCGCCTTCACGATCGAGGACGGTCCGGGCACGCTCGCCTCTGCGGGCGGCCGGGAGCGCACGGTCGACTCGGACGAGTGGGGCATTGCCGAGGTCAACTGGTACCCCGAGCAGCACGCGCGCTCCTCGCCCGAAGCGGACATCGTGCAGACGGTGACGATTAAAGCAGTCTGCGAATCGGCCGCCGACGTCTCGCTCAACGTCGCCTCACCCCTCTGGAAGCACTAACTCGGTTGACGTCAGAGCAGCAAGAGCAGCAATCGCGGCAACAGGACCAAGAGCCAGCCCAGCCGGAGCTGCCCGAGTGGGCGCAGAAGATCGACCGGATTCCACAGGTCGATCCGGTCGCGATACTCGGCGTCGGCCCGACAGTGGCGTATCTCCTGTTCAACGGCGTGATCGGCGTTCGCGCCGCGATTGCGGCGGCGGTTATCGCGGGTGTGATCGTCTACATCGTCCAGCGGCGCTTGCGTCCGCAGATCACGGTCGTGCGCTGGCTGATGGTGTTCAGCGTCTGCTTCAATGTCGGCTTCGGCGTCTGGGGCCTGATCGAGGCGGACGGCAAGGTCTACTGGGCCCGCGACTTCGTCGACAACTTCGTGCTCGGCGGCGTTTTCCTGATCAGCGTGTTCATCGGTCGGCCGATCGTGAGCGCCGTCGTGCGCGAGACCTTCCCCGATATTCGTCAGAAGATGCCCGCCGATCATCGCGTCTGGACCCGGCTGACGATCGTCTGGGGGCTGTACATCGCGCTCGCGGGCGTGCTGCGCTGGTGGATCCTCGACCAGGTCAGCGCCGAAACCTACGCCTGGATCCGCCTACCGCTCGGCTGGGGGCTCGGCGCAGTGCTGATGCTCTGGACCTTCAATACGGTCAGCCGTGCGATGGCCGAAGTCGCGCTGCAGCGTGGCCGTTCGGGATCGGACCCTGATTCAGACTCAGACTCAGACGATGCCGGCGAAGTGGTCGCGGATACCGAGGTCGCCGAACGCTGAGCGGAACCACTCGATCACCTCCGGGTGATAAGGAATACCGCGTTCGGAGCGGTCGATTTCCGCTTCGTGCTCCTCAAGGCCCGCGTAGATCACGCGCTCTTCGCCCGGCGCTGTCGGTGTTTCGCGCAGCGCCTTGAGGTACTCATCCATGTGGCTCTTGAACTCGTCGACGTCGGTGAACGAAGCGATGTTGAAGACGGTGAAGTGGTGTCCGACGCCGTTGAAGCGGAACAGCGCCGAGCCTGCGTTGGCCATGATTCCGCTGAGAATGTCGATCATCACGGCCAGCGAATAGCCCTTGTGCGAGCCGATCTCCCGCGTCCCGCCGAGCGGCAGCATCAGGAACTCGTCCGGGGTCTGTGCCGCCTCCATCATCGGCGTTCCGTCGGCGGTGGCGACCCAGCCGGGCAGCAGGTCCTCGCCCAGCCGCTGCGCCAGACGGATCTTGTTGCCGGCGACCGACGACATCGAGGCGTCGAAGATGAACGGCGCTTCCTCGTTGGCCGGCGCGGCGATGCTCATTGGATTGAGGCCGACCATCGCCTGCGCCCCGTGCGTCGGTGCGACGAGCAGTCCGCCGACCGTCATCGAGAGGCCGATCATGTCGTGCTCCAACGCCATCTGCGCGTGGTACGCGGCTGCGCCGAAATGTCCACCGTTGTTGCAGACCACCGTCGCGACGCCCTGGTTGCGCGCTTTTTCGATCGCCAGCTCCATCGCCTGCGGACCGACGGTCAGCCCCAGTCCGCGGTCACAGTTGATCGTGGCGGCGGCCGGAGCGTCCCGCTCGATTGTCCAGTTGGGCGTCGGATTGATGTCGCCCGACTTGAAGCCGGCGACGTAGGCGCGCAGCATGTTGGAGACGCCGTGCGAATCGATCCCGCGAAGGTCGGCGTAGAGCAGCGTGTCGGTGCTGCGCCGCGCGTCATCCTCGAGCATGCCACAGGCGGTGAAGATCTCATGCACGGCGCCGCGCATGGCGTCGCCGGGAATTCGCACGGCAATCTCTTCAGGGACGGCGAACTGCTTTAGCATGTCGGGCTCCAGAATTGGGTGATCTGTCGGACTGTGTGGCAGGGTACCGCCAGATTGACGCCTGCTTGTCAAGCGAAACGTGGGAATCGCGCTGTTCTCCTGGCGTCGACCAAACAGGTGCGCCGCGAGGTCTCGATCTGCATACCGTCGGAAATGGAGGCGAAGCACAGCGTCGCCGTGACGCCGCTCAACTGCCCCCGCACGATGGAGTGTGACCTGATGATTGTGCCGCTCGAACCCAACCCCTTTGCGCCGACTTCCGCCGCCGAACGGGTCGCGACGGAACGGCAGATGCGCGAGGTGGCTCGGCGCCGCTGGGAGGCCCAGCAGGAGCACGAGCGCACGCGTCAGCGGAAGCAGGTGGTGGATCGCGTCAAGCAGATCCGACACCTGCGTCCCGGCCGCGCGGTCGCGAACTCGCTCTCGCCGATCTACAACATGTTCAACGAGTCCTTCTTCCGGGCTCGCTGAGCCAACAGCAGGACAATAGTCCGCCCAGCAACGGCGGTCTCTGTGACCCGAGGGTCAGGAGGCCGCCGTTTTTCGTGGGTTCGGCAGTGTTCGTCCGGATGGCTGTGGTCGATCAGACCCCGCTGAGCACCACGCCCATCAAGGCAATCATGAGGGCGGCGAGCAGGCCCATTCCCCAGAGCATCATTCTCTGTAGATCGTCGATTCTGCGGTTCAGCTCTTCCCTGAGGTCGTCGATTCTGCCGTTGAGCTGGTCGCGGACCATGCGCAGTTCCGAGATTGTTGCTGGTCTGGAGTCGTCGGCCGTTGTCATCGCCTGCTATCTCCATGAGCGAGGATAGATGGGATTGGGTGACAGTGACAATGATATCGCAAACGTCGATTAATCTGTACCGGTTCGAGAGGCCTCTATGACGGCTCGATGTCGGCCTGAGGGTCGGCGTCGCGGCGGATTCTTGATAGGGCAAGGCTCGACAGGGTCGCTGATACACTTGCGGCTGCGTGAACGAAATCACGTGATCATGGCAAGCTCGCGCAGCGGGTTGCTGCGCGGCCAAGCAAGCAATTGTTGAGAGGGGAGCGCGGTGGCTGAGTACACCAAGCCCATTCCGAGTCCCGATCCGGTCTCGCAACCATTCTGGGACGGGGCCAAAGAGGGGAAGCTGATGCTCCCCCGTTGTTCCGACTGCAACCGAGTCCACTGGTACCCGCGGGTGATCTGCCCGTTCTGCCACTCGATGAACATCGACTGGATCGAGGCAACCGGCAGGGGGACGATTCACACCTTCGCCGTCCAGCACAACCGCGGCCTCGTCGCGCGCGGCTGGGGCGACGAAGTCCCGTACGTGACCGCCTACATCGACCTCGCCGAGGGCGACCGGATGCTGACCGTGCTCAAGGGCGTCGACCCCAACGACCCCGAGTCGATCAAGATCGGCGGCGCCGTGGAGATCGAGTTCGAGGAAGCCTCCGAAGACGTCCACATCCCCTTCTGGCGGCCCGTCTAGGCGTACCAGAGACATCACTCAGAAGCACACAGGAGCACACTATGCCTGGTGAAGCATCAAAGGCCGCCGCGATCATCGGCGCCGCCGAAGCCAACGACATCGGTTACCCGGCGACGCCCAAGTCGTCGCTGACCCTGCACATCGAAGCGATCAACAACGTCTGCGAGATGACGGGCATCCCGATCGCCGCGATCGACGGGATCTTCTCAGCCGGCTGGTCGCCGCAGCTCGCGGAATACCTCGGATTGCACCCCAAGTACATCGACACGACCTCAGTCGGTGGCTGCTCATTCGAGATGCACGTGCATCACGCCCTGGCCGCGATCCACGCCGGCGTGATCAACGTGGCGCTCGTCTCCCACGGCGAGATGGGATTCAGCCAGCGGTTCACCGGCGGCAAGGGCACCGGACGCCCCTTCGGCGGCGGCGACCCCTGGGATCCGGGCACGCAGCACACCTCTGCGTACGGTCTGGGCGGCGCGCCGACCGGTTACTCGCACGCGATGAACCGGCACATGCACCGCTACGGCACCACGCAGGAAGACTTCGCTGAGATCGCGGTCGTGACTCGTGAATGGGCGACGCTCAATCCGCGCGCGGTCATGTATCGCAAGGCCGGTGAGGGCGACCTTCCCGCTCTCGAGCAGGGCGAATGGGGCGGCGGCAAGCGCGGCCACACCTTCGGCGGGCCGATCACGGTTGACACCGTGATGAATTCGCGCGCCATCTCCTGGCCGATCAAGCTGCTCGACGTCTGCCTGGTCACCGACCACGGCGGCGCGGTGCTGATCGCGGGACCGGAGATCGCCAGCACCTCCAAGACCCCGCCGGTCTGGATCGCCGGCGCCGGTGAGAGCATCTCTCACTGGAACATGCTCGAGATGAACGACTTCACCGAGACGTCGGCCGGTCGCTCTGCGTCGGCGGCATACCGGATGGCGGGAATGGGACCCGAGGACATGGAAATGGCCATGATCTACGACTCATTCACCGTTACGGCCGGGATGACTGCCGAAATGCTGGGTCTCGCCCGTCCGGGCGAAGGCCCCTCACTCTGGAAAGATCGTCACGCGGCGCCAGGCGGTCGACTGCCGATCAACACCAACGGCGGCGGCCTGAGCTTCAACCACTCCGGGATGTACGGCATGCAGTTGCTGGTTGAGGCCTACCGCCAGCTCTCCGGCACTGCCGAGGACGATGGCTTCTCCGGCGACCCGGGCAAGCAGACCAGCGCTCGCAGCTGCGTCGTTAATGGCACCGGCGGAACGCTCTCAACGACCGGGACCCTGGTCCTCACGTCCGACTGATCAGCGGTCCTGACTAACGGCCAACGAGGCCGCCTCCGAAGCAACGCGGAGGCGGCCTCTTTTGGTTACCTTGCCGCGAACGACACTGATTGGTGGCTGCCATGACGGAATCGACGGCGACTGACCCCGGTCAACACAACCAGCAAACTGCGCAGGGCGTCTCCTTCTTCTGGGCGATGATCATGGCGGCAGGGTTCGTCGTCCTGTTTGGTCTGACGCAGTGGGGCATCCTGGACGATGTGCCAACCTCGGAGATAGGAATCTTCGCCGTGGGCACTGCGAACGGCATTGGCGTGATCGCGATCGGCGGTTGGAATGCCATTGGGCTGGTCGCGATTGGCGGTGCGAACTCGATCGGGTTGATCGCCGTCGGCGGATTCAACTCGGTGGGGGTGATCGCATTCGGAGGCGTGAGCAGCTACGGGATCATCTCGGTCGGCGGTACTCAGGCGTTCGGCACGAAGCTCGCGGTTCGCATCTTCCAGTGGTCGCCGCAGATCCTCCGCGGTCGGGGAGCCGGCGTTGGCGAGGCCAACAGCTGAGTGTGTTAATCTTCTGATAGAGACAAGCCGGGGTGGTCCGACCGTCGAGGTGACGGGCACTGGGCCTGAGAACACACCCGCCGAACCTGATCCGGGTAATGCCGGCGCAGGGAGCGCAACAACCTTCAGGCCCACCCAAGCGACGACCGACCGCCCCCAGTAAGGGCTGAGCGTGCGCGTCGTTCTCTCGATTGCCGGATCTGACTCCTCCGCTGGCGCGGGCATTCAGGCCGACCTCAAGGCGATCACGGCCAACGGCGCGTACGCCGCAACGGTGATCACGGCGGTGACGGCGCAGAACACGCTCGGCGTGCAGGGCGCTTGGCCGCTGACGCTCGATGCCGTGCAGGAACAAATGGACTCAGTCTTTGACGATCTCGATGTCGCCGGTGTGAAGACCGGCATGTTGGGCGGCTCCGGCATGATCGAGCTGGTGGCGCGCGAGCTTCAAAGTCGCCGGCCCCCGTTCGTTGTGGTCGATCCCGTGATGATCTCAAAGACAGGTTTCGCGCTGCTGGCGGAGGACGCGGCATCGACGTTGCGCGACCGCTTGTTGCCGCTCGCATCTGTGATTACGCCGAACGTCCACGAGGCCGAAGCACTGACCGGGCTGTCGATCAGGACTATCGGCGATGCTCAGCAGGCCGGCGAGATGCTGGTCGAAGGCGGGGCGTCGGCGGCCCTGGTCAAAGGCGGACACCTCGAAGGCGCTCCCGCGACCGATGTGCTGGTCACGACGGACTCGACGGACGTGTTCCGCGGCGAATGGATTGATCAGCGGCACACGCATGGCACCGGTTGTACGTATGCCTCGGCGATCGCCGCTCGATTGGCCCAGGGCGAAGCACTGCTTGAGGCGATCGGCAACGCGAAGGAGTACGTGACCGAGGCGATTCGCGGCGGGATCGATATCGGACAAGGCGTCGGTCCGACCGACCACTTCTGGATGACCCGCCATGACTGAGCAGAAGCAGGTCGGACGACTGCACGTGATCACCGACGAGGTGCTGCAGGACAGGTTCAGTCACGTCGAACTGGCCGCGGCAGCGGCCGCTGGCGGCGCCGACGTCGTCCAATACCGCGAGAAGCGCCAGGTGTCGACGAAGGAAATGATGCGCGTGGCAGTGCTGATGAGTCTCGCCTGCCGCGAGTTTGGCACGACTTTGCTTATCGACGACCGCGCGGACGTCGCCGCAGCGGTCGGAGCGACCGCAGTACATCTGGGCAGGGAGGATCTTCCTGCATACGTCGCCCGACAGATTCTCGGACCCGATGCGATCATTGGTGGGACGGCGAACTCCGTCGAGGAAGCGGTCAAGGTCGCAAAGCAACCGGTTGACTATCTCGGTGTCGGACCGGTCTTCGGTACGACGTCGAAGGGCAATCGGGCCGCGCCAATGTTGGGACTGGAACGATTCGCAGAGATTTGCGCGGCTGTCGACAAGCCGGTGATTGGAATCGGCAGCATCACAGCGGGCGGCGTTGGCGACGTGCTCGCCGCCGGGGCGCACGGGGTGGCGGTGCTGTCGGCGATCGTTTGCCAGGATGATCCGCAGGCGTCGTGCCGCGAGTTTGCCGACGAGATTGAGCGGGTGCGGTCATGAGTCGCGACCCGCGATCAACCGATGTCGCGATTGTTGGCGGCGGGGTGATTGGGCTGTCCTGCGCCTTCGAATTGGTTCGCCGCGGCAGGTCTGTGACTGTGCTTGAGCGGGCAGAGGTCGGCTACGGAGCATCGACCGTCGCGGCGGGGATGCTGACACCTTCCTTCGAAGTCGAAACGACTCCGCCCTCCCTGGTGGAGTTGCAACTCGACAGCCTGCGTCGATATCCCGTATTCGTCTCGGAGATCGAAGCCGCGAGCGGACTCTCCTGCGAGTACCGCGACGAGGGAACGCTATGGGTTTCGCGGCATCGCGACGACGAATTGGAACTGGACCACATCCGCAAGATTCAGGAGGATCGCGGCCTGCCCGCTCGGCGACTGACCGGTCGGGAGACGCGGCAGATTGAGCCGTACCTTTCACCTCGGATCATCGGCGGACTGTTGGTCGAGACCGACCACCAGGTCAACAGCCGCAAGCTGGTCCCCGCGCTGGCGGCGGCGTGCCGGAGTATCGGCGTGGAGCTGCTTGAGCACACAGACGTCAATACGGTGGAGCGGTCGGGCGGCCGGATCGAGTTGACACTGCAATCCGGGGATGCGCAGTCAACTCTGTGTGCAGATCAAGTGTTGTTGGCCGCAGGAGTCTGGCTGGAGGAAGGGCTGGTTACCCCGCTGCCGCGGATTGGCATGCGGCCGATCAAGGGTCAGATCGTCCACCTCAAGGGTCAGCCCTTGGTGAATCGGGTGCTGCGCAATAGCGACGTCTACATCGTGCCTCGCGCCGGCGGAGAGTTGCTGCTCGGTGCGACCGAGGAGGAACAGGGCTTCGACATGCAGCCGACCGCCGGCGGCACACTGGACTTGTTGCGCTACGCCTTCGAGATCCTGCCCGGTCTGTACGACCTCTACGTGAGTGAAATCGACGTTGGCTTGCGGCCCGCAGTCTCCGACCATCAGCCGGTGCTAGGGCCAACCAATAGCGAAGGCATCTTCATCGCCGGCGGACACTATCGAGGCGGCGTCATCCTCGCACCAGCGACCGCGCACTGGATGGCCGAGCTGATGACGACGGGCGGTGTGCCTGAGGCGATCTCACCATTCGGCATCGATCGTCTCATCGCACGGCAGCAGGAGGCGGCGGGATGACCGATCAACAGGTCTGGGATGTCGCGATCGTCGGGGCCGGCATCATCGGTCTCGCCTGCGCCTTCGAGTTGGGGCGCCGCGGCCACAAGGTTGTCTTGATCGAACGCGAGCAGCCTGGTCAGCAGGCGAGCCGGGTAGCGGCCGGACTGCTGGGCACGTCTACGCTGCCGGTCGGCGATGATGACGCCATCTTCCCGTTGAAGCTCGACAGTCTGCGCCGGTTTCCTCAGTTCATCGCCAAGGTGGAATCGATCGGCCGGCGCAGCGCCGGGTATCGCATGGACGGCACGCTCTGGGTAGCCAGAACGGCCGAAGAGGATTCGCAGTTGGAGGCGCTGCACCGGGAGCGAGTGGAGCGAGGCCTTCGTTCGCAGAAGATCGAGGCAAGCCAGATTTTCCAGGTCGAACCAGAGTTGCCGAGCGGCCTGATCAGCGCCGTGCTCGTCGATGAGGACGTGCAGGTCGATCCGCGGCGCCTGCTCACGGCGCTGGAGCGCGCCATCGGCTACATCAGAGTGAGTCTCCGCACGGAGCGAACGGCGGTGGGAGGCGAGTACGACGATGCGGCAGGCACCTGGCGGGTGTTCTTGCGCAGCCCCGATCCAAATGATGAAGAGGAGACGCTGGAAGCCCGCGCCGTGCTGGTCACGGCCGGACCGTGGTGCGATCAGATTGTGGATGCAGCCGTTGACCAGGAATCGCCCCTGGCCCCCACTGGAGTTGGACCCGTGAAGGGGCAACTGCTGCGTCTTCGAGGGCCGCGCATCATCGACCGGGTCATCCGAACAAACTCCGTCAGTCTCGCCCAGCGTCGGGACGGTGAGTTGATCGTCGCTTCGACCAAGGAACCTGAGGCGGGATGGGATCTCACGCCGACGGACCAGGCGCGGGAAGAGCTGCTGACTGAAGCCTGCAGCCTGATTCCGCGAATCCGTGAGGTAGAAATCGAGGAGCACAGCGTCGGCCTGCGTCCGGCCGTCGCCGATCACATGCCGATCGTGGGGTCAGCGGGTCAACCGGGTCTGTGGATCGCCACGGGACATTACCAGCATGGAATACTGCTGGCTCCGGCCACGGCCCACTGGCTGGCGGAAGCCATGGAGACAGGCGAAACGCCGGAGCTGCTCGCTCCCTACAGCACCGAGCGACTGGGACAACCGCGGATCAACACGGAGGCGGCATCGTGAGCGAAGCTCAGTCGGCTCTGTCGGTGACGCTCAACGGAGAAGCGGTCTCGATTTCCCATCGGCAGTTGACCGAAGCGTTGTGCGAGTTCGGCTACGACCCCGAGCAGCAGGGCATTGCGGTGGCGATCAACATGTCCGTCGTGCCGCGCAGCGAATGGACGCAGACGAGCATCGCCGACGGCGACCGAATCGACATCGTCGGCGCGAAACAGGGCGGGTAGGCAGATCGATGAGTGTGGCAAACGACAGGATCGAGAAGGACACCTGGACACTCGCCGGACGCGAGATGACCTCGCGGATCATCCTCGGCACGGCTCGCTATCCGTCACAGGAAACGCTGCTCTCGTCACTCGAGGCGTCAGGCACGGAGCTGGTCACGGTGGCGCTGCGACGGGTGAATGTCGGCTCGGCCGACGGCTCCGATCCGACCAACCTGTACACGCTGTTGACCGAGCGCGGCTACGGACTGCTGCCAAACACCGCCGGCTGCTTCACCGCTCCCGACGCGATCTTGACCGCCGAACTGGCCCGCGAGGCTCTAGGGGTCTCACTGGTCAAGCTGGAAGTGATCGCCGACGAGGAAACGCTGCTGCCCGACACCGAAGGCCTGCTCGAGGGCGCCCAGGAACTGGTCCGCCGCGGTTTCCAGGTCTTGCCATACACGAACGACGATCCGGTCACGGCGCGCAAATTGGAAGATGTCGGCTGCTCTGCGGTGATGCCGCTCGGCGCGCCGATCGGTTCCGGCCTGGGCATTCGCAATCCGCACAACATCCAACTAATCAAAGAACGCGCCAACGTGCCCGTGATCGTCGACGCCGGCGTTGGGACGGCCTCCGACGTGGCGATCGCGTTCGAACTGGGCTGCGACGCCGTCCTGATGAACACCGCAGTAGCGCGCTCGCGCAATCCCGTGCAGATGGCACGCGCGATGAACGCGGCCGCCCGAGCCGGGCGCGACGCCTTCCTCGCCGGACGAATGCCGCGCAAGTTCTACGCCGAAGCCTCTTCCCCGTCTGAGGGGATGATCTCGCCGCTCGACACCTCATGAAAGACAAACCATTTCGAGAACTCACTGGAGAAGGAGATTGACCGTGTCCAACCCGCCCCTCTCGCAACGGCTCTGGGACGACAACCGCGATCTCGCCGAGGCCTGCCTGGAGCACCCCTTCATCGTCGGCCTCGCCGACGGCACATTGTCCGAGTCCCGTTACGGCCTGTTCGCGCAGCAGGACCACTTCTACCTCGACGCCTACGCTCGCTCCTACGCCTGGGGCGCAGTCCGCGCCCAGGACTTTGCCACGCGGCGTCAGTTCGGATCGCTGCTGGCGGGCATCATGACCGAAGGCACGCTGCACGAGAAGACCGCGCCCGAGCTTGGCGTTTCGCTGGAGGACGTCCAGCCGCTGCCCGCCGCTCGTGAATACACCGATTTCCTCCTGGCGACCGCGTCGCTGGGGACGATCGGCGAGCATCTCGCCGCCATGGCCCCTTGCGCCAAGCTCTATGGGTGGCTGGGCACCCGGCTCGCCGATCAGCCCTATGACGAGCGCTACGGCTTCTGGATCAATATGTACGCCGGCGCGGGGTATCTGGAAAAAGTCGACATCATCATGGGCATGCTCGATGAGCATTGTGATGACTCCGCTGATGAGGCGATCAAGTTCCGCACAGCGATGGAGCTTGAATACAGCTTCTTCGACTCCGCCTGGGTGAACGGTGAATCCCAGTGAGGACGCCAATCCGATTGGCTGCTGCCGCTTTCGGCGCGCTGTTGCTGGCACTGACCATCCTGGTCAGCGCCTGCGGCGAGGATGAACCTGATCTGATTCGAGTCCAGCTCGACTGGACGCCGAACACGAACCATACGGGCCTCTACGTCGCGCTCGCCCAGGGTTGGTACGAGGACGAAGGAATCGTCGTTGAAGTCTTGCCCTACAGCGGCGCGAACGGCGACCTGCTCGTCGCTGAGGGCGTGGCCGATGTCGCCTTCTCATTCGCCACCGTCGTGCCGTTCTCGCGGGCCCAGGGACTGGACGTTGTCAGCATCGCCGCCGTGCTGCAGAGGAGCCCGACCGAGATCGCCGTGCTCGAAGACGGCCCGATTGAGCGGCTCCGCGATATGGACGGCAAGCTCTACGCCGGTTGGGGATTGCCCTATGAGCTGCCTCAATGGCGCACGGTGATCCAGGCCGACGGCGGAGAAGGCACCGCCGAACTGGTGGTACTCGATACCGGCGCATACGACGCGCTTCTGGCCGGACGCGTTCACGCCGTCGAGATTTTCGTCACCTGGGAAGGACTCGACTGGGATCGGCAGGGAATCAAGTACCGCACCTGGCGGCACTCCGATTTCGGTGTGCCCGACCGTCCCGCCGTGCTACTGGTCACGTCGGGCGAAACGCTCGACGAGAAGGAAGACGCCCTGATCCGGTTCATGCGCGCCACGTTGCGCGGTTATGAGTTCGCGGTCGAGGATCCCGATGAGGCGGGACGCCTGTTGATCGAGACCGCCGGCGAAGACGCCTTCCCCGAGCCGGAGCTCGTCTACGCCTCGGCGCGTTTGTTGGCCGACGACTACTACCTCGCTTCGGACGGACGCTGGGGATCGCAGACGCTGTCGCAATGGTCCGGATATCCCGGATGGCTGTACGAGAACGGCCTGCTGACCGACGACGAAGGCGATCCTCTCTCGTCCGAACCGGATTGGTCAGCTCATTTCGACACGGAGATTATCGAGGCGGCGCGGGAGTAGCGCTGCTCGATGCTGCAAATCCAAGGTGTCGGCAAACGATACGGCACAGGCGATGGCGCTGTTGACGCCCTGACGGATGTGTCGCTGACCGTCGCCGACGGCGAGTTTGCGGCGTTGGTCGGTCCATCGGGCTGCGGCAAGACGACCCTGCTCAACCTGATCGCCGGTCTGGACGAACACGACGCGGGGACCATCCAGGTCGGTGGCCAATCGCCGTCGGCCGAAGAGCGTCTCAACCATTTCGGCTACATGCCCCAGGAAGACTTGCTCTTTCCCTGGCGCACGGTACTCGAGAACGTGTCGCTGGGACTTGAGGTGCAGGGCGTCGACAAGCGCGAGGCTCGGCAGCGTGCCGCCGACCTGTTCCCTCAGTTTGGGCTGGCCGGATTCGAGCATCGCCGTCCGCACGAGTTGTCGGGCGGGATGAGGCAGCGAGCCAGCTTTCTGCGCACGTATCTGCTGGGTCGACCGTTCCTGTTGCTGGACGAACCGTTCGGCGCGCTCGACGCCATCACCCGCGGCCAGCTGCAGTCGTGGCTAGCCGAGACCTGGAACCGGATCGGCGGCTCGGCGCTCCTGGTCACGCACGATCCGCACGAGGCGGTCGCGCTGTCCGATCGAGTCTTTGTGATGTCGCCGAGACCGGGCAGGATCACCAACGTGCTCGAAGTCGATCTGCCTCGGCCCCGGACCACTCGCGCGGCGGAGACCGAGGCCGCGCATCAGCTGATCGACTATCTGAGGCATGAGACCGAAGCAGCGGAGGTGGTCGCGTGAACGGCCGGCCGCTTCGCCGCGAGCTGGTGGTCAGCATCGGCGCTCCGCTGGGGTTGGTGATGGTGGTGTTGGTCGGCTGGCAGATCTACGTCTGGCTCTCGGACATCCGTCCGCAGACGCTGCCGGGGCCAATCCGGATCGTGCGCGAGAGCGTTGAATCGGCCGGGTCGATCTGGGAGCACTCCCTGGTCACCATGTCCGAGGTGGCAGCAGGCTTCGCGATCAGCATCGTCTGCGCCCTGATCCTCGGACTGCTGCTCGATCTGTCAGCGCCGGTTCGCAGAGCGCTGTACCCGATCATCGTCGCCTCACAGACGATCCCGATACCCGTCGTCGCGCCGCTGATGATCGTCTGGTTCGGCTTTGGCGTGACTCCCAAGATCATCGTGATCGGACTATTCACCTTCGTCCCGATCGTGCTCGGCTTCGCCGCCGGACTGGCCGCGACCGAGCGTCCGACGATCAACCTGATGCGCAACTTCGGCGCCTCGCGCTGGCAGATGTACCGCTACGTCAAAATCCCGGCTGCCTTGCCGGATCTGTTCACCGGCCTGCGGATCGCAGCTATCTATGCCGTTCTTGGAGCAATTTTCGGTGAGCTCGCCGGCGCGACGGACGGACTCGGCATCTTCCTCGAACAGTCGCGATTGTCCTTCCGTACAGATCTCGTGTTTGGCGCGATCTTCGTCGTGGCGCTGCTGAGCTACCTGCTGTTTCTCGGGGTCGTCCTCATCGAGCGCCGCACCATTCCCTGGCACTTCCTCAGGCGTGAATCATGATCCTGCACCGATTGATGCTGATCGCCGACCAGCAAGGGACGAATGGCCGCCCGTTGCCCGATGTGATCGTGCGGGCCGCCAACGGCGTGGGCGGGAAGCTGGTCGTCCAGTTCCGTGAGCGGGAGCTCTCGAATGCGGAGCTCATCGCAGTGATCAGAGCGGTCCAGCGACGCACTCCGCCGCAGACGGTCTTGATCGTCAACAATCGGCCGGAGCTCGCGCAAGCCCTGGAGATCGGCCTGCATCTGCCCGCCGCCGCCGAAACGCCAGCTGGACAATACGCGCTGCTGGGACGCTCAGTTCACAACGAGTCAGAAACACACATCGCGCTGGCCGATGACGTTGACTACGCGATTGTCGGCACAATCTTCGAGACGGAGTCTCATCCCGGCAGAGCAGGAGCCGGCCTGGAACATCTTCGCGACATGCGGGACCTGCTGGGCAATGTCGCCTGTTACGCCATCGGAGGGATGACGACAGAGACAGCTCCGCAAGCGATCGAGGCCGGCGCCTGGGGCGTCGCTGTGCGCAGCGCGATCCTTTCCGCCGACGACCCATCCGAGGCCGCCTACCGCCTGGCCGCTAGCCTGCCGGCATGACGACCAACGCTCCGCTGAGGACCGTGATCGAGGGACACAACCCGTCGAGATTCAACTCGGTCACGCGCGCGCGGGCCATGCTCAACAACGGCCCCAACGCGCTCGATGCAATCGCGGACGACCTTCGCGGAGCGCTCTCGGACCCTTCGGACGTCTTGATCGACCGGCCCTCCCGGCTGTTGTACGCCACCGATGCGTCGCTCTACGAGATGGAGCCGGTGGCAGTTGTCTTCCCGCGAACGCCAGCCGACACCGAGGCTGCCGTCGGCGTCGCCCGAGCCCACAGTGTGCCGGTCCTGCCGCGCGGCGGTGGAACAAGTCTGGCCGGCCAGGGCGTCAACCATGCCGTCGTGCTGGACTTCACCCGTCACATGAACGCTGTCCTCGATCTTGATCCCGATCGCCGCCTCGCAAGAGTCCAACCGGGCCTGGTGCTCTCCGAACTGAACAAGGCGGCTCGCAAGTTCGGGTTGCACTACCCGATCGATCCCTCGACGGCCAATCGCGCGACCATCGGCGGTGGGATCGGCAACAACTCTTGCGGCACGCACAGCGGTCTCTACGGCAAGACCGTAGACGTCGTCGACTCGATGGACGTCATCCTCTCGGACGGTGAGCAGCTCCGCTTCGATCAGCTGGACGAGCGCCGGCTGCGGGCGCTGATCGACGCGGGCGGGCGCGAGGGTCGGCTCCACCGTGACCTGCGAGAACTCGCCAACCGCGAGCGAAGTGAAATTATCGAGCGCTACCCCGACATTCCCCGTCGCGTCTCTGGCTACAACCTCGAGACTTTGCTGGACCCGAAAGGCGTCAACCTCTCCCAGATGGTGGTCGGCTCGGAAGGCACTCTCGCCGTCGTCACCGAGGCGACCGTACAGCTCGCCCCGCTGCCGCGGCGTCGCGGCATCCTCGCCGCCCACTTCCAGACGCTGATCGGGGCTGCCGAGGCGACGGTGGTCGCCAATCGACACAAGCCGGCGGCGATCGAGCTGGTCGACGACATCATCATCGAGCGCTGTCGCTCCAGCGTCGGCTATGCGCCGCTCGCCGAATTCGTCGTCGGCGAACCCGGCGCGATCCTGCTAATCGAGTGCTTCTCCGACACCGACTCCGACCTCATCGACCAGCTCCGAACCATTCAGTCGGAACTTGAAGAACAGGGCATGGGCTACGCCTTTGTCACCGAGACCGACTCGGCCGCGCAGGCGAGGATGTGGCAAATGCGCCAGGCCGGTCTGGGCCTGCTGATGTCGATGCACGGCGATCCCAAGCCGGGGGCATTTGTCGAGGACACCGCAGTCCCGCCCGAGCGGCTGCCCGAGTTTGTCGCCCGATTCGACGCTGCGGTTCGGGCCAAGGGGCTGCGTGCGGGCTACTACGGACATGCCGCGGCCGGATGCCTGCACATCCGACCGGTCGTCAACGTCAAGGACCCGGTCGGGCTCGACCAGACGGAGGAATTGGCTTCGGAGATCGCCGATCTGGTCGTCGAGTTTGGCGGTTCGCTCTCCGGAGAACATGGCGACGGCATCGTCCGCGGCGCGTTCATGGAGAAGATGTACGGATCCCGCCTCGTCGATGCCTTCCGCGAGACCAAGCAGATCTTCGACCCCGACGGACTGTTGAACCCGGGCAAAATCATCGACACGCCGCCATTCCGCGACAACCTCAGACTGAGTCCCGAGACGATCAATCACGAGCCCCAGGGCTGGCTTGATTTCACCTCCGAAGGCGGACTGGCTCGCGCGGCCGAGATGTGCAACGGCCAGGGCGCCTGCCGCAAGTTCGACGGCGGGATGTGTCCCTCATTCATGGTCACGCAGGACGAGGAGCATTCGACCCGCGGACGCGCCAACCTGCTGCGACAGGTGCTCAACGGCGCCATGCCGCTGGAAGAGCTCTCAGGGGAGCGATTGCACGACGCGCTCGACCTCTGCGTCGAATGCAAGGCCTGCAAAGCCGAATGTCCCTCGGGCGTCGACCTGGCCAAGATCAAGTACGAAGTCCTCGCGCACCGACATCGAGAGCGCGGCGTCCCCCTGCGCGATCGCGCTTTCGCCAACATTTCCACACTGCTCCGATTCGGTTCATTGGCGCCAACGTTAGCCAACCTGGCGGGATCGACCCCCCTGGCGAAACTGGCCATGAAGCAGCTCGGCGTGAATCCGCAACGACCGTTGCCACGGTTGGCCAATCAAACGTTCGATCAGTGGTTTCGCCGCCGCACCGGTTCAGCCCAGCGGCAGGAGTCAGCCGCGAGAGGCGACGTGGTCCTCTTCGACGACACGTTCACGAACTTCGTGCACCCGGAGGTCGGGATCGCCGTCACGACCATCATCGAGGCCCTCGGTTACCGGGTGACCCGAGTGGAACAGCGAGCCTGCTGCGGACGTCCGTCGATCTCGAAGGGTCTGCTCGACAATGCCCGCTCGCTCGCCGAGCGTAACGTGGCGGCGCTGCTTCCATACGCCGCAGCGGGCATTCCGATCGTCGGAACCGAGCCGTCTTGCCTGTTGACCCTGCGCGACGAGTATCCGTTGCTCTTGCGAAATGAGGATGCGTCGCGCGTCGCTGCTCATGCCCTGTTGTTCGACGAGTGGCTCGCCCGGGAACTCGACCAGGACGACGCACCATCAATCTTCGCCGGCAGTCACGGACCGTTGAATTTGCACGCCCACTGCCACCAGAAAGCCCTGGCCGGCGTCGCTCAGACATTGTCGGTCCTGCGGCGGGCAGGCTACGAGCCCGAAGCAATTGACAGCGGTTGCTGCGGCATGGCCGGTTCGTTTGGCTTCGAGGCCGAGCATCACGAGATCTCAAGAGCAATGGGGGAACTGCGCCTGTTTCCCGCGATCCGCGGGGCCAGGCACATTCCCGTCGCGGTGACCGGGGTCTCCTGCCGGCAACAGATCGGACACTTCACCGAGGCCCAGCCACGGCACGTAGTCGAGTATCTGGCGGCCGCTCTGAAGTAGGAGGCGAAACTTGGTGCCGAGGGGCAGAGTCGAACTGCCGACACCACGATTTTCAGTCGTGTGCTCTACCAACTGAGCTACCTCGGCGCGATAGCTGACTCAGCATACACTCAGAACCGGTGCGCAAGCGGGACCGATCAGGGTCGCGACATGCTCTCAACCGTTGGCATGACGGCCACCCGGACCTCTTCGAAGACCTCTTCGATCGTGCCCCGCGCGTCAACCACATCCCAGCCGTAACGGTCGGCCATCGCCGACATCTCATGCAACTGCTCGCGCTGATGCTGCATGAAGCCGTCGTAGATGCTGCGGTCGTGCAAGTAGTCGCCGCCTGACTCCCAGAAGTCGAATCCGCGCTCGAGGATGCGCAGGACCAGGTCTTCGGCGTCGATGTCGAGATAGATCGTTTGATCCGGAATCAGCGCGAAGCCGTAGATCTGCTCCAGCCACTCGCGCGCCGCGCCGCGCACGATCGCCCGGGCCATGAGCGAAAAGATGTAGCGGTCAGCCAGGACGACCATGCCCGCCTGCAGAGCAGGCAGCATGATTCGCTCGAATCGGTCCCAGAAATCGGTCGCATAGAACAGGTTCAGCGTGATCGGATCGAGCGTGTGGCCTTCCTTGGCCTGATCGATGCCCGGTCCGACCAGCGGCGAGCGACGCAAGCCGCTGTCGACCACGCCCCAGCCGTTCGCCTCGAGATAGTCCCGCAGAATCGAGATGATCGTCGAACGCCCAACGCCATCGGTTCCCTCGATCGCGATCAGCCGCCCCGGGAGCCACTCCTGATCGATGCCGGGCGGCGGCTCGCCATAGAACTGGACCTTCGTCACAGGCCACCCCCGGCCGCGAGCGAGACGTAGCCGGTTTGCATGTGCGTTGGCACGTTCGTGATTTCACGCCGAGGCATGTCCTCCAGCAGCGGCTCGACCAGGTCGCGAACCAGCACCTGTTGACTGACGAGCGACTGGTGCGCATCGACGCGCGTGATGTCGTACTCGTCGCACAGCGTGTCGTATTCCTCCAGGATTCGTCCCTGGAACAGCCGGAACGACTCACTCACATCCTCGGAGAGGCCGAGGTCCATGCCCGCTTCGTAGAACTTGATCTCGGCCCGCGCCGCGCCGATCCGGCGGATCGACTCCTCCAGCGAGACATGGAAATACAGCGCGAGGTCCGGCGGCGGCGCAAACGAATACAGATCTCGGACCCACTTCCGATTGACCCCTCTGGCCGCATCGCGAGCGAACGCGGTGTAGATGTAACGGTCGGCCAGAACGATGACGCCCGCCTGTAACGCGGGGAGAATCTGTTCGTGGGTGCGGCTGGCGAAATCAGCCGCGTGGATCAAACTGAACGACATTGGCGTCAGCAGCTGCTTGCGCTTGCCCCGCTTGGTGGTGTCACGAACGATCGGCGAGGAGTTCCATTCCGTGAACACCGTCACGTAGCCCTCGCTGCGCAGCCATTTGTGCAGCAGGTCCAGTTGCGTGCTCTTGCCCGATCCGTCAATCCCCTCGACCACAATCAGCCGGCCGGGCAGATCCATGAATTCATTGACTGTAGACACCGTCGGTTCCCTCCGACGTGCAATCCCGGACAATAACCCCGGGAGGTTGCACGCAAACGCTCGATCCCTGGCTACAGGTTAACGAATCGGCGAGAACGCGAATCGAAGCACTGACAGTACCTCAGCGTCGTCTAATGACTGACAGACTGCGTCAGCGTCGCCACTCGGCGATGTTCCACATCTCGCTGTCCCAGGCATTGAAGCGAATCCCCTTGAGCGTTCCGGCATGGGCGGAGACGACGCCTCGGCTGACCAGCGGAATCTGGACGTAGCTCTGCACGAGCATGTCGTTCAGCTGCTTGACCAGTGCCTGCCGTTTGGGGCCCAGCGGCAATTGAGGCAGCGGCTCATAGGCGGCGTCGTACTCCGGCATGCAGGCGCGCGCGATGTTGCCGCCTCCCCAGAGATTCTCGCGCGTCGCGATCTGGCCGCAGAGCAGATCAGCGAGGGCAATCTGCGGCTCAATCCCGCTCCCCGTGGTGTACATCTGCACGTCGGCGAAGAAGCGTCGATAGGTCTGCTCGGCGTCGTCGATCGGATCGCCCCCGAAGTACACGCCGGCGTCGAAATCCAGCAACTCGGTCTCAATCCCGATTTCCCGCCACCAGTGCGCGATTAATCCCTGGGTCAGTTGGCGAATCGTGTTGGTCGACGTCATGAACGTCACCCGCAGCGGCACGCCCTGATGTTCGCGGACGCCGTCGCCGTCGGTATCGAGCACGCCCTGCTCATCGAGCAACTGTTTCGCGCCGTCAATGTCCTGAGCCAGACACACGTCGTTTGCTCCGGATCGATAGCGCGGAGGTCCGGCGACCAGGTCGCACTCCGGCCGGCCGGCAAACCCATACAGCGCCGCGATCCGGGTCCGATCGATGGCCATCGACATCGCCTGGCGAACCGGTTGGAACGACAGAAACGGATGTGGATTCCGCCCGTCCAGATACTCGGAGCGGTCATCGCCCAGCGACGGGTCGGGGTTGGTCTGGTTCAGCACGACCCGCTCGACCAGGTCGGCGAAGGCGGTGACCACCGTTCCGTGGCCCATCGCTTCCAGATCGGCGAGTAACGACGGCTCAACCTGCAGGTTCCAGGCGTAGTCGGCTTCGCCCCGCTCCAGCAGCGCGCGTGCCGCATCTTCCGCGTTGCCGCCGCCTGTCAGCACCACCTCATCGAAGTACGGTTTCTCCCCCCGGTAGTGAGGATTGCGCTCGTAACGGACCTCGGCCTCCGGCTTAAACGACACGATCCGGTACGGCCCGGTTCCCAGCGGAGCAAGGTGTTCCTCCCGGCAGTCGCGAGCAGCTTCACCGACGCAGTCGGCGAACTGGGTGCGGCTGATGATCGGAGCACCGGCGCTGACAAATGCGTGATACGGATACGGCGTCGCTGCTTGGAAGCTGATCTTGACCGTCTGGCTGTCCAGAGATTCGACCGCCCTGATTCCCGCGAACACGTCCCTCGCCGTGCAGCCGGATGCTTCGTCGACGCAATAGCGCCAGGTGAACACCACGTCCTCCGCGGTCATGTCGCTGCCGTCCGACCACTTGAGGCCGTCTTTCAGCTTCCAGGTGATGGAGAGTGAGTCGGCCGACAGTCCGCCGTTCTCCAGCGTCGGGATCTCCTCCGCCAGCGCCGGTATCAGGACGCCGTCCGGGTCGTAGTGGGCCAACGGTTCAAGCGTGATTGCGCCGGCGTCGCGGTCCTTGTAGCCACCCGACTGATACGGCCCGGCCACCGACGGCGCCTGCCAGTAGACGATTGTCAGGACTTTCGGATCGCCGCCGCACCCGACCAGCAACCCCAATCCCACCAGGAGCAAACAGGCGGCAAGAACAGCGCGCGCAAGCATCTTCCAGGGTCGGGTAGGCATCCGCATGACGGCGAGTCTAGAGGTCGGCCGAACTGCCGCCGCTCGTCCGCTGCGCCGTTGACGTCGGCCTGGGAGCGATGATCATATCGATTATCGCTCCCAGGCCAGGTGTGAGGACCTCTCCGCCGTCCCGGCTACTGCTCAGCGATCGCTCGCGCGTTTCCGAGCAGAATGCCGATGTAGGTCGGATTCTCTTCCGTGGGCTGCGACCAGATGATGCCCCGTTTGGCTCCGGTCTCCGCTGCGACCGCATCGAGGGCCGAAGAATCGAACTGCTGCTCGTGGAACACCGTTTCCACGCCCTCATGCTCGATCAGCTCAATCAGCTCCGCAATCGCTTCGGCGCTGATGCCCTGTTCCGGTCCTTCGATCAGGAAGCCGGCAATCTCCAGCCCGTAGCGTCGAGCGAAGTACGCGAACGCGTCGTGGAAGGTGACCAGCAGGCGGTGGTGGTCGGGCACGGCCTCGATCAGCGCCCGCGCTTCCGCGTCGGCTGCTGCAACCTCGCCGAGGTAGAGACCAAGACGGTCGCTGAAGACGTTCGCATCGTCCGGGCTCAGGTGGCTGAGCTCATCAGCGATTGCCTCGATGGCGACGGAGGCCAGATCGGCGTCGAACCAGTAGTGCGGATCCTCGGAGCCGTGATGGTGGTGGTGCCCGTGAGCGTCGCCCTCATCCTCGTGCTCCTCATCCTCGTGTCCGTGTTCGTCCTCTTCGTGCTCGTCCTCTTCGTGCTCTTCGCCTTCCTCGTGTCCGTGTTCGTCCTCATCGTGGCCTGCGTGGGGCGAGCCGCCTGAGTCGAGGACACCGACGAAGGCCAGGCTCGACGGCGCGCCGCCGACCTCCCATTCCTCTTCGATCTCCATGTGCGAGAGATGCACGCCGAGGACATGACCGCTGTTCGGATCGGCGACGTACATCATGTCGCCGACAACGATGATCGCCGCTCGCCCGGCTTCGCCCGGTTCGACCAGCGCCATTGTCTCCATCAGATCGCCGTCGTGCGCGTCCAGCGCGTGCAACACGCCGTCGGCGCCGAGCACGTAGAAGATCTCGCCGTCGCTGGAGAACGCCGTCGCCATGCTCGGCTCGCTGAACACCTGGCGCATCTCGCCGTGGGCTACGTCGATCAGCCAGATGCCGTCGTCGGCGAAGCCCTGCTCGTCGCGGTAGGAAGCCCTGCCGAAGAAGTGCTCCACGTGGTGATGACCGTAGACCGAACCAATCCGCGAGTCCTCGCGCATCTCCGCCGGATTGTCGACGAAGTCGTGTTCGTATTCGCCGTCGTGCGCGTGCAGGAAGAGCACACCGCCGATGCAGCCAAAGGCCGCGCCGTGCTCGTTGTGCGATTCTCCGTGCATGCCCGGGCAGGAGCGGTTGCTGGCGTCGTAGACGACCTCGCCGTCGAATGTCCAAACCTCAACGCCCACCGGCAGGGCGGCGTCCGGGTCGTCCGGATCCTTGGTCGTCACGACGACGTGATCGTCGGTCATGACCAGCGCCGCGCCGTGATGCGGCCCAGCCTCCAGCACAATCGGTTGGTAGTCGCCCTCGGCCGTGATCAGGTCGTGCTCATTGATCAGGATCACGTGACCGCTGGTGTCGGCGAAGATCGCCGTCCAGCCGTGGCTGTTGACGTAGTGAATCGGGTTCTCTTCGACGATCTCCAGCGCGTGGCGGGAGACCCGCTCCTGCACCAGGTCGAAGTGATCGCCGTGCTCGACGAGGAAGATGCCGCCGTCGAAGATGTGCACCCGGTCGTCGCCGTCCTCGGGCCCGCGGGCCAGCACGAAGCCGTAGCGGTGGGTCGGACTGGGCAGGACGCGGGCACGCGGCGCGGCGATATCGAACAGGCCGCGGTTCACGCTATCGCCCGAGAGATTGACGACGGATAGGTGCGCTTCCAGCGCGTCGGCGACGAGCAGACGACCAACGGCCTCAGCGGCGCCATGATCGTCCTCGTGGCCCCCCTCCTCCATCATCGCGCCGAACGGCATGAGCTCATGTCCGGCCTCCTCGATCGCCACAGCCAGATCGAGGATGACCTTGGCGTTCTCCTGAATCACGTCCTCGTAGGCTGATTCAAGTCCCGCTCCGTTGATCACCACGAGGTCTGCTTCTGCAATCGCGCGGATGTCCGACACGGTCAGCTCAAGCAGGTGGACGTCCGCGCCGGCCGGGACCAGGGCTCGCACATTGACCCGGTCCCCGCCGATCTGGCGAACCCAATCGGCGAGAATCTGCGTCGAGACCACGATGTTCAAGGGCTCGGCGGATACGGCCTGCGGTTGGGACTGCTGCTGTTGTTGTTGCTGTTGCTGCTGCGCCTCGTCTGAAGCCGCCGCCGCCCGCGACTCGCTTTGCTGCTGTTGAGGCTGTGCTTGCTGCTCTGCAGCTGCTTGCTCCTGCTGTTGCTCCGCCGTCTGCTGCTGCGCTTGCTGCTGCGACTGCTCGTCGTCGGAACAGCCGACCAGGAGCGCAGCCGCGAGCAGCAACGCAACAGAGGCGCCGAGCGCCCATCTGAAAAACCGGGACATTGGGAAATCGATCTAGGCGGACTGTGTGTGCTCGCTCTGGCCCGTCCGCTGGGCCTGCTCTTCCGCCGGATGCTGACCGGCGGACATCATGCGCGTTCAGGCCTGGATGGTCCTCCCCTTCATTCCGACCCCAAACGTAACACGGGCCTTCCCCAGGCGTTATCAACCGCCCAACGTCGATTCAGGGCCGGTGCTGCAACGTCCGTCGACGGCGATTGCGCGACAACGACCAGGACAATCGCTATGCTCCGCCGCAACTCGAACCAGTAGCGAGGACTGTCGATGCCGGACCGATTCGCAGACACAGTCGTCGTGATCACGGGAGCCGCAGGTGGCATCGGACGCGCAACAGCGGTGCGCTTCGCCTCCGAGGGCGCCAATATCCTGGCCGTCGACCTACCGGACTCCGATCTGGACGAGACGGTAGCGGCAGTGCAACGCGCAGGAGGTCGAATCGCGACCCATCCCGCCGACGTCACGGTCGCCTCCGAGGTTGCGGGGTACGTCCAGGCCGCGCTCGATCGGTTCGGCCGGATCGATGTCTTCTTCAACAACGCCGGCATCGAGGGCTGGGTCGGACCATTGGTCGATTACCCGGAAGCCGAATTCGACCGCGTCTTCGCCGTCAACGTCAAGGGCGTCTTTCTCGGCTTGCAGGCCGTCGGACGAGCCATGCAGCAGGCTGGCGGCGGCGCGATCATCAACACCGCCTCCGTCGCCGGGCTTCAGGCCACCGCCGTGGCCGCCGCCTACGGAGCCAGCAAGAGCGCCGTCGTCGGTCTGACCAAGTCCGCCGCCATCGCCTTCGTCGACGACGGCATCCGCGTCAACGCCATCTGCCCCGGTCCCATCGAGACCCGGATGATGCGAGCGATGGAGCGCGGCGTCAATCCCGACGAACCCGAGGCCGTCCACCGAAACCTCGCCGCCTCGACCCCCATGAAGCGTTACGGAGAGGCAGAGGAAATCGCCGCCATGGTCGCCTTCCTCGCCAGCGACGACGCCTCCTACATCACCGGAGGCATCTACAACGTCGACGGCGGCACCCGCGCCAACTGATGCCTGAACAGGCGCGGTCATACCCGCGCTTGCCGCCAGCATCAACGTCAGCCAGCGGTGCTCGGCGCCCATCGACAGTGCCCAACCGAAATCCCCTAGCCTCCTTTCAGGAGTCTCCCATGCCCGTCACATTCCTCGATCCCACCGCCGAAGGCGGCCTGGAGATCGAACCATACGAACTCTTCGCCGACACCAGCGACCCAATCACCGTCGGACTGGTCTCCAACGCCTTCCCCGACGGCACCGAGTTCATGCACAAGCTGGAATCGGAACTGGCCGCCGCCATGCCGCAGGCCACCTTCCGCCACTACCAGAAGCCCAACGTCGCGCCGGTGACCGACGAACAGGTCGCCGTCATCACCGAGGAATGCGACGTCGTCCTCGCCGCCTGGGGCCATTGAGGCGGCTGTACCTCCGGCACCGTGCGTGACGGAGCCATCTTCGCCAAGGCCGGCCTCCCCGCCGTCGCCATCGTCACCGAGGCGTTCGTCGAGCTGGCCGCCTTCACCGCCCAGGCCGTCGGCATGCCCGCCGTACCGCGTTACGTCTTGCCACACCCTTGCTCCGGCACCGGCGACGAGAACCTCGCCCGCGTCGCCCGCGAGGCCGCGCCCGGCATCATCGCCCTCCTCGAGGGCCGCGTCGAGGGACGCAAACCGTGAACCTGAGCGCCACCCGTCACCAGGCGCCGGACGAAGCGACCGCACTCGAACTCTTCCACCTGCGTGAGTGGACCGACGGCCTCCCCGTCGTCATCCCCACCGAAGAGCGCGTCGAGGCCATGCTCGCCGGCGTCGAACTCGACCCCGACATTATCCTCGGCGAGATCGGACCCGGCCAGGCGACCGTCGAGAAGGTCGCGATTAACGCCGTCATGGCCGGTTGTCGACCCGAGCACCTGCCCGTCGTGCTGGCCGCCGTACGAGCCGTCACCGATCCCGAGTTCGACATCGACAACATGCAGTCGACCACCCACGGCATGGGACCGGTGATCATCGTCAACGGCCCCGCCCGCGATGTCTGCGGACCGATCGCCTCCGGTTGGGGCGCGCTCGGACCCGGACATCGCGCCAACGCCAGCATCGGCCGCGCCCTCAGACTCTGCCTGATGAACATCGGCGGCGCACGACCCGGCCACGGCGACATGGCCGCACTCGGACAGCCCGGTAAGTTCACCTGCTGCCTCGCCGAGGACGAGGAAGGCAGCCCCTTCCCGCCGCAACACACCAGCTTTGGCTACGACGCCGACCAGTCCGCCGTCACCCTTGTCGGCGTCGACGCGCCTCACTCCGTCATGATGCAGACCAACGACGACGATCCCGAGGCCCATGAACGCATCCTCCGCGTGGTCGCCGGGGCCATCGCGATTCCGGGAGCCAACAACACGCAGATCGGCAATGGCCCCGTGATCGTCGTCCTCAACCCCGTCCACGCCGGCGTCCTCGCCTCAGCCGGACTCACCCGCGAGGACGTCATTGAGCGCCTCGTGAAGCTGGCCGTCACCCCGAACTCAACAATGCGGGGCTGGGCCACCAAGCGAGCCTTCCGCGACGAAGACGCCTACCTCCCCGCACTGCGAGGCCCTGAAGACCTCGTCCTGATCGTCGCCGGAGGAGGAGGCATGTACTCCGCTGTCTTCAGCGGGGGCCTCGCCGGATCAACCCACCCTGTCCACGCCCCCATCCACTTCGACTTTTCCTGCGAGTTGCCAGGATTCCCACCCGCCTAGCTGACTCGGTCCCTTCCCCCCCTCTGGTCCCCTCTCCCTCTGGGAGAGGGTTAGCGTGAGGGTCCCCGGTATCCAGGACCAACAGCGCCTACACAACCCCCGACTCAAGCAACCCCCGCAACTCCGCCGACGTCAAGCCCAGCTCCCCGACAAACACCTCATGGTTGTGCTCCCCAACCAGTGGAGGCCGACGCCGCAACCGAACCGGAGACCGCGTAAACCGGTACGGAGCCCCGGGATACCGCACCGTCCCGTCGACGCCCGGCAACTCCCCCTCCCAGAAGAATCCGCGATCCTCCCAGTGCGGATCGTCCAGGTTCTCCTCGGGCCGCCTCACGATTCCCCAGGCAAAGTGCAGTGACTGACTGCGCCGATACACCTCTTCGGCGGGCAAGCTCTGAACGAAGTCGCCAATCGTATCCGCAACGTGCCGCCGACCCTCCGGATTGGACCGGGGGTCGCGGAACAGCAGCCCCTGGTATTGGTCGTCGCGGAGGTCGTCCGTCGCTTCATGCTCATCCATCCAGTCGAGCAGGCCATCCCAGGCGGAATTGCCACGAGGCAGACCGCCATTGATCAGACAGACATACTGACCGTCCGCCGCCAGGTACTGCCACGCAGCCGTCGGATCCGCCGCCGCGTGACGACCAGTCTGCCGCTGGACCAGCCGGCCAAAATACTCCCAGTTGGGAAACGCGCCTTCGGTCGTCGCTGAGACCGCCTCATGAATTGACACATCAACCAGTTGTCCCGGATGTCCCTCACTCCGCATCCACAGTGCGGCCAGCATCCCCGACACCGCATACTCGTTGCTCACGGCGATGCTGTGCTCGCCCTCGGGGCGAATCGGCGGAAGGCCGTGGTCGTCGTAGCCATTGCTCATCATCGGCCCGCCCAGCGCGAGCTGGACCAGATCGTTCGCCGCCCAGTCTCGCCGCGGACCCGTTCGACCGAACGGAGTAATGCTGCACCAGACGCAATCCGCCAACGCCGGCTGAGTCTGCACCCACTCCCAGCCCCCGCCGAGACCGTCCAGCAACGTCGGCGTCGTGGCGTCTATCACCACGTCGACCATCGCGACCAGCCGTTTCCAGAGTTCAACCCCCGCCGGCTGCGTCACGTCCAGCGTCACCGCCCGCTTGCTCGTGTTGCGGCTGGCGTGCAGCAACGACGGCTGCCCCGGATCGTCATCAACGAACGGCCCCACATGCCGGCTGCGACCGCCCCCCGGCGGCTCGACCCGGATCACATCCGCGCCCGCATCGGCCAGCAACTTCCCGGCGACCTCACCCAGGTCGCCAATCTCGAGCACCCGCAGACCCTCAAGCGGACCTGGAAGTTCGGTTGCGGTGTCGGAATTCGAGAGCGTCATCAGATCGCCAGCTCCGCCAGCATCGACGCAAACTCTTCGTCGCTGTAACCCAGCAGCTCGGTCAGCACGGCGTGGTTGTGCTCGCCGAGCAGCGGCGCCCCCCGATCCATCCGCCAGCGAGCCCCCGAGAACTGCATCGGCAGACCCTCATAGCGGTGCTCGCCCAGCTCCTCGTGTGGAGCCGTCGGGTAGAACCCGCGCTCGGCCAGCTGCGGATCGCGCTCCTGCTTGTCGTCCGTGCGCTGACAGACGCCGGCCGGAACCCCGCGTTCCTGCAGCTCAATCATCAGATCGAACGGCTCCCGCTCGCAGGTGACGCCGCCGATCAATGCATCGAGCGCATCTTCGCTCGTCTTGCGCGAAGGCATGTCGGCGAAGCGGGAATCCTCAAGCAGCTTGTCGAGCCCAAGCACTTCGCACAGAGCCGTCCACTGCGCCTCATCGTCGACCGCAATCGCGATCCAGCGGTCATCGCCCGCGCAGGGATACGTATTGTGCGGCGCAGTCGCCGGATATCGCGAGCGATTGCCCACTCGTTCGTAGCTGCGGCCGTTGACCTGGTAGTCCAGCATCGGCACGGCGCTCACGACCATGCCGCACTCTATCTGCGACATGTCCACGTGCTGTGCCTCGCCCGTCCGCGCGCGATGATGCAGAGCCATCAGCGCCGCAATCGCCGCGTAGTACCCCGCCGAGTGGTCCAGATAGGAGAATCCCCAACCCGCCGGAGGCTGGTCCGCCAGCCCTGACATCGCCGTCGCCCCCGAAATCGCCTGCGCACTGGGTCCCCACGTCGTGTACGACGCGTCGCGGCCGACATGGCCAAAACCCGACACCGACACATAGATCAGCGACGGATTGATCTCCTGCAACCGCTCCCAGGAGAACCCCATCCGAGCAAACGCGCCTGCGCTGTAGTTCTCGATTACCACGTCCGACTCAGCCAGCAGCCGCTCCACCGCCTCGCGCCCCTTGGGATGGAACAGGTTCGCAGTAATCCCGCGCTTGTTCCGGCTCAGATTCGAGTGAAAGCCCGACCGGTTCAGCGACGGATTCTGCGGATCTTGCCGTAGCCCAATCCGCATCGAGTCCAGGTACGACTCGTTCTCCACCTTCACCACATCCGCCCCAAGATCCGCCAGAATCCGAGTCGCCTGAGGCCCCGCCACAATCCACGAAAAATCCGTCACCCGTATCCCATCAAGCGGAAGCGGCAAGTCAGGCGGCATAGTGGTCACAGGATAGGCACACACCTGGAATTCTGCGCTTCCGCGGGGGGAAGTCCGCGACTCCTTCCCCTTTCTCCCCCCGCGCGAGCGGGGGGAGATGCCGCAGGCAGAGGGGGGTCCTCAACTACTGCACTCAGCTCCATCAATGCAGATGCCGCAACCTCGGATCCAACCGATCCCGCAGCCAGTCCCCCATCAGGTTCCCCGTCAGCGAGATGATCAGCAGCGCCAGCCCCGGCAACCAGATCGGCCACCAGGCCACGATCATCACCTCGCGGCCCTCCGTAATCATCCGACCCCACGAGGCCGTGCCCGCCGGGACGCCCACGCCGAGGAAGCTCAACGCCGCCTCCACCTGGATCACGATCGCCACCTCCAGCGTCATGATGATCACGACCGTGTTCACCACGTTGGGGAACAGGTGCTTGCGCATGATCCACCAGCCGCCCGCCCCGAGCGCCCGCGACGCCGTCGTGAAGTCGCGCTCACGTAGCGACAGCACCTCCGCCCGCACCAGCCGGGCATAGCTCGACCACGTCCAGACCAGCAGGATGATGATCACATTGCGCAGGCTCGGTCCGAAAATGCTGCCCAACAGCAGCGCGAACAGGATCCCCGGCAGCGCCAGCTGAATGTCGACGATCCGCATCAGGATCTGACCCGTGGCGCCTCCCTTCCAGCCCGATGTCATCCCCACCAGTGTGCCGAACAGGGCCGAGCCCGGCACCACGATCCCCACCACGATCAGCGACAGCCGGGCCCCGTGCATCAGCCGGCTCAGGATGTCGCGGCCCACATCATCCGTGCCCAGTGGATGCTCCCAGGTGCCGCCGTCGAAGACCGGCGGCTCCAGCCGCGCGCCCAGGTTGACGAAACTCGGATCGTGCGGCGCCAGCACATCGGCCAGCGCCCCGGCCAGGACGAAGACCAGCGCAATCGCCAGCGGCACCGACAGCCCCAGCCAGCGCCGCCAGCGGATCGGCCCGCGCGGATTCGCGAACTCCAGATCAAGCGACTCGCCAATGCCCGCAGTGCGCTCGCTCATCAGATCGCTCCCGCGCGGATTCGCGGATCGATCAGTCGGTACGACACGTCGACCAGCGCGTTGGCCAGCGCGATCGAGGCGGCCAGCACGATGATCGCGGTTTGCACCATCGGATAGTCGGACTGCACGATCGAGTCGATGATCAGCCGCCCAATCCCCGGCCAGGCGAACACGACCTCAATGATCACCGCCCCCGCAATCAACCGTCCTAGCCCCAGACCGAGAATCGTCACCACCGGCAGCAACGCATGCCGCAGCGCGTGCCGCATGATCACGGTGCGCTCGCGCAGCCCTTTCGCCCGCGCTGTGGTGATGAAGTCGGACCCCATCACGTCGATCATCCCGGAACGGGTCAGGCGCATGATCGCCGCCATCTCCAACAACCCCAGCGACAGCGCCGGTAAGATCAGCGACCTGAATCCCTCAGCCCCGCCGGTCGGGAACCATCTCAGTTCCACGGCGAAGAAGAAAATCACCATCAGACCCAGCCAGAAGCTGGGCGTCGCCTGACCGAACACCGCAAGGAATCTTGCGATCCAGTCGGTCACCTTGCCCCGCCGCAGCGCCGCCGCGATGCCCAACGGAATCGACAGACCGACCGCGAACACCATCCCTGCCGCCGTCAACTTCAGCGTGTTCACCGCCCGCTCACCGATCGCCGCAATCGTCGACGTGCCGGCGCCGCGGTACGACGTCCCGAAGTCCAGGTTCACCAGGTCCCAGAGGAAGTTCCCGTACTGCACGATCAGTGTGTCGTTCAGCCCCAGGCGATCCCGGATCGTCTCGATCTCCGCGTCGGTCGCCTCGTACGGCAACAGAAACGATTCCGGATTCCCCACCAGCCGGGCCACGAAAAACACGATGCTCACCACCACGAACACCACCACCACCGCCTGCAGCAGCCGGACCACCAGATAGTTCCAGAACTGCACAATCACCCCAACTCAATCCCGGCCCATCCAGACCCAACCCCACAAACCGAATGCTAGACAAACCACCACAACTCCGGTCTCTCGCAATCCCCTCCATTCCCCCAGAGATTTCTCCCCCCTTCAAGGGGCACATGTCACGAAGTGACAGAGGGGGCCCGCCCCACCCCGAACC
>VXQZ01000017.1:0-1321 GCA_009838735.1 Chloroflexota bacterium
GTGGTAGGGATAGCGCCGCGCGATGGTGCCACGGCTGGCCTCCGTCGCGTACACCCAGTTGTCCATGTCGTCGGACTCCACCATGCCCGCCGGTCCCGAGAAGCGCATGTAGTAGCGGCGCAGCAGGTCCTTGACCTCCCAGGGCGCGTCCTTGTCCACCAGGTACCAGCGCCATGCCTCCGTCTGGCTCGGGCCTACCGGATGCCACACCACCATGGTGCGGGGGAACCAGGGGTGGAAAGCTGTGTTGGGAAAGACGTTGCCGTTGCCGGGGGTCACCGTGACCTTGCCCTTGAGCCGCTCCCGCCGCTTCGCCTCAACCTCCTTGAAATACTCGGCCACCGCCGGGTCGTTGGGGAACTCCGGAAACCACGGCTCGGCACCTACTTCCGGCGGTCCGGTGATGCTGGCGTGCCCCAGCGACGGGAACGCCATCAGCCCGCTGGTGAACCGCTTGGCCTGGTTCTTGTGCACCGAGCCGTGGCGCTCCTGTCCTTCGCCGCCGGGCCCCATGCCGGCCAACTCCGCCGACTTGTGGGTGGTGGGGCTGTGATAGGTGTCCCAGGCGAAGTTCTCGGCGGCGAACTTCCAGTTGCACGGCATCCGCCACTTGACCATGCCGCCCAGCACCTCCGAGCCGCCCTCGCTGCCGTCACGGGCATCCAGGAGCGCGTCCATGTAGAAGCGCATGCCGCCGAGGTAGTCGTCGAAGGACGGCCCGGATTCGTCCCAGGTGGCCCAGATGGTGCCCTTGTAGACCTCCATCCGCGCCACGTGGATCAGCCCCCACTTCGACTTGTCGAGCTGTTCGCGGTAGCCCGCCTTGTACTGGGGAACGCCGAAGAGATCCCCGGGCGTTTGCACCAGGCCGCCGTCCGTGGAGTAGCTCCAGCCGTGATAGGGGCAGGTGAACACCGAGGTGTTGCCCTGGTCGTAGCGGCACACCTTCATGCCCCGGTGCCGGCACGTGTTCAGCAGGACGTGGATCTTCCGCTGCGGGTCCCGGGTGACGATCACCGACTCCTCGCCCATGCGGGAAAGGAAGAAGTCGCCGGGCTCGGGGATCTGGCTCTCGTGCCCCACGCAGAGCCAGGTGCGCGCAAAGATCTGCTCCAGTTCCGACCGGTAGATGTCCTCGTTGACGAAGATTTCCCGGCTGATGATGCCGCGCTCCACGTCGACCCAACGCCCGTTCGGTTGTCTGCCGTTGCCCACGACGCCTCCAGAGTGCGTTCGGTGTTGGGATGGCGTGCGTGTAGGATTGAGTTGGTTCTAGAGCGGCGGGGGCGGGGGGGTGTGTGGGGGACGAGGGGGGGGGGGG
>VXQZ01000017.1:1331-2941 GCA_009838735.1 Chloroflexota bacterium
GGGGGGTCCCGCCTCCGCCCCCCCCCCCCGCCCCCAGTCCCCCGCTTGCTCACCGTCTCGGCCCCCGGGGTCTCTGTTTTTTCTCCCCCCCCCCCCCCCCCCCACGCCTCGTTCGCGCTCTCTCCATGGAAACAGCGGAAGCCGCAGGTTGTCAAGGATTTCCGCCGCTCACGCCCGCACCTTGCGCAGGCTCGGCATGAACGCGACTACGACGGCGGCCAGGACGAGCACGAGGACGCCCATGGCCAACACGGTATGGGGAGCGCCGATGAAGTGGGCGCTGATCCCCGCCAGCATGGCGCCCGCCGGCGTGATGCCGCGGTCGAGCATGTAGATGCTCATGACCCGGCCGCGCAGCCGGTCCGGGACGGTCATGTGCAGCACCATGTTCGATACGGACATGAACATGACCTGGAAACCGCCCACGATCCCGAGGGTCAGCAGGGACAGCCTCAGGGTGCGCATCAGCGAGAACAGGATCAGGAACGCCCCCTGGAACACCAGGCCCGCGATCATGAGGAGCCCGGGGCGGTCGACCCGGTTGGCGAAATGCGCGACACACAGCATCGCCACCATGGCGCCCAGCCCCGGCGCCGCCATCATCAAGCCGAGGCCGTCGGGCCCCACCTGCAGCACGTCCTTCTGGAAGACGGGCAGAAGAGCCTGGTACGGCATGGCGAACAGCCGCGGGACCATGGCGGTGGCCATCACCGCGAACACCACGGGATCCGACCAGACGTAGCGAATTCCTTCGCGCAGGTTGCTGAGCACGGAAGCGCGGGAGGCTTCCAGGACGCGCTCCGGAACCCTCATCCGGTAGACCATCCACATAACGAAGAGGTAGGTGGCGCTCTGGACGTAGAAGTTCCCGGCCAGTTGGATGGAGAAGTTCCCATACAGTGCGAAGAAGGCAATGAGTCCCCCGCCCACGCTCGGGCCGATGATCTTGGTGAAGTTGAAGGCCGCGGAATTCAGCGCCACGGCGTTCATCAGCTCCGCCCGCGGCACGATGTCGGGGATGAGCGCCTGCCGCACCGGCTCGCTGAAGGACCATACCGTGCCGGTCGCCAGCGTGAAGGCGAACAGGTGCCAGACTTCCAGCCACTCCAGGTGCGCCACCAGGGCCATGCCCAAGGCCGTCGCCAGTACGAACCATTGGGTGGTGATCATCATCCTGCGCCGGTCCGAGCGGTCCGCGGCCACCCCGGCCAGCGGGCTGAAGATGAGGAAGGGCACGAACCGGAGGCCGTTGATGGCGCCCAGAAGGATGGACGAGCGCGTCATCTCATAGCAGGCCCACCCCACGGTGAGCTGCTGGAGCCAGTGTCCGCCGCTGAGGAAGCAGGTGCCGGCCCACAGGTACCGGAAATCCCGGTTGCGGAGGGACGAAAAGGTGCTGCGGGAGCGCGTGTCGGTGGCCTGTTCCATACGTGTCGATGTGGGGCCGGGTTTCAGCCCCGTCCATGCTCGGACCGCTGCCTCCCTCGGATGTGGGGGCGGGTTTTCAAACCCGCCCGTGGAACGGCTCTGCCGACCGCCGCGGGTTGCCCGCCGGCCCCCCCCAAGGGGCCAACCGGGGGACGTGAGCGGGGGGGCAGGTGGTCGGACAG
>VXQZ01000017.1:2951-3394 GCA_009838735.1 Chloroflexota bacterium
GCCTCGGTTTCCCGCCCTCCCCCGCCATGGCGGCAACCAGGCTCAGTTGACGGCGGTCCAGGTTGGCGCTCTTGATGAGAGCGTAGACATCCTGGCCTTGCGTCAGAGCCAGTTCGCGTACGGCCTGCCGCGTCACCAGGGAGGTCAGCGTCGCGTCGCCGATGCGCAGCCGGAGTTCCGTAACGGCGCGTGTGTTGTCGTCCCCGCCGATCTCCACCAGCGTCCCCTTGAGCACGTTGCGCAGGCTCAGCCCCCGCGGCGGCTCCGTGGCCACGCCGACGTCACGGGCGCGGATCCACACCCGCACCGCCACGCCCTCGGGAATGTCCACCAGCGGCACCCGCAACTCGCCGCCGCGGAAGTCGAGGTGCGTGAGCCCGGCCACGGCTGCGTGACGGGAGCCGCGGGTCGCCTGCATGGTTCTTTTCTCCGTGTCGTCGTCC